>JANQJB010000147.1 GCA_028281865.1 Marinagarivorans sp.
TGGTTACAAAATAGTGATGACTAAGACGGTAATCATAACCTTTTAACCGGTTTGGTTTTCTTTCTCGATGCATATTTGATTTCTTCATTGGTGCCTAACTCTCAAATTAACGGCAGCCGAAACGACGCGAAGCATAGTGTAGGCTGTCCGGTGCGCGCTTTTTGCGCACGCAGTAAATTTGCTTGTTAAGTCTGGTTTGCATAGTGCCTAATGTTTGCTGCTAGATGACTGATCGCCTTTCTGTATCTTTCAGCAAAACCTTCGTGTTGCTCTCCAATCCAACTCTCAACTATGGCGATAAAATCTTCAATATGACCAGTAGCTTCATCAGGCTCTAAGTTATGAGCATATAAATTTCGGACCTTATTCAGCTTCTCTAGGGCTTTCCAGATCCATGCCCCTTCATCTGTAAATGTATGTGCCTTTGCTAGCTTGGAAAGCTGATAAAATGAAAGTCGTGCATCGTCAACTGCCAAAGGAAGTTTAACTATCCTTGATAATAACTCGACAAGTTCTTGTTCTACAATCAAATGGCCTTTGAGAGTAATAAGATCAAAATCATCCTCTTCAGGTAAGCGAGTAATCAACTTTGCCATTAGCTTGACGATTGACAAATCTTCTTCAGAAAGATTTTCGAATAGTTTTTCCATGAGCAATATTCCTGGAAGACTTAACAATATTATTAGACGGAAAGAATCCGTGTTCTTGCACTTAGGCGGATGAAATAATAAACTGTATATTTAACCAGTATAGACAAAGCCTAATTCCCCTTATTCTACAAGGAGTTTTTTGAAGATGGAAGCCTCACCTTTTCTTAATCCAGTCACTTCATACAGGTATGCTCGGCGTTATATTGTATATCATGGCAAGCGACTCCCAACTGAACTCGGAGACGCCGAGGTTGAGGCCTTTTGAACTATTTGGTTCTAGAGAGACATGTCAGCGCTCAAACACAGGCTCTGGTCCTTAATGCGCTTAGCTTTTTATAAAGGAAGTTATAAAAAACCCGTTGTCTTTGAAGCTAGATTTCGTCAAGAGTCGGAAGCCGAGAACACTGCACATTTTCTGTCTAGAAAATCAAAAGTTAATTTACCCATTATCTGTATAACAGGTTTATTAACCCCCTAAACACAAAAAGGGCCTAGATTTTCACCTAGGCCCTTTTGGTTTATTTAACTATTTAACTTTAAAGCTTAACCCTAACCAACATACCAATAAGGAATAGTCCGGCGCTTAGCCGCATCGTCTTTTATAAACGCTGCATAAAGTTGGTCGCCTTTCATTTTCACTGTGTTGCCGTTGCTATTTTTACCTTGAAAATTATATTGGCCGATTTTAAATCCGCCAAAACCTGCGCCGCCATCAACGCTCTCCCACTCTGATTCTTGCAAGCCAAGCGCGTGCATTAATGTTACAAGGAAGTTGTTATAGGCAACCGAACCCGCTGGCAACATGGTGTCGAGGCGGTTGGCGTAAAATAGAAATGGGTTGTGGGTAAAATCCCAGTAGCCAGGTTTGAACTTACCGTGAGCAGTTCCCGCCACAACAATCGGTTGCGAAATGCCTGAATGAGCAAAGCCGCCGGACAGTTCGTTACCCCAGTAAACAATGCTATTGTCGAGCAAGGTCTTGCCGTTTGACTCGACGACTTGGTCCATTTTAGTCATCAGTGAGGCAACCTTATTTGCTGGCCAAGAATAAAAGCGCTGCAATTCGTTCTCGTCGTTAGAGCCTTTATTCTCGACCAAATATTCGGGTCCGCGCGGGCCTATAATGCGGCGAGCCTCGTCCTTTCCATAAATCCAATGCGATTCACCGTGAAAGTCGCTGGCTCGTTCACCGGATACAGAACCCCAGGTAGCCATCGAAAATGACGCGACGCGCGTCATATCGCAGGCCAAGGCTGCGACAACCAAGTCATTCGCCGCATCAAATTCAGCACTTTTGTCCGAATCATTAATCTCCGGCATTGAACACGCAGCCAAATTCTTTATGCCGTCGAGCTTAGTTTCAAGGTCGGTGAGCATGTCGAGATAGTCGTTCAGGCGATTTTTATCGTCATTGCTCATTTTATTGCTCGAGCGCAAGGAATCGTAACTGGGTTTCGCCAGGTCGACAGCTTTAAGCGCTTTTACAATTTCGGGGTTAACCTCGCCCGGATTGTCATTGACCGCAAACTTGGCCATTTTGTCAAAAAGTGCTGGCATATTGCGATCGTAGGGTTGACGTTCGCCTTTGTACCAAGAGTAATCAAACGTTTTGAGATGCGGCGCTACTCGAATACTTCTAAAAGGTGGGGCAACATCGTAGAGTGACGAACGCGCGACCAACTCATCCATCGACGTGCTGGTCTCCGGGTTGGGATCGTTTTCTCCACCGTGTTTACCCGGCGCAAGCATCGTGGTGTGGTTGTGAGTTCCGTAGGACTCATCGATACCACGCAGTAAACTTAACTTATGCGCAACCGGCCTAAACGCGTCACCAATAATAGGTGATATTTTTTCGTTTACCGCAAGTTCACGGAAATAAACATGTTCATCAATTTGCTGGGTCGGCCGCTGTTCAGGATAGTAGAGCTGTGGCAATTGACCGTAAATCGTTCGCAGGGAAACAAAGCGCAGCTGCGGATCTGTTTGCGCCTCGGCCTTATTGGAAAGCGATGACAAGAAAGGAATCGGCACAAAGCTTCCGCCGAGGCCCATTAAGAAATGTCGTCGAGAAATCGTTTTAATCGCCATATCAGTTCCCTCTCCAAAAAATATCTTCGTTTGCGATATTCAATATCAATGCATCGAGAACACTACCCATTTGGTCTTCACCAACTCCTGCAATCAAATCTTCACGCTCACTCAGCGCACATTTATCATCGTTCTCAACATGCCGTAAATGCTGGTAGTGAAACAGTTGCGTCGCAAAACATGATTTAAGTTTAGAACTATAACTAAGCGCGAGGGCTAAATCTTCTGAGCCATTGAGCGCATTAGTACCGCCGGTCTCAATAAGCGGGTAATAGGCAACGGAATCAATGTTATGCGTTGTAACAATTTGATCATCGCTGTCATAAACCGTCTCTGAGGTCTGCCAGCGGCCTAACGAATCAAAATCTTCCATTGCAAACCCAATCGGGTTAATCAGCGCGTGACACGTCATACACACGGATGAACGGGTTAGGTTTTTCACAACATCGCGGTTGGGGTTGAATTCATGATCAACCGATGAGGCATCTGCGGTATCGTCGCGGGCATTGATGATATCGAGGCTCGGTGTTGGCAATAGGTCGCACAGAACTTTGCGCCGCACCATTACGCCGCGATGGATGATATCCGTATGGTTACTGCCGCCAATCAACGTCGCCGGACGCAATAGCAAACCTTTGTGGCCTTTGGTGGAGTCGACCGCCTGGCTTGAAACACTCGTTCCAACTATCGCTGCTAGTTGCTGGGTGGACGGGAACACTTTGGGGCTAACAAACATGTCGCCAATATTTCCGCCGGTATCCCACACGATGTAATCAACGAAGCGATCGAAGTCGTTTACTGCGGCTTCGTAAAGAGCATTTACATCTATGCCATCACTGTAGGCGTTCGAGACACTCACATCAGCTTCGGACTCGATTTCCAGCCAGTTACGGAAAAATTTGCGCACATTTTCCTTACCCGCATCTGTGGCCATCAAACGGGACACATGGCTTTGCACTTGCGCAAGCGTGTTCAATTGTCCCAGCACAGCCGCAGACCAAAGTTGATCATCGGGCATGTTGGCAATCGTGCGATAACTGATGCGTGAAGCTACCTCGAAAGCGTTTAGCCGATAGCGGTCGCCATCCAAAGTACCTTGCTCAACCAGCATATTAAATTCTGCATCGAGCAATATCGCATGGATTATCGTATCTGCACTAATATCCGCGTCACTGTTAAAGGCGTTCACATAACGCTGAACTTCTGCATTGCTAAGCACCCGGCGCAGCGCGCGTGAACCAAAATTTTCAACTAACTCTTCGACGCAGGCGCTCGAGGTCAGCGCATTACAGCTGGTGAAGCGAGTAATAAAACTCTGGTCTGCGACGGCAGCCGAAGACAGCTTACCGGCAAGCGTGTTAACGGCACCAATATGCGAAGACGTCAAAGATGGGCTGAAATTTTCGGACTCGAAACCGTGCACCTCGGTCGGAATTAATTCGAGCTCTACCTGCACCTGAGCCATCAAGCTATCGCCAAACAGGCCAGTTAAGGTATTGATAAGCTCTGGGCCAGTTAAGCGGCGCGAGTGTCGCTCAGCAGAGCCGCGCGATTCGGGTGAGCCACAAGCATACTTCGCAGTGAACGGTGTTTTCTCAATCGGGACAATCTCTTCCGGAGGAGGATCTTCTGTTTGGTTATTGCCGCCGCCACCGTTATTTGCGCCTCCGCTACCGTTGTTGGAACCGCCATTGCCCGTCCCATTGTTCGAGCCACCCTCCCCGCTGCCGGGTTCCGTGGGCGCTTCAAGCATATCGTTTATTTCTTCATCTATCTGCTGCTCGGAGAGAGCGACTGAATAAACCCGAACGTCATCAATTTTACCGTCGAAGCTTTTTCCGCCCATGGGGTTATTGCCGATCGAAACTTCAACACTCTCGTCCATCGCCACCCTACCAATAGCGGAGTCCAGCGACCCCACCTCGTTACCATCAATGAAGACACGCATCATTGTGCCGTCATATGTAGCAGCCACATGTTGCCATTTTCCTGTGGTAAGCGGACCTGAGCTGGCAACCAGGCTCTTCGTATCGACGAGGTCCGTGCGCAGCCTAAAGCGGATGCCATGACCACCGTCAACACGGTAAGTGCCAAGCATCCAAACATGCATATCCTCATCGGTTCCGGTAGTTTTTGAGATTATGCGAGCATCGTGGATCGAGAAGGAATCTGGGTTAATCCATGCAGTAATCGATATTTCTTCCGAATCAACGTCCAGGTTACCGAGCAGCACCCGTGACATGTTGCCTTGTATTTCAACACCCCCGCCATTTTTCCCGGAAGCCCAAAATGCATTATTCAATTGCCCATTCGAGGCATTGCCTTGAGCTTCTGACGTTTCGGAACCTTGTTCCTCGTCAAACGAGTAGTGATAGATGAGGCTCGATTTTTCTGGGGGGTTATTGGTATTACCGGAAGAACCGCCATCACCAGTGCCTTCACCATCGTCGGGTGCACCACCGCAAGCGGTCAAAAATGCGAGAACAGCCAGGGTGCCAAACTGAACAACTTTTAACACGACTTTTGTTAACATCGCTTTGCCTCTGCTTTTCGGATTATCCGTAGCTGAGCAATCGCATTGCCATTACTCATACAAAGAACTGAATAACTGTCTGTTGGCATCTGGAATAAAATTCGATCCGGCGGGCTGTTTGCCCTGGAGTTAAACACGCAAACTAGGTTAATTTAATCTGCTACTAAAAACACGAAAATTTTCGATTAAATCACCTATACGCATGGAATTCGATCACACTTTTGTAAAAACAACTCTTAAATTATGTCACCTACGAAAACACAATTTATCACACAAAAGTTGACACCCCAATACCGCGCTGCCACTAAAGTATTAAAGCACTAAATTCAGATATTTTTTTGTAGATCAGTTCGCAAATAGCTTGAATAGACGGAAAGAATCTATTAGAGAGAAAGCAATAAAATAACGGTATAACGCGATGCCATACCGTATTCTATATTTTAAGTAGTTAGCAGAAGTTTACCGCGCATAATATTGCTTTATTTTTTCGCACGTAGATTTTTTTTACGTATACCTTCAACGGTTAAAAATAATTCAACCTCGGCGGAAGCCGGTCCCAATCGTTTCGCCAAATCCATTCCAAAATCTGCAGCAAGAATTTTAGTGCGCCCTTCAAAACCGTTGCGATAACCTCCCCAAGGATCGTTACCACCACCAATATGTTCGACGTCAATATCGATTTGTTTTGTGACGCCGTGCAAAGTTAAATCCCCAGTAAGTATTGCAGTTTTTTTACCCGTTATTTTATACGCCGTGCTGACAAATTTTGCTTTCGGAAATTTGTCGGTATTTAAAAACTTTTTACCGCGCAAATGTTTATCGCGTTCAGCGTGATTTGAGTCGATACTGGCGACATCAATATCGACTTCAATCTTACTTTTTTCAGGGTTTTTCTCGTCAAATTTAAACTCACCAGTGAATTTGTTAAAACGACCATAAAGCCAGCTGTAACCGAGATGCTTTACTCTGAACTGAATGAATGCATGAGCCCCACGCGTATCGATAATATATTCATCCGCAAAACTGCCCGACGAAACAAACATGGAACTGGAAACAAGCAACAATACAATAAACCGAGTCAATATTTTGCGAATAGACATGCTCTCACCTTTTGTTTTAATAAAAATTAGCACCCAGAAAATAGCGCAAGTTTAACTATTACATTCTCATCAATTTATTTTACGCCAAACATTCGAACCAGCGTTTTGTCACGATTGATAAAGTGATGTTTTAATGCAGCTGCAATATGCAAACTGACAGCAGCCATTAAAATATAAGCAAGCCATAAATGAACCTTGGCAAATATCGTTTCGTACTCCGATAACGAGTCCGATAACGCAGGTAATTCAAATAGCTCAAAAACGTAAACCGAATCACCTTTGGCGGTGGTAATCAAATACCCACTGACAAACATGATAAAAATAAATAAATAGAGTAAATAATGTATTAATTTTGCGAGAATAGCCTGCCATTTTTTATTCGTGTTTAATGAACTTGGCTTGGCACTATAAAATAACCAAATCAAGCGCATAATTGTTAATGCGATTAAAACAACGCCAAAACTTCGATGTAAATCTGGTCCAGTTTGATACCACGGATGATAGTAATCCAAACTGACCATCCAAAGCCCCAATGGAAATAACGCCAATACGATTAATGCACTCAGCCAGTGGAATAGAACGGAAATTAAGCCGTAGCTTGCAGATGTATTTTTAAACCGAACCATTTTTATTGATAGAATTTGCTTTGAAACAGGTACATTCAAATAAATGCGATACGCACACGATATATAAACGGATGAGCGTGCGATTAGCTGAAGAGCGCTATTGTATCAACGGAAGGAAAAAAACCAACGTATTTGTGCCCCTGCTATCCCATAGAGTAATTTGTATTTTTAAGTGTAACGATGAATATTACTCATCTTCAATTCCATGAGTCACCACCGAGACATGAATTGGGGCTTGTTTTCAAGACACGGACTAGGCGTCCCCCCTTAACCCACCCTGGGGGCTCGATCGCGCGATCACCGAAAGAGTGCTCCCGGAACGCCGGACCGTTGCACTTTCAGTATTTCCACCTTCCATGGCGGTCATCCCGCGCGCGACGGTCTTGAAAACAAGCCCCAACCCATGCCTCTCAGAGTTTATGGAACAGCAATGCATTTGTTCCCCTAAAATCCGTGATTAGACAACTTTTGTGTTTTGGAAGTTTAGCTAAGAATACTTGTCAGCAAGCCTGTCGCGTTCTTCTGCGATCCAATCTGCTCATCAATACCAAAACTTGCCAGCACGGTATTGTATAGGTCGACATCGGTGACATCGGTCAAGGTGTGTACTCCGGGCTTAAAGCGTTTCTTCGCACCGGCAATAAAATAAGTGAGGTTTTCAAGTTTATGTACGGGGTCGCCTAACTCAGTACCGACAAGCACAGTGGTGTTATCCAATAAAGTCCCACCATCGGCGTCAGTATAATCAGGAGCGTCTAAACGCCCTAAAAAATCGCCGACTTTTGCGTAGAACCAGCGCCATATATCCAAGGCAATCTTATAGTCGCGCTCACCGCGCCAGGCATGCATAGTTCCGTGCACATCACCGGTAAAGCCATGAACACTGTTATACGACCATGCATCACCACCACTGTCGACCATCATCGTGCCGGTGCGGACCAAATCACAGCGATAGGCCAATACGGACAAATCAGCAACAATATCCCAAATCCTTGGCCAGTTACTCGTATTGGGAGGAAAACGTCCGTTTCCGGAAATACTCTCGGGCTTTTCCGGAGGCACACAGTTTTGCTGCTGCTCCGCTTGCGCCGCAATACGCAATTCTAATTCGCGCACGGTTTCCAGGTGCCCACTGATCAGGTTTTTAACATCGCTGCTAAAGCCCGATGACTCACTGACAACCTTTTTATAATCTTCGACAACAAGGTCTAATACACTTCGGCGATATTTAATTTGTTTTAGTGGAGACCCATCTCCCGGCGCAGTGCCAAACAAATATTCAAATAATTGCAGCGTATCGGGAATCGGTTCGTTTGGTTGCTTTACTCCGCGCCAAGAATGAACAATACGCGCACGCTCTTCCGCGTCATCAGCACCCCAAATTCCCGTATTTAATGTGGGCAATATCGTATCGTGACCGAGCGCGGTTTTTATTTTCCAATCTAAAGTAACGGAACCTTTACTTTCGACACTTTCGTAGTCCGCGCCGCATAAAAATGAGCTACATCCGACAGTGTGCTCAGTTTTGCCCGGTCCCTCGGTTAGGACATCAACACCGCGCACCATCGAGAGCTTTTCTGCAA
Organism: Marinagarivorans sp.; assembly: GCA_028281865.1. Lineage (GTDB taxonomy): Bacteria > Pseudomonadota > Gammaproteobacteria > Pseudomonadales > Cellvibrionaceae > JANQJB01. Next base: position 8,581 of record JANQJB010000147.1, read on the forward strand.
AAGGCTTTAACGCTGCAAAAGGCTCGACATTGTGTTCGTGAAAATCCAGCCCATTGATCGTCACTTCTTCCGGCAAGCCTTGTGCTACAAAAAAACCGATAAAACGCTCGGGCGCTTGCGTATTTGCAGCCGCACCGGATATTCCTGCTGCACTGTGTAAGAGTGGTAACGCAATTGCCTTTCCCGCACCGTATAAAAAACGACGCCGAGAAAGTTTTTCACGTGCTTTTCCGTAAACTAATCGCATACACGATACCTCTCAATATTATCTGCCGCTTCTATTGCGCTACTCTTTTAAGAAACGGTTCTGAAAGAGCAATATTTTTAATCAACGCCAAGTAGTTTCCATCCTTACTAAAGTCGAGGAGTAATTCATCGACCATTTTTTTATCCGGTTCATCCAAAGAACGCCCATAAGCAAAAGCCAAGTTTTTTTCAACAATACAACGCTCTGCCCATTCACTGCTTGATAATATAGTGGCGAAATCGGTGACATCATCAAATGCAACAAATTGATCATCCACTTTTACTTCCCCGTTTAATGCTATCGGATTATCGTGAGCGTCTTTTTCCAAAAAACGCCCGACAGCGCTATAAGCTTCAAACGCATAACCAAAACCATCAAAACTCAGATGACAGTTCTCGCATCCTGGCGTTTCCCTATGTTTTTCGAAACGCGTTCGCTGCGGTAAAGTCGGGTCGATCGATGCAAATGCGTCGGCAATTTCAGTCGCTAATGTACCTGAGGGTAAACTTGGCGTCGGTTGACAAAGAAGATCGCTCAAGACGAACAGACCGCGATCGACAATGCTTGTATGATCCGCCGTTGCGTGAACCGTTAATACGGAGGCCTGCGTTAAAAAACCAACGCGTTGTCGGTTGTTAGTCCAATCGATTGAACCCGAATTATTCACCTGATAGAGATCCGCTAAACTTTTATTGATAACACTACGTTGGTCGGTATAAACCGATAAAAACGGTGCGCGCTCTGTAATTAATAAGCGCTCGAAAAAATTTAACGTTTCCTCCCGCATGCTATTAATTAATTGTGGAGTATATTCAGGATAAAGGTTGGTATCTCGCTCACGCGTTTCCAATTTGTATAACGCCAACCACTCGGTCACAAATGCGGCAAGACTGCGTTTAAAACGCTCATCGGCAATCATTTGGTCAACGATAGTTTCAATAAATTCGTCATCGATCGGTTGTTCCACCAGCCTTTCTAGCAACGCATTATCCGGTCCCGATTGCCAGAGAAAAAACGCTAAACGACTGGCGAGTGTATTAACATCCAAAAATTCATTTGTCGGTTCGCTTGTTTGTTCTAAACGATATAAGAAAAAAGGTGACTGCAACATTGCTTGCAACACAAGCCT
>JANQJB010000148.1 GCA_028281865.1 Marinagarivorans sp.
TGGTTACAAAATAGTGATGACTAAGACGGTAATCATAACCTTTTAACCGGTTTGGTTTTCTTTCTCGATGCATATTTGATTTCTTCATTGGTGCCTAACAATATTATTAGACGGAAACTTTCCGTGTTCTTGCACTTAGGCGAATGCGATATAAACGCCTATATCTGTAAAGTATACTTTACAGATATAGCATTCTACAGGGAAGTTTCCATCACTGTAAACGTCACTTGTGACAATAAGCAACGCCAAAAAGCTACGAGCAAATCAAAGGTTGCTTTGAGAGAAAAGCCGAATCCGAATTGGCTGAACTTATAGCTCAGATCGCTGGATCCCTTGTCAAGCAAGGGATGACGGGGGAAGAGAAAAATGCTTAACCGAAGTAACCAGAGAAGCGCTTAAAGAAAGGCGCTTTCAAAGCGGCCTTTATTGTATTTTTCTGGGCCGAATTTTCTGTCCGGAAGACCCATTGGCTGAATCACCATTGTGAGTACGTCGTTATGATTTCAGCCATTGCCATTAATATGCTGACCTAAATCGAGACCCATATTTTTGCCACCGAAAATAGTAAACACGTGGCCAGACGAAGAAAATCGAAAACAAATTGGCAAATCTTAATTTTACTTTAGGTTGACCGAACCCAATTCAACTAATATTTTTTCCATCGCAACAACCAACGCCTCACATTTTTTCAAGTCCAAACCGTCGGGATGCGGCGATGAAAAATCGCCAATGTCATTATCAAAATAAAGGCCTGAAGCGTGGGAGAACTCATCGCTTAAACTTGCACGCATTAAGATATCCGCGCCTATATTGATATCTTTACCCGCAACCCCAAAGCCTTCTTTTACCATTTTACTCGCTAACAGAGAGCCTGGATTAACAGCTACTACTGCAGGCCCGTCAGCAGCTAATTTATTTGCCAGATAGTGCGACCACATTGTAATAGCTAACTTACTTTGGGCATAAACCGTAAACGGATCGCCAATAAAATGCTTGCCTGATATCGCGCTTAAATCAACTGGGCTCTGTGCCGCGGATGATAAGTTTACAACTCGACTAGCCTTACCCAGTAACGGCAATAACTGCTTGGTAAGAAAATAAGGCGCAAGGGTGTTGACAACAAAACGGATATCCAATTTATCCTGCGTTATTGGCGTTTGAGTCTTATAGATACCAGCATTATTGATTATCACATCAATATGTTCATAAGACTGCAAAACAGCATGCGCAAAAGCTTCCAGTTCTTTAAAATTTGATAAATCAGCGCGATAACTCTTGACGGTTCCGGCGCTCAAACCCCTAAGCTTTTCTTCCACAGTTTTTAGCTTCTCTGCACTACGACCGTGGATGAGCAACGAATGACCAAGATTTGCTAATTTTTCCGCAGTGACTAAACCGATGCCATCTGTAGCGCCGGTTAACAAGATAATTTTTTTCATTATTACTCCTAAAATATTATTTCAAACGCTGCACCCAAATCCAACAAAAATTCTTTTACTTGGCAATATTTATAACCACTTTACCCATTCCTTCACCACTCTCAGCATATTGATGTGCCTGAGCAGTTTGCTCTAGGGAAAATTGCTTCTCTGTTAGCACGGGTTTTAATTCGCCCTCTTCAACAATTTTTGCAATATTTTTTAAAATAGCAGAGTGTTCTTCGCGTCCAATATTGTGAATCATTGGAATAAGCATAAAAACCACATGGAGAGATAAGCCTTTAATATGAGCTAAGGTTAAATCTAATTCAGCCATCGCAACGGTTGTTGCAATTTCACCATTAAGCGCAGCAGCTTCCATCGAATTAAGTAAGTTTTGCCCGCCAACGGAATCATAAATAACATCGAAACCTTTACCACTTGTGTAACTTTGAACGTAGTCAGCAACACTTTCCGTTTTATAGTTTATGGCTTTTGCGCCCAGCTCTTCGATAAGTGCTAACTGCTTTTCACCGCCGCCCGTTGCGTAAACCTCAGCGCCCATATATTTTGCGAGCTGCAATGCGATATGACCAACCCCTCCAGAGCCTCCGTGCACTAGCACTTTGTTCTCGGCGGTGAGATGTGCGCGCTTTAAACCTTCGTAGGCTGTTATCGAAACCAGCGGTAATGCCGCTGCCTCAGCCATACTGAGATTGTTCGGCTTGTGAGCAATTAAGTTTTTGTCAGCAAGCATATACTCCGCCAAGCTTCCAGGTAGGTCACCAAGGCCTCCCGCGCAGCCGTATACTTGGTCACCCTCTTGATATTCACTTACGCCCTCGCCAACGGCTTCGACAGTTCCAGCGAAATCCATTCCTAAAACTGCAGGCAACGAGGGCGAAAACGGTAATGCCTCCCCCAGCTCACGAATCTTGTAATCAACGGGATTTACGCTACTTGCAGCTACACGAACCACAACGTGCCCAGGTTTCGGCTGTGGCTTTGGTAATTCGGCCATTTCAAAAACATCAATGCCACCAAACTTATTTATTGTCATTGCTTTCATTACGTCTCTCCCAAAGGTTTTTTTGTCGTAAATACTTAGAAAGCAGTATAATTACACCAAATAAAATTTATAATAGCGTTTTAAATATAATCACTTTATATTTTTTATTGATAATATGAATATTGACCATTTGCGCTTGTTTATTCGCATAGCCAATCTGAATAACATCAGCCAAGCTGGCGATGAGCTTGGGCTTTCGCCTGCAGTTGCCAGCGCACATATCAATAAATTGGAAAAGGAATTGGGAACGCGTTTGGTACACCGCACTACCCGTCGCGTGTCGCTTACAGAAGATGGGCAGGCGTTTCTGCCGCATGCTGAAGACGTGCTGTCGAGTGTCGCAGCTGCCGAAGCATCAGTTGGTATGGGGAATAGTACACCAGCGGGAACTTTGCGTATCACAGCACCCGCATCCTTTGGCCGTATGCACCTGATGCCAAATATAAAGGGCTTTATGCAAGCCTATCCAAACTTAAATATCGACTGTCGTTTTTCCGATAGCATTGTTGATTTAGTAGAGGGTGGTTTTGATATTGCCATTCGCAATGCTGAATTAAGAAGCTCGAGTTTAATTGCAAAAAAATTGGCTCCCGACAAACGGATTCTCTGCGCCGCACCCAGTTATATCGCTGAATTTGGCGAGCCACAATCTCCACAAGAATTGCAACTTCATCAATGTTTAATTTTAAATGGTTTGGATAATTGGCAATTTGAAGCTCCCGATGGTATCCAGACAATACATGCTAAGGGAAGATTTCGCACCGACAACGGCGAAGCCGTCAGGGACGCTTGCGCGCAGGGCTTGGGCATTACGATTAACTCAACCTGGAGTGCCTACGAATTTCTTCAACGCGGTGAATTAGTGCATGTGCTTAAAGACTATCCCTTGGCCTCAGGAACGGCAATTTGGGCCGTTTATCCCAGTTCACGACAGCTAGCGCCAAAGGTGAGAGCCTTTATTGATTTTTTTGCGCAGACTTTCAACGGAGAGCCATATTGGGATAAGGCATTAAAAATCTGAATCTCGTAGCATCGTTACGCTCATAAAGACCAATACAAAATAATTTTAAAAAAAGCAATTAAGTTCAAGCAATCTTCTTTAGATCAGTCATTCGATATATCAAAGGGACCAATAATCGGTAACTACCTCTATATAGGTAAATTTCACAAGTTCATTTAAGCGTCAACACTGTAGCTTCCTATACTTCTAAAAGAGATGTTAGTCATACGCGATCTCGCGCATTTCGCAGGTGCCTATAGCAGTTTATAAGCACGTATCGTACTAAAAAAAATATATTCATGAATTTTCTGTATAACACAAAAATCCGAACACGTATTTTAATTTTGGTAGTCATACCAATACTGGCTATCACAGGTTTAGCATTCGAGCGTTATAACAACGCAAACGAAGCACGCATTCGACTGGAGAACCTGCGTGTGGTCATGAATTATCTGCGTATATCATCCGAATTAATTGACGTTCTGCAACAAGAACGCAACCCAGCAATGGCGATTACCAGCGGCAAAAATGGGGCGCAGTATCTCAAACCATTTGAGCTGAGTGTCCTCAAAACTGATCGTGTTCTAATTAAATTTCGTGACTACGTAAGTAGGAACGAAAATGACCTAAAAGAAGCACGCGGTATTTACAAACGCATAGAAAAAATAGAGGATAAATTAACAGAGCTCCAGAAAATACGTGATACTATTCGCCAAGTTACAAATAATATGGAAGGAGGAGGGACGGCAGTCGGTTCCTATACTCAAATTATTTTAAGGATCATGGAATCATCAGAGGAAGTAGTTTTTTTAGCGTCCGCTGATCAAGAGTTGTCTCTGCTTAGCAATGCTTATTTTAATTTCGTTAGAGGAAAAGACAATTACAGCTTTGGTATGGGAGTAATACTGCGTATTATCCAATATGAAAAAACGACTTTTCCTAGAAGCAAGCGTTTTTTTAATACAAAGATCATATGGAACGAATCTTTTAACGAATTTAGCAGTTTTGCGCCAGAAGAACTTAGCAAAACATTCAACAAGACTTTTAATGACTTAAAATCTGCTCAAGACTTCGAAGCCCTTGCTGCCAATATCGCGCGATTTGGTCCGCTCGAATACAATGTTACTTCTGATGACTGGTATAGTCGTACTCTCAAACACTGGCAGCTATTGAGTACTTTCGATACTAAGGTTCGCGATTATATTCTCAAGAAAACGAATACACGTTTGAGCGACGCCGAAACAACAGTTCGGGAAACACTTATCTTTCTTACCTTACTGTTAACTTCACTCGGAGTTTTAGCATTTTTAATTTTAAGAAGTATTTTAAGTCCGTTACAGACGCTTGTCGGAAATTTCGAAACCATCGCCACGACCAAAAACCTCGATCATCTCGTACCTGTCGTCGGTAAGGACGAATTCGCCAATGCTAGCAGCGCCTTTAACGTATTAATTGGAAACCTTCGCGAAAAAAATACGCAAATCAACGCCATGCTTACCAATATGAAGCAGGGCTTATTTACAATTGATGCAAATGGTTGCATTGGAGAAGAATATTCCTCCCACTTGGAAGAGATTTTTGAATCGAGCGAACTCTGTGGCCTACATGCCTGCGAATTACTGTTTAGCAACTCCGATTTGGGTGGCGACTTATTGAATCAAATTCAGGAAGCACTTAATGCAATGGTCGGAGAAGACCCGATGAATTTCGAATTCAATAGGCATCTACTCGTCGGCGAATATACAAAAGAGATTACTGGCAACAAAAAAATATTAACGCTAGAGTGGAATCCTATAATTGTCGATGATGAAATCGAGACGGTAATGGTTACAGTACGCGATGTAACGAAGCTCAAGGCTATGGAAGCGGAAATGCAAGAGACCATGCGCGAGCTTAACATTATTCATCAACTGTTAAACGTTCCTGCAAAAAAATTCCTTAACTTCGCTAAAACAACCAAACAATTTATAGAAGAAAATTACACAATTATTAAACGTGAGAAACTGGATAAAAGTGCAGTTGAGCAACTATTCCGTAATATGCACACTATCAAAGGTAACGCAAGAACCTTTGGTTTTTCAACACTCAGTGATGCTGCCCATGCTGCTGAATCCATTTACAGCCAAATAAAAGATACCGAAGCGCCCTATCGATACGAGACAAGCGCATTATTGTCCGATCTCGAACAACTCAACGCCGTACTCGAAAACTATAATCATGTTTACCTTAATGTTCTAGGACGATCAGACTCTTCGGAGCGTGATGCTAACGGTTTCTGGCTCGATTCAGATAAGATTTCTGCACTTCGCCAAATCGCTGAGAACATCGAAGCAGAATACGCGAGTACTGTAACTACGATTCTAGATAAGGGCATTTCAGTTACGCTACAAGACGTATTAGCTGACACGATAGCCTCGCTACCGGAAATTGCTAAGGAACTCGGTAAAGCTATTCCAGAGACCCGCATTGTCGATAACGGTGTTCATTTGCATAAACAAATCGAATCTTTGCTCCAAAACGTGTTTACGCATTTGTTCAGAAACAGCATTGATCACGGTATTGAAACCGAAGAAGAGCGCTTAATCGCAGGCAAAAAGGAACGCGGACTGATATCGGTAAGCCTGATAGAAGATTCAGGCCACTATGCGCTTCGAATCGGGGACGACGGCAGAGGTCTCGCTATTGCGACACTATTTAACAAAGGCGTGGAACTTGGAAAATGGAAAGGAGACCAAAAAATAGATTGCAATGAAATAGCAGAACTAATTTTTCTTTCGGGCACCAGTACAAAAGATAAAATCACTTCGATATCAGGTAGAGGAGTTGGTATGGATGCGGTTAAATCGTTTATTGAACAACAAGGTGGCTCAATAAACATAAATTTATTGGGCTCTCCAACTTACTACGCAGTGAGCAATGGTAATACCTTTATAAAATTCGAATTTATCTTACATATTCCCACCAAGTTTATCGTGTTAAGTCGGGCCGCCTAGGCCAATTTCGTCATACCAGTAATATAAACCAAGCCAATATTTTCCCTCCATTATAAAATTAATAGCAATTTATTTAATAAGTTTTTATCCCCATTAGTTATTTAAGTGGTTTTAATCTCCCCTATTTATACAGGCCGCTAATCATCACCTGATAGAACAGGCGCGTCTCTAATGAACTATAGTTCTAGAGGAAAAGGCAATTTTATCTGATGTAAAACTAGATTTGGGAAATATAGAACGGTTATTTTTATTATAAAGTTCTAGTTTAATTGCTAGAACGTAAGATAAGGATGGACCGTGTATTACTAAAAGAAATATGACTTTAAAGACAGTAGCATTTATTCCTGCGCGAGCCGGATCAAAGGGCATACCAGAAAAAAATGTTAAACATTTCTCTGGCAAACCACTTATCGCTTTGAGTATCGAGCAAGCACTCAATGCCAATTTAGTACACGATGTTTTCGTATCCACCGACTGCGAAAACATTGCACGTATTGCAGAATCCTACGGCGCTAAAGTTCCATTTCTTCGACCCGCGCGGTATTCGACGGACGAATCTCCAACCGAAGCTGCAATGCTACATTTTTGTGAATATCTGAAACTCAACAATGCAAACTACGATAATTTTCTATTGTTACAACCTACCTCACCAATTCGAGGACCAGAACGAATTGACGACGCACTGTCTGTGTTTAATGAGTCAAGTTATGACAGTATGCTTTCCGTCAGTAACAGCCATCGTTTTTTCTGGCGAGACCTGCAAAACCCTGAAGCTTCATACGATTTCTTAAAGCGTCCGAGACGACAAGATATTCGAAAAGAAGACGCACAATATGTAGAAACGGGGTCCTTTTATATCACTAAGATTTCAACACTTGTAGAAGTAAAGAATCGTTTAGGGGGCAACGTAGGCCTCTATGTAACACCCGTGGAGGAAAGCTACGAAATAGATTCGCCGCTCGATTTTGAAATATGCGAGAGAATACATCAGTTTCAAAATAAAAAATTCGCAAACCAAGAAACCAAGGCCAGTAACGGATAACGATGATAGTCACGAAAGATATACAGAAATATATAGCGTTTTCTGACGATTCGGCGATAGATGCCTTAAAAAAAATAAGCGATAACAAATCTCGTATTTTATTTATTGTATCCGAACAAGCCATTTTACTCGGCAGTGTGTCCGACGGGGACATCAGACGCTGGTTGACACAAAATGAAGTCGTCAACTTAAACGTGCCAATAAAATCACTAATGAACACGCAGGTTAACTTCTTACCCCTCGATACGAGCAAAGAAGAAATTGCGAAACTATTTATTAACGGAGTCGATTGTATCCCTTTAGTAGATTGCCTAGGGCGACTCGTGAAACTCGCATTTCAAAAGAAGGATGGGTTTATCGTACAGAACAAGGAGGTATCTCAAACTTCTCCTTGTTTTATAATCGCCGAAATAGGAAACAATCATCAAGGGGATATTCGATTAGCCAAAAAGTTAGTTGATTACGCAGTCGAAGCAGGCGCGGACTGTGTGAAATTTCAAATGAGACATATGGAAAGTCTCTATCGAAATAGAGGTAATTTCACAGACGATACTTCGGACTTAGCAACCCAATATACACTCGATTTATTGGCGAAATATCAACTTAATTGCGATGAACTAAAGAATATATTTGACTACTGCCATAAAAATAATGTTATACCACTTTGTACTCCATGGGATATAAAGTCGTTAGCGGAATTAGAGCAATACAACATGTCGGCTTATAAAGTGGCATCAGCTGATTTGACGAATTTCGCACTGCTTGAAGCTGTTGCTAAAACAGGTAAACCATTTTTCTGTTCAACTGGCATGGCTAACGAAGATGAAATCAAAGAGGCAGTTTCGTTTTTAGAAAATTTGTCAGCTAATTACATTCTTTTACATTGCAACTCAACTTACCCCACTCCGTTTAAAGATGTCAACCTTAACTATTTAGCAAGACTTCGACAGATATCTAATAAATTAGTAGGTTACTCTGGACACGAACGAGGAATAGCTGTACCTATCGCCGCAGTTGCGATGGGCGCAAAGGTTATAGAAAAACATATTACATTAGATGTAAATCTCGAAGGTGCAGATCATAAAGCAAGCTTGCTTCCTAACGAATTTAGGGAAATGGTACGTCAGATTCGTAATGTTGAACAAAGTCTGGGGCCAGAATTTACGCCTCGAGTTATCAGCCAAGGTGAAAAATTAAATCGTGAAAATTTAGCTAAAAGCCTAGTCGCTAATATGGAGATACAATTAGGCTCTATCATTGAACGCAATATGGTGGATATCAAGAGCCCTGGACAAGGTATTCAACCAAACAGAATAAACGAACTTATAGGAAAGAGATGTAATCGCAAAATACCTAAAGGTGGTTTTTTCTTTGAGTCAGATATTAATGGCGCTACACAGCAAAAACAATCTTATGATATTGCTAGACCAAAAGGCATTCCAGTCAGATATCATGACTTTCAGGAACTCGTATCAAATACAACTCTAGATTTTGTCGAGTTTCATTTGTCTTATAAGGATTTAAACCTGGATATCGAGAAATATTTTGATCATACAGAAGAGATTAATTTCGCTGTACATGCGCCAGAGCTATTCGAGAGTGACCATATATTAGACCTTGGGTCCTTAAACGATAGCTATAGGAAACGTTCAATTAGTGAGTTGTCAAAAGTGATCGAAATCACCAGGGCACTCAATCGTTACTTTCCAAATTGTTTTAAGCCTACCATCATAATCAATGCTGGGGGATGGAGCCAAAATGGATTTATCGAACCTGAATTGAAGGCCATAAAATATGATTTAGTTGCTGATTCAATTAATCAAATTGATCACAACGGAGTACAAATTGCTATTCAAACCATGCCACCCTTCCCCTGGCATTTTGGTGGTCAAAGCCACCACAATCTATTTGTCGATCCCGATGAAATAACCAATTTTTGTGCGCTCCACAAGAATATCAAAGTATGTTTTGACACATCCCATTCGATGATGGCATGTAATTTCTATGGCTGGAATTTTCTGGAATTCGCACAAAAAATCTCTCCTAATGTTATTCATTTGCATATAGCGGACGCAATAGGCGTTGATGGCGAAGGCATAGAACTCGGAGAGGGCGATATTAATTTTAATGAATTATCAAAGGTACTTAACCAGTATTTGTACAAGGTACCCTTTGTACCCGAAGTCTGGCAAGGACATAAAAACTCCGGCGAGGGGTTTTGGAAAGCACTCTCTTATCTAGAGACTTATCTATAACAACTCATTGAATTATGTTCGCATGAAAGCACTGCTTATAAATGACGGAAGAACTTATAATAACTGGGGCATTCAAGCATGCACTGAGGGCCTTATATCGATACTAGAGGACAACAATCGCGAACTAGAGCTAGTTGGACTTCCTCATCACTCCCTACATCAGAAATACAACTGGGACATAAGAATATGGAATAGACCCTTGTTTAATGCCAACAGCCGAGTTGCAAAACACCTATTCAAGGAAAATCATCTTACTCCGCGTGTTGCAGACGAATATGAATACGTTGCCGAGCGTTGGATAAATGGAAAAGCTGGTGAGGGAGCTAAAAAAATAACTGCTCTACTATCTCACGTTGACGCTGTTATCTTTAACGCCGAGGGAAGCACGTATCGCAATAATATCGGTGCGATTAAATCCTTATTTATTCTCTGGTTAGCTGCGACAAGGTTTAAAAAACAAACTTATTTTGTTAACGGAAGCATTACGTTAACCCATGTGGACGCAGTGCTGCCCGCAATGCTTGAAAAGACTTTTTCTACAATAACGGCCGCTTCCGTTAGAGAACCCTGTTCATTACGAAGCATTGAACAACACTGCCCCTCAATAAAAAACGTTAACTTATACCCTGACGCGGTCTTTTATCTAAATTTCGCAAAGGAGGATATTAAACCGAATTTGGTAAACAATTTTGACTACAAGAATGAACCTTTTTTTTGCTTTAGTTTAAGTATGCTGCCTATGGATTTTATTCGAACAAGATCCAAATCCGCTTTAATAAGTCTCTTGAAAGATTTAAAGAAAATAGTTCCTAATATTATATTTCTAGCAAAGGATAATGAGGATCAAATCCTTCGAGATGTTGCTCAATATGTCGACGCAAAAGTTGTCGATAAAAATTGCAGCTATCAGCAAATAATGACTTTGCTTTCACATGCAAATTTTTTGTTTTCCGGACGATATCATCATCTTATTTTTGCAGCAAAGGTAGGCTGCCCCTGCATACCGCTTGCGAGTTCCTCTCACAAAATTCACGGATTGGCCGAATTGTTTCCTGGAGTAATGCCGAAGGTCAAAGATCCCACTAATCTCTGGGAGTTAAAAGGAGAAATTATTGCAGACGTAAAGTATATCTTGAAACACCAAGCAGATTTAAAAGATAACTATACTGATAAAAGCAAAATCTTAGGGCGGCTAGCCAAAACACAGGGCTCGCTAATGACTACACAAGATTCACAAGCGGCCTAGTCATGCTTCCAATTTTGTCGGTAATTCAATCTGAACTATCGAGAAGGCATAAGAAACAGCTTGGTATTGTGACATTATTTGTTGCAATGAGTGCATTTTCAGAGGCGCTCTCAATCGGTGCAATTTTTCCAGTGATTGTTGCGCTTGTCTCTCCGGATGCGTTTTATGAAAGCGCTTTAATAACTGGTATTACGCACCAACTTAATCTCTCCGACAGGCCTAGTATTGTAAATACAATAATTATATTTTTTGTTATTCTAATTTTCTTAGCCACAATTTTACGAATTACTTCCATTTATCTTTGTTCAAAGGTGTCTTTCGCTATCGGAAAAGACATTAGTACTGCAGCATTTAGTCGATTACTCACGCAACCCTACCTGTCACATCATGAAATACACTCAAGCGAAATAGTGGCGGGTTTAGGAACTAAAATTAATACGGTAATTCAGGCCCTAATTTTTCCCTTTATCATGTTAATTAGCGCGTTTATCCAGTTTACTGTTATTACAATAATGTTATTAATTATTAGCCCAACAGCAACAATTTTCATCGCCTCGATATTGCTAGCCGTTTACCTTACCGTTACATCAGTATTTAAGGAACGTTTACTCGTTAACAGCAAAAATATTAGCCAACATCAAAATAAGCAAATTAAAATAATACAGGAGTGCTTAGCTAATTTACGCGATATCATTATTGGCAACTCACATAAGTACTTCGAAGAAATTTACAACACCAACGAGGAGAAGCTCAGAAAAAGGCAAGCCCAAAACGTTGTTGCAGCTCAAGCGCCTCGTTTTCTGATAGAGTCAATAGCTATCACTGCTATTATGATCTGTATATTGTTATACGTGAGACAAAACAACTATGTGCTTTCAACCACTGCGCTAGCAACAATAGGATTATTAGTTCTTGCAGCTCAGCGTATTTTACCTATTGCTCAACAAGCTTACCGAAGCTGGGCCAATATAATGGGTAATCTAAATGCGCTTTCAGATATTAAATACCTCTTAAACGATAAAGGCGTCGATCTTACTGATAACGTGTCCAATAATTTATTCACCGACCAAATAATAACTTTTGAGCAGCAAATTAGTTTAGATAACATCTATTTTCAGTATCCAGGCAAAAATACTCCGGCATTAAGAGGCTTAAATCTAAACATTCTGAAAGGTCAAAAGATCGGCATTATCGGAGAAACGGGCGCCGGTAAAAGTACGCTAGTCGACACTGTCCTTGGACTAATTTTCCCCCAAAGTGGAACGCTCAAAATCGACGGACGGACCGTTTCATCGGTAAATATAAAGAGTTGGCAAAGGAATATCTCCCACGTTCCACAGCATATTAACTTAGTCGACGCTGACTTTTATCAAAATATCGCATTTGGTATCGACGAAAAAATGATAGACAAAGACCGTGTTCACCGCTGCGCGAAACTTGCCAAAGTCGATAAGTTTGCATTAAATCAACCCAAGGGTTACTCCACAACTTTGGGCGAACAGGGAACAACACTTTCAGGCGGTCAACGTCAGAGAATCGGTATCGCGAGAAGCTTATACAAGAATAACAATCTGATTGTTTTAGATGAGGCCACCAACGCTTTAGATCACGATACCGAATTTGAGGTGATGCAAAACATAGTCTCAGCCAACCCTAAAACTACAATGATAATAATCTCGCATCGAATGCAAAGTTTGACGGCTTGCGATCAGATAGTGGAGATGCGAAAAGGAGAAATAGTTACCGCTAGACCTCAAACAGTGTTTTCCAAGGAAGCGATAAAATGACTGCAGTTCAATGTACAAAAGTAGCTAAGCAAGACGCAAAATTCGTTCGCGATATTGATCAGGTAAGCCATTATAAAGTAGCGGTTTTTCTTAATATGGCTTCAATGTCACCGACCATAGAACTACACGCTGCGCAAATTCAAGAACTAATTCGACGCAATAATCAAGTGATCGCTTATATATGTAAAGGCGCACTGAAAAATTGCACAGCAAACCCCTTTGGACGCAAATCCATTTGCCAATTTTGCCACATGCGCGCGAAAGCAGCGTTAACTGAGCTCAATGTAGAAACAAAAACGATAAGCCTTAAAAATCATTCACCCGAGGTCGAGAAAGACGTAGCTGAAGTGATTGATACTGCAGTTATGTCCTCATTAGCCTCTGCAACGAAATGCCAGTATAAGGAACAACTTACAACAAAATGGTTGAACGCTTATAGATCAATGCAACAAGCTTCGCGTAAGTTATTCAACTATTTTATCAACGAATGCGAAGAGAATAAGCTAGAGTTTGTTTTCTTGTTTAATGGGCGGTTTGCCTGTGCTAAACCTGCATTACTGGCAGCACAAAAGAAAGGATTAGGCTTTGGCTTATACGATGTAAAGAAATCGCTGCATGAATTTGTTTTCGTCAATGAACTGCTGCATAGCATCAAAGGTAATTCGCGTAAGGCGCTTAAGGGGTATATCAAAAATCCAAAGCTAGCTAAAGCGAATGCCGATATTTTCTTTACAAAAAAATTAAAAAATGAAGATACGGGCGAGCCCATTTATACTGCCTCACAACAACAAGGCCTGCTACCTCCCCAGATTGAAAATAGTCAAAAAAAAATTATTGCTGTTTATACCACATCAGACGACGAGTATCGCTTTATAGGTAAAGAATGGGATGGCTTTGTGCCAGACGATCAGGTTACAGAAATTCAGGGTTTAGCAAGAGTATTAGACCCTTGCAAATTTGAACTCGTTGTTAGGTTACACCCAAACCAAGCATCCACACCAGAGAACACATTACAACGCTATTTAGACCTTAGTAGGCAATACCCTATTATTTCAGTCGTAGAGCCGCTTGCAGATGTCGATACTTACACGCTAATGCTTCGCTCTGATGTTGTAGTAACATTTGCCTCGACTATTGGTGTTGAAGCATGTTATGCGCGTAAACCAGTTGTTATCATCGGTTCAACAACTTTTACCAAAATGAATATTGGTTACACCGTAGATGCTGGGGAAAAAGCAGGTTTTTTGATAAATCAAGATATTAAAGCCAAACCTATTAGAGGAGCAATTATATGGGGAAATTACATTGCTGCTTATAAAGATGAACTGCCCAATTACCAACGCATAAAAAACGGAGAATACCTTGTAAACGGGAAGAAGATCGGCCATTCAACATTCCGCCGAATAATACAACTGCCGGCAAAGCTTGAGATCGAAATGAATCGACCAGGTTTTTCAATTAACAAGGATTTTCTAATTCGAGCCAAGGATATCATTATCAACATTATTAATAAACGTTGGGCAGTCAAATAACCATGATATATTTTGACGGAATAATATTTTCGCTACAGGATGCTGGAGGCATTTCTGTTTACTTTCATGAACTTCTAAAACGCGCTGCGAGTCATGACGATACTCGAAACTCTTACTTAGCTTACTATAATGAAAATTTTATTAGTAGTATCACTGACTACAATATTCGATCTGCTAGATTACCTTCTCGAATTTTTGAGCGTTATCGCTCTATGGACATTGATTACCCTAAGAACTTGCAAGTCTTCCATTCAAGTTACTATAGAGTCTGTACACCTCCAAAAGCAAAGTTAGCAAATGTCGTAACAGTACATGATTTTGTCTATGAAAAATTTGTCAATGGACCTAAAAGAGCCATTCATTCACTGCAAAAATACAATGCCATCAATCATGCCGACGCAATTATCTGTGTATCTTCACATACGAAGTCAGATCTGCTCCATTTCTTGCCACATATCCCAGAAGAACGCATATATGTAATTCCCAATTCTGCATCAGAGAAATTTTACTATATGGAAAATAAACGGGATCATACTCAAAATGAGGTGCTTTATATCGGCTTAAGAGCGAAACATAAAAACTTCGAGACGGCGGTAAAATCCGTTTCGAAACTTAAAGATTGCAGACTAACTGTCGTCGGAGGGGGAGAGTTAAACTCCTGCGAGCGTCGTTTGCTTTCCAACTATTTGAAGGAGCGCTTTGAACATAAACACTTTGTCAGTACAGAAAATTTAAACCGACTATACAATCGAGCATTATGTTTACTCTATCCTTCAAACTACGAAGGTTTTGGTATTCCCCTACTGGAGGCTATGGCCGCGGGTTGCCCAGTCATATGCTCAGATAAAGCTTCGATACCCGAGATTGTCGGTGATGCCGCAATAAAAATTTCGGGTAACAATCCAGCTGAATATTGCGAAGCACTCGGTACGCTCACCAAGCGAGATTCTCTCTATAGTAATCTTGTGCAAAAGGGTTTACTGCAAGCAAAGAAGTTTAGCTGGGACTCTACCTTTGAGAAGACTTGTGATGTTTACCGAAAAGTGCACTAACGCTAATGATAGCAATACATTTAATGAAATTAAGCCGCTGATTTTTTGGGAAGGTCTTCCGCCATGTGGATTACTTTTGTCCTCCGTTGTAAGATACTTTGGGGATTCGCTAGTTATCTTGGCAACTAAAGCTGCGCTACCTTTTGACGATTTGGAAAAACAGATCGGCAAGGAAATTATATGGCTCGACACACCAAATCAGATTTGGGAGCTACGCAGTAAATTCAGTGATCGCAATCTCATTATTCACACCGGCTGGAATCACCGTGGATGGATTAAATATGATCGCTTCGTAAAGCGCAAAAATAAGGCTAAAGTCGTCGTCGTTTCCGATAATAATTTCAAGCACAATATACGTCAATTTTTAGGCGCTCTGCTGTTCAGAATTTATTATAAAGCGATCTTTGACGCTGCGTTTGTGCCAGGCAAACAAGGACAGGAATTGATGCGCTATTTTGGCTTAACTGATAATCAAATTTATACCGGAAACTATGGCGCTTATGAAAAACTCTATAAAAGAAATCGCAACATCTCAAAAAGAAATAAGGAATTTTTATTCGTCGGCCAACTTATTAAGAGGAAATCAGTCGATGTTATTATCGACGCTTATAAGAAATATCGTAGCAACGGTGGGCAATGGAATTTACGCATAGTAGGTGACGGACCCCTAAAGGAAATATGCAGGGGGCAAGGCATTATTTTTGAGGGTTTCAAGCAGGCTGATGACATTGCAGAATTTATGAATCAGTGTACAAGTTTGATCTTGGTATCAAAAGATGAACACTGGGGTACAGTTGTGTGTGAAGCTGCGGCATGCGGTGCTATGCTTATAACATGGGCTGGTGTTGGTTCAAGTAGCGATCTTGTTATAACTGGCGTTAATGGAATCGAACTAAAAGAAATAACTGTTCAAAGCCTAGAACAAGTTTTCTTTAAGTTCGAGTCTCTGACTCAGAATGAGTTAAGAATTGGTTCCGATACTTCGGTTAATATTGCGCAGTGTTATAACAGTTCAACATACTTAACAGCGATTTTAAATATGTGTACAGATTTTTTCGGCTATCGCCCCAAACCGATTTCATAGTTCATATGCTTATATATTGAGTATATATTAGGAAGCTAATAGCGCCCCGAGAGCTTGATTGATTGGCAAGTTCGCAATGCAGTAGGCGACGTGAGGAAAATTATGAGCGGTAAAATGGTATTAATAACCGGTCAGGACGGTTTTTATCTAGCACAGTTGCTGCTTAGTAAGTGTTATGTTGCTCATAGATTACAGCGCCATGCGTCGCAATCTAACACATCTTGTATCGACTCTATATCACCTTTGGCCACCAATAAAAATTCTAACCTTTATCTTCACAGTCGTAACGTATCAAACACAACCGGCCTGACTTACATAGTTTGCCAAACAACGGCAAATAAAGTCAGTAATTTTGACGATCAACAAAGTTGTCATATCAATATCGGTACAGGTCTAGATTGTACTATCGAAGAATTAGCTGTTTCTATTGCAAATGTTGTTGGCTATCGCGGAAAAATCGAATTCGATCAATCAAAACCAAACGGTACACCCCGGAAGCTGTTAAATATAGAAAAGCTCACTGCTCTCGGTTGGCAAGCAAAAACACCACTCGAAAAAGGCTTACAAACAACTTATCAGTGGTATCTCAATAACCAACAGGAGATTCGTTGCGCTTGATTATTTCGTTAATTACAGCAACTTTCAATAGCGAAGATACAATTCGCTCTACATTGGAATCTGTTCGCCTACAAGACTACGCCAACCTGGAGTACATCGTTATCGATGGCGGCTCTACCGACAATACACGCGCAATTGTAGAGCAATACGGTGATATGGTTTCTATATTTGAGTCAGAACGAGATAACGGAATTTATGACGCATTAAATAAAGGAATTAAAAAAGCGAGTGGTGACGTGGTTGGTTTCTTACATTCTGATGATTTTTTTTCCTCATATGATGTGCTGTCAAAAATTGCAGAACAATTTCAACAGCGGTCGCTCGATGCAGTATACAGCGATTTGGATTATGTCGATCCCAGCGATAGCTCAAGAGTTGTACGCCATTGGCACAGCGGAGAATTTTCAGAGGAAAAACTCAAAATAGGCTGGATGCCGCCCCATCCTACTTTCTATATGAGGCGTTTTCTTTACGAGTCATGGGGCTATTTTAACGAAAATTTAAAAATCTCTGCCGATTACGAATCAATGTTACGTTATCTCAAACACAGCGAAATCCGTATCGCCTATATTCCTGAGGTCCTCATTAAGATGCGTACAGGCGGGCAAAGCAATAGTAGCATCAAAAATATTTTGCTTAAATCGTCCGAGGATATGGAAGCCATGCGCTTAAATAATATTCCGGTTGCTAAAGCACTTATCGGAAAAAATTTAAGTAAAATACCCCAGCTTCTATTGCGTCAATAAACCCCGAATTAGACGCCGGCGTTTTGAGATTCACGGACTATCGTAGTTGATAAAGTATTATTCTTATTGCGTGTTGTTGTGAAAGGCAGCATTAACAAAGCGGGAGTTACGAGCAAAGTTAATAGCGTCGAGAACAAAAGGCCATAAACAATCGAACTTGCAAGCGCAACCCAATAAGAACCTACAACACCCCCCTGCTCCATCGTACGCGAAATCAAGTCCACACTTAAGGCCGTCGCCAGAGGCATAAGCCCCAAGATCGTTGTTGCCGTCGTCAAAAATACCGGGCGTAAACGTTGCGTCGCTGCTGAAATGCTAATCTCTTGCACGGAAACATCCGGGTGGAGTTTACGCAAGTAATTAAAGGTATCAATCAAAACGATATTATTATTTACAACAATTCCCGCAAGCGCGACGATACCTACCCCGGTCATAATAACGCTAAATGTCGACTGCGTAATAATAAGACCAAGCAAAACGCCACAAGTCGACATTATCACGGAAGATAAAATTAATATTGCTTGGTAGATACTATTAAATTGAGCAACAAGCAAAATAAACATTAAAAAAAGTGCGAATAAAAAAGCTTTGAATAAATAAGCTTGCGATTTCGCCTGTTCTTCATTGGCACCGCGAAAACTCACTTTAATCGAAGGAGGAAGCGGATTTTTTTCCATCCACTCTTTTATTAACTTAACTTGGTCATCCGCCAGCACGCCATCTTCCACATCAGCCAAAACCAGCATATATTCGACACCATTGCTGCGCTCTACCTTATCCACCTTTTGCTGAGCAATTTTTTTAATAAAGGTATTGACCGGTACATTTCCTTCCCGCGTATTTATACGAAGCTTATCAAATGCGGAAATACCTCGGCTGTCATCGGGGAAGCGCACTCGAATTTCAACCTCATCTTCTGCATCATCTGGCCGATATTCGCCAACTAATACACCATTAGTGACGAACTGCACAACACGACCAACTTCAGAGACATCCGCCCCTAGTTTAGACGCCAAAGTACGGTCGACATGAATACTCCACTCAATTCCCGGTGTAGAAGTTGTATCAGTAACTTCGCGCAAATCAGGGAAGTTCTTTTCTATTTCTGCACGCAGTAAACGGGTTTGCTGAGTCAGTAGTTCACGATCGAAAGCTTCTAACTGAATTTGTACCGGCTTTCCAACAGGAGGACCATCCTCAAAGGGGACAGCATTAACAAATATCCCAGGAATGTCTTTTGTTCTCTCACGAATTTCCTTAAATATTTCTTTTGTGTGCCTTTCAAGTGTCGTTGGGTCTTGGGTCTCAATAAGCATTTCAGAAATCTGATCTTTTTCAGCGATACGCGAGCCAAAAGAACGAGGTGCAGTAGGGTTAGTCAGCGTGTATACAACTTTTATTCCATCGACTTGCAGCACCTCTTTCTCAACCTCGTCTGCTAATCGTCTGGCTTCGTTTAAACTGAGGTTGCCTTGTGCTCTTACCGTTACAGTACCAACTATCTTTTCCGTTTCAACAAAAAATTCGACACCAACTCCAAAACTACCATAAAGCTTAAATACTGCGACAAGTGTAAAAAGCGTAATTGCAAGAATTCGCCAAGGCCTAAAGACAATCCAGCTTAACGAGCGTGCATACACCCCTTTAATTCCTTTTAACGACGCTATCGCATTTTTTTCGAGAATACCGAGTGTATCTGTTTGATAATTTTTCTTTGTTCCCTTTCCCATGATCGCACCCAACACAGGGGCAAACAGCAAGGCATATAACAATGATCCGCAAAGCACGGCAAAAACAGTTACCGGCAAATAGCGCATAAACTCGCCGGCCACACCCGGCCAAAACATAATTGGCAGAAATGCAGCAAGAGTCGTAAGCGTAGATGCGATTACCGGCCACATCATGCGCGAAACTGACTGGATATATGCGCCCTTCGCCGTCGCCCCAGCCTCCATTTTTTGATCGGCATATTCCGTAATGACAATAGCGCCATCAATTAACATTCCCAGCGCTAGCAACATGCCAAATAAAACCATGAAGTTAAAGCTGTACCCTATGCTGTGCAATATTATTGCCGCGAGCAATAATGAAAAGGGCACACCAAAACCCACTAATACTCCCGAGCGAATACCTAGCGCACCTACCACAATAATCATAACTAACATCATCGCAGTTAGAATATTCCCTTGCATTTCAGTCACCATTCCAAGGGAAAACTGACTTTGATCCAGCAAAAAATCAACCGTAATACCTTTGGGGATTTGCTCGGAATATTGATTAACTAAATCTCGAACCGCGCGCGTGACGTCAATTTCGTTAGCAATATTGCGTTTGCTAACCTCTATTACGAGAGCCGGCTGGCCGTTAACCTTGGTCACCTGCGTTGCCTGTTTAAAAGTGCGTACAACCTCGGCAACATCACTTAGTACAACGGTTCCATTTTTATCGGATCGCAGAGGTAAATTATTTATATCATCGCGATTTTCAAGCAAGGCAGGAATTTTTATCGGAAAGCGTCCGTTGCCAGTATCCAACTGACCTGCCGCAATTAATACATTGTTAGCCGATACAGCCTGTAATAATTCACCACTTGTAATACCGTAATAGTCAAGTTTTGTTGGATCGACTATCGCTTCAACAACCTCTTCCCGGTGACCTGTCATTTCAGCTTTTAATACGCCGGGGATGGATTCTATCCTTTCTTTTAAAGTCCGCGCGGTTTGGTACAGGCTACGCTCAAATACCTCGCCACTCACGGTAACGATAATAGTTGGAATATCGTCGGCGGAAACTTCTTCGATGACAGGCTCTTCAGCATCATCAGGAAATTCAGCCTTCGCATCATCTACAGCAGCACGCACTTCGAATAAAGCACGCTCCAAATCGCGATCAAATTCAAATTCTATAACTGAATATACAACTGACTCTCGGGCAGTACTTTTTATTTCTTTAACGCCTTTTAGCTTTCTCAGCTCTTTTTCCAATGGGCGCACCAATAAGCGATCTCCATCCTCAGGAGAAATTCCATATTGATAAATAGAAACGACAACGACAGGCACTTTCGGATTGGGCGAAGCTTCTACCGTCATGTTGGCACGCGAGACAATGCCAGCAGCAATTATCAAAACTAAAATGCAAATGCTCGCGCGCGACCGTTCTATTGCTAGGCGTAACAATGACATATGTATCCCTTATACTTCCTGCTCATCGGTGTTTAATTCATAAACGACTTTTTGGCCCGGTCCGACATATTCTTGGCCCACAACTATTAGTCGTACATTGGCGGGTAAGCCTGAAACCCATATTCCTTGGTTTTGCTCAAGCCCGCCTTCACCGTCAGCTAATATATGGACTCTTACAAATTCCACCACACTTTCATTATTAAGAATTTTTACACCAACTTGCCCTTTATCATTTAAAGCCAACAAGGAAGAGGAAATTTGATGTGCCAATACCGGTGAGGCGCGCAGAAAAACTTGAGCACTAAGGCCCGCTGCAACTTGCATATTCTCATTGGGCGATTCGATTTCAATGCGATAACTGCGAGTCGCTTCATCTGCCCGTTTAGCAATGAAACGTAATTGCCCATCAATTTTTTTACCCGAAGGCAGGTTAATGACGGCTTGCTCGTTCAATTTTAGTTTACTCAGCAGTGTTGCCGATACGTTAGCAGAGATGATAATCGGGTCTAAATCTAATACCAACGCACACTCACTTCCCAGTTGAACTAAATCCCCCGGCTCACCTATTTGATTTTCAAGTACGGCTCTAAACGGCGACTTAATTTGTAACTTTTGAAATTGACGCCTGCGGTCATCTAAATTTGCAATAGCACTGTCGAGCTGTGCCTTAGTATCGGCAATGGTAGATGCAGATTGATAGCCATCGCGTTTCAGCTTCTGGGCTCCCTCATAATCGAGTTTGGCTTTCTCAAGTTGGGCCTGGGCTTCCTTGACTCGTAATGCCCTGTCTTCAACCGCTATTCTGCACAATACCTCACCTTCATCAATTATATCGCCTTCCTTATCGCTAACGCCCGTAATGGCACCTGCAACCTCGGCACGCACTACCACCTCTCGTTCGGCTTCGGTCAAACCATATAACTTTAAGGATTCTTGGAACTCTTTAGCTACAGAATCTTTGACTCTTACTTTAAATTCCTGGCGTTCTTTAACCTGGCTATCTTGTACGTCATTTTGCGCTAACAGGCCAGACGCCATCCACAGTAACGTCAAACCGGCCAAAGCAAACGCCGATACTAAGTTTATTCGTTGCGGGCTCATCTCAATTTCCCTAGTTAAATCAAAGACTTTACAATTTCATACAGCAGTTTGGGGACGCAGTTTAACAGGCGAGTCCACCGCTTTCCACGGTGGGCTTTTAACTCTTTGCTCGACTACCAAGCGGAATCAAATATTCCGTATAGGATTCACCAAAACTCTTTAAGTTCAGGTGTATTTACTCGATTCGCAGCCCTTATTTTCTCTCTTTCTATAGCAAACGAGGGCGCGAGCTAAGCCAAGCACAAATTGGTCGCGGTGTAGTGTGAGCATTAATTATTTTTGGCGCTATTATTGGCAACCTCTACAATAGTTGGGCTTTCTAATTTTCAATTCCGATTAGCACGGCTAGCTACGGCACGAAATGTTTACAAATTTTATATACTATTCACTGCTATAATTGGATTTGTCTAAAATCTAGATACAAGCTTTTAAATTGATGAGCCACTCTGAGCACAACAAAAAGCAAAACACCAACGACTGGCAAAACACTAAAGAAATACAAAGTATAGACTCAGTGAAAATTAGCCGAAGGGAACGTGTTGTTCATATGCTAATGTTTGAAGTGATAGCCTTCCTAATATTAGCGCCATTATCTGTGCTGGTAACCGGAAAAAGTTTTTTTCTTATGTCAAGCTTGGCAATTGCGCTTTCTTTAATTGCAATGTCCTGGAATTATTTCTATAACTATTGGTTTGATTTTATTTTTGGCCACGATCGAATAAATCGAAAACTTCTCTTGCGTATTGCTCATGGTTGTGGATTTGAATTTGGAATGATTATCTTTTCATTCCCTGTCATCATGTGGATAACTAAGTTCGATTTTTGGCGGGTGCTTATCTTAGATATTGGCGCTGTATTATTTTTTCTAATTTATTCAATTATCTACAATTGGATATACGATATTACACGAGAACACTTGAAGAAAAAGCTTAGAACAGATCAGCTTGGCTCGTTATAGAAATTATAAGAATAAAATCGTCTAGGGCTTTCTAAACATTAATGTCATACGATCCGACTCGCCAATCTCCTTATAAAACTGTCTAAGCTCCGGGTTATTTTCACTGCCTCTTAATCGAGGCGGTAGACGCCAAACTGAATCGTCAGGAGCCTTAGGTTTATCTGCCGGATTTGCATTAATTTCGCTTTTTGCAACGAACTCAAAACCGGCTTGCTCCATAAGTTTAATGACGTCTTTCTCTTTTAAATAACCGTTGGCGCCATCGGCCCACTTCGCGGACGACCTTTTTGGTGCTCGATGCTGCACAATCCCAACAATACCACCGGGCCTCAAAACACGCTGCACATCATCCATAGCTTGTTTCACATAGTCTCCACGATCGTCAAAACGAACTAGGTGATGTAGCGCGCGAATAAAAAGCACTGCATCGACTTTGCGAGTAATTTCCGAGGGAATCTGACCAAATTCATAACCCAAGAGCGGTGATAGATTCCCCTCCCAGCTACGTGCATCCGTAATCCACTTAGCAGCCCAAAATCTGCGCTCAGACAAAAACTCGGGCGTGGCAAAACCACCAAAGTGTGCCCACATTTCAGGGTTATAATCTACACCAATTAAATTACCTTCTCTGCCAATATATGCCGATAGAATACGCGAATACCAGCCATTGCCCGGCAGTACTTCAATAACATTATCACCCGGTTCAATACCAAAAAAACTCAATGTTTCCCTCGGATGACGAAAAGCGTAGCGCATTTTTACATCTTCAGGCTGGCTGGCAAGTACAGCATCTAAATGTGCTAAATCGTTAGAATCGAGAGCCGAGGAGGCAAGTTGTGAGTGAGACTCTTTTTGCGTAGTCGTTCCGCAAGCGATTATACAACTCAAAATTAGACTTATAATGGGTAATACACGTTTCATCATTGGTTCAGCTAGCCTTTACAACTTATAAGGTTTAACCTAAGTGTCACATAGCAATTTTACATTTTTTTTAAGCTTTTATATCCGAGACATGCCTAAATAATGCTCAGGTGACACGTTAATATGAACCCAAATATAAAAAATCTCTTAGTTACTGGCGGCGCGGGATTTATTGGTGCAAATTTCGTTCACTATTGGCTTAAAAAATATTCCGGCACACTCGTCGTATTGGACGCACTCACCTACGCAGGAAACCGCGCGAATTTGTCGCTTGTTGAAAACATAAAAAATTTTCACTTTGTCCAGGGAGATATTGGCGACATCGATTTAACGTGCCACCTAATTCGCGAACATAACATCGATACAATCGTGAATTTCGCGGCTGAATCACATGTCGACCGCTCGATTTCAGGCCCGGATATTTTTATAGAAACCAATATTGTTGGCACTCACAACCTATTAAAAGCGGCAAGAAAAATGTGGCTTGAAACTGAGTCACCTCTTATAGGTCACCGTTTTCATCATGTATCAACTGACGAAGTTTACGGAACGCTCGAAGCCGGGGAACCCGCTTTCACCGAGTTAACCGCCTATGCGCCCAACTCACCTTACTCAGCCAGCAAAGCGGCATCGGATCATCTAGTTCGTGCCTACCACCAAACATATGGTTTAAATGTAACGATAAGTCACTGCTCAAATAACTACGGACCTTATCAATTTCCTGAAAAATTAATTCCGCTTGTTATTACAAATATTTTACAAAACCAACCAATACCTATCTTTGGTGACGGTAAGCAAATTCGCGATTGGTTATATGTCGACGATCATTCCTATGGACTCGAATTAATTTTAACGAAAGGTGTGCCTGGGCAAAACTACAATGTAGGCGATAACAATGAATGGCAAAATCTCGACATCGTTAATCTAATCTGTAAAAAAGTAGATGATTTTTTTCTAAAAAATACTGATTTCCAAAAACAATACCCTCAAGCGCATGCTGCTATATCTGGAAAATCAAATTCTTTAATCCGCTTTGTTAAAGATCGACCAGGGCATGACCGACGCTATGCGATAGATGCTGACAAGGCTTTCAATGCGCTTGGATTTAGACCGAGTGAACCATTTGATAAAGGGATCAACAAAACTATTCAATGGTATTTAGAAAACACGGACTGGTGGCTAAATATTCTGAAAGGAAATCATAGTAAGAAAAATCAATCTAAAAGATCAAAATAGATATTTAAATTCAGATTTTTTTAAGAAACATATTCACCCAACACAGGTCAAAAAATGCCAGATTGAGAACCACCTAACTTTTGTTACACTTAGGATAGGCTCGTCGTTTTTTTAGCGAGACTGAACATTATTCGAAAAGTTTCGATATATTTACGCAAACTGTTTATTTCTTTTTAGAATTTATTACTATGAAAAAGCTCAGCGCTTTTTTGTTTATCACGCTGATTTCGATCGGTTCCGTCGCGCAAGCCGAATGTGTTATTTTGCTGCACGGGCTGGCGCGCAGCGAGCGGTCGATGAAGAAAATCGAAAAACGTCTAAAAAAGATGGATTATAAAGTTGTAAATGCGAGCTACCCCTCACGTAATTATTCAATAAGAGCTTTGGCAAAACTGGCCATAGAGCCGGCGCTTAAAATTTGCCCGCGCTACACTAAGGTCAATTTTGTAACACATTCACTAGGCGGCATCCTGGTGCGTCAGTATCTCGCCGATCATGTGATCGAAGACCTCAATCGGGTAGTGATGTTGGGGCCACCCAACAAGGGAAGCGAAGTTGTAGATAAACTTGGAAAATTCCCAGGCTTTAAACTGATAAATGGCGATGCTGGGCGTCAGCTCGGTACAGGACACCTAAGCGTTCCAAACAGGCTAGGTGACGCTAATTTCGATCTGGGCGTGATAGCCGGCTCAAAAAGTATTAACTTGATTTTATCAAGCATTATTTCCGGCGAAGATGACGGCAAAGTTGCAGTTTCGAATACGAAAATTGATGGTATGAAGGATCATGTTGTAATGCCCGTCAGTCACACCTTTATGATGACCGACAAGGATGTGATTAACCAGGTTGTGTACTACCTGAAAAACGGTCAGTTTTCTAAAGGCATCCCACAAAAAAAACGCGAGCGTAAGACACCTCGCCAATAGGCGAGTGTAATTGTGCGTCACGCTATCAAACTTCCTTAATTTTTTGACTTTTCCAACATTGACCCCGAACGAATTTACGTGAATAGTGTCCTCTTACAGCACACCTTCACTTTCACGCAATAAAACCATAAAAGCGTATCAGCTATTTTGGGGGACACATGAGCCAACAAAAGCAATCCTTAAAGATCAACAACAAGCAGTATACTCTCGATTTAGAGCCCGGAATGCCGTTACTGTGGGCTTTGCGAGACGCCTTAAATCTAACCGGCACAAAGTACGGCTGCGGTATTGGCACTTGCGGGGCCTGCACAGTGCTTATTGATGGAACACCGATGCGCGCCTGCACACTTCCTGTTTCTGTGGTTAACAATAGAAATATCACGACAATTGAGGGCCTAAACAGCAAGGGCGATCACCCCGTTCAGAGAGCCTGGGATGAAGCCGACGTTCCCCAGTGCGGCTTTTGCCAGGCCGGCCAGATTCTGTCTGCCAAAGCTTTATTGGATAAAAACCCCAATCCCGACGACGGAGCCATTGACCAAGCGATGTCAGGCAACCTCTGTCGTTGCGGCACATACCCGCGCATTCGCAACGCGATTAAGAAAGCCGCTCTGTATTATTCAGCGACCGAAACGCAAACCGAACCGGGAGAACTCGCATGAACCATTCAGATACGTTAATTGATCGCCGCGCTTTTATTAAAATTACAGCGCTATCAACCGGTGCTATCACTTTCGGTGTTGCACACGTCGCGAATTCAGGCACAAACAACAAAACGATGTGGGAACCCAACTTATATGTGCGCATCGACAAAAATAACGCGATTACTATTGTCAGTAAGAACCCCGAGTGCGGCCAAGGCGTCAAAACCGCTTTTCCTATGGTGGTGGCGGAGTGTTTAGAGGTCGAATGGAAAAATGTCAAAGTCGAACAAGCTAAGCTTGATACCCGTTATGGCAGACAGGCTGCAGGAGGTAGTCGCGGAACGCCCGACGGGTGGGACGACCTTCGAATCGCGGGCACAGCCGCTAAAGAAGTGCTGATTCAAGCGGCAGCAAAAAAATGGCGCGTCGATGCCAAAAAATGTTTTGCAGATAAAGGCAAAGTTCATTTAAAAGGCAAGAATAAGTCAGCTACCTACGGCGAACTGATCAATGTTGCAGCCAAGCTTGAAGCCCCCGACATCAAATCACTGAAACTCAAAAAAGACCCCAAAGAGTTCAAGTTACTCGGCCGGCGCATTTCGGGTGTCGACAACAAGCAAATCTTCACCGGCGAAGCAATTTTTGGCTGTGATGTAAGGCTCG
>JANQJB010000004.1 GCA_028281865.1 Marinagarivorans sp.
TTTGGCAGATTTACAAGGCCCATTCACTCTGCAAGACGCGCCACACATTGTTCAGCAGACTACAAGTGTACAAGAGCTCGCTTTTGACTTTGAAAACCAACCGATACTTGAGCGCGACGATGCAGGTGCATTGGTATATCGTGATATGGATGGAGAGATAGTCGAAGATCCTGCCATGGGTACTACGACTCAATTAATGAGAACGCGTTCGGTACCTGTAATTGGCCCAGACGGTCAATACGTGTACGAAACGGTAAGAGACGATTACAGAAAAGATGCTGTGTTTGTTAGGGATCGAGACGTTAAGCAGAGTAATATATTCGCTAATTACCACGGGCGTTTCTTTGACGGCCAGCTCAACATCTTAGCCGGTTTATATTTAAATGATATTCAGATCGTTGATAACGTCTGGAACGTAGGTTGTCTAGATGTTCAACCAGACTGTGTAAACACTCCGGGTACACCATCGACATTGAGTGATTCCGATAAAGTACTGCCTCAGGTTGGTTTCGTATACTACATTGACTCAAGCCTGCATTACGGTATTTACGGTAACTACTCAGAGTCACAGCTTCCTGATTTGAATGCGCCTCAGTTTGATGAAGACCTTCCGCTTCGCCAGGGTGAGCAGGTTGAATTCGGTCTAAAATTTGTCGACTTGTTTGATGGCAAGTTCTCTTTCAATGTCGGCTTCTTTACCATTACTGAGACTCTGGAACAAGGCTTGATTTCAACTACGCGCTGGGATCCAGACGCCACGCCAACTGAGCCTCTTTTTGCGGGCGGCAAATACCTTACTAGCGGTGCTGTTGTGAGTAACGGAACTGTTAGAGGCTATCGAGAAGCTGAAGCTGAAGGTATCGATTTAGATTTCTCTTACTTCCCAACGGATAATTGGTCAATTATTTTCAGTTTTGCCGCTGTCGAAACTGAAATTTTGGAGAGTGTGCAGCAAAGTTCTTCGTCGATCAATTCTATTTACGACGGTTTCACGGTTCAAACTGCTGCTATTGATGGCTCGAATAGAACTCTTGTGACTACATCATCTGCCGAGGTAGGTAGGCCGCTAGCTGATGAGGTTGATCAAAAATTCGCAATATGGTCGAAGTACGACATAACTGATGCCTGGACAGTAGGTGGTGGTTTTATCGCTACTGGCGAGCGAGTAAGACCAAGTCATCACGGCTTGACTACGCCTTTGGTTGCTACGTTGGATAACGGTCAAACTGAAGTACTTCGCTACGATCCGTCGACTCGCTTAGACTTGTTCGCGAGCTATACGAGCGATAATTATCAAGTTTCATTGAATTTAAGAAATTTAACTGAAGAAGATAACATATCGAACACGGTGCCTCGTGTACCACTGCAAGGCGGATGGGACGGCAACGGCGATCCGTATATCTTTGATGGCGAAATGGAAATTATGCTAGGGTTTAAATACTTTATTAACTAGTATTTCCATCAGGTAAGTAGTTACAGAAACGCCTCATTAAGAGGCGTTTTTTTTGATTAAATTTTGAGGCTGTAAATATTTACCGCGTTACTAAAAAATATCGCTTCAATTTTGCTTGGTGAGTCCGCCAAATAATCGAGTAGTATATTTTTATTGGGCGTCACTCCGCGAGTCAAATTGACGGGAGTCCAGTTGCTACCATAAATTAAGCGCTCGCTTCCAAAACTATTCTCTAATACGCTCAGAACGGGAAAATAGCATTCGCTGGGGGCGTTTTCAGTGTGGGCGAACTGCGTTAGAGCTGTAATTTTGCAGTAGCAGTTTTCTTGCTCGGCGAAGCGTTTTATTGCATTAACCCATTCGGAAGATGGGGCGGAGCCGTCGATACTGGGATGCCCAAAATGATCCAATATAAATTTTGATTTGCGCAGTTTTTTTGCGAGGAGAGTAAACTCGTCTAACTGCCTGGCGGTGGGGCAGCCGGCCTCAACGATGTTGGCTTCTGGGGGCAGTAGTTCTAGATGCTTTGACAGTAGCTCACTATTAAGTGGAATCTCGCTAATAGGTCGCAGGCGGATGCCTTTAAACTTTTCGTTTTTTAATCCCTGTTTCAGCCTGGTACCAAACGAATCACACATGATATCGAGGTTGGCAACCACCCCGGCAATAAACGGAGTTTGTTTCGCTAATTCAAACAACCATAAATCGTCGCTAAATCTTCGACTTGTCTCTATAGCGACGCACGCAACTGGAGTTGCAGGTTCGTGTGCTGCGATTAAGTCTTGCGGCAGGCTAGTTTTGTAAATTGGGCTCGATTCGGAAGGCCAATCTAGGCCCTCCGGTCGGTTGATATCGTAGAAATGCACATGCGCGTCGATAAACTTCATGCGCGAAGAGTAACGTAAATTAAGCGGCGAATAAATCGTATACTACAGGTGCGGGAGTTTGTACTCCTCAAGGATTTCAAGCAATTTTTGGCTAGTTCGCGAGCGATGTGCATAGTGCAAATCGCGCGCGGCTTGCCAGTCGCCTTTGACGACAGCTTCATAGACCTTTCGGTGCTCCTCGTTTGACTGCGTGGGCTTATCACGTAAACGGAGCGTAACCAAACGTGCACGATGACCTTGATCGCGCACGGTATTAGCCATGGTGGCCAGTCGCTTGTTGCCACAGAGGCTAAGTAAAGCCTTGTGATAGCGCTCATCAGCTTCCGCCCAGCCTGTTCTATCATTTTCAATTAGGCAGCGGTCCATATCGTTCAATGACTTCGATAGTGGAGAGAGCTCCTCTACAGAGAGGCTGCGCTTCGCGAGCAGTTCTGCGGCCATGCTTTCCAGGCTCGTCAGCAATTCGTATATTTCCTTCATATCACTTGGAACAAGTGGAATTACACGCATTCCCCGGCGCGGGATCAACTCGATAAGACGTTCATTCTCCAAACGGATAAGAGCTTCGCGAACTGGAGTCCGGCTGACTCCCAAGGCCTTGGCCAATTCAGGTTCAAGTGCTTGGAAACCGGGATAATAATCGTTGTTTAAAATTGAGTGCTTTATTGTTTTATATACCCATTCGACACGCGAGTAACCTGTTTTTTCAAGTATTTCGCTGACTGGGTTTTTTTCTAATGATACGATTTCAGTCATTGTGCTCACAATCTTGTAGTTGAGTCGTTATTCAGGTAAATCCCAATGATAGGGTCTAGCTCCAACGGCGTGAGGATTGAAGCGCATTATCCTGTTGTCAAGTAAGCAGCCAACGTACGCAACATCACAGTTACGCCCACCAAACGCAAGACTGGATATGCTTTTTAGTTTGCTGCTCTTTATTTGATCTAAATGAGGGCGATCCAGCCTGTTTATATCAAAAGCCTTCTCGACAAGCAATAAATTGTCGTGGTCTGCATCTTCGATTACAAGAGTTTGTGATCCATCAGGCGCAATTTTAATGATCCGATTGCTGATAATACTGGTTATCCAGGCGTTATTAGCGGAGTCAAAACACAAACCGTCGGGAAAAGTTCCGAAGCCAAACTCGGTAAAAACCTCCTTCTCTCCTAGCTTTCCGTCACATGAAAGGGGGAAGCGCGATAATTTTCGGGCGAAAGTCTCGTTGGCATATAACCAGTTGCCGTCTGGGCTGACGCTTACTTCGTTGGTATAACCGAGCCCATCCGCAACTATACGAGCACCGTTTTTGTCGATCACAGCGATAAAGCCATCTGCCACATCCTTGCGGTATCCGCGTGCACGCGGTTTTAAGCGCGTACTTATGCTCACCCAAATGCGGTCCCGCCTGTCAATGTGGACGAAGTTAGATGGGGGAATTTCCTCACCATCCACTTCTAGAAGATAGGGGCTGCATGCTCCACTGCGTTCAAGGTGCCAAATCCCACCGATTTCATCACCCAAGTTGGCAATAAGGAAACTACCGTCTTTCTGGATGGCAAAGCCATTGGTCTTTAATTCTGTATCGATGCCTCTGGCAATATAATTGTTTTGTTCTCCAGAGGGCAAAATGTGTGTGATGCCGCCATCCCAATTAGAGGTATAGACCGAACCATCTGCAGTGCACAGTACACATTCTGGGCGGCGCAAATCGTGTCCAAAAAATTCAATTGAATCTAGGGAAATAAGGGGTTTTTCCATTGTGAACCTGTGCTAAGAAGTCATTGACAATACAAGGCCTGCTGTATACATTAGCCGGCTTTTCTTGTCAAAAATAATGAATTAATTAAGACACTTACCACGATCTCACCGAATTTTACATAACATGTCAATTATTCTTGGTTGCATTGCTGATGATATAACCGGCGCCACTGATATTGCGCTTATGCTTTCCTCACATGGTATGCGCGTTGTGCAGGTTCTCTCTATTCCAGATCAGAGCGAAACGATTGAAGCGGATGCCATAGTTGTTGCTCAAAAGACCCGTTCAATTCCGGCGGGTGATGCCGTAGCGGAATCACTAAGAGCGTTGCGCTGGTTAAAGGCGCTCGGTTGCCAACAGTTTTTCTTTAAATATTGCTCTACGTTTGATTCGACTGCAAAGGGTAATATAGGCCCTGTAACCGAAGCTTTATTAGCTGAGCTTAATGAAAGTTACACTGTTGCTTGCCCGTCATTCCCGAAAAATGGGCGCAAGGTTTTTAACGGCTATCTATTTGTTCACGAAGGCTTGTTGTCAGAATCGAGCTTGAAAGATCATCCGCTTACGCCTATGCGCGATTCCAATCTCGTGCGAGTTCTCAGCCCGCAAATGTCTAACGATGACAGTGTTGGCCTAATTCCTTTTGAGGTTGTAGAGAGCGGCGCAGACGCCATCAGAGCTGCTATGGATGAACAGCGTAAGAGCAAGAAATGCTCGATTGTAGACGCCATCACCGATCGACATTTGAAAAACATAGCCGAGGCGTCATCGGATTTGGCGCTGCTCACTGGAGGCTCGGCACTGGCAATGGGTTTGCCGGAAAATTATCGCCGGGCAGGCCTACTGCCTAAAAATCTTGAGCCATTGGCACTACCGAAAATTGACGGGCCAACAGTTTTTATTGCCGGGAGTTGCTCGCTGGCGACGCAAGCTCAAGTCAAACGTGCGCAAGAGTATGTACCAAGTTTAGCGATCGACCCGCTTGCTCTTTCACGCAATGAGCAGACAATTGATCAAATCCTCAATACCGTCGAAGATGCGAGTGATAGTGGTAATGAAGGCTTCTTAATCTATTCCACCTCGGACGCGGCTTCGGTGGAAGAGACGCAAAGAGTTCTTGGCATCGAGAAAGCTGCAGCGCTTGTTGAAGAAACACTTTCGAGTGTTGCTAAGTGCTTGGTTGCCAAAGGTCATAGAAAATTAGTGATCGCCGGCGGAGAGACCTCGGGTGCGGTTGCCCAAGCGCTCGATGTTGTGAGCATGCACATCGGCCCGGAAATCGCTCCAGGTGTGCCTTGGACTGTTGCTCACGTGGCTGGTGAACCAGTCTTATTAGCATTCAAATCAGGCAACTTTGGGGATGAAGATTTCTTCATGACAGCCAAAAACATGCTGCCCTAATCACTCGTAAAAATTATACGTCGGTGTACAAAGGCAAAAGGCAGATATGGAGCCAAGCATAGCGCAGCGCCTAACAAGAATTAGAGGGTTACTATGAGCAGTATAGAAGCGAAGACCCGAGAAGAAATGGCTGAGCAGGGCGCTTCTTTATATAACCGTGGTTTTGTTCATGGAACTAGTGGTAATATCTCCGCCCGCTTGGACGATGGGATTCTTGTTACGCCAATCAACTCATGTCTTGGTCGTATAGATTCAACTGACATTTCTAAAGTCGATTGGAATGAGAATCACGTTGATGATAAGAAGCCTCCGAGCGAGGCGTTCCTTCATCGCTTATGTACAAAGAACGCGCTGACTATCGAGGTGTAGTCTATTTGCACTGCTAATTAATGTTGAGGTCCTACCTGTGTACGTTGTAACTGTGGAATTTAAAATAAAACCTAACAATATCGCCACATTTCTCGATGCCATGCATCAACAGGCTAACAATTCTTTGGAGCTGGAAGATGGTTGCAGACATTTTGATGTTTGTGTAAATGAAAAAGACCCCAATCACATATTTTTGTACGAGTTATATGACGATCGTGGAGCCTTCGACGCACACTTAGCGTCCACGCATTTCAAAGAATTTGATGCCATGGTGAAAGATTGGGTAAACGAAAAAACTGTTAACACGTGGTTACTTTAGGAGTTTGAAATGCCAGAAACCCAAACATTTTCTATTGCAGTATTGGCTGGTGACGGGATCGGGCCTGAAATTACCCCGCCATGTATAGAAATAATAAATAGCGCTTGCCAAAAAGTTGGAAATGTCTCGCTTGAATATGAGCATATCGATGCGGGTGCTGCTTATTATCAAAAGACTGGTGAATCCATTCCAGAAGCTTCGCTAGAAAAATGTAGAAAAGCAGACGCTATTTTACTCGCGGCGATGGGCCTTCCGTCAATTCGTTATCCGAATGGCACAGAAATAGCGCCGCAGCTTGAACTCAGAGAGTTATTGGGTTTGTATGCGGGTGTTCGTCCAATAAAAACTATTCCGGGTTTACCCGGTAAACCGCTTGCTGATCCGCGTGCAGAAACGCTCGATGTCGTACTGATTCGTGAATCGACAGAAGGGTTGTTTGCAGGGCGTGGCCACACGAAAATTGAAAACGATGAAAAAGCAATTGATACGATGACGATTACGCGCCCTGTGTGTGAACGTTTATTTGATTTTGCCTTTAAGTTGGGTTCAGAAAGAAAGGCGAAAGGTAAATCGGGTCGCGTTAGCTGTATCGATAAAGCAAACGTATTGGGTGGTTTCGCATTCTTTCGTAAGATTTTTGATGAACGCGCGCAAGCGTTTCCCGGTTTGACTGCCGATCACGTTTACGTTGACGCAGCAGGCTTGAATCTTGTAAAACGCCCCTGGGACTTTGACGTTATGGTAACCGAAAACATGTTTGGAGACATATTGTCGGACGTCGGGGCTGCACTTATGGGCGGAATGGGTTTTGCGCCGTCAGCTGATATCGGCGATGAAAATGCTGTGTTTCAGCCGTGTCATGGCAGTGCGCCCGACATTGCAGGACAGCTTAAAGCAAATCCAACTGCAATGTTTTTATCCGGTGCGATGATGTTAGATTGGTTGGGTTCGACAAAAGGGTCTGAGGGTTGTAGGCAAGCAGCAGCTTTAATTGAACAAGCCGTGAATGCTGCTTTCGCCGACGGGGGTTTAATCCCATATGAGTTAGGCGGGAATGCCGGAACGAAAGAAATATCTGAAGCGGTTATAGCAAATATTTAATCTATGCCAAACGCCCATTTACAGTCATTTTTAATTTATAGGACTGGAAGCTAATAAAAATAAGTATCAGTAAATAATATGCAAATTGGGATGTCTGATCGACATCCTTTTTTGTATCTATTAAGGCGAGATTTACACGATTGTAAGCCCTAATATGGACTCGGTAATTAGGTAAATTTCGGATTATTGCGTTTAAAGAGTTTTATTATGTCACTATCAATACTCGATTATTTTATTGTAGCAGCGTATTTGATCGCAATTGCAAGCATTGGAATTTATATTTCAACACGCGGCAGTAAATCTACCAATCAGTATTTTGTTGCCGAAAAACAAATTCCTCATTGGGCGATTGGCTTTACGTTGATGGCAACCTTGATTAGCAGTAATACGCTCGTCGCCCATCCGGCAATTGTCTATCAAAAAAGTATGATTCTCGTGCCGGGTTTTTTGATATTACCGATAGTATTAGTTTTGGTCGCAATTTTTATTGTGCCGTTTTATCGCCGTGTAGTTGGGATGAGCGCGTACGAATATATCGGTAAACGCTTTGGCATCGGTGGACGTTATTACACTTCATTTGGATTTGTGTTAGATCGAACTTTTGACGTGGGCGTCACTCTGGTCACCACCGCTATCGTTATAAATGTAATGACGGGCATAGATATCAGATATGTTATCGTCGGTATCACCGCTTTTACTTTGATTTATACCGTCATCGGTGGAATTACGGCAGTTGTTTGGACTGATGTGGTTCAAGGCGTGATTTTAATTGGCGGTGGCGTAATTATAATCGCTATTCTATTGTTTTCTCCCAAAGCTGGAGAACCCTTCTCTGTCGTTGGTGCAGCATGGGATGCAGGTAAATTTAGTCTGGGCGATCCAGAACTGAGCTTCTCCTCGCTTTTTGATCAGGAAAACCGAACGATATGGATGTTTATGGCGGCAATGGTCATTGTGTGGAGTCGAAAATACGTTTGCGATCAAAACATGGTGCAAAAATATCTGATCGCCAAAACTGATCAGGAAGCGCGCAAAGGAACCATGTTAGGGGCGTGTTTATCTGTTCCAATTCTCGTTGGTTTTAACTTTATTGGCGCATGTCTATTCGGTTTTTACGAGCTTGCCAACGTAGCCCCTCCAGAGGTAAAAGACCAAATATTACCGCATTTTATCTTGAATTTTTTGCCGCAAGGAATCATTGGGCTAATTATTGCTGCAATACTCGCGGCGTCCACTTCATCAGTAAGTGCCGACCTAACCAGTATTTCAGCGGTTATCAATCGCGATTATTTTCAACGTTTATTTCCGGACTGGCCAGATATAAAAAGATTGCTCGTCGGGCGTTTAACGGTTTTTACTGCAGGTGTACTCTCAACTATTGTCGCGATATTGCTTGCGCCGACGGAAGATAGCCAACCGTTAGCGGAAAAAGCCCTGACTATCGCAACAATCATCTCCGCTGGCACATTGGGTTTATTTTTCTTAGGGTTTTTAACGAAACGTGCTACACGCCAAGGTTGTTATATCGGTATTGTTGCTTGTGTTTTATTTACCGCATGGGCTCTAGTAACTTCAGGTAAGGATCCTGTAATTGACTTGGGTGCCTTTAATTATTCTATGAACACAATTTTAATTGGAATCTTTGGTCAATTTGTGATGTTTGGAGTAGGGTACATATCAAGTTTAATTGTTGGTGGGTATAGGCCTGATGATATTGACCATCTAACATTTGGCTCACACAAACTTGATTTAGGTACTAATTAGCTCTTTTAAGTTTGTCCTTTTAAACCACTAATTTTATTATGCAAAAATAATAAAATTAGTGGTTATCAATCCTCTAGTAACTATTGCCATATTACATATTAATTGTATCGTCGTTATTCGAGCTTATTTAGCAAAATTTTTGCAGCATTTAAATCTTTAAAATGCTTCTCAGGTTTATATTACTGATTTCAGTTGGCGTATCCACGTATTTAGCGTTAAACGGAAGTGGCGAGCGTTGTTAACTCTATCGTTTAACTCAAGGTAAAACTCCGAACCAACCGTGTCAGTATCTTCGATATACAAAAGAACCTCTCCTGTATCAATTCGATATATTTTAGCCCTCATTTGAAGGTCGCCCACGCCGCGTGTGAAAACCTTTTCGTTGTGAATACGGGTTCGGGAATCATCTTTAGGCGCATTAGGGATAAATTTTAGCAGCTCAAATGACAAGCCAAGGCTTGGTGCAGCTTGCTGATCGTCTGACGAGGGTTCTGGCGTAAGTAATTTGTTGACCTGTTTTTTGTAATGCGAAGTAAGCCTCTCAATTTCCCTTGCAGTGAATTGCCAGTCTTCTTCATCATGCTCCAGCCGGCGGTTATCAATTTCGATATCGGTCATTGAAAGTTGGCTTATTCGCAGTTCTGATAAATCAATAGTGTTATTGGGTTTTTTGTAACAGTGATCAAAATTGTACTGTTTGCAACTTTCTAACTGGGTCGTATCCAAGCCTTCAGTTGCTGATAAAGGCTTCTTGTAGAGCGATGTACACGAAACGCACGCAAAAACTGCGGAAACTAGGGCGACAGAACGCAAGCTGGGTTTAACAAGCGAAAAAGCTTCTGCTGATTTTGCAGTGGGTATTTTTTTAGTGGGTGATTTCATAAGGCTTCGACTCCGGCGTGATGACGCGTAAGTAGTGGTCAGAAATACGCTTAACATTAGGCAGTCACGTTGAGCTAATGGTTCCTATTGAGCCCGTAATAATTATTGTCGGGTTGTTAGGTGGCGTATGGAGCCGCAGTCATTAGCGAAGGCCGTGCAAGCTACTGAAATAAAAGAAAATTCGCAGATTTTCGTCAGTATTTCAGTGGCGCGTAATCAAATTGATAGGACAATCTATTTGATTACCGGGTTAATAGTGTTTATCAAAATGCAAAATAATTCACAATTCACAGGCCACCTAGATCTATCGCGACCAATGGCAGAGCTTCCCGTAGGCTATCGACATCCTTGGCAGTGACTCGGGTATTCCACAGATAAAGCTTTTTCAGCGATTTAAGAGCAATTAGGTGCTTTACGCTTGCGCTGCTTGTTCCTGTATTGTGCAAGTTTAGGTATTCAAGCTTTGTAGCGCTAGCAAGATATTGAATACCTGAGTCAGAAACGTCTGTTTGATGAATATCCACCGCTTGTAGATTGGGGTAATTGCCCAATTGGGTCTGTGCGAGGTGTTTATCTGTTACGTGGGATCGCGAGAAATCAATTTTGCCTATGCGGTTTTTCAACACTTTTAAGTGGGGCAGAATTTGAGTGTACTTGTTAAAATCGAAATAACGAAAACTGATCGAGTAACGTGACTCGTCGTAATTGAATTGCCGGATATTTGCACCCAGCTGATTTATTTTTTCGAGTGCTTGTAATTCTTTTTCTGTTAAATTGTAGTTGAAATTCTTCACGGTAAGGTTTTGCTGAGAAGAGCTAATAGTCGATGGGGTTTTGTGTTCGGTTTTGCTACCGTTTTCTTCATCAGTGTCGTTATCCTCATCGCCAAATAGGGCACCTTGAAGAATCCAGTTTTTAAGCAGTTCGAGTTCGCTCTGAGTCAATCCTTCTCCCTTTGACGGCATATAATCCATATCGTATTCCGGCAGGGATGTGAGTAAGTACATTTCGCTTTGTTCAGGTTGAAATGGAACAAAGATTGGACCGCCTTCTCCCCCTGCGCGCATATGTTTGGGCGTATCCATACGCAAGTCACTTTTTTGTTTTTTTGCGTCGTGACAGCGAAAACACTTTTCCTTCAAAACTGGTTGAATATCTTGCATATAGTCGATTTTTTCGGATGCAGTAATCGACGGAGATAAAACTAATAAAAATAAAAATAAAAATGAAAATAAAAATGAAAATAGAAGAATTGAGCTCTGTTTTAACATATTAATAAGTTTCGTTACTATTTTAACCAAATAGACTGACAACGGCTTGCCCTTTGTCAGCGATCCGGAACGGGCGTCCACTTGGAGAATACTCAACTTTATCTAACGGTAAACCGAGCGCGTAGGCTATAGTGGCGTTGAAGTCAGGAACCGTTACTTTGTTTTCAGTCACAAATTTTCCGTCTTCATCCGATTTACCGTAAAAACGTCCGCCTTGAATTCCGCCGCCAGCTAACACACTTGAAAAGGCTGTTGGCGAATGATCACGCCCTTCATTTTTATTAATGTTAGGTGTGCGCCCAAATTCAGTGGTTAACACAACAAGCGTTTCTTCAAGCATTCCACGTCGGTTCAAGTCAATCAGTAAAGTCGACATGGCTTGATCGAGTATGTGGGCATTTTCAGGCACTCGGTCGAAGTTGTTTGTGTGCGTATCCCAACCACCCAATGTTACTTCAACAAATCTTACGTCGCGTTCGACAAGCCGTCGTGCTAACAAACAGCCTTGTCCAAAGGCGTTTTTACCGTAAGCATCGCGAATTTTTTTTGGTTCTCGGTTGAGTGTAAACGCGTCTAAATCACTGCTTTGCATAAGTTTCAACGCATCATCATACATGTCAGAGTATGCATTTACCTTTCCAACCGAATAACGTTTTGCAAAGGTTTGGTTAAGTTGTTTGGTCAGCGCGTAAATATCGCTAAATTCTTTTGCGCTCAGATTTTTATTTCGTTGGCTATTTTGTAAACCAGCTTCCGGGTCACCAATCAGAAGCGGCGCATAACGTTGTTCTAGGAAGCCTTGAGTGCTGCCGGGGTTGGTGTTGCCAATGTGGATTACACCGGGTAGGTTCAGGTTGCTGCGGCCGCTGTACTTTACCAGCCAGGGGCCGAGTCCTGGGTGTACTATCGTTCCTCGTTTAGTGTAGCTAGAATGCATAAAATATCGGCCTTCTTCGTGCGCTCCTTGATTCGAAAACATTGAATTGATAATGGCTAATTTGTCCATTTGTTTTGCTAATCCGGGTAAATGCTCGCTTAGATATAGGCCTGTAATATTTGTTTTAGTCGCTTGTGTAGGACCTTGTACCTCTCTGCCTTGCTTAAGGTCAAAAGTGTCAATATGACTCATGCCTCCCGACATATATAGATAGATTACATTTTTTGCGCGCGGGCCCGAGTAATAACTCTTGGCTACTTTGCCATGTTTTGATAAAGCCCCAGTTGGTTGAGCCCCAATTGCTTGAGCCCCAATTGCTTGAGCCTTAGTTGGTAGAGCACAGTTTAAAGCACTCACACCTAAGAAACCTTTAGCGATTTGTTTAACTAATTGTCGACGATCTGTTAATTCACCTAAAAGGTTTTTCATGCGTAAAACTCCAATTTATTGGACAAACCGGAATTCGTTTGAATTGAGCAAGGCTATGGATGCGGCGCGAATAGCACTAAAGCGTTTATAATCCGAAAAAGTTTTCTTCATTAAACGTAATTCCTCTGCTGTCGCGCTTCGGCCAAAAAAGCTTAAATACAAAATATCGTATTGCTTATCGATATTTTTGGTTGATCGTATTGCTTGACTCAGCGGGGATGATTTATTCATTAATAGGCTAACATTATTGCCATTTAACAGCGAGAGCGCTTGTGGAATAGCCGGTTTTTGATGAGAGTTTGAAATTAACTCGCGTTCGGATTCGCCAAATTGTTGTAAGAAATGTCCCCGCGGAACGGGTGAAATAATTTCAGATGCACGAACAAAGTTTTTATTCGTGCGCCATTTGTTTCGGCGTTCATTTATGTTATTGATATTTTTGTTGGTGCTTTCTTCATCTACGCTTTTTTTTGCGAGCGGCATTAACAGTGATGGCTCTTCCATTTTACTCATGGCCACTTTTTTTAAAGCTGTTCTGAGTTTAACTTGTTTCTCGTCACGCTGTTTTTTGTATTCGCGGCGTAAACGTGCTTTTTCTTGTTGCGTCGTGGCCTCGCGGATTGCGAGTTGTAGCTCCTTTTCCAAATTGACGAAATCTTCTTCATCTCTCGCAGTAGAAGTTAAAAGCTGTATAATATCTTGTGCATCAAGCGTTTTAACGTACTCAACATGCCGTTGCATTGATCTTTCTCTCTCTCGCAAAGAGGAAATACGTTTACTTTCTTTCGATAAGTCATCGATATCATGAAAAGACAAGGCTAAGATGGAATCCCATATTTGCTCGGCTGACATTCGCTTTAAGAGAGGCCCCTGATAATAATACTTTTCTCCGGGTGCGATTGCGTGGGTATAAGCTTCGCTCTGATATGTGCGTGTGTTTAACAAAATTTGCAAATATTTTTTAATATCATAGTCAACGTCGACCATTATTTTTTCGAGTAATTGCATAAGCTTTTCGTTAGATGCAGCTGTAATTTCCGTTATATTATCAACAGGCTCGATCAGACCGTACCCCATAACTTTTTTCCACAGGCGGTTGGCAATGACACGCGTAAATCTTGGATTTTCTTCGGAAGTTAACCAACTAGCGTAAACTTCGCGTAAATTTGCTTTATCGCTTGTGCTAGCGTCAGAGCCAAAAGGCGTTTGCGGTTCTATAATTTGATGTGGCAACGCATCGTCGTACTGATAGTCGTGAGGTAGCTTTAAATCTATTTTCTCTATGCGTACGCCTGCGGCAAGCGGTTCGAAAATTTCGCGCAATGCGCGGCGGTGTGCTGGGCTCGAGAAAGTATTAAATGGTTGGTATTTATTGGCTTTTTTGTTTTTTGAAGCTTTGCGTTGTTTGCGGCGCTCTTGGATCAAGCTTGCTCTAAGGTTTTGAAATTCTGGTAGATTCTTATATCTGCGTTCAGCAGAATGGACATCTACTGTGTAGGCTGCCATGCGGTAGTATTCGAGCTGAGTCCATTTATCAAAGGGGTGGTTGTGGCATTGAGCACATTGCATGCGTGTCCCCAAAAACACTTGCGCTGTATTTGCCATGTTATCAAGCTGCATACCCGCATCTCGCAGATAGTAGCCTGCTGCGGGGTCATCCCATACGAAGCCTTCTGCGGTAATTAAAGAATGAACAAATTCA
This sequence comes from Marinagarivorans sp., assembly GCA_028281865.1. Classification (GTDB taxonomy): domain Bacteria; phylum Pseudomonadota; class Gammaproteobacteria; order Pseudomonadales; family Cellvibrionaceae; genus JANQJB01. The sequence goes on from JANQJB010000004.1 coordinate 14,275, forward strand.
TCGTACGCGCGATTCGCCCGTAATTGTTCTTTAATCCAATCTTGATACGAAACCATTATTGTGCGGCGTCCTTTTGATTGGATACGGAGAATATCCTCCCAATAGTTATAAAAATGGCTGACATAACCCTCTGAATTGAGGAGAGAAGCGATCAGTTCGTTTCGTTTGTGAGCGCTTTTGTCATTTAAAAATTGTACAAGCTCATTGTAAGTCGGGATTCTGCCTGCGATATCGAGATAGATCCTTCTAGCGAAAATATTGTCAGAACTTAGCGGTAGACGCACTTCGCCGCTACCAATCAACCCCTCAAGCACGAGCTCGTCAATATCTTGTGATGCCTTTTTAACAAGGCCGGTTTCTTTAACAAGCGCAGTTTCTTTAACAGGCATATTAGCCAACGCCATACCCCCATTGCAGAGAATCCCAACGGTGACGACTGCTAGTAACCGCTTTACAAAGCAAGCTGACATACGCATAACTTTCACTTTACTCCTTAAAACGCAACGCTTGGACAATCTAGAGGTGTTCTCGAAAAAAAACCAATAAAATCAACATTTTATAATGCAAGGAATACGCCATTGTCGATTCTCTTGTTAGCGAATACCTTTGAAAGAGGCGCTTCTAACAAACTATTTTAGCGCCATTGCTAAACGGCATGGTGGAGATATTCAAAGATTCCTGTTATTTGCACATTTGACGGAAAATGGGAAGAAAATTACATGATTTCTATATAACTTGAAGAATTAAAGACAAGATGAAATTTCGATTAAAAAGTCAAAAATAGATGATAAAAATTGCTAAAACTGCTATAAAATGCAGGTCTTGGCTGTTTTCAGGCTGCTCCTAGTTGATGAGAATTTGAGTGACAGAAACAGGTTCAGATCAATGGCGCTTTTCGGCGTGAAGAGTTTTGGCACGACAATTTGAGCATTTGGCAGTAACGACTTTCTACGAAGCAAAAAAAGTTTTAATACATTCGCTCAAAGATTAAAATATATAATATTGCGGCGAGACAGCTGATAGGTATATCAGTAAAAGCTAAATACCGGATTTACATTTCTATTCAAACGCGTTACACAATTTTCTATGTGGAAAATGCTATCGATACATTATTGGGCCAATTGCTTAATACAACGGCAATCAGTCTCGATAATAAAACTGAAAAATCTATCACAGTTATCATTTTTTTTAGGCTGGACGTGCATATTCGTATGTTGCTTCGGTATTAGCAGTTCATTTGCGCAAGAGAGCTCAACAATTGTCAGTGATAAAATCCCCAAAGACAAATTAAAAAGTGCATTTTTATTTAAGTTCTTCGAGCATGCTCGTTGGCCTTACGATCGAAAAATACCTGTTTATTCCATCGGTTTAGTTGGTGCATCGGATGAATTTGTTCAGTTGATGGAAGAGGCTGCAAAGACAATAAAAGTTCGAGGGAAAAAATTTGCAATTACAAATATAAAATCGGTAAACGAGATTCAAGGTGAGCAATTGCAAATGCTTTTTGTCGACTCGAAATTGCGACGGCGCATCAATGATATATCCCGTGATATAGAAAATACTGGGACTTTGCTAGTTACAGAGGAGAGTAATACCAAGCGTGATGTAATGATTAATCTTATTTATCCAAATGAAAGGTATATAGACTTCGAATTAAATCGTCAAAATGTGTTGTTGCAAGGCATTGAACTCGATAGGTCAGTTTGGCTCTTGGGCGGAACAGAGCTAGATGTTGCAGAGTTGTTTTCAGAAATCGATTTGAGTCTCGACAAGGCGAAAGATGAATTGGCTGCAAAAGAAAAGGCTATAAAATTACTAGAACAAAGACAAGAAAATTTGAATGTTCTGTTAGATGCTAAACAAAATCTCATTGATGAGAAGATAAAGAAAATTAATGATAGAGAAATGGATATTAAGATTAAGGAGGTTCAGCTAAGTGAGTTATCGACCCGCTTTAATACTACAGAAAAAGATTACTTAGAGAAACGTGATGAATTGCAGAAAAATAAAGATGCATTAGACCTTTTACAAATTGTATTGCGTGAAAAAGAATCGAAAGTTAACGAGCTTGTTAAGAATATTAGCGACAACGAGGAGACCTTGGGCGCACAGAAAAGTGCTATTGAACAACATTTAAAGCTTATTGATATGCAGCGATACATGCTAATTCTTACGTTTACTGCTTTGGCGGGGTTTTTGTTGTTGGTTGTGCTGTTAGCGAGAATCAACAATGCTAAGCGGCGCAGCAATAAACAGCTTGAGCAAGCCAAGAATCGCGCTCAGCAATATCTTGATATCGCAGGTGCGCTAATTGTTGTTTCTGATGTTAAGGGAAATATACTGCTCATTAATAAACGCGGCTGCCAAATTTTTGGATATGATGCAGATGAAATGATTGGCAAGAACATTTTTGATCATTATGTGCCAAAACAATACAGGGAAGCTGATAGGAAAATTCTCGATCGCATACTATCGGAGGAATATAACGAGGGGGAGATGTTTCAGAGCATCATTCTTAATAAGTCTGGAGAACAGCGCGATATTATTTGGTCTGCATCCCTCTACCGTAATGAACTTGGGAGTATAAAAGGATTTATTGCGTCGGGTGAAGATTACACTGATCGTTTACGTATTGAGGAACAACGGAACAAGGCGAAAGAGGAGGCCGTGTTAGCAAATAAAAGTAAAACCATATTTCTATCTAATATGAGCCATGAATTGAGAACACCTTTAAATTCAATCATTGGATTCGCACAGGTAATACTTCAAGATGCAGACCTTAATCCCACACACAAGAGAAATTTGCAAACAATTAATAAGAGTGGGCTGCATTTATTATCGTTAATTAATGAGGTGCTTGATCTGTCCAAAATCGAATCAGGGCACGTCCAGATAAAGCATGGTATTTTCGATATAAATGGCTTGTTGCGAGAGATTATAGCTCTATTTGAAATAAGAGCCAAAACAAAGGAACTTGAATTATTTAATTATTCAGGAGAGGAAATTCGCAAATGTCGTTATATTAAATCAGACGAAGGAAAAATTCGTCAGATATTGATCAATCTTATTGGCAATGCAATTAAGTACACTGAACAAGGAAGCGTTTATGTCAATTCGGATCTCGAATATCTATCGAAAGAAACCGGCGACGAAGTTGGTTTGACAAATGCCTATCTGAACATTTCTATTGTCGATACCGGTATTGGTATTGCAGCTAGCGAGCATGAAAAGATATTCAATGTATTTCAGCAAGCTGGAAGTCATACATATAAAAAAGGTGGAACTGGTTTGGGTTTGGCTATTACAGCACAATATATTGATTTGTTAGGGGGTACTATCAAATTGGACAGTCAAATCGGTAGTGGAAGCACTTTTAGCTTTAAAATACCGGTAGACGTCGCTGATGATTTTCCACAAGTGGAACGAGAAAGAAAGAAGAAAATTGTCAGTTTAACTCGAGCACATATAGGAAAAAAAGTGCTGGTTGCCGATGATGTAGAGAGTAATTGTGAGTTGCTAAGCCAGATTCTCTGCCCATTGGGTTTTAGAGTCAAATCAGCTAATGATGGTAAACAGGCCTTGGAGACATTTAAAATATGGCGACCAGATATAGTAATTGTTGATCGCGTTATGCCTAATATGGATGGACTAGAGTTTACTAAAACAGTAAGGTCAGATCGCGAATTCCAAGGCATCCCCATCGTCTGTATTAGTGCCAGCGTATTCGAAAGCGAGCGTCAGGAAGTTTTTGATGCTGGTGTAGACGATTTTCTAATGAAGCCATTTAAAGAACTCGATTTGTTAAACGTGATTCATAAGCAATTAGGTGTCGAATTTTTATTGAGCGATAAGATGACCGAAAATGCTTATACTGATGAAGCAATTCAACGTGATGCGGAGAACCTCTCTCAATTGTCAAGTAAATTGTTGTTGCGCTTATCTGAAGTGCATGAAAAAAAGGATTTTCAAAAAATTGTTTCTCTAGTTGCTGACGAAAATTCCATGATTGCTATTCGTTTGTGGGAATTGTCAGATAACCTCGATTTTGAAAGTATGAGAGGGATCATAACCAAAGCGAAACGACTGAAGGAAAGTGAACTTAAATCAGAGCTGGGTTAAAATCGTTTTTAATATGTCGAGATTGATAAACTTTAAATTTGATAATGAACGATAAAAAACATACGATACTTGTTGTTGACGACAACCCAAATAATCTAAGGGTTCTTTGTGATTTGCTTGAAAAACAGGGGTACCGAACACGCCCTGAAATCAGCGGGCAGGGTGCGCTCGACAATGTTTCGAAAATTAACCCTGACCTGATTTTGCTAGATATTCGTATGCCAGATATCGATGGATATCAAGTTTGTGAGAACCTTAAGCGTAATAATAAAGTTTCTGACATACCAGTTATATTTATAAGCGCTGCGAGTGAGATGAGTGACATAATGCGCGGCTTTGATGTGGGTGGCGTCGACTACATAACCAAACCATTTGAGGCAAAAATCGTACTCTTGCGTGTTAAAAATCATTTAAACCTTTATGCAACTAAAAGAGAATTAATTGAAGCAAATTCTGCGTTGAAGGATGTGCAAGAAAATCTTGAAGAGACTGTTTCTCGGAAGACATGGGCTTTATCCCAGTCACAAAAACGCTTGCGTGAGCTCTCGTGTCATATTCAAAGAGTAAGGGAGGAGGAAAAGCGGAATATAGCAAAGGAAGTTCACGACGAACTCGGTGCAACTTTGACAGCATTAAATTTTGATATTCATTGGTTACAATGCGGGTTAACTGACGCTCCAAGTGACATACGCGATAAAGTTGATGACATGTCAGACCTTGTTAAAAAAGCGGCGGATTCTTGTCGAAGAATTGTTACAGAGTTGCGGCCAAGCATACTGGATGATTTGGGCTTGGTTGCCGCATTGGATTGGCAGGCAGATGATTTTGCTAAGCGCAATGAAATACCTTGTAAATTTACGAGCAATGTTGATGAAATAGATATTGCTTCGGATCAAGCTATTGTCATATTTCGTATTTTTCAAGAAGCGCTTACCAATATAGTGAAACACGCGAAAGCGTGTAATGTAGATGTTATATTTTTGAAAACTGATCGGGGCGTTTCGCTTCAAGTTGTGGATGATGGGGTCGGTATAAGTAACTCGTTGCAATTGTCTGTTGGTGACAATGATAATTTAGTTAGCTTTGACTCCAAACGTGAAAGTAGCATCGATCCTACAATAATGATTGGTACCTACGGAATCCGCGGTATGTTTGAACGTGCACTAAGTGTCGGCGGCACTCTAAATGTGGAGTCCTACTCTGGGTCAGCGGGAACTAGAGTTGTCTTATTTATCCCTTTAGAGAGAGAAGCTGTTAGAAATGTATAATATATTAATTGTCGATGATCATGCGATTGTACGGCGAGGTATTATCCAGGTATTAAAAGATAACCATCCGGATTATCAATTCATCGAGGCGAGTAATGGTGGAGAAGCAATGCAGCTGTTACGTGAAGCGTTGCCTGAAATGGTTTTACTGGATATCGCCTTGCCGGGTCGCAGAGGCACCGATATATTATTACAAATAAAACAGGAGTTTCCTAAATTACCGGTGCTTATTTTAAGCAGTTACCCTGAAGACCAGTATGCAGTAAGGCTGATCAGAGCCGGCGCAGTTGGCTATTTAAATAAGCAGAGCCCTCCAGAACAGTTAATAGATGCTATAAAAACGGTGCTTGCAGGTAAAAAATATATTAGCTCAACGGTCGCTACTCTTCTTGCAGATAATATATCAGGAAAAAAAGAGGTTGGCGCAGCACCTTTACACGAAAAATTGTCTGATCGTGAATATCATGTATTCATGCAGCTCGCCTTAGGTGTCCCATTAACGGAAATTGGTAAGGAAATTAACTTAAGCGTAAAAACTATAGCGACATACAGATCAAGGTTGCTTGAAAAAATGGGTGTTTCTTCTAATGCAGAATTGACGTTATATGCGGTAAAAAATAACTTGATTGAGTAGAAAAAATGCCGGGAATTTTTGATGTTTTCTTTTGTTAATTGCAGACTTGTGCTGCTGCAAGTGTTGCATTTGCCCGGACTTCGCAGGAATGGGCTAGCTTAGTTGACGGCTGCAAAACGAACTGGCCGATCTTAAAATATTTTTCTAAAGAATTATTTAATTGTCGTTAGGGTAGGGATATCGTCGCTGTTCGGCGTAGAAATTTCTTCTTTTTTTGTATTTTTTTTCTTTCCAATGTTTCCTTCATCACTATCCTTAAATTGAAATAAAAGTGCTTGAACCGGGTGATTAAGTCTTGTTTTAGACTCTCGAACTGTCTGAGAGCGGCAAGAATAACCGCTTGCGATTAGGCCGGAACTGGGGTTTTCGCCAACAATTTTGGCCCAACTCTGTTGATAAATTTTGCTAGAATTTTCGCGATTTTCAATTTCATGTCCGTATGTTCCAGACATACCGCAGCAACCCACCGCAGCAACCTTCAATTCCATTCCCAGGGCGTGAAAAACCGTTGCCCATTGGTCGATAGAGCCAGGGGCATTAGTTTTCTCCGTACAATGAGGTAGTAGCTTAAAGCTCTTCGGTTTAAAATGCTGAGCTTTTTCTTTTAATATCTCTATGTTTTTAATCAACCACTCCTGAACTAAACTGACTTCAAGGACATTCGATTTTCCCAGAGTTTTGCTGTACTCATCGCGGTAGGTCAAGGTAATAGCTGGGTCGACACCGACAAGTGAGAAACCTGCATCAGCGTAGCCCTTTAGGTGTTTGATTTGTTTTTCTGCAATAACCTTAAAGTCTTCGAGAAAACCATGGACGTGTAGTGCTTTACCATTAGGTAAAAACGGAGCAATTAGTGGCTTGAAACCGAGTGCTTGAAGAAATTGCAGGTAATTTAATAATAATTCAGGCTCCAAATACCGTGTAAAACAATCTAAAACTATCACTGGTGTAAGAGGTTTTTGTTGTTCGGGTATTGTTTTTATTTTTTCAGCTGTCGCATATTCCACTCCCAATTTTTTTAATTTTTTATCGAAGTTTATATTGGGAATTTTCGGTAGGTCAACTAAACCGATACGCCTATGTATTAGCCTTTTCACAACTCCTAAAGACATGCTCAAATTGTAAAAAAATGCGAATTTTTCAGCCTTCGGAATAAGGACTTCCAGCAGCGCAAGCAAATAATCCTTTAATGGGCGTGAGTAACGCGAATGATAAAGATGAAGGAATTTACTTCGAAAGCTAGGCACATTCACTTTTACCGGACACTGACCCGCACAGGATTTACAGGCCAAGCAGCCGCGCATGGCGGTCATTACTTCGTGAGAAAAATCGTATTCTCCCTTTAAATAAGCTTTGTAATTACGACGCTTTAGACGATAGTTTTTATAGCGTTGCAAAAAACCACTTGGTCGCTCTATGGTCGACTGAGGGTCGTAGTCATGATGCTCAAGTTGCTTGAGCCATTCTTTAACTAGCGCAGCACGCCCTTTTGGCGAATGAATACGTTCGCGTGTTGCTTTCCAAGACGGGCACATGGCATCGTTAAAGTCCCAGTTAAAACAAGCTGCATTGCCATTGCAATGAACGGCATCGTCAAAATCTTGCCACAATTTAACTGGGATCAGTCTGTCTGACTGCCCGCGCAGGGGAACACCGTCAATTTTTAACAGAGTTTGTTTATCAGATGGCGTTGCAATCTTTCCTGGATTGAGTTGGTTGTAAGGATCAAATACGCCTTTGATTCGCTGTAATTGTGGATAAAGTTCACCAAAAAAATCCGGAGCATATTCCGATCGGATTCCTTTGCCGTGTTCACCCCAAAGGAGTCCTTTATATTTTATTGTTAACGCAACAATCTTGTCCGATATTTCGCGTATTAACAGCTGTTGTTCACGCTGCTTTAGGTCCAACGCTGGGCGCACATGTAACACGCCGGCATCGACATGGCCGAACATGCCATAACGCAAATTATGGCTCTCGAGGATTTCGCGAAATTCTAAAATATAGTCGGCCAAATTTTCAGGTGGCACAGCGGTGTCTTCAACAAATGCAACAGGGCGAGCTTCGCCCTCGAAGTTACCGAGTAAACCAACCGCTTTTTTTCTCATATTCCATATTTTTTTCACCGCGTCATCTCCCCACGCCAAGGCGTGACCGATGGAGCCAGAAGCGGCTTCAGTTTCCTTAAACACGGAAATTAATTTTGCCAGGTCTTCGCTCAAGTCGGCGCGGTCGCTCCCTGTATATTCAACCAAATTCATACCCTGAATTTTTGATGTGTCAACGTCGGTAAAAAAGCTTTGTACGTCCTGCCAAACGTTGGGGTCGTTGATTGCAAGATTTAAAATGGTTGAATCGATGGTCTCAATACTTGTCGGACCCGCTTGCATTAAACGAGGTGCGTCGCGTAAGGCTGAATCAAAACTGCTGTAGTTGACGATGACGATCGCACTGTGTTTTGGTAAGGGGACGACATTGAGCTTTGCTTCTACAATAATACCGAGTGTTCCCTCGCTCCCACACAGGATATTGTTGACATTGAACTTATTATCGTCCCGAATATGTGCTAAATCGTAACCCGTCAAACAACGATTTAATTTGGGGAATTTTTCTTTTATTAACTCAGCATTTTCTTTTTCGATGTTATCGAGAACCCGATAAACTAGCCCTCTTGTGCACTGCAATTGTTGTTGTGCAGCGAGTTCCTCATCACTAAGCGCTTTTGTATTGAGTATTTCTCCATCCGCAAGCACTGTTGTTAATTCGATAACATGATCGCGAGTCTTACCGTATTTGCATGAGCCTTGCCCGGAAGCATCGGTATTGATCATTCCGCCTATTGTTGCACGGTTACTCGTTGACGTATCCGGAGCAAAAAATAATCCGTGAGGTTTTAAAATTGCGTTAAGCTGGTCTTTTACGACACCTGTTTGTACACGTACCCAACCTTGCTCAGCATTCACCTCTAGGATTTGATTCATATGGCGAGACAAATCAACAATAATCCCGTTGTTTAGAGATTGGCCATTAGTTCCCGTCCCGCCACCGCGCGCCGTAATTTCAATAAAATGATATTCGGGTTGGTTTGCCAGCGAGGTCAGAGCGACCAGATCTTCGATATTTCGGGGGTAAACAACACCCTGGGGGTAAATTTGATAGATTGAGTTGTCGGTTGAAAGAGCGGTGCGATTGGCAAAGTCCGGACAAATCTCACCCTCAAATCCGGCATTCTCCAGCGCGCGGAAAAAGTGAAGATAGTGCGACTGTACGGCTGAAATATCATGAAGTCTTGGAATCATAGAGGACTATTACAATCGATTATCGCGTCAGCCGAACCTTTCACAATCACAATGGGGTTGGGTTTCTACGTAAGAGGCCACGCAGGGTTTATATTTCGCGCCGAATTGTAGCTCAGACATGCTTTATTTGCGAAATATATGCAGTATTCGTGAAATCAGCATGCGAATTTGAGCTGTCATAGCAACAATGAACCCGAATCCGCCAATTAGAATGCCTGCCCCGACAAGAAGCTCTTGTTGTAAAGAAGGTGATACTGACGATTGAGCGTAAAAGATTAATGAGAAGCCGACGCCGAATATGATAGCGCCATTGCGAAAAACCTTGAAAATTTTCGCTTGTGGTGCGCTGTAGTGGGTGAGTAACAGCTGTTTGAAAGACGTCCAATTATAGGAAACACGTGCACGATTGATAGGCATGCACTTAATATAGCATCTGCTAAAAAAAATGGCTGTTAGCTATCGGCGCTAGGGCTCGTTATCCCATCTCTCCGCCGCGTTTCGATCACGTTCCTGAGCTATGACCCAGGTTTGGTTTTCCTTCTTCCAAAACGGTGCTTCGCTCTTAAGTTTATCCATAACAAATTGACATGCAGAAAAAGCAGCGTGCCTGTGGCTAGAGGATACCCCAACAAACACTATTTGGTCCCCCGGTCGCAGTATCCCGATCCTATGAATCACTCGGATAGCATCAACTTGCCAGCGATCGCAGGCATCATTTATATACTGTTGGATGACTTTTTCCGCCATTCCGGGGTAGTGTTCCAACGTTAAAGTCTGATGCCTGTCGGTAGGTAAAAACTCGCGCACCAGTCCAGTGAATATAGCTATCGCTCCAGGGCTCGAAAGGCCCTTATTTGCCTGGCAGCAGCGCAGAGCCTGGTACTCTTTTGCCACATCGAAATCGGCTTCTTGGATGACTACACTGGTTCTTTCCATCGGCGTTATCCGCCCGTAACTGGAGGAAAAAACGCAACTTCATCACCATCTGCAACAATTTTTTGATCTTTAGCGAAGGATTGATTGAGTGCTGAACGAATATTTGTGTCTTCTAGCGCAAGCCAACTTTCACCGCGATCGGTTAATAGCTGTTTCAGTTCGCCTAAAGAAATTTGAGCGGGCAGAGTGATACGTTCCTCTCTACAGCCCAGTTGTTCGCTCAGCGAGGCAAAATACATTATCGATATGTTGATTGGTTGAGTGGGCATTCTTGTCACTCGTCGCGTTGTCAGAATTTAAGAAAGCGAATGAGTATTTAAAGCGGCAAAGCTACTAAAACGCTAAAGCAATGGTGTAAAACACCTATTTAGCATCGATTTTCCAATGGCCGCTTTTACCGCCAGATTTCTCTGTTAGTTTAATATCATCGATCACCATGAGCTTGTCTGCGGCTTTACACATATCATAAAGGGTAAGCGCCGCTACTGACACAGCTGTTAAAGCCTCCATTTCGACACCCGTTTTGCCGGTTAATCGGCAAGTTGCTTTAATTTTCACGGCGCTGTTTATTTCATCCATATCAAAGTCGATATCGACGTGTGTGAGCATAAGAGGGTGGCAGAGTGGAATTAAGTCCGCGCATTTTTTTGCCGCCTGGATTCCGGCTATACGTGAAACGGCTAACACATCGCCTTTTTTCGTGGTTCCAGATTGAATTTGCTCAAGCGTTGCCGGTTGCATCCGAACTTTGCCTTCCGCGGTTGCACTGCGCTCAGTCTCGGCTTTGGTGCCGATATTGACCATATTCGCTTCGCCCCGGTCGTTCAGGTGAGTAAAAGATTTGCTCATCGTTGCGCTCGTTAATCTTTCGAATGGCCACTGCTATTTAAAGCCATTAAGGCCTCTAAGTATATTTGATGCAAACGATCGAGGTCCTTAACTGCAACACATTCATTCACTTTGTGTATGGTAGCGTTAACCGGTCCCAGCTCGACAACCTGAGCACCGGTGGGCGCAACAAAGCGCCCGTCGGAAGTTCCACCTGCCGTCGACAACTCCGTATCAATATTGCATACCTGCGAGATCGCATGTTGAACAGCTTCGACCAGTTCTCCGCTGCTGGTCAAAAACGGTTGCCCAGACAAATGCCACAATGTTTCATAGTTTGAGCAGTGTTTTTTGAGTATGGCTTCAACTCTACTTTTTAAAACTATATCAGTAGTTTCCGTCGAAAATCTAAAGTTAAATATTGCATTAGCTTCGCCGGGAATAACGTTGGTTGCACCGGTTCCAGCGGAAATATTGGAAACTTGAAAGCTTGTTGCGGGAAAAAAATCGTTGCCGTTATCCCACGTTTGTGTCGATATTTCCGCAAGCGCTCGCGTTAATTCGTGAATAGGGTTTAACGCAAGATGAGGGTAGGCTACGTGGCCCTGCTTGCCAATAACCTTGAGTTCGCAGCCCAGTGAGCCCCTGCGTCCGTTTTTTATAACATCGCCAACGGAATTGGAGCTTGAGGGCTCGCCCACTAGACAATAGTCGATTTTTTCTCCCCGATCGGTAAGCCAATCAACTACTTTCGTCGTGCCGTTTGCTGCGGGACCTTCTTCGTCTGATGTGATGAGAAAGGCCAGGCGAAAATCGTGGTTAGGTTGTACTTTCACAAACGCTTCGGTGGCTGTGATCATAGCCGCCAAGCTACCTTTCATATCCGCCGCCCCGCGGCCATATAAAAGGCCGTCAGCGATCGTTGGCTCATAAGGTGGGTAAAGCCAATCTTTTTCGGGCCCACTGGGTACCACATCGGTATGACCAAGGAAGGCGAAAAGCGGGCCTTTTTCACCGCGTATGGCCCAAAAGTTCAATACTTCTCCGAAGGGAAGTTCATGGATTTCAAAATCGAGTGCCCGCAAGCGCTCGCACATTAGCTTCTGGCATCCCTTATCTTCGGGTGTAACAGACTTACGCGATATAAGATCGCAGCTTAATTCAATTGTTGAGCTGTGTTCTAAAGAAGTTATGGAAGACATTCGAGTGAGCTAGGTATAAATAAAAAATTGAAATGGCAAAGTCGTTTAATTTAGCAGTGATGCTTACTTACCTTTAAGACAAGCAAGCCCAATTGTTGGAGCGCCAAATCTGTTAGTTATTCGCATGTAGTTCGTCATTAAGTGCAATTGCGCTGCGATTGGTCTTACATTCAACCGCACCAGTCAACGAATTACGGCGAAACAGTAAGTCTGATTTTCCGGCAAGTTCTCTTGCTTTTACTTGCTCAACTGCTTGATTTTTGTCATCTAGTAGGGACACTTTAGTACCTGCAGTCACATACAAACCCGACTCTACAGTGCAGCGATCGCCGAGCGGTATGCCAATGCCTGCATTTGCGCCAAGCAAACATTCTCTGCCGACAGAAATCACAATATTTCCGCCGCCTGACAACGTGCCCATTGTTGAGCAGCCACCGCCGAGATCAGAACCTTCACCAATCATAACACCTGCAGAAATACGTCCCTCTATCATGCTCTTGCCCTCAGTACCCGCGTTAAAATTAACGAAGCCTTCGTGCATAATCGTCGTACCTTCTCCTATATAAGCTCCCAACCGAACGCGAGCAGTATGGGCTATGCGCACGCCTTTGGGGACGACGTAGTCAGTCATTTTGGGGAATTTATCGACGCAGTTTACTGACAAGGTTTTTCCTTGTAAGCGAGCTTGAAGCTGGCGACTAGGCAGCTCTTTGAGATCGATAGCTCCCTCATTGGTCCACGCTACATTAGGGAGTACGCCAAAAAGCCCATCGAGTGTAACCGTGTGAGGTTTTGCTAAACGATGGCTTAATAGGTGTAGTTTAAGATAGCCCTCGGGAACAGTTTTAGGGCCGGTATTGTCCTTGAGCAACACCGCCACTATTGGGCGCAAACTGTCTTGTAAATTTCTCGCTATTAATGCGAGTTCAGTCTCTCCCGATTCCTCCAACGTCTGGCTTAATGACGCCAGTTGTTCTCCTGTCATGCTAATTGCACAATTGTCATTTTGCTCACCGAGTACACGGACAAAACAAGCTACGGTTTGCTCTGAAGGGTTTAACAACGGGTGAGGGAAAAATACTTCCAACCACTCTTGGTCAGAGTTTTGTGTTCCAACGCCGAGGCCAAGCGCATAAAAACTGCTCATATTCTTAAGTCCAAGCTGGGAATTAAAGGGTACAACCTTACCTTATAGCTCTGTGTCTTGCTTACAGATTATGCCTGAGATTGTATCGTGCTAGTGAAATAACATATACGCTTATAAACCGAAAATGAGTGATTATAAGCCGAAGAGAGATTGGTACTCATCGGGCTTGAACCCAACTATTATTTTATCGTCGTGTTTGAGTACCGGGCGTTTAAAAAGCGTAGGGTTGGCGAGAATCATTGCGGCAGTACTTGTCGTAAGTGCCTGTTGTTGTTCTTGGCTGGACAGCTGTTTCCAAGTAGTACTTTGTTTATTGACAAGCTCCTCGATACCGACTGCGTCAATCCACGACTGGACTTCATTAAGGCTTAAACCATCTAAGCGAACATCGTGAAAAGTGTACTCCACCGACTTGTCTTCCAACCAACTTCTAGCTTTTTTAACGGTGTCACAGTTCTTGATACCAAAGATTGTAGTCATATTGATTGCCTCAACTCCCCCATAAAAGTGGCAAAGATATCATAAGTGAGACTCACTTGGCACTTTTTGATGAATAAAGTTAGAAGATTCTGCTACGAAATATCAGCTATCTACTCGGATAAAGGCATGATGCGTAGGCAGCTCATAGCACTAGCAAGTCTCTCTTTAAAAAATAGATAGAGATTTTTTGCACTGTTTTGGTTGTTTTGCGTTTTTTTAGCTCTATATTGGTGCGATTTATAGGTTAAAAAAAACGCATGGCGAGTGTTTATTAAACAAAATCAACTTGTATTTTGGGTGGCGCAATACTTGCTAAACAACATGCGAGGATTCAGTGGCGCTTGTCATTGTTATAGCTTATTTACTGAACACTCCTGAATAGATCGCTAGGGTTCCGACCTCAATGAGGTGACTGGTCCGAGAGCAATCGACCTTTCAAAAGAAGGTTACACGGCGGGATAAAAACCCGGGAGGCTTCGCGTCGGCACATTTGTTTATTATGTGTTGCCACGGAATCCTCTTTCGCTTAACACCTGAACTTAACTTCGATAGATGCTGGGTGTTGCAACTGTGTTTTCCAAATTTTGGGGGTCCGCATGACCAAGCTTCGCAACAAAACTTTTCTCTCTTTTCTTTTTACTGTTCTTGTTTCACTGTCTTTTATCTCTCCTACGTTTGCCGGCAACCACAAAAAATTCAGTGTGTGTTGGTCAATCTACGTGGGTTGGATGCCATGGGATTACGGTGAACAAAAAGGCATTGTCGAAAAATGGGCAAAAAAATATGGTATTGAAATCGATGTTGTTCAAATAAACGATTATGTAGAGTCTATCAATCAATACACTGCTGGGCAGTTTGATGGGTGCACGATGACCAATATGGACGCCTTGACGATCCCGGCTGCGGGTGGAGTTGATTCTACTGCATTAATTGTCGGAGATTTTTCAAACGGGAACGACGGTGTCATTCTTAAAGGAAAAAATAAGCTTAGAGATATCAAAGGCCAAACAGTCAATTTGGTCGAATTAAGCGTTTCGCATTATCTGTTGGCCAGAGGCCTTGAGAGTGTGGGATTGACTGAGCGTGATGTAAAGGTCGTCAATACCTCGGATGCCGACATGGTAGCGGCTTATAGCACCAAGCAAGTAACATCAGTTGTCACGTGGAACCCGCTATTGAGTGAGATCGATGCAATGCCCGATGCTAACAAGGTTTTTGACTCCGGCAAAATTCCGGGAGAGATTATCGACTTAATGGTAGTTAATACTCAAACGCTAAAAAAACACCCCGAGTTTGGTAAAGCGCTTGTTGGAGCATGGTATGAAATTATGTCAGCTATGAGTGATAAAGGAAGCAAGGGAATAGAGGCGCGTACTTTTATGGGCAAAGCATCTGGTACGGATTTAAAAGGTTATGAAGCGCAACTGGCTTCGACAAAAATGTTTTACAACGCGAAAGATGCTGTGGAATTCACAAACAGCGCTGATTTAAAGAAAACGATGGAATACGTAGCAGGCTTTTCTTTTAAGCATGGCTTGCTCGGTGAAGGCGCTCCAGATGCAGGGTTTATTGGAATTGAAACACCTGCCGGGATCTATGGTAACCGGAAGAATATTAAACTCCGTTTTAATCCAAGCTACATGAAAATGTACGCAGACGGAAAGATAAAATAATAAATAGAAATTACCCAAGGAAGGGTGATCGCAAACTTATGAAAAAACTTATTAATCAAAACCCCAAAATTACTTCGCGTTGGGCACTGGGTATTATTCCGTTTTTCCTTATCGGAATTATATATTTGATGGCTTCCAATGCGCGTCTTGCCGAAAACCCCGACGATAAATTGCTGCCGTCCTTTGCAAGTATTGGGGCCGCAGTTAATCGCATGGCATTTGAACCGAGCAAACGTACGGGCGAATATTTGATGGTAGCGGACACTGTGAGCAGTTTAAAGAGGCTCATAATTGGTGTAGGTGTCAGCGCTTTAACGGCCCTCTTGTTGGGTGTTTTTATGGGAGCAATACCTTACGTTAGAGCCAATTTGTCACCATTAGTGACTGCGATATCGTTGATTCCTCCAATGGCCATTTTGCCGATTTTATTTATCACATTTGGCTTGGGCGAGCTGTCAAAAGTTATGCTCATCGTTATTGGTATTGCGCCTTTTTTAATTCGAGATACGCTGCAGCGTGTGCTTGATATCCCTCAGGAGCAACTCATTAAAGCCCAGACTTTAGGTGCAAATACTTGGCAGATCATTGTGCGAGTTATTTTTCCGCAAGTCATGCCTCGTCTGCTCGCTGCAATTCGGCTTTCGCTAGGAGCTGCATGGTTATTTTTAATTGCTGCCGAAGCCATTGCCTCAACTGACGGATTGGGTTACAGGATATTTCTCGTGCGTCGTTATATGGCTATGGACGTGATATTGCCTTACGTTGCCTGGATAACCTTGTTGGCTTTTGCCATCGATTATATCCTTAACCGGTTATCCAAGCGCCTATATCCTTGGTTTCATGCAGGAGTATAAATGCCGTGAGTTTTATCGAAATCAACAATATTTGGAAAGAATACGGCCCACACGTAATCCTAGAGCGACTGAATATACAAGTTGAAAAAGGGGAATTTATTACCATTGTTGGAGCATCTGGCTGCGGTAAAACCACGTTCCTCAAGCTTTTGTTGGGGACCGAAACTGCCACGAGAGGCGAGCTGACATTAGAGGGCAAGAAAATTTTGGACGAGCCCAGCGATGAGCGAGGAATCGTTTTTCAAAAATATTCTGTATTTCCGCATTTAAATGTCTTAGAAAATGTATTGATAGGCGTCGAATTTGAACAAAGTAAATATTTGAGCCGTCTCTTTGGAAAAAAGAAATCAGATGCACGAAAGGAAGCTGAAGAAATTTTGAAAGCTGTTGGCTTGGGGCATGCAATAAGGAAGTTTCCACATGAGTTGTCTGGAGGGATGCAGCAACGTTTGGCTTTAGCTCAGGCACTTATAAAAAAACCAAAAATCTTATTACTTGATGAGCCTTTCGGTGCACTTGATCCAGGCATTAGACAAGACATGCATGCACTTGTGTTAAATTTATGGCGCGAACATCAACTGACAATTTTTATGATTACGCATGACTTAAAAGAAGGTTTTTATTTGGGAACGCGTTTGTGGGTTTTTGATAAGACTCGGCACGATGAACATTCGCCGGAATCGTACGGAGCGACAATTACATTTGACTTGCCCGTGACGCGCTGTTCGGAGGATGACTTTTCCGAAATAGAAACTAGTATGAAAAAAAATAAATCACAACCTGCTTAATAATCCGTGCAATGGTTATAATCTTACGCGTAATATGCCGTGCATATTTGACAATAATAGTGACTTTCTAATACCTGCCAGAAACATTTAACAACCCGCTGGGACGACCTAGTGGGAATAATACTTCCGGGACGGCCCGATTCGAGCGCAACATGCAAAAAAAAGTGCTAATCGCAAATCGAGGAGCTATTGCAGTACGGATAACTAAAACGCTGCGAAAATTAAATATTCAATCTATTTGTATTTATGCCGAGCAGGATCGAGAGTCACTGCATGTTCGCATGGCTGACCAAGCTTTCAGCTTAGGTGATGGACCTGCGAAGGAAACTTACCTTAATCAAGATAAAATTTTGTCTATCGCGAAAAGGCTAAATGTAGATGCTGTTCATCCTGGCTATGGTTTTTTGAGTGAAAACCCAGATTTTGTCGTAGCTTGTGAAGAAGCTGGTATTAAATTTATTGGACCGAACGCAGAACAAATAAAATTATTTGGCCTAAAGCATACGGCAAGAGAAGTCGCACACAACACTAATACGGCTCTGTTACCGGGCAGTGACTTGCTCGAATCAATCGACGAGGCAATAAATTTAGCGCAGAATATTCAATACCCTGTTATCTTAAAAAGCACTGCCGGAGGCGGTGGTATTGGCATGCGGGTATGTAATGACGAAACTGAACTACGTTCTGCTTTCGAAAGTGTTAAGCGTTTAAGTAAAAATAACTTTTCCAACGATGGGATTTATATAGAAAAATATATTTCTAAAGCACGTCATATCGAAGCGCAAGTTATTGGTGATGGAAAAGGGCATGTTGTATGTTTGGGGCTACGCGATTGTTCTACTCAGCGCCGCCATCAAAAAGTTATTGAGGAGACTCCAGCTCCTGACATTCCAGATAAAGTTGCGAGTTCTATGTTGGCAACTGCTAAGCGTTTGATGGAGCATGTTAACTATCTAAATGCGGGAACGGTTGAGTTCATTTACGATGGTGACGCGCACGAATATTACTTTTTAGAAGTCAATACGCGCCTGCAAGTTGAGCACGGCGTTACCGAAGAAATCTACCGAGTAGATCTAGTCGAATGTATGGTGAAACTGGCACTAAATGAAAACTATACCCTTAGTGCATTGGAAAATTTAGTACCTTCAAATCATTCGATTCAAGTACGTATTTACGCGGAAGATCCAAACAAACAATTTCTTCCCTCAGCCGGCTTGCTAACGCATGTGAGTTTTCCGCCTGAAGATGCGGGTACACGTGTTGAAACTTGGGTTCGTACCGGAACAGAGGTGTCTTCATTTTTCGATCCGATGCTGGCGAAATTAATTGTAACTGCAAAAGACCGAAGCTCGGCAATAGAAAAGCTAAAAGTTGCGCTTGAAAATACCAGGCTTGAAGGAATAGAGACTAATGTTGAATATGTAATTGCAATTATCAATAATCGTGAATTTTACGAAGGAAAAATATTTACACGTTATCTCGATAGTTTTTTATTCATACCGAAAACAGTTGACGTGCTCTCTCCTGGGACGTTAACTACTATACAAGATTATCCTGGTCGGCTGGGATATTGGGATGTCGGGGTACCACCTTCCGGGCCGTTTGACAGTTTAAGTTTTCGTTTGGGAAATCGCTTACTGGGTAACCCCGATGGCGAACCTGGGTTGGAAATAACCTTGCATGGGCCCAAGCTTAAATTTAACTGTGAAACTTATATTTTAATTGCTGGGCCCGAGATGGATATCACACTTGACGCAAAACCGATTTCCAGTTGGGAGCCTATTCGAATTGAGCGCGGGCAAGTACTCAATATTGGAAAAATTAAACAGGAAGGCGCAAGGGCGTATCTGTTATTCCGCCGGGGCCTCAATGTGCAAAACTACTTGGGTTCCAGTTCCACATTCGCACTAGGAAAATTTGGCGGTTTATTTGGTCGTTCGTTAAAAACTGGAGATGTATTAAAACTGCAAGACGGAAATAGCGATATCCGGGAGAATACGAACGCCGATTGTGTTTCTTCAATCCTACCTGAATACAAAAATAACTGGGATATAAGAGTTATTTACGGGCCTCACGGAGCTCCCGATTTTTTCACTCCCAGTTACATTCAAACATTTTTTAAAGCGACCTGGGAAGTGCACTACAATTCTAGTCGCACAGGGGTGCGTCTTATTGGTCCAAAACCCGAGTGGGCTCGCAGCGATGGCGGCGAAGCGGGGCTGCATCCCTCTAACATCCATGATAATGCTTATGCTGTTGGATGTATCGACTTCACCGGTGATATGCCGGTGATTCTTGGCCCTGATGGCCCGTCTTTAGGTGGGTTTGTTTGCCCTGCGACAGTAATATCTGCTGACCTATGGAAGCTAGGTCAGTTAAAAGCCGGTGACAAACTTAACTTTATTCCTGTCGGTATTAATACTGCACGAGCGTTGGAGCTGCAAAACGAACTCAATATTAGTGATTTAAAGTCGGTCGCTGAAAAGGACCTTGAAAAACTGGAATCTTTCGGATCTCCTGTGCTGAGAATTATTGATAATAAATCAGAATCCGAAAGTATCACTATTCGAATTCAGGGTGACAGAAACATTTTACTGGAATTCGGCTCACATACACTTGATATAGCACTCCGATTTCGTGTTCATGCTTTGATGTTAAGTATTGAATCTAAAAAAATACAGGGAGTGGAAGAATTAACACCTGGGATTCGCAGTTTACAAATTAAATATGACGCTAGGAAAATTGAAATTGATACGCTTATCGATGAAGTAATAACGATCGCAAGAGAACAAGAAAACGTTGAAAATTTAGCTATTCCGGCGAGAGTAGTTCATTTGCCATTAAGTTGGAATGACGAAGCATGCCAACAAGCGGTGGAAAAGTATATGCAAGTGGTTCGCAAGGACGCTCCGTGGTGCCCTGATAACCTTGAGTTTATTCGAAGAATTAATGGTTTATCGTCAATCGAAAAAGTTAAAGAAATTGTGTTCAGTGCTCAGTACCTAGTTATGGGATTGGGTGACGTCTATTTAGGTGCTCCCGTTGCAACGCCTTTAGACCCTCGACACAGGTTGGTGACGACAAAATACAATCCAGCGCGAACGTGGACTGCTGAAAACTCTGTGGGAATAGGCGGTTCCTACTTATGTATTTACGGAATGGAGGGTCCGGGCGGCTATCAATTTGTCGGACGAACCCTGCATATGTGGAATCGCTTTAATAAAACTGCGGAGTTTTCTCGCCCTTGGTTGTTGCGCTTTTTTGATCATATTCAGTTTTTCGAAGTAAGTGAGTCAGAATTGCGTGATATTCGCAATCGCTTTCCGAACGGTGAATACCCAATAAAAATTGAAGAAATAAATTTTCGACTTGCTGATTACAAACGCATGCTAGCAGAAAATAGGAACGGTATCGAAGATTTTAACCGCAGACGTAAAAAAGCATTTGAGTTGGAATTACAGCAATGGGTGGAGACAGGGCAACTTAGTTTTGAGCTTGAATCTAGTTTTGAATCCAAAGCGCCCGAGGTAGAAATTCCAGATAATTGTGAGCTCATTAATAGCCCGGTCTCAGGCAGTGTCTGGAAAATTAATGTACAGGAGGGCGACACTATTCAAGCGCAAAGCCCCGCGATAATTTTAGAGTCAATGAAAATGGAGATTGAAATTCCGATAGAGTTCCCTGCTAAAGTTGTAAAAATATTAATTGAAGCGGGGCATAGTGTTCAAGCAGGGCAGGCATTGCTCGTAGTAAAACCTATTTTGCAAGCATAGAAATCAAGTTGACACTGAAGGCATGAGGCAATGATTCGAAAAATGCATTTAAGTATCGATTTTCTCAATCGATTGTATCGAGAAGGTGAACTAACACCTGCGAAGTTAATTGATGAAATCTTAGCAAGTGAAGAATTTAATCAGAAAGGTACGTGGATTTACAAGTTATCAAAAGACGAGCTCTATGCTTATTTGGAGAAGCTGGACGGAATTGAGCCTGCTTCACTTCCACTTTATGGAATACCTTTCGCGATTAAAGATAATATTGACCTAGGTGGAGTACCGACGACCGCTGCGTGTTCAGCTTTTTCATATATTCCAGGCGAGTCTGCAACTGTTGTTCAGTTATTAGTTGACGCAGGTGCAATACCGTTGGGGAAAACCAATATGGATCAATTTGCAACGGGTTTAGTGGGCACCCGCTCGCCAGAAGAATTTGGTTTTTGTCGTAATTCCTTAAATAGTCAATACATTTCTGGTGGGTCAAGCTCGGGGTCGGCAATAGCGGTAGCACAGAATATCGTGTCTTTTGCTTTGGGCACAGACACTGCAGGATCTGGGCGTGTACCGGCAGCGTTGAATAATATTGTCGGTTTAAAACCTACTAAAGGTTTGCTAAGCACGCACGGTGTAGTGCCAGCTTGTAAAAGCCTAGATTGTGTCAGTATTTTTGCAGGGAATGTAGCGGATGCTGAAAAAGTATTTGATATTGTTTGTTCTCACGATGAAAAAGATCCCTATTCACGAAAAAACCTATTTAACAACGGTGTGCGGTATAGAGGTAGATTGAAACCGGAGTTGACAATCGGGATTCCTAAAAAGGAGCAACTCGAGTTTTTTAATGATAAAGAGGCATCCATCTTATTTGATGAGTCGATAACACAGATTGAGAGTCTGGGTGCGGTTATTAAGGAAATTGATTTTACGCCTTTCGCTGAGGCTGCGAAACTGCTGTATCAAGGACCATGGGTAGCTGAGCGGTACTGGGCTGTGCGCAATACGATTGAACAGTCCTCGGAATCGATTTTACCTGAAACACTTAAAATTATATCGCAGGGCAATTCGTACTCTGCCGTCTCGACGTTTGCAGCTATGTACAAATTACAAGCACTTAAAAATAAAGCAGACGATATTTTAGCAATGTGTGACGCTATTATGACACCAACTGTTGGAACCTGTTACACCGTCGAACAAGTTTTAGAGAAACCAATCGAACTCAATTCAAATTTAGGTTATTACACTAATTTTATGAATTTGCTCGATCTGAGTGCTATCGCAGTACCGACGGGATTTTTCGATGATGGTGTCGGTTTTGGTGTAACTTTTTTTGCACAGTCTTTCAGCGACAAGCGTTTGCTTGGTATTGCCAGTGCAGTGACGAGCCAAATAAAGTTGCCGGTTGGTTCCACCCAGTTTATTCCAGAAAATAATGAAAATAGTAATGGCAATCCAGCTTACAACACAATAGATTTGGCCGTTTGCGGAGCACATTTGCAAGAAATGCCGTTGAATTGGCAATTGCTCGAAAGGGGAGCTAAAAAGCTATGTTCGACCTACACTTCTTCGCGATACAAGTTATATGCCTTGTCAGGCGGGCCGCCGTTTCGCCCTGGCCTTATTAGGTGCGATGCAGGAGGCGCCGAAATTGAAGTGGAAATTTGGCGAATTGCTGTAGAGAATTTTGGCTCTTTTGTATCCGAGATTCCAGCTCCACTGGGAATTGGTAAGATAGAACTATGCGATGGTTCATGGGTAGTGAGCTTTATTTGCGAAAGTTATGCAATTGCAGACGCCGAGGAGATTACACAATACCGTGGCTGGCGAGAATACATCAAATCCCGAAACAATGCTAAGTTTTAGAAATTCATAATTATAAAAGTATATGAGTTTGGAATAATCTTTAGCTGCCATCATGATATCCGTAATATTTACGCGTTAGACAACCTGCTAATACTCCGAACTTTGTCCTGTATTGTTTTGAATTTACATATCGTTTTACTGATTTATAGCTGATCAAACAGGGGAGCTCCTGCGTGCTTGCGTGATCTGCAAACGCTAAAGTACGTCTTTCTCGTTTTAACTGAACAACTTGCTTTCTGCCGCGCTGTATTGAAATGAGTAATCTCATTAGTTTGCTAAAATATTCTTAGTAGAACGCGGTTATCTACATGCTGGCACTTAAGTTGAGCTAAAAAAATATATCGTTGGGAATAAGTCAAGCTTTGATATCGCGTTTACATAACAAATTAGAGTGAATTAACGATGTAATATAGCGTTTTTTCACAGTCGAATGAGTCAGTGAAGATTCGAACGCGTTTGCAAATCTACAGTTGTTAAGTTTGTAATAAAACTGAGATATTTATGAAACTTAGATATAGAACAGTATCGATGGATTTAATTGGTTCAAGGATAACATTGCGTGGAATAACACAGCTCAACGTGGGATAAATGCATAGCATAGTTTTCAAATTCGGATATCTAATAGCCCTACAATCAAATAGATTGTGCTATTTATTTGGCGGCGTACCGCTGAAATACCCACGCTGGCGGATAATCACCCCGGTTGTCATCTTTTTCTTTTTTCCAGTGCACTCAGATAGTTTGTCAGCTCCAGAAGATGAATTGAGAGCTGCGGTCGTTTTTGGGATATTACGCTTCGTAGAATTTCCAGACGAGAACTCTCGTGATTCCATGCGTAAAATATGTTTAATTGGCAAGCCGCGATCCGAGGCGGGAATTGCGAGTGCACTAAAGCAATCATTATTAAAAGATCGAAAATATGAGGTGGCATTTAAAAGTAAGCTATCTCAAACAAGCACTTGTGATGTGGTTATCGCCGGTAAGCAATCAGATTTAAAACGCTACCATGATAAAGGTATTGTTAGCTCTTTTATCATTTGCGATAGTTGTTTAAAAGGTGAAAAGTACAGCGCTGTTTCAATCTATCAGGAAGGAAAAAGAATCCGCTTCTCGGTTAACTTAGAAATAGCAAAAAAAATAGGCGTTACATTCGACTCCAATATCCTTGAACATGCGGCAAAGGTGATCGGAGGCAATAGTGTTTAAAACCTCCGAGCAAAATAATCACCGTTGCCGAAACGGATTTAAGCGAGACTTAAGTAAAGTTCTCATTACAATACTTGCAGCCTCTTTATTAAGTATTTTATTAGCCGTAAATTACTTCACAAACGAATTTGAGAAAGAGAGAGTGATAAGGGATACATACATAATTGGGAAAATTATTGGAGATCGTTCTATTTCTTCTCTGAGTTTTTACGATGTCGATAAAGCAAGAGAAAATTTGGCTGCTGTTAAGTCAAATCCATCAATTGATCGACTCTGTCTCTATGCTGCGGACGGAAAACTTTTTAGTCAATATCAGAGAGATGGCTTAAATTTAGAGACTAGTTGTTCTGAGAAAATCGATGCTGAGAAATCTTTAAGAGTTTCACAGGAAGTTGCGGCAGAGGTTATAGAATATAGTGCGGGAAGATTTTTGTTAGAGCACAGCATTTTGTACGACGATGAGCTTATGGGGCATTTAATCATCGCAGGAAACTTCCAGGGCCAACAGATCGAACATGTACGTTTAATTACGCAGCTTATAGTTGTCATTTTTGTCACCATCATTATCGCTTTTTTAATTATGCAGTTGATGCTTCGACGAGCTTTAAAACCGCTAGATTCCTTGTTTGACACGACAATACTAATCGCTAAAAATCACCTTTTGGCAAAACGTGCAACTAAATATAAAGATGATGAAATTGGGGCCTTAGTCGATGTTTTTAATCAAATGCTTGACAGTATTGAGCAATCCCACGCTGATATTCAGGAGTCTGAGGAACGTTTTAGAACTTTGTCTTCTAGCGCACCTATCGGTATATTTTTAATGGACGCCGAGTTTAATCGTATATACGCTAATGATCGCTGGACAGAAATAACCGGTTTGAGTATCGAGAGTTCAACGGAAGAGTACAATGCTCGAATTTATGAGAAGGATTTCCAGCGAGTAAAAAATACCTATGATGCAGTTAAAAGAGAGAATCGTAAGGGGTGGGTAGAATATCAGTTTTGCTTAGATACGGATGTCGGCTGTGGAGTAACACTGATGGAGTATATTGCTCCTATAGAAAAAAATGAAAAGCAAAGTATTGGTGGTTATGTCGGATCTGTACTTGATGTTACGGATTTACGCCGGGCAAGACATGAGCTCGAAAAGCTCGCTTATTATGACCCTTTGACTAAATTACCAAACCGTAGAAACTTCCGCGATTATCTTTCGTTCAATTTAAATAAGGCTCGTGAAGAGGGTAGTTTTCTAGCTTTGTTGATGTTGGATCTCGATAATTTTAAACGTGTAAATGATACGCTTGGACACGACGCAGGAGACAAACTACTCGTCATTCTGGCCGATCGCTTGCGCCAACGTCTGCATGACGACGACCTGGTTGCGCGCGTAGGCGGAGATGAATTCTATGTCGTATTACAAGATGTACCCACACTTCCGATTGTTGGAAGAATAGCTAAACGTATCATTGAAGCAGCAAGCGAACCCATCGAAATAAAAAACCATGTCATTGAGGTTACGGTTTCAGTGGGTGTAGCACGCTATCCTTTGGATGCGGATACCTCTGAAGGTTTGATGCGCAATGTTGATATCGCGTTGTATAAAGCTAAATCAGGTGGTCGTAACCAAGTAGCTTATTTTTCTTCTGATTTGGATGAGGAGCTTAAAGAGAAGCTTCGTATGGAAACGAAATTAAAAAAAGCAACCATGGAAGGAGCCTTGGAGCTTTATTTTCAGCCTCAATATAATGCAATGACTAAGTCTTTTTCGTGGTGCGAAGTTTTATTGAGGTGGCCGGATAAAGACGATGGGATTATCTCACCATTTAAGTTTATTCCGTTAGCAGAGGAAACAGGTTTAATCACCGAAATAGATTATTGGGTAATGAAATCGTCTTGTGAAAAATGGATGGAGCATCGCAAAACGATCAAGAGTTTTGGCATTGAAGGTCTTTCCATTAATCTTTCAGCTCGGCAATTTTTTTCCCGTCAACTTATCGAAATCGTCGAGAATCTGTTTAAAGAGTACAATATCGAGCCCGGTGAAATTGGTTTTGAAATAACCGAGTCGTTACTTATAGAAGATGTCGATACAGCGATTACGACAATGAAATCCTTGCGTGATATTGGTTGCAAACTATCGATTGACGATTTTGGTACCGGTTATTCATCGTTGTCGTATTTAAAGCGCTTCCCGCTTGACAGCTTTAAAATCGATAAATCGTTCATTGATGAAATTTCTGTCGATGAAGGAAATTTGGCCATTACTTCAGCGATAATTGCTATGGCAGAAAAGCTCAACTTGGATGTGATTGCTGAGGGCATCGAGCGAGAAGAGCAAAAACTATTGTTGTTAGGGCAGGGATGTTACATGATGCAAGGGTATTATTTTGCTAAACCTATGCCGACTGACGCTTTGCTGAAGGGCGATTGGCACGAACAAAGCGGCCATAAAACACATAGTTGGAAAAGCAGTTTAAAATAAATGGCATCAACTTCCGTTATAGCAAGTCGAGACAATTATCTACTGAGAATATGCACATGTTAGTGAGTCAATTAATTCAACGGTAAAGATTAATGCTGCGTGGGAGCCTATGTTCGGCGGGGAACCTCTTTTCCCATAAGCCAAATCCGGATGTACATAAAATATCCATTTAGCTCCTTCTTTCATCATGGGTATGCCTTCTTTCCAAGCTGGAATCATATTGCGAAGTGGATACTTGTCTGTTCTTCCTCGCTTATAGCTACTGTCGACAACCTCAAGAGTATGGGCCAATTTAACTTCGTAGTTTACTTCAACAGTTGAGCCTGGCATCGGCTTACACTTAGTTCCACTGCGTAAAACTTTATAAAGTAAGCCGCTGCTCGTTTGTTTAACACCCGGTTCTTGTTGCATTTGTTTTAAAAACGCTTCTGCTTTTTTCTTTGAACTTTTATTTGGTTTAATCGGAGTTGTTGCCGAACCAGTGCAACCCGCGAGGAGCGTAAACATAAATACTAACCCGGACATAATGAGTTTTAACTGAATATATCGGTATGGCAATCCATTTGATTGCCGGGTTAATCGTAATATAAATGCTTGCATAATTATTATCAGAAGTGCCCTCGGAGCTTTCTTATTGGTTTAAATTTCACTGTGTTGAATACCTGTTATTCAAGGTAAATGCGAATGATATGACCACCGCCTTTTGCGAGGTTAGCGGTAATCGTCGAGGCGTTGGTTACATGTAACTCTTGTTCCGCAAGACTCATAGGGTTTTCATTCGCGTGTTCACCGTCCATCCAAATTTGCGCTTTAAAAGTTCCTTCTGGAAGAAAATCAAGCCTCAATTCTAATTCACGTTCGTCCCAATCGTTTAAAGTACCGATGTACCAATCGTTTCCGGAGCGCCTAGCAACGGAAACGTAATCACCTATCTTGGCTTGCAAAACTCGGGTTTCATCCCAGGTTGTTGGAACCATTTTTAGAAAATTTGTACCGGCAGGGTGTTTGCGATAATTGTAGGGCGAGTCGCACATCACTTGTAACGAACTTTCGTACACTACCAACATCGCAAGTTGCATCGCGCGGGTGCCATAAACATGAGTTGCGGGTCCTTGATTTTGAGGAACCCGAAAAGACTCTTGTGTCTGTTGTAAAAATCCGCCGGGTGTAAAATCCATGTGCCCCAATAGCATGCGTGTGAAGGGTAGAGTCGTCGTATGCTCAGGTGTGATTTTTTTGCTCCATTTATTATGTTCGTTCCCCATCACGCCTTCTCGAGTCATAAAGTTTGGATAAGTGCGAGAGATACCTGTTGGCATGTAGGACCCATGCATGTTCACCAATAAGTTTGATTTTGCCGCAGTTTGCATAACTTCGTGATAAAAATTGACCATGTCTTGGTCTATGGAGCGCATAAAATCAATTTTGACACCGGCTATTCCCCACTCTTTGTAAACAGGAAAAGCGCGGCTCATTTGTTTTGCCGCGTGGTTTGAATCGAGCCAAAGCATAAGCCTTACATTTCTTTCCTCAGCGTATGCGACTAACTCCTTAATATCGATATCCGGATTTTGCTGGGTGATATCAGAATTAGGGTTTGGTACGCGCTTATTGTCACCTACGGTGATGAAAGGGTTGCCGTACCAATGCCAATCAACAAGTTGGTATTCCCATCCCATTTCGGCAGCTAGATCAATGTAATATTTCATTGTCTCCGTATTTGAACCAAGCTTAAAATTGGCGTCGGGTGCATAACTTCCTGCCCACCACCAATCCCATGCACTGATGCCAGGTTCAATCCATTCAGTATTGCCGATGGCATTCGGAGCATTTAAATTGTGAAGCAAATTAGATTCAATGAGCTTTCCTTCATCGTCGCCAAGCATAATAACTCGCCAGGGTGATAGCCGTGGAGCCTTGCTAATGACCTTGATGTCCTGTCGCGCTTTGCTGTGGTGAGCCAGCTCTGTACGTAAACCTCGGCTGTGGCTTTTGTGCAGGGTCATGCCAGACCAATCAGTTAAGTTAGCCTCGAAAATTGCGGCAAAACCTGCTTTTTCCGCGTCAATTACCAGAGGTGTGCCAATAACTTCACCGTTTGATTGTTTTAATTTTGAGATAGGTGATTCGATATACGGGGCTTCTTGGTTGTCGTAAAAAGATTTCCACTTTGTTGCCCAGACTTTAAAGTCACTAGCAAACTTAAACTCAAGCGTTTCATCTTTTAATAGTATCTGTTCGAGGCTCGCCTGCTCAGGGAAGCCGTAACGCAAAGCAATTCCATCGTTGTAAGCACGCGCAATGAACTGAATTTCGCGGCGCGGCTCAAACTCTTCTTTTAAGGTAATCACTAACTCTTTGTAATGGTCGACGACATTTTTCGATTTGCCCCAAACACGTTGCCAACTTGTATTTTTCTCATAGCGGCTAAATGTCAGCACATTTAAGTTTGCTTTAAACGGCGCTTGGTCGGCAAATTCTAGGCTAAACAAAGAATCGATTATTATTGGGTTATTGTTGCGGAAAAGTGAGTAGCGAAAACCGTTTTTAGAGGACTTCGAAATCTGGAAATTTAACTTGTTTCGGCCGTCCGGAGATGAAAGTTCCAGGGTTTCTAGCGTAGCCGGCGGGCTATTTTTGCAGCTGGAAATAGCTGAGAGTACGATTACAGCAAAAATAAGAAAGATTAATTTTCTCATAAGCAATGATAAAGAATTGGGTTTCTTGGTGTATATGCAACGGGGCGGCTATGATACCGGAAGTCGATAAGGAGTGCATTAACGGTGGTTAACCGCGATCAGCTAGGCATTTGTGGAGGGTATCAGCGAATAGACTCAGAGCGTTTTTTCTGAATTGGCAGCTTCAATACTTCACATTTTGGTCTCATTGGCTGCTTTGTTGTCACATTTGAACTGCTTATTCGGTCCACGCGGGCAGCTATCGCGCTAACCAAAACGATTACATGATCTTCCAGACGTGGACATAATTCTGGGTCATCCGTAGGCATATTACGGACCGTCACACAAACTTGTGGAGTACTTACAGAGAAGCGTTGCCCGATACTGCGATAACTCGACTTCCCAATAAGGGCATCTAGATATATGTCTTCCAAAAAAGTAGAGCTGCAATTTTTAGAAATACTTTGAACAGTATTGTTGCGAGTGACAATTTTAACTTTTCCTAGAAGATTAAATTTATCTAACGTTTTTATTAGGAGGTTTGCTAAAGATTGCAAATCGCTTATTTTTAGTGAGTGCCTCACCATTTTATTGATCAGACCAAACTCACGAATATGGTCAGCACCGATGGAATTGTCAGTGATTGACTGTTTATCATTAGCGTTATTTTCGGGCGTTAAGGTGTCTCTATCAAATTTGCCGAGTGCCGCTTTAATTCGTTCAATTAGTGCTTCGCAGGAAATTGGCTGCGCTATAAAATCGTCACAGCCTGCTTCTAAGGCGTCGAGTTTATGTTTTAGTGAATTATTTGGTGACGTTAGGATAATTTTAGTTTTGCCCAAACTCCAAGAATTACGTAAGTGTCGGCATAAGGCATAACACTTATCAATAGCGACATATTCATCTGACAGGCTGTGATTATTAATAACAATTAAATCGGGGGTCTGAGACTTGAACTGTGAATCGCAATCGTTAGTATTTTTTGCGAGCAATATGTTAATTCCATTAATTAATAGCCCGTTCATTAAATCGAGGGATAGCGGATTTTGATCGATGATAAGAACTGTCTTATTCTCGGGTCGATTTAGAGGATATATATCCATCGCGTTGGCCAAACCAAAAGTGAAATTTTAAGACAGCTAACTTAGCCGTAAGTATCGGCAAAAACATCTTATTTTATATAAGATTTTCATGTGAGGTTCTGTAGGAAAATTCTTAATTTAACAGACTATTTTTCTCCTTTATTGCTGTACAGCAATGAGGTGTACGATCATTAAAATAATAATGATTATCATTTGTGTTTATTGTGATGAGAATGCCGGCAGCAAAATAATGTTTGATTCCGTTGCAATACATGGATAGTTCTTACAAAACCAAAGAGTGATTAGGGGGCAATAAAAATGCATCACCCACGTTATTTTAAATCGCTAGTACCTAGATAATTTTAAGAAATTAAAAATATATGTTGCACGTGAAACGTTTTTGTGGTTGCGATTGGCTTGTTTGTTTTCGCGACCTAATCAGCTGAGCCTAACGGGTATAATTTAGATTTGTTGTAGCCGAAAAATGCCAAAGGGACAGGCGCTTGTTGAGCGTAAAAAGTGCATGTAAGTCTTTGATTTTTAATATTTAGTTTACAAGTTCTAAAAATTGTATAAAACCCGTCTTAAAGGCTGTAATTTTTTGGCGTTTTGTGAACTGTTCAATCTGTCCGACGTAAAGTAAACGTTATTATTTTTTTCACCATTAGCGTGAGTCGTCTCTACGGCATCTTTATTAAAAGAACTTGAACTAATAATTCAGGCGTGCCCGAGATAACCGTTTATTTCAATTCGCGATAAGCTCTAAACCCAATGAGATTAAGCGCAATGCATTTTGTAAAGCCAGTAATAATAGCCTTGTTTTATGTCTTTGTATTCTCTGCTACTACGTATGCAGAAAACGCCATGCAATGTAATCAAAAATTAAATAGTACGCTGTTTGGCCAATCGGCTTCACAAGCGGATCTTGCCATCGCTGACCCTATGGCACGCGTTGATAATATGATGAAGGACCGCCGCTTTATCGAGCATTTTGCCAGCTTTGTGAATGCGCATATGGAGTGGACACCAGAAAGCGATAAGCGCAGAAACCCTGTCTATGCGGCCATCGACTTTTTCTTGTTCGAGGATGGGGAAGAAAAACAGTGGCATGAGCTATTCACCACTGGCTATCAACTTTACGACAATGGTTACAATTTGCAGAACGAAGGTTCTGGCTATTTCAGTGATCGGCATTGGAGGAAGAAATACAAAGGAAATGAGGAGGCCGGTTTCAAACTAAGAACAGCTTACTTAATATTAAATAATCAAATTGGCTTGGATTTAGAAGCACTGACCGTTAACAATGCTGGTGGTAGTGGACGCGATGCACGAAAAGATCCGAGCACTGTCTGTTATTCCTGCCATTACAAGGAAGAGTTTGCGCTCGATAGAATTGCCAATGTTTTACCTATTGTTAATCGACAAGCCAGCGATGCGCAAAACTTGATCGAAGGGCCTGTGCCGGGTCCAACGCCTCAAGTCATTTATGGAAAGTCGGTCAGCAATTTGTCCGAGTTGACCAAAGCCTTGGCCGAGGTCGACGAGTTTTATACTAACGCTTGCCACATCGCGTTTAAGTTTGTTTTTGGACGAAGTGAACGAGGTGCGGATAAACCCATATTCAGAGGATGTGTCGATAAATTCAAAGCAGACGGTCGCATTAGCGTTGCGGTAAGGCATTTTGTCGACTCGGATATTTTTTGCCAAGGCTTAGGGGGTTGAGATGATGATTAGACGCTTATCCTTATTGGCTCTTTTCTCGCTTTTGCTTGCTTGTGGCGGCGGCGAGAAGGTGGAAACGAACTCTAGCTCCTCAAGCAGTGCAAGTAGTAGCACCTCATCTA
The DNA here is from genome assembly GCA_028281865.1 of Marinagarivorans sp. Lineage (GTDB taxonomy): Bacteria > Pseudomonadota > Gammaproteobacteria > Pseudomonadales > Cellvibrionaceae > JANQJB01. The sequence goes on from JANQJB010000004.1 coordinate 46,431, forward strand.
GCAGCGCTTCCTCGTCCAGCAGCAGTTCCTCTTCCGGCAATGGTGCATCCACATCATCTTCAAGCTCGTCTTCCAGTAGCTCAACGTCTAGCAGTTCATCATCCAGCTCGGCAAGTTCTAGCGGGTCTCCAAATATGGGTGGATCAGAGCTCGATTTAAACGCAGGAAGGCAAGCTTATGCCGAACATAATTGTCTTCTTTGTCATGGGGAAGATGGTTCAGGCGGAACCGGAGGCGGCGCCATTGTGCCGCCCAAAAAAGCAGATAATGACAATATTGACGGTTTATCTCAGTACATTTCTAAGTCAATGCCTGTCGTACACGGTGAACCGGAGGACTGTGTTGGCGATTGTGCCCGTAATGTCGCGGCTTATATCTTGAATGGCTTTTCAACCGAGCAAACAGGCGCTGTTTCTGAAGAGAAACGTGCTGAACGTGTGAGCAAAGGGGATACGTTTTACCGCAATCCGCGTATTAATTGCATCGTTTGCCACGGCAATGCCGGCACCAAGACAGTTGGCGATGGAAAGAGCTTGGAAAACTGCGGTGTTTGCGGAAGCTGGACTGAGCTACGCGACTATATTTCGGCAGAAATGCCGCCGGCTCCGGAAGGTGGCGATGCCGAAACAGGACCACATATATGCGGGGCAGAAAATGATTGCGCCGACCGTTTAGCTGACTGGATATGGAATAAGGTTAACAACTGGACATTAACAGAAGCTGGTGGGGAACGTGTACAAACGGAAAATAAGTATGGCCAGGACACGAAGAGGCTGAAGAGTTATAACATGCTGAAAACCGACTTCTCTCGCATTTTTGGCTCGGTACCGTCGATATTAGAGTCGTCTGCTGCCGCGTTTAAGGCATCTCCCGATTATTGGTACGCCGAACCGGAAATGGGTGCGGTGTCATTAAATATCTTGGCTAACGCCGCAGTTCAAAGTTGTGAGAAAGAAGCTCTACCAGCAATTAACGAAAGTACATTGCGCGCGAGCTGCAGCGAGTGGGCAAATAAAATGTGGCTGCGAGATGCAAGCAATGAAGAAATTGAGTCCTGCGTTAAAGTGGCTACGGACGATACGGAGTCATTGTCAAATAAAGAGCGGGCGGTGTTTGCATGTGTTTCGATGATGATTTCGCTTCCGGCGTTGACTTATTAAGGCCTTGGAGATTTTGATATGTTAAATAGAAGACAATTTATTCAAGGTACTGGTGCTTTAACTGCAACAAGTTTGTTGGGAATGCCGCAGTTTTCGCAGGCTCAGGCAAAGGTCGATGGTAAACCATCTAAGCTTCTTTTGATCATGATGAACGGCGGCTACGCTCCAATGATGACGAGTGCCGAATCATTTAAAGACAACACCAAAGCGCAGATGAGTTTTGGCCTGAGTGCGAATGAATCAAATCCAATGGCATTTGCCAAATTTGGCGATATATCTTACGACCTTGAGTCCTGGGGAGAGCTTTCCAAGTCTGCGCTTGATCGTATGGGCTGTATCGGCACAGTCGGTGCCTCTAACCATAACTCTGCGCACCATTTCTGGAAAAGCCCCGAGGGAGGTTTGGCTCAAGCACTTGCATCGAAAATGGGTGGCAATGCCGCCATTAAAGCTGCACGCGTTGGTGGAGTAATTGGGGCTAATGATGGTACGAATGTTGGCGGGGTAGCGTTAGAGCCTGTATCGAGTCTTGAGTCGGCGCTTGCCACTTTAAATGGCGCAGGCGATGTGATTACTAAAACGCAGCGGCCGATCGTTGGTAAGGTCATTGATCGAACGCTCGAACGCTTCAGTTCTCAAGGGTATCAAAATCGCGAGAATTTGGGTTCGCTAATTGACGGTTACAAAGGCCTTTCGGCTTCTATGAAAACGCCTGCGGCCGAGGTTAATGCTGCTGAGCTAAATAGCGCTTACTCAGGCATACGCGATCAGTTTGATTTAGGTAATAAATTGAAAGTGGCTGAGGGCTTAATGCGTAGCGGTGTTAATGTTGTCTGTGTTGGCGCCGGCGGCGGCACATTTTGGGATCATCACGATGATAATCAGGGTATGCGTACACGCGCGGCTTTTAAAGATATGGTTCCTGCGCTGAACAAGTTCTGCGACCGTATGCTTGGGCGTGATGATTTGAATGTCTCTGTTGTGTTTGTCGCTGAGCACTCTCGCATACCGCTGATTAGCAACCATGGACCACATCTAAGCACGATTGTTTTTAGTGATAATATCAAGGCAGGTGCCTCAACTGGAATTACTGATAACGGTGGCTTGATAACGGACGCGGATTCCGACAAACCTATCAAAGCGTGGAAGGCTGCTATTGGTGAAATGGTAGGTCTATACAACGGTGATAACCCCTGGGGAACTGCTCCTCAGCATAGAGCGCTTTGGAAGCATAGCGTAGGGTGACTTAACATTAAAAGCAGAAAATAGATTTTCTGCCTCATCATTTCTGCTTACCAACACCGAGACATGAATTGGGAGTTGCTTTCAAGACACGCCGTAAATACATCCGTGTAGGCTCGATCGCGCGAATCCCGCGCGCGACGGTCTTGAATACAACCCCCAATTCCTGCCTCTCAGCTTTTGCGTCATGGTAATGGTTTTTTAAGTGCTTTAATTCAATTGCTTCTCTCTACTATAATTGGTCGCTGCAACGTACAATTTTGTTCATTACATTTAAACAGCGGGCCAATCGCTAATGAAAATAATAAACCTAATATCAGTGCTGTTAATCGCTACTGCCCTAACTGCATGCAATAAATCAAATTCCGAACTTAAAACTTCCGACTCTCCCGATACTGATAGCATTTATCAAAAAAGTGTCGCTAAAGATGTTTCCGCAGAAAATATAGTTGCAATAGTGGGCGGTCGGGAAATTACTTATAAAGAAATGCTTACGGGTATCGAAACGGAAGTCTATGAGCTTGAAAAAAAGGCTTATGATTTAAAAAGCGATCGTTTACAGTTATTGATGCTGGAAATACTTATCGCCAAGGATGAAAAAAATAAAGACTTAGGTATTGATCAGTATATAGAGAAGTTTATTGCGAGCGATATCGAGGTGTCAGAATCGGATATCGAAACATTCATTAAGAAGCGTGGTATCGCAAAGCACAATCTTACTGATGACTTAAATGAAAAGATTAAGGAATTTTTGTTTTTCGAAAAACAAAAAAAAGAGATCGATAAGTGGATTGCAAAGTCGACCAAAGACGATCCTGTTAAGGTTTTTCTTACAAAACCAGGTAAACCGCGCTTCAATGTGAGCTCTGGTGAATCGCCGTATATGGGCGGTAAAGATGCCAAAGTTACGATAGTTGAATACTCCGATTTTCAGTGCCCGTTCTGCAAACGTGGAGCGGCGGTTATGGAAGAGGTTAAGAAAAAATATGGCGACAAAGTTAAAATTGTGTTTAAGAATTTTCCATTGCATTTTCACAAACATGCGCATCAAGCCGCGCAAGCGGGTATGTGTGCAAATGAGCAGAGCATGGATAAGTTTTGGAAACTTCATGATTTGATGTTTGCTGATCAACAAGGTTTGAATATTGAGGGCTTGATAGAAAAAGCAGAAAAAGCCGATTTAGATGTAGAGGAATTTAAGGTTTGCCTCGAAACTAAACGTTATGCTGAAGCAGTTGATAAAGATATGGAAGAGGGCGCTAGAGCACGCGTGCGTTCCACACCAACATTCTTTGTCAATGGCAAAGTTTTAAGCGGTGCTCATGCTTTAGAAGCATTTGTTGAACTTATCGAGGAAGACTTAAACCCAGAGGGTTAAACCGCGAGCTTTTGTCGTCCTGAATGGGCATTGCAAGGTTGATATTTAGTATAAAAAACCGGCGATCGCTAGTTTTCACAAGTGTTTTAATTGAAATCGTTAAAAAAGAACTCTAGCTTCACTGTAAATGAGGATGCGTTTTCCCAAACTCCATCTTCGTGATCATAGGCGAGTTCGGGAGTAAGCGTAACAAACAACCATTCTTTATGCAGGCGTTGCCGATAGCTTAGACTTAGGATGTGACGCTTGCTTTTGCTGAAGTAGCCAATGCGGTAATCGATACTTGAGAGCTCTCCAAGCCTTTGGCCCAGAACCCATTGGTGGCCAAAGCTAAAACGCTCCGGTTCGTCTCGATAGTCAATCTCGGTAATAAAAAATAATGCAAAATCCTTAGCGACTGGACCAAAAATTTCGTGTCGCGTCGTTTCTCCCCAGCCGACATTATCGAGATACCATATGTCTTGGCGAAAAAAAGTCACCCACCGTTGGTCTAATTTCCAATAACGCTCGGCGCGAAAACGAATAAATGTATCGAGTGATTTGTTAAATTTGGCACCGGCGCGTACCGTGGGGCGCCACTTATAAAATGACGTTCGACGACCGAATTCCAAACCTGCGGTCGTAGATTCTTCTTCGAGGCGTTCGCCGGTGGAAACAGAACGTGTCCGATCCTCAATTTGGTTTTCCTCCTGCAGGTCCGAGTCAAAAAATAGCTTTAGACGTTCTTTTGTATTGGGGAGGTCCATTTTTCCCTTTAATCTTGCGTCCGTTTTATTTGATCTATGTTCAAAATACGTATGACGCAATTCGCCTTTTAAATAAGTATTTTTTTGTTCACGCTCAATTGCCTTGCCTGATAAAAAGTTATCAATAGATGATGTCAACGATAAGTAACTGTCGCCAACAATTTTGCGGCTATTTTCTATAATACCTTTTTCCACCGGTTTCTCTGATACGGAATAAACCTCACTTGTGGTATCAGAATCTTCCTGATCCGATGATTCAGAAATAAGTTGGGGACTTAAAAGTTGCTCGTTCAATTCAGGTAATGATTCGGCTAAATCTTCCGCCATCAAAAACTGAGGAATAAGCATGATTGCACAAAAATGGATCAGGACCACCCACGGCCTCTGAGCAATGTGCTGAGGCACTAGCGAAAAGGGCTTGTTTCCATCTAAGCGTAGACAAAAGAACATTTCTATAATATCCGATATTTATCATCGAAATCCTAGATTTGCTGTTCAAATAGTTGCTTTGGCCCACATTTTTTGTTAAAGATCGTTGAAATTAAACTAAAATTTGTCTGAGTTTCAATCCGGAGTTTCGTATAGTCTAATAGGCTCTACTGCCCAGAACATCAGATTTCAATCTTGGGTTTGAAAAATAAGATGCTGAACAAACCGAGAATATTAAATTACACTGAGGCTTTGATAAAAACATCAGTCTTTATATTGTTAATATGTACAACCTCATCAGTAGCATATTCAGATGATATGCAACAAAGGTGGCTAAGTTATCGTACCCAGAACTTCAATGTTTTATACACCAAACCTTACAAGGTCTGGGCGATAAATGCAGCCAAGGAGCTTGAGTTAATTAGATCGACGCTTAAAGCTGAGCAGGGCTGGGTCGTTGCACAGCAAATCGATGTTATTGTGATGGACCCTATCGCTGAAGCCAATGGCCTTGCATATCCAGTGAGCGACAACCCTGTTATCGAATTGTATACAACGAAGCCAAAATCCGATTCCATTATTCATAATTTTAATTCATGGCAGAGAATCTTAGCCTTACATGAATATGCCCATATTGTTCATCTTGGACAACAATCGCGTAACAAATCTCGGCGGTTTTTAGCAAACGTTTGGGACTTATATTCCGTCGCGAAACTAACTAAAAAACGTTGGGTTTCAGAAGGTTATGCCACGTTGCTGGAATCAAAGTTCAGCGGTTATGGGCGTCTTCATTCTCATTATGTCAATGCCGTCATTCGACAATGGGCGGTGGAAGGCGCGTTGCCAAGCTACGAGAAATTAAATGGTGGCAGCGGCTATATGGATGGCAATATGCCTTACATCGTTGGCGCTTATTTTTTCGCTTGGCTAGAGGAACAGTACGGGGATAAAACGTTGGCCGATGTTTGGGTTCGCTGGGTCGCCGTTAAAGAACGTGATTTTGAAGAGGCATTTTTCGGCGTCTATGGTCACAAAGCCAAAGTTTTGTATAAGCGTTTTGTGGCTGAGTTGACGTATCGCGCGATAGATAAGCGTAATAAACTTTCCCACGATGCAAATGAAAGTTTACTTATGGAATTTAACAACAGAATCTCTGATATTAGTATTAGTGCAGATTCTAAGAAAATTGCGCTGGTTAGAAGACGAAATAGTCGAGATTATTGGTTAGAAATATACGAATTATCGATAGATAAAAATCTTGAAAAAAAATATCAAAAGAAACTTAAAAAAGTTTTAGAAAAAGACCCCGTTGATATTCCAAATAAGCCACCAAATGCATTTCCACTAAAAAGACTTGAGCAACTAAATAGTTTCAGATTTAGAGGTATCACTAATGTCGTGTTCGAGAGAGATAACAAAAGCGTGCTGTTTTTGGCTAGGCGGCTGGACCGTAATGGTCATCTTTTCAAAGGTTTATATCGCTGGGAATTTCAAAGTGAGAAAGTCACAGAATTAAGTCAAGTTCACGATATACAAGTGTTTACTATTGGGAATGACGAAAAATCCGACCCGAACTACCATGTTTTCGCTGTCCATGAAAAATATGGTGCGTCTAAAATTACGCGTATCAATATTAGAACTGGAAAGCAGGACATAATAGTCGAAGAAACCTTTGATAACAGTTTTGATAAACTAGACTTTAATGCCAGGAATAATACGCTTGCATTCTTAGAGCATAAATTGAACCACGGTTGGCACCTTAAACTCAAAAATTTTAATAAAAGTTCACTTATTGAAATCCCATTACCTAAAAACTACCAATATCTGTCTGATCCTCGATGGTCGCCCGACGGAGAAAGGCTAGCATTTGTTGCGAGTGTAAATTCCGTATTAGCAATCTATGAATACGATTTTAATTCTGGATTATTGAAAAAGCTGAAAGCTGATGACAAGGTTGTTGGTGACCCGTTCTATCTTAAGAAAAACAAGGAATTACTTTATACAGAAAAAACAAGTTTAGGGATGAACTTAAAAAAAATACTGATTAGTGAGAAGCCAGATATAATAACTGAATTAAATGTAAATAAGACGATAAACCATGGTAGCAAATTCCCGCTCGGGCAAGCGAGTTCGATCGATACGGTAGCCGAGTCGTTTATTGGCGAAAAAGAAAAATTATATTCGAAGCATACAATATCGAACTCTTTTATTTTAGGGGTTCATGCAAATGCGCAATCTGCTTCGATATTAGAAGTCGGTGTTAAAGGTTCTGACAGATTAAAGAGGTCGAATTGGTACTTTAATTATACTACTGGTCGAGACAATGAACTCTCAGGAAAAAATATCGGGTATACGCTAAAGCAAGGCCATTTTCAATATGGTCTTCACTGGCTTGATTACGATTTCGATCAAAAAGGCTTAGGTTTGGATGAGCTTACGCCACAAGATTTAGGGCTGCGACATAAGCGAGATGGTGTTCTTTTTAGCCTAGATTATTCTATTTACTATAAGCAAAATAAAATATTACCGCGGCTTAGGCTATTTAGTGGAGAAACAGATGGCTTCGACGAAAGCTATCAAACATTTGATCTAGCTCATGCTCGCCAATGGCAAACAATGAACTGGGGGATTTATCAAAGATCGAAATTTTCTTATACTCTGGGTAGACTGGAGAGCGAGGATTGGGGTGGATATGATGTTGATTTCGATCTGTTTTTTATAAAATCAAAAATGAAATTTGGGCTTAACTTTCTTTCGAAGGAGCGAGAGTTTGATGACGACACTGCTAATAACACAAATGACAACAGCAACACAAATAGCAACAGCAATACGAATAATACCAGCCTATTAAATTTGGGCGGTTACCGATCTAATTTATTCCAAGAAATGTATCATGTAAATACCGTTTTTGAGCAGAGCTTACCTTTTTTCGCAAAACGTTTTAATCGTTATAAGCGGTATGAAATTTATTACCCTTTAAATAGCTATATTCCGTATTCCAGATCAAGAGTTTTTTATCGACAATATAAAATACCTGACGAAGAAAACGTTAATATCTACGGGTTAAACTTTTACTCGACTGTTAGTGCTCCTTCAGTAGGGCTTGACGGTTTAAATTTTGAAGCGGGTATAGTCGGAGTAGAACAAGATCGACGATCTGCAGATTATCGCGCATGGCTTGGTATGTATTATCGGTTTTAGAAACCTTGGAGTTCAAAAATAGTTTATCTGACTTTAACTCAATATTGTTTAGTCGTTTTTGTGTTGCTGGCTAAACCGGGTTAGGTGATAATGTTAGCCGGCATTATTCAAACCTAATTAGAAACTAACGCAATATCAGCCACTCATTATGGCGATAGATACATCGTTATACTATCGGTAAAAATTCTTTTAAGTTATATAATTCTAAATATTCGAAAACTGGAGAACTATGGAAGTAAAAGCAAAAATCTTAGTAGATTGGGGTACGAGTCAATTTAGAGCGCTGTTAATATCCAATAAGGGTAATTTGTTAGACTCTATCGAGACTAATGATGGAGCCGCAAGAATGCACAGGC
>JANQJB010000043.1 GCA_028281865.1 Marinagarivorans sp.
ATTATTATTAGTACTGCACTGAATGCGGCTTATTTTCTTCCGATTATTTTTATGGCTTGGTTAGCCGATGAGCCAGAAGGTAGTAAGCAGCATGGAGAAGCGCCACCGCTCGTAGTTTTTGCTTTAACAATCACTGCCTTGCTTACGCTTGGATTCTTTTTCTTTAACGGGCCAGTGATTGAACTGGAGCAACAGTTACTCGAGGGGATGAAGCCATGAGCGAAAAACGTCACTGGCTTACTGAAGCGAAAACAATTCGAAAATTGTGGTGGGGCTTTTCTATCGTGCTTGCTCTAACCGTTGCTGCGCAGCTTATTTGGTATGTAAAAGGCTATTTCACAGTCGATGGTTGGTTTGCGTTTGGCGCAGTTTACGGATTTCTGAGTTGCTTAATAATGGTGGTATTTGCTAAAGCGCTCGGCGTATTGCTAAAACGTCCCAATAATTACTATGCGGAGCGTGATGACGATGCCTGATCTGATTTCACCCGCTCTGATTATGGTCGTCGCTGCGGTGGCGATCGGTATTGCACGCGGACATTTGCGTACAGCCATCGTTTTATTTGCACCGCTACTGACGCTTTGGGCCGTTTGGCAGGTACCCGATGGTGTGCAGGGTAGCATACAGTTTTTAAGCTATGAGCTTGAGCCGGTTGAGGGCAGTCCACTGCGTCGCTTATTTGCAACCATCTTTTCCTTGATGGCTTTTGTTGGCGGTTTGTACGCATTCCGACTAGCTAAATGGTATGAGTTAGCTGCCGCATTTTTTTATGCCGCCGGAGCTATTGGTGTTAGCTTTGCCGGTGATTTAATTTCGCTGTTTGTCTATTGGGAATTAATGGCCTTGTTCTCTACCGTAGTTATTTGGTGCGGTGGTACGCCCGCGTCAAGAGCTGCAGGTATTCGCTATGCGATACTTCACTTGCTCGGCGGAGTAATTTTAAAAGTCGGTATAGAAGGCTTTGTCGTTAGTAGCGGTTCAATTCAAATTACGCCGATGTTAGCCGAAGATTTCAATAGCTGGATGATTCTCTGCGGCATTTTAATTAATGCTGCTGCACCGCCATTATCCGCCTGGTTAGCTGATGCCTATCCTGAATCCAGTCCAACGGGTTCGGTTTTTCTTTCTGCATTTACAACCAAGACAGCCGTGCTGGCGTTAATTTTATTATTCCCTGGAGAAAAAGTTTTAATTGGTGTCGGAATTTTCATGGTGATGTATGGGATTATTTATGCGTTGCTGGAAAACGATATTAGGCGAATACTAGCCTACTCAGTGGTTAACCAGGTCGGTTTTATGGTTTGCGCCGTTGGCATAGGAACGGAACTCGCCATTAATGGCGCGGCTGCTCACGCCTTTGCGCATATTGTTTACAAAGCTTTGCTATTTATGAGTGCCGGTGTCGTGATTTATCGCACAGGCCGAAACCGTTGCACCGAGTTGGGCGGTTTATTTCAAACGATGCCGATTACAGCGGTATGTGGAATTATCGGCGCATTAGCTATTTCCAGCTTTCCATTAACCTCGGGTTTTACGACAAAAAGTTTGATATCTCAGGCAGCCGCTAACGAACAACTAATGTGGGTTTACATGCTGCTGACAGCGGCATCGGCGGGTGTATTTCTTCATGCCGGTATTAAGTTTCCGTGGTTTGTATTTTTTCAAAAAGATTCTGGGCTTCGGCCAAAAGATGCGCCGTGGAACATGGCCCTTGCGATGATAATTTTTTCAGCAATTTGCCTATTGTTGGGTATATTCCCGGAATGGATTTATCGCTTCTTACCTTATGAGATGGAGTATCAGGCTTATACGCCTGGAAAAGTTGTATTTTATTTACAGTTGTTACTTTTCTCGGGTCTGGCGTTCTTTTTATTATTGCCGCTGATGAAACGCACCGAAACGATCAGCCTCGACGTCGATTGGCTGTGGCGAGTCGCTTTGCCGCGGATTTTCAATTTGTTTAAAAAATTATGTTTACCTCTAAAAGATTTGAGTTCCCGCTCAGAAACTAAGTGCCGTGGTTTCCTTCAATTCCTTACCTCCCGATATCTCGGCCAGCCTCATACGGCGGATAGAGAAGAGCGAGCCGTGTTCGCACGCTCTTGGCCTATTGGCACTACATCACTTTGGATCGCCATTTTGTTATCAGCGTATGTGTTGATTTATTATATTTAAGGCTGGTTTAAATTGCAGGGAGGGGAGTGAGATATAATCATCTATAGAAATATCGTGCTACTTTTGTGAGATGTTGTTTAATGCAGTTATATTAATCTTCTTCGTCTTCATCCGATTTTTTTAATTCATCCTTCGATTCTTTTAAATACATATCAAAAACTTCTTTCTTTGAAGACTCTACAAAATCTTTAACACGAGCTGCGTCTTCGGAAGAAAGCTCTTCCGATGCATCCCATGCATGATCAAGCATTTTCATGCCTGAGTCGAATAAACCGAGATGGGCCATTACAAGACCGTGAAGTGCTACATGGCCTGCGGTGGTAGCGTTATGCCGAACCAGCAGCGACAAAATTTCATGAGCGGCTTTGTATTCTTTCGCTTCATATAATTCAACAGCTGCAACGCGCATCGCTGCTAAGTCTTCGTTTTCTTGGTCATAACGAGGTGGGATCAGAGATTCGGTTTTATCCGAAATTTCTACTTTCGTCGCTTCTTTATTAATATTTTGGATATTTGAAGTGTCTAGCTCTATTTGCCTATCTTTGAGTAACTCTATTTTCTCTGAAGCAACCCGATAACACTCTGAAATTTTTTCGCTATCGTGGTTGACATCAAAATTGCTTACAATAAAATTGTATTTTTCAAATGCTTTAACATATTTCTCTGTTTTTTCTAGTATAAAAGCAGACCTAATTATTGTTTGAGCTAGTATATTTAGAACATCAATTGAATTGTCATTGACGTCGAACATGGAAACAATGCTTTCGCCAATTTCCAATGTTTCATTAAAAGCTTTATTTTCTTCCAAAATTAAAAACTTGCTGAACATTGCGCTGATTACATTTGTTCGTATTTCCGCATTTTCAACGTTCGTTTGGAGAAACTCTTCAGCTTCCGAAAGCCTCTCCAAAGCTTCTTCTTCTTTTCCCTGTCCATATGCTAACCTCCCTAATCTTAATAGTGCCTGACTTAAATTGATTCTAATTTTTTCTGATGGATCAAATGATTTAAAAGAATGTGCTAACCTCGTATACCACTCTTCCGCTTCGATTGGTCTATCCAGTGACTCTAATTGAGCTGCGACATTAATCATTGAATCGGAAACCGTTTCTCGCACCCACGGTGAACTGTCATGTGCATCAAATAGCGCGCAGATGACTTTATATTCCTCAATTTGGTTTGACGGTCCTGAGGGTGTCAACAACATGTATTGCGATTTTGCTACGAATCCACGCACACGAGCATCGGAATCCTCTGCGCCAAATGTCGAGACGATCTTCTTGAATGTCTCGATTGCACTATCTTCCCTATCTAGTATCAATTGTATCAAACCCGCATGAAAGTACGCGTACGCAACTTGATCACGTATATTGTCCTGACTGAGATACGGATTAAATGCATTTGCAACGCTCAGATAGAATGCTAATGACTCCTCTTTTTGTTCTAATAAATCCAGTACTTTTGCATTGAGCAGCATCAAATGACACAATTGAGCCTGATTTTTATGGTTTAAATTGTCTGGTTTGTACTCTAAAAAACACTCTTTACATACGGTCAAAATTTCATCATATAATTGTTCACTAAAAAGTAGATCGGTGTGAGAAACGATACAAGCTAATATCAAGGAGCGATAAGGTTTTCCTTCGAGTTGAGAAGAATATCTAAGTAGCTTTTTATAGTTTAGCTTTTTCCCACTATGCTCTTTTATATCGGGCTGGTTAAATAAGTAAGCCAAAGATTCAATAAGATAAACTAGATTCTCATCGCAACCGAGAGAATGTGCCGAATGCGATAGATTAAATAGCGCTTGCCAGGCATAGTAACTTTCGGAAATCAACTCCAAATTTACGGCTAAAATTTCCGCAAGTTCTTCCAGAACATACTTACTTTCGTTAGTGAAATCATCATTACTTAGTAAATAACGACCGGCAAATTGATAACGTTGCGTTAAACCAAAGCTGGGAAAATTCATATCTATGAGAACTTTTTCTCTTTTTAATTTTCTCAACATGCGTTCGTCAACGAGAGGCTTCAAAATTGGTGCGAGTGTATTCCAGGCAGGTTTATTAGTTTGCTCTGGCAATAGAGACAGCGTAATAACAGCTTTTAACGCGGTCTGGTCATCTTCATCTAGCCTCTCGATTATATTGATCAATTCTTGCCAAGTTTCATGCGTGGAATCAGCCACATGGCTTTCGAGAGATTTCCAATCTTCAACTTCAGCTAGTTTCCAGCGCCATATAATACCGGGGTGTCCTTGCATGATGTTCACCGCATCGCCGACATTGTCATCCGATATTATTGGGATGTGTTCAATCAAATGTTTTTTTAATCTGTTTAATTCGTTTTCATCATCAGAACTGAAATACAGAGGATCCAAACTGATTTTTGTTAATATTGGTTCAGGGGCATTTAAAGTTTCTATTTTTTCCCAAGCAGCGACTTCACCTACTTCTTTTTCATTAGCCGGGGAGCGGGTTGACAAAACTAATTGAACTGAAGGGAGTTCGGGCTGTTCAGATAAAAACCTCCGAATCTGACTAATTAGCCTGTTTTGCTCACCCGTATTTAGCTGTTCAAAAGCATCAATAATGATCAGTTGTTTAACATTCTTAACATAGCCAAGCAGTTTCCATGTGTCGCGTACAGCGTCATAAGATAACTTATTTAGCTGATTAAAGCCTTTTTCACTCGCTTGTGCTTCAAGTTTCTTGATTATCAAATTTATAACAGTTGTGATGCCTACTGCTGGTCCAAATGCCTCTCTAATAAAGGCACTCAGATCACTTAAGTTAGTTTTCTCGAATTTTATTTTAAGCTCTTTTAATTCTTCGACGAAAGATCGAGAGTTTCGCCAGTTTTCATATAGTTGTGCGGTGGCGCGGCGTAACGCGTCATCTGTATCCTCTGCGCAGGCAACATAACCCCATAGTATTCTTGGATTATTACCTTTATTTGTTACGCAATCTTTATTTTGCCTATTTACACGATCAATGAGTTCTACTAATACACGTGTTTTACCAATTTGCGGGGGAGCATGCAGAATCGTTATGCCAGTGCTATCACAGATCTTAATCAGTTTAGCTAGCACATCTTTTCGGGCAAAAGCAGGAGTTTTTCTGTGTGAGTCAAATAATTCTTGGTAGTTCAAAATAAATGCCCTAACTTAATAAAACGCGTATGTGATTTAAAAGTAATTTACTTAATGGGTAAATCGTCTATAAGTTCATTATGAACAAATTTTCTTTTTGCCAAGTCATAATGCCTTATGATCATTTAAACCACAAGACATTGCGCCGCACTGATTTCACTGAAAATCTACGATGTCATACAATTTTGATTTATTGCTATAGTTCTCAAGCTCTTATTAAGAAAAATATTGAAAGAGTATACTCTAGCCTAATATTTAGATGAAAATTGTGCCATTAAATCGCTTTTTAGCCAATGTTTGCTGAGAGAGCAATTGTGTCACATAAGCTTAACATTTGCAGGGCCTTCTCCTTAAAGAGAAGGCAAATATCTCACGTTAAATAAGGTAGGTAAAGCGGTGGGCGGTTTAAACATCCGTCTGTTCTGCTATTTCTAAGGTATCTTCTTCAATACCTGGTACTTTCGAGTTTAGGTACTTTCGAGTTTAGAGTGCCTCAAAAGAGACGGAGTGGCGTGTAAGTTCATTTCGACGAGATGAGGATAGGTCGCTACATTCTCTACAAAGATAACATCTATCATTTCTCCCTCTGCATAGCTTATTAAAATAAACGAGGCGTTATTACCTCGGCTTATCAACTTCTCTTGTAACAAATAAACTGATACATGGAAGAAAATATATTCGGAAAATTTTCCTCAAGTATTTTTAGTTTATTAAAGTCGCTGGTATCATATGCTTTGGAAAAACGCTCATGGAATTTATTTCTTATCCCGCCGTTATCCCAAAGCCCACAAAGTTCTAAGTCTAGCACCTGTAGCGCTGATTCGATCCTTTCCCAGGTAAAGCACTGCTCATGCTGATGAAAAATTAGGTCTCGACACTCGCTTAAGTTATAAAAGTCTTTAAATTTCAATAGTGGTGATTCTGGATGCTCTTGCATAAACTGATGACGGTAATCACGTATTGTTTTTGCGTCAGTGCCAAGCCTTTTTTCACGAATATCGTTTTGCGTTTGGGTAATTTCTATACGTGCACTTTTACTGTATAGGCCAATGTTCATTAGTGACCCGGGACGCAGGTATTTTAATAGAGCTTGCGAACCTGCTACAGGGTCGGCCATGTGGTGGAGTACGCCACTGCATTCGATATAGTCGAAGGGGCCAAAATCGTCGGGTAAATTTAAGATATCGGCTTGATAAAATACGATATTATTAAGTTTAAGTTGTTCTGCTTTTAATTTAGCATACGCAAGACTGCGCCGGCTTAAATCAATTGCCGTTATTTTCACTTTCGGATAGTTTAATGCGTGAATAATCGGTTGGCGGCCAGTACCACAACCAGCAATTAATATATTGATATCATTCTTATAGTAACGTTTAGGGATATATTTTTTCGCTTCCGGGCAATTATTTAGTAGAAATTCGGCCACGCTAAATTTCCCTTTAGCTTGCAGGCTTGACCAGCGCGGATAAGGATTTTTTTCATAGTGTTCCTGAACACTTACTGAGGTGTCGTTTTCAATATCGGAAAGCGTTGGTATATTTTTACTTGTTTGTATTTCACTGTCGATATCGAATAGGCTCAGCTTTGCCAATTCTCTCAAGCGCATTGGCCAAATTTTTAGCTCGTGTTTTAACAGTAACGAGGACCCTTCAAAATCATGCAGCAGGGAATACATCGATAACAGTAAAAGTTCATTTTCATTATCTTCAGGTTTCCAGCTTATTCCCTCGCATGCTTTGCTAAGTAGAGTTGCTAACTTATTTATCGCTTGCTCTTCGGCTTCGCTGATATGAAAAACATAGTCGTTATAATAACATTGGTAAGCAATGGCCTGAGCTAATTCAACTGGAAAGGAATGGCCTTGAACTGCGATATCGAGGATGGCCAAACGCAGGCCGGTGAGCAATTCTTCTATCTCTTTGTTATCAATTCTTATAAGTGAAACAATATTCAAAAGAATCTCGTCATTTGCCATTGCCCAAAAATCGACTTCGACATTCTCTTGATTTAAGTTGTAACGCTCAATCAATAAATTTTTGGCACTACGGCTAAAATCGTAGGGTGTAAATCTTTTGTCTTTAATTAACGCAGTAAAGCCACGAATTAAATTTGGACTAAAATTACGTAAAGTAACAATAGGTGCTAACTGTTTAATATCGTTCGTTTGCTGTGTGTTGAGTTCTTGCAACCCGGCTAAGTTGGTTAACGAAATAAAATACCTTACCCAGTCTTCGTGAGCGCGACTTATTTCTGCAAGTTGGGTGTATCCGGCAGGGTCATCTGGCCATGACTTGATATATAACTCGCACTCATTTATTGCCTCGCCCGTATGACCATTACGTTCAAATAGTTGACAGTAGCTTAGTCGCGCAAAAGTATCATCTGGATTTTGCTTAATCAATGCATCACAAATACGCAGTGCTTGCACAATTTCTTCCTCTTTTTTTGAAACGAGTCCCTTAAGCATTTTCGCGTATTTATTATCAGGGTAGTGCTTTAAAAACTTATCTATTTGTGTGAGTGCCGCGGGGCCTTTTCCTTTAGCGATCAGTCGTTGGATATTTTGTAATTTATTGTTTAAATCCTGATCAGGAACATCTGCAATGGCATAATCTTTCATGGCGAGTGAGCTTCGATGTGGCGGGATGATGATAAGGAGTATAGAACAAATTTTCGCTACGTTACCTAGGGTGGTAACGTAGCTTAAACTGTTACGCTGCCGACGCAGACAAGGAAAGGGGCTAGTCTTGTCTTTGGTCTTGTTCTCGGTGTTAGATACTTGCCGAAAAAACATGGCGCAATGAGACCGGGGAAATTATGCGCCTACTGTAAACCGACATAGTTTTGATATTGTGCTCTCAGTTCGTCTCTCTCTGTCTCGGACAGGCCTCGATATATTTCGGCATAGTTCTCAGCCTGCAATACCAAAATTGCAGCATCACTTTCACCCAATGCGCGTCCTGCCTTTTTTATATCGAGTGCAAGTATGTTGCTTTGGTTCTCATTGTCTGGGTCGACTTCCTCAAGATACTTCATAAGATCAGCAACAGCGGAACGGCGCGCATTGTAATGGTTAAGCAGTTCATCGGTGATTTTAGGCACAAGCTGATCAACGAGTCTGTTTGCGTTATTCGATCCAATCAAATCTATAACGGCATTCGCTGTATTCGCTCGCAAATTGCTGACGCTGGATAGCGGATCGTGAGCGCGAATGTCTACACGGAACTTGGCGAAGCCAAAATAATTCGCGATACGCCCGTCGGCCAAGTAAGTATTTTTACATTCACTGCCGGTTATCCAAGTGAAGAATTTTGAAGCAACTTCATTAAGCCCATTCCTGTATATGCCAGCGTCGAAACCAGCTGCACGGCTGTGATCTCTAACTGCATTGGAGCTGCTTACTGTAACGAGCCCCGTTTCATCGTCGAGCCCTAATACTTCATCCGCTAACGGCAAAGCTGTAAGCTCGCCCTTGCGCAGGAAATCATAGGAGTAGATTTGTGAGTCGCTAAGTGAGTCTTTTAGACGACGAAACGTCTGTGCGTCGAGTATGGCGACTTCCAGTTCAAGTTCTGTAGCTTCTGCCGATAATTCTGTAACGCGCTCACGTTGAGCATCGGTCGGCGCTTGAGTGCGCCAAAGCTCGACAAGGTTTATCACCTCTGAGCGTTTTTTTAATACTTGCTCATGGATTGCTAAGCGCTGCGTAACTAATTCAAAAAGTTGTTCGCGTTGAATATCGGTGAGCAATTCCAAAGACAGCGCGCTGGCGATGTTTCGAAACCTGTTATTGGTTCCACTGACTTGCAAAAAGTCGGGCCCTTCAATGTAACGAAAATAGGCAAAGCCAAAGAAATTATAGAGTTTACCATCGGGCAAATGACTGAAATTTTCTGGCTTACTTGTCATCCACGTGAAGGCTTTGCTGAAAAATATTGTATCGTTCGTTAGATTTTCATCGGACTCGGCAACACATTCTTGAGACGCCCCCGGACGAGTATCAACTGCCTCATAGGTGTAATTTAATTGGTGGCCATCTATGCCATTTTCGTTTGAGTTTGGCAGCCAAGGTGCTAAACAATCGCTGTCGGTCACGCAGGGGTCCGTCAACGTTTTCATAAAATTTACAATGTCAGCGATTTCTGAATTGTTTAACTCAACACTGCTAGGCAGCGGGTTATCACCTGCGTTTTGAGAATTTTGCATCGCGCGAAAGGCGCGTTCAGTTGAGGCATCGGCAAAGGGGTACAATATTTCGCAATTTTCATTTTCGTAGAATTGCGGCAGCTGACACCAACCCGGTCTGTTACCGTCAAAATAATCATTAATAGCGCTGCGAGGATTGGCGTAGTGCCGAACAACACCCTCCAAGTCTTGATAAGTGCCCGCATGTCCATACGGCGCCGACAGCTCGATGTTTAATAAGCTTGAGGTACGAAAAGCATAGAGATCTTCACTGTTACCGGTCACGTGATAACGACCTAAATCATCGCCTACATTATTCGCACTGGCTTGGCCGACGCCAATTTGCGGGAAGCCGATGGCGTAGTGTTTTTCGTCAGTAAAAAAGTCGCCACTGTGGCACGCGCCGCAATC
The DNA here is from genome assembly GCA_028281865.1 of Marinagarivorans sp. GTDB lineage: Bacteria > Pseudomonadota > Gammaproteobacteria > Pseudomonadales > Cellvibrionaceae > JANQJB01. The sequence continues at coordinate 9,923 of JANQJB010000043.1, forward strand.
AGCACCGCCGGCGTCTTCGTCGCGATAGAAAAGTAATGCGCCGCGTTTTGCACTTTCAGAGATCGCATCCAAATCACCCTGTACATACTTGCGCCATGGAGTATCAACAAACACTTGCGAGCGCTCATATTCGCCAATGGCAAATACGATATGATCAAAGGTGATGAGCGCTTCCGGTGTTTCACTGTCACAAGCAGCGCGAAAGCTTGGCGGCAGTGCACTCGGTTCTGAGTTGCGGCACACTGCAACAAAAGCTTCAAGCCAAGCCGTGGTGTTGAGTGAATCGGCATAGTCGCCGTGTCCTCCTATGCGCCCGGCCAGATGGCCGCGAACGGCTTGGCCATTTGTGTTGCCGGATTCAAAGTCGCTGCCCAACATCTCTTCGGGGGACAATACTGGGAAGCGCGCTTGAGAGGAGGTTAAATTAAATATGGAATTGGGGTCTGCCGAGCCAAAACTACTGTCGGGTGTACTGATATCACCGATGGACCCATTCGCCCCCGGCGTTTTTTGCAAGCTCTCGACGCGGGAATCCCAGAATAACCCCGAATCCCAAAAACCGATATTAAAAGTGGTAGGCGAATTTCTTGGTACCAGTGGCATTCCGGTCAAATGAGCGCGAGTGGGCCCTAAGCGAGAAGGGTCGAGGGCGCCTGTGCCAATCGGCAGGCTCATGGCGTCTGCACCGCCAAGTTCTGGGTGGTGGCAACTGGCGCAGGCGACATCAAAATCACCGCTTAAGCTCTTGCTGAAAAATAGGTCTTTACCGAGTTGAGCCATCGCTTGGTCGATTTGAGGTAGGTCGCGAGTTTCGCAAGGTGCAACACTCAGCACCCTTGGGTCACCGAGGAGTTCAGCTTCAACGATCAGCTCGCGCAATGCGCTGTCCAGCTCATTTGCCGGGTTTATGCTGGCCACCTGAGATGCGGCTTCGCACAATCGATGGTTTGGCAATGGCTGGTTTGCTAATGGAAGGTTTGGCTCAGCACTTGGTTGGTTGACCAAGGGCATGTCTTTGTCATCTGTCGTACATGCCGCCAGCACTAGCACGATCGATATCAAACTGTATTTTTTTATCATATTTGCTGCTCGTTTTTATTGGGTGTAAGTCACCACGCGACATCGCGAGCCCGCGAAGCCTTTTCAAATATCGCGAAGCTTTTCACATATATTGTCGGCAAGCGCAAAAAAGGGGACATTACTGAGAATTTTGGGAAGGGAACTAATGATTATTGCAAACAAATTGTCCCCTTTTTCCATCCTGCCGACACTATTAAGACAAGTGCTAAATATCCGTGGCCCAAATAGAAGCCATTACTAATGAAGGAGGTAACAAATGAGCAACGACAAGATGCTATGGGCAACATGATATTGATAGTGGTCAACGGGCATGACCTATAATGGTCGTGTAGTTCACTATATCGAGTTCTGAGAGTTATCAATTAAAAAGCCGAGATGTTCAAGAAAACTAATGATGAAAAAAAAGCTTTCGAAATTCTGATGCATGAGAACTCTGCCATGTTGCTTACGTATATCCGCTCTGTTGCAGGCTCTAAACATGCCGTTGAAGACATCTTTCAAGAAACCATGATTACAGCATGGAAAAAGTTGGGTGAATTTGATCGTGACAAAGTTTTTGGGGCTTGGTTACGTGGGATAGCCAAAAACCATGCGCTTAATTATTACCGAAAATCGAAACGCGATATGCTGATGTGTAATTCCGAGATATTGGATTATGTTGATGATCAAGTCCATCATATCGATTCCTTGAATGGCGACACATGGGATGAAAAGACCGAGGCACTGCACCGTTGTATAGAAGAGCTGCCTTCTATTTATCAGCAAGTTATTCGCTTACGTTATTTGGAAGAAATGAAAACCAGTCAGGTCAATAATGAAATTGATATTTCCAAGGAAAACCTTAAAAAACGTTTACAAAGAGCCAAACAAAAATTACTTGACTGTATGAAAGCTAAATTTGCTTTGTTGCAAAGTGCAGGGTTTATCTGATGACAAATAATGAAGATCTCAAACGTGCTAAAGAGTGGATGGGGTGTCATTTTGATTTTGAAAGTGATGAGATCTTTTCTCATCATAGACAGGCTGATGATCAACTTATGCATGGCCTATTAGCGCAAAAATACGAAGCAAAAAACGAGATGATTGATCGTGTAGAGCGGATCTTACCTTTATTAGAAACTAATAGTTCGAGTCGATTGGCATTAACAATTAATGCCAATATCAAAACTGTATGGACAGCACTAGGGGGGATCGCTGCGGCAATGGTGGTTGTATTCACTACCTTCCTATCGCTAACGCCTGCCAACCCGGCCTTTGCAGCAATCGATAGAATTATACAAAATATAGAAGAAACAAGTGACAGACACTATTCTGTTCAGGTAAAAACAAAGAAAAAACAGATATGGAGTGATGAAGACATCGAGACAGAGGAACCGCGCTTTGAAAATGCTGACCTTTATCTTCGTGGTACTGAGCAGTTCGTTATTATTGAACACCGTTCCGATGGAAAGGGTTTTATCAAAGGCAATGATGGACAAAAAAGCTGGCAGATATCGGGCAAATCAAGGACACTTAAAAGTGGAGATGATAATGCAATTAAGCTTCCGCTAGCATCAAATAGTAGAGAATTGAGCTTTCTAAATATCGTTGAAACCTTGCAAAAACTAAAAGCTGCTTATGAGCTAGAGATTAAATATGATCAGGTACTGCCAAATTCTAAGAAATTATGGACAGAAGTAACAGCAAGAAAAATAGCAGATGATATTAAAGGCGCAAAAAAAGTCATTTTATTTTTCGACCCCAACGAATTCTATATCAAAAAAATGATATTTGATCAGGTTCATCTCCCGGGAGAACGTTCTGTAAGGCGTATCGTTTTAAATCTTAAATCAAACGCTAAATTACCTGATGACTTTTTTCTTCCGACATCGCATATATCCAAATAAACAGTTATGATAAAACCATTCAGGCCCGCATTTGTTTTTTTAATGCTATTTTGTTCAGCGTATTGTTGTGCTTGTAAAATTATTGTAAATCAGCAAGAGGCCAAGGTGCTTGCCGAAAAAATATGGCGTAATGAAACCGGGGGAAGTTGGGATAAACTGGTTTGGTGGAATGACGGGGAACAGTTTGCTTCGCTTGGTTTAGGCCACTTTATTTGGTATCCCGCTAATAAATCCGGGCCGTTCGACGAAAGTTTTCCAAAACTTTTAATATTCCTGCAAGAAAACAATATTGAGCTTCCTCCCTGGTTGCAAAATAATCCCGATTGCCCTTGGCAAAGCAAAGCGGACTTTCTGGAAAAAAAGAGTAGCCCACAAGTAAAAGAATTAAATGAAATACTTAAAAGTACTTGGTCTTTGCAGGTTGCTTTTATGTTACAACGTCTACAGCTTAGCCAAGCTAAGATCCAGCAAGCGCAGGCAAAGAGTGATTTGCTTGCACAACGTTTTTGCCGTTTAGTCGATACTTCAGAAGGCCGTTACGCGCTACTGGATTATGTTAATTTCAAAGGGGAGGGAACAAAATTGGAAGAGCGCTACAACGGGGAGGGTTGGGGTTTGAAGCAGGTGCTGGAAAATATGACTGATGCAGATGCTGCCTATGTTGATTTTTCAAAGGCTGCCGAAAAAGTACTTAGACGCCGGGTGAAAAATTCACCGCCACTACGAAATGAGCAGCGATGGCTGAATGGTTGGGTAGCTCGAGTAAAAGGATATCAGAAGGAGCTAGTGCCGATGAAGAAAACTGGAGACTCAATAAAGCTTGAGTCAAACAACTAGGGCCTGTTAACAAGCCCTAATATAATTCTTCCTGAAATTTAGCGATAGTTATTAATTTTGTGGCGTTTTAATTTGGCTAATTTCTTCGGCACTTGCATTTCGAATTCCGACTCGTACTTCAGCGTCAAGCTCCACTGCTGTAGAGAGTAATTCAACCTCAACACATTTGCCTGTATCATCTTCGGTTAAATAACATTTTGAAAAAACTTCGTTTTGTCCCCAGTTGTCATCATTGTGCCACTTGAATTCTGAAGTTTCATTGGGTTCAAACCACGTCTTTAAGCCGTCGGCGCTATCGTTTTTATTGGTGCTCATTATCGTCAAACCGTCTCGAATATTTTCCGAACCCTCGATCCATTTAGTAATTTCTTGTTCTTCTATAGCTCGCCATGGTCTATGAGACACATAGACTGAGACCTCTTCAGATAATTTAACCTGTAAAACGTAATCCTTTTCACGGTCGTAGGTCGAACCATCGGGTATGACATCGGTTTCAATCCTATAAACGCCCGAGCTCTCGACAATAGAGGGCTTTATCCATTGCCCATACAACACTTTTTCCCATCCATTCATCGGCAAACCTCTAAAACTTGCACTAAGCGACTGATTTGAAAACCGATTATGTTTAGGTAAATAATTATCAGAAAATCCTAATACTATGTGACCAAGCTCATGTATCAGTGTGTTAACGCGATTGGCGTTCATATCGACTTCATACTCGCGCTCTTCGAGCTTCGACTTTTCGCTTTGCACAATAAAACGTGGATAATAAAGTTTTTTAAGATGAGGATTTAAATCTAAGTAAGCAGCCCAATCTTCGTACTCTGCTTCACTCGTTAAATCCGCGTCGACCACCCATCCATTCGCGATAAATCTACTCACATCGGATAAATTAGCTCGGGCACCCCAGCACGAGGCAAAGCCTTCGATAAAAAAGACACTGCCATCAATAATATCGTTATTGTCACGGTCATAATCTAACAGATTTAATCCATCCAAAACTACAGCATCGATAAAGGCATCGCGAAATGGCAACTTACACTCGATACTTTCAAAGTCGTGTTTATAGTGAGGAATCTCTTTTAACTTTCCACCTACGCGCGAACTTTTTTGCCAGTTGCGAATATCAAATCGCAAATCCAACTGACCGCCGCTGTTGTCTAAGAAGTATTGCCTTGCACTTTTTTCGGGACCATGTAATAAAATATCCAGCTGATCGACATCGTATTTGCGATAAAAAGGCATATTGGAATTTGGGAATTCAAAGGCGGTATTAGGTCTGCCATTGACTACCGGATCAAACTCCTTAAAATCTAGCCCGAAAAAGGGAAGCTTTATCTTACCGGATGCGTAACCGCATAGTTGCTTGGGAAAATTCGCTGTAAAGAAAAAGGAAACATTTGACGTTTCAACACCATATAAAAATGTTCTTGTCGGATCTTTTTGATGAGGAATATTGACAAAGTCATCTTCACAGTAATAATCCGCCACACGATCAGAGACAATTTTTATTTTGATATCCCTTACATCCGACTCTGAAAGCTCACCACAGGGGTCACCAGTAATGCCACTTTCAAACATCGGGTGAGCGCTGATAACGCGTGCGGTAAGCACATCTCCCTCTTGCACTGACGCCGGTATTTCAAGCGTCACTTGTTTAGCATTCTCGACGTAGTCACTATCGATAACTTTTTCTGTGATGGAAAAAGTGCCGTCTTTATTAAAATCAACCCAGACATGGAAATTATTTCCCATATTGCCAAAATCGCCTTTTTCAAGCACAAACGTGAGCCTGTTTTTGCCAATACGCGCGGGAAACTCATGATGATCAAAATTCCAATAGCTGTCATCACTATCGCTTGAACTTACAGGAAACGGTTGATCGTGAGTAGGTGTGCCAACAAATACGCCTTTTATTTTGTTGGCGATTTGGCTCATTCCTAGTGAAGTGGGCTTACAATATTGCGCACTCTTGTTGGGCTGATATTTATCACTCGCACTCAGATATTGAGAAACCAAAACTTCGCCGGGATCTAAGGTTTTCGGTTCTGGTAGGGGCGGCTCCTCCAAAGCTGGATCGGCTTCCTCATCGTCAACAAAAACTAATCCGTAGTCTCTTAGTTCATCACCCGGTTTAGCATTACATACGTGAGATGTTACGTAGGCGAGCGGTTCAGACGTTTTTAACACGCGCAGGGCTTTTCGCGTGCCCTGGTCAAAATTTCGCAAGCGAATATTAAACACTAATTCGTCTGTTACTTGTTCGCCTTTAAGTAGGGCAATTGTATTGGCTATGTCATCACTACTTTCGACGAGCCAGAGATAATAGTAATAGGGTTTATCCGCATTATCGGTATTGTGACGAATAGTGACTTTATTGGGGCCTGGCCTGACTTTGAAGCTTATATTTTTGAAATTTTTATAAATAGGCGCTAAACCAGCAGGATCTGCTATTTCCGTTGGCTTAGTATCGCCAACAAATACTTCACCAATGGTACCGTCACTAGGGTAAAATTCGGCCGTATATTTTGAGCAATTAGCATTTAAATATTCGGGAACAATTTCCGCGTTATTGGAATAAAAGACGGTTGCTTGTTTCGAAACCCGATTTCCGACCTCGTCCTCGGCGTTAACGGTGATAGTGTTTTCCCCTTCATCCAAGGTCAACGTGACTTCCCATTCTGCACTCTCGCTGTGATGCACTATTACAGACGCATCAGTTCCATTTGCCGTTACAACTAAGCCGTTCTTGGGGTTAACTTCACCTCGCATTACATAGCTGGCATCACCCACCACGAGTGGAGACGTAATTTTAAATGTCGGCAATTCAGTATCAACGTACGTTCTCCACGTTTTGGAAGCGGCATTACCGAAAGAATCTTCAACCACAAGTTTAAATGTTAAGCTTGTATCGTCCGCAGCTATTTCTGTTAAATCGAGTTGAAGCGGACTTGGAATCAAACCATTTTCTTCAACCACAACTTTATCATTGATATAAAGAACAGAAGATGAAATCGGTGATTTATCGATAATTTCGAATTCTAAATTTATTTGATTTGATACTCGACTCGGTGGATCGATTTTTATTCTGGGTGCTTGGTCATCAACTACAGACCTAACAATTTGTACTGTTTCAGACACACTATTACCAAAAGAATCCGTGACTACTATCTCAAAGGTTTTTTTCTCACCTTCATCAATGGGATAAAATTTCTCAAAAGTACTTTCCCAAACCCCCATATTGATATCAACGCTCTTTATTCCTGTCTTTGTCCCATTTACAAACAATTCCGTCGTCGTACCATCTCGTATTGTTCCTGCAATTTTGGCTAAAACCCCATTTGCACCTATACCGGAGTAAGTGATCTCAAACTCAGGCGGTGTATTGTCGATATGGATATTGTCTTGCCAACCTATACCTACATTCCCAAAAATATCTTCTGCGCCAACATTTATTTTATATGAACCATCCGCAATTAACGTCGTATCCCAAGTGATTTGGCCGGCTGAAATATCAGTCGTTTCTTTTATTCTTTCGCCGTCAATTAATATAAAGGCTTTTTTGATTTGTGAATCGTCCGTAATTTCAAATGACACGCTTTCAACACCAGAGCTACTAAAATCATATTCAAAACTGACAACAGGTGCTCGCCCATCGTTGGGTATGTACGTTAGTAGTAAATTAGTTTCTGTTTTATTCCCCGCCGCATCGATAAATTTAAGAGTGAGTTTGTTTTCTCCTTCGCGAAGCGAAATATCGTCGTCTATTTGAGTTCCGTCGATTGCAACAAGCCTTTTGGATGTATTAACGTACAATTCTACAGGCGAGGCATCGTGGACCGTGCCCAATAGGTTATAAGAGTTAGTTAAAAATGTGCCTACGGACTCAGATGTAATATTTATAACTGGAGGCTCGTTATCGACTTTGGCATTTTTTTCCAAACTCGAAATGTTGCCGTTTACATCGCTTGCCTCAATTTTGAATGTATGTGAACCCTGTAAAAGGTTAGATGCCACAACTGAAAAACTGTTTTCTCCCGCTGTGTTTTGCGCATAAGCTTCGCCGTCTATGTAGATTTTGACCGTGCTTATATCGGAGTCATCACTGACGGAATAAACGAGGTTATGTACCCCACCGATGACGTCTGGTAATTCAAAACTGATTTCAGGAGGCGTTGTATCTGCTGGTATAACCGGGTCCACAGGGTCTGGGTCAACAGGATCAGGATCGACTGGCTCAGGGTCAACAGGTTTGGGGTCTTCGGTACCCGTTGGAGGTTTTGGGGACTCAGTCGCTGGGTCGTCTGCAACACAGCTAAATAGCAGTAATAATAGGACTAAAAAGCTAGCCAGCTTCGCGATCTTATATAGGTTTGATAGTAAGCGTGAGGGGGAGGCCTGGGAGTACATATACTTTCCTTAAGGGTAAAACTGCGGCTAAAGCCAAATATTGGCGCAATATAGCATAGCTACTCGGGGCGAGTATAGGTCGACGACTGTGGTCTTAGGATAAAAGGGGAGGGAGAGGGCTAATCTTGCCACGGGGCGCACGTCTGGTTAAGGGGCGGCCTTTTGATTGCCTTAATTAGTCGATAAGTTTAGCTTTCGTCCTTCTCATTGAGTCCCTTATTCATGTGAGGATGATCTGATGTTAGTTATATAAGATTTTCTATTTTTGTGTATTGATGATTTGTGATACGAGTAGCCCTTTGGAGGGGCTTGGAAAAAAGATGAAGTATATTAAATACCTGGCGCTTACATTCTTACTATTTTCGCCAACTGCACTATCGAACACATGGAATGATATTAGTCGGCTCAATCCAGAGCTTGTTGGAGAAATTGTTCAAGTGACTGATGAATCTGATGTTGTAAATATATTAAAGACTATACCGAGTGGGAAACATATTGTTATTTCCGGTACTAGACATAGTCAAGGCGGTCATATCGTATATCCAGATGCAATTGTTTTGGATATGACAAAATTTAATAAGATAAAATCTATTTCTGTTGAGGAAAAGGTAATAATCGTACAAAGTGGTGTTACGTGGGGCCAAATTCAGACAGCTGTAAACCACTTAGGGCTGTCGGTAAAGGTAATGCAATCCTCAAATATATTTTCTGTAGGCGGTTCACTCGCTGCTAATATCCACGGTCGTGACCCTAGGTTCGGTCCAATAATCGAAACTGTTAGAAGTATAAAAGTTGCACTTTCTACGGGCGAAATAGTCACAGCGAGTCGAAAGAAAAATTCGGACTTGTTTTTTGCTGCGATAGGAGGATATGGCTTACTTGCCGTCATTTTAGAAGCTGAAATAGAGTTGACCGAAAATCTGTCTTTAATAAAAAATACTAAACAAATTAACATCAAAAATTATGCAAAGGCCTTAACAAAGGAAGCTAATGAACTGGCGCTTCATTATGTTAGGTGTTCATTTGTTAAAGGTAAAAACTATTTAAGGGAATGTTATGCGACAAACTTTAAAGAAATAGATGGTGATTCAGTCGTTAGTAAACTTATTCCTGAAAAGCATGTAAAGCGTAATAAAACCCTATTTGATTTATCCAGAAAAAGTCAACTAGGCAAGGAGGCCAGATGGTCGCTTCAGAAAAATCTACTCGATAAACCAGATAAGCAGAGCTTCATAGATCGCAACCCTGCTATGCAACCTCCTGTAAAATTCCTGAACTACAACAGCACTAAAGATACTGATATTCTCCAAGAATACTTTATACCGCTAGAGAATTTTTCCAAGTACTTTGATTCTTTTAGGCAATTATTAGTCAAGCACGATGTAAATTTACTGAGTATTACCTTGAGATACCTGAAGGAAAATAGTGAAAGCTACCTAAGCTACTCAACCAACGATATGATTGCTGCCGTAGTGTATATCAATATTGGTATGGATAAGCAATCTATATCATCAGCACAAAAGTGGACGAGGGAATTAGTGGATCTTTCCTTAGAACATGGTGGAAATTATTATCTTACTTACCAGAGGTTTCCAACAGTGGTGCAATTTAAAAAGGCGTACCCCGGGTGGAAAGACTTTATGATTGTAAAGTGTAAATACGACCCTAAAGAGATATTTAGAAGCAGGTTCTACGATCAGTATTTACGGTCGTCATATTTACAACATAGCCAGAAGATCAAGCCAGTAGTTAATGGTGGAATTGGCTGCCCAGCCTCACAGGAAGGTGATTAACAAAAATTCCCTTCGTTCCCACTGTTCAAGATGATCTCCGCCTAATTCGGATTCCAAGAAAACTGGCAACAGCTATTGAAAATAGCCAAACAGACGCAGGCAAAGGTACTACAGCCGTTTCTACCAACAAAACACCATAATTAGAACCGGAGTTACTTTCTGGCAATGATTGCCAGGTCTGTGCATCAACACTTTGACCAGGAGTAACCATCCAGTCTGCAAATGCATAGCCGACCTCTCCCGAAGGTAAATTAGGGTTGTTGAACATTCCCTGAAAAAAACCCTGCTTACCGCCAAAGTCTCCAACGATTGCTTGTGCCGAAGAATTACTTTCACCTACCTGAGAACAGTGTTGCGCACCATTGCCACAACCTAGGTCGGGTGTAAACCCATAAGCTGTGAAAAGCGAATCCACCTCTTCAAGCGTTGCAATACGCCAGTGCGACGGTAATGAATTCCCTAGAGTCGGATCTGCTTCAACTTCGCTGTATGACATGTTAAATGTAACGGACAAATCCAACCACGTTAAGCCGGTGTCCTCTACATATGTTGCCTTGCCGTCGCCTTGAGAAAAAACATCGACTGGCTTGATAGTTGCTGCGATTGAATCAATAGAAAGCAACGCGATTATAGATAAAAAATATTTCCTGTTCATTTTTAATGTACCCCAAGAGTTTTTTTATCTTTATATCATCATATGGTTACTATCTTATTTCAAAAACGAGGACCAAAAACGGGGACGGAGGGATTTTTATTAATCAATTATAGAGTTGATCAAAATTAATTCCCTCCGTCCCCGTTCTTGAATCTTGTCAGGATTCACCTGGTGACTTACAGGTGAAGATTGCGTTTCGAATTGGGTTATGTCGCTGGAATCCCCATTATTTTCCCAAAACTTTATACGGTGGAACCAGCGCCCATGCAGTTACATCAATTCGATGAGATGGTGATAAAGTGCTACTATCCGTTAGCTTTTTCTTCAGCTCAAATTGGTAGGCATATCCACTAATTAAAAATTAATTGGCTGCCTTGGAGTATTTGATAATGCCAACTTATACTTTTACGCACATAGTTTAATCAGATAAATTAATAATAGTCACTGCCCCAGAAAGCCCTCCGGCATCATCCGCTTCACGGCTTCCAACAACTACGAAATCATCGCCGATGTCAAAAGCGCTTGCAAACTTATCCATCGTATTCGATTGCGGATCACGAAAAACTTGGTGTTCAACCCAATCTTTTCCCTGACGATAATGGCTAAATAGTGCGCCGGTTGAGTGACGTGTCTCAGCACCAACCCACAACATATCGTCGTAAAACTGAAGGCTTGCACCGAAACGTCCATAGGTGTACGTCGACGGATCGTTCGCAAAGAGCTTCTGGGAAAAGATCCAAAAGCCCGGATAGTTATCATATAAGTAGACTGCACCAGCCGCAGAAGCGCGCTCGGAGTCATTTACAGCTCCGACGGCAATTGTTTTATCATTCAGTGCAACGCTATATCCATAGAACTGCCGAGCTCGTGGATCCTGTGGCCTTAGGAGTCTATGATAATTCCAAGCATTACCCTCAAGTTTAAATATGTGAGCAAGCCCGCTTTTAACGCCGTAGTCGTTTGCTTGAGGCTCTCCGACGACGATATGTGTCCCTTGCTCGTTAATTGCAACTGAATAACCAAAATATGTTCTTAAGCTCGGGCTGTAAGGATTTAGCTCTGCTACCTGAGCCCAAGTTCCTTCTTCTCTTTTAAAAACGTAAGCGGCACCCGCATAAACCACGCCGTTGGTGATTGTTCTTTCCGCGCCCACCACCATAAAATCGTTTTGCATCGCAATGGACATTCCCAGGCCAATCACTCGATCATTATCATGAGCGCTTAGTTTTTGTGTCAGTGTAAAATTACCATCCTCATCAAATTGATAGAGGTAGACCGCTCCATCTAAAAAAGAAGATACGGTGTGATTTCTAGCGCCAATTGCCAAAATATCTCCATGCACTGCCAACGATGAACCAAACTGATTATTCGCAGCTAAGTCACTGGGTTTAATGATGGTATGTTGCACAAAATTACCGCTCGTATTTTTTTTGTAAACATAGACTTGACCGCTATTATTCTTAAACTCGGTATCGGAATAGGGTGCGGACACAAACAACCAGTCACCCTGAACTTCAACATCGTATCCAAAGCGATCATCGCCTAAAGTATCATTAGCGATAAAACGTGCGTATTGAGGTGTTGATTCCTGTGGCGCAGACGAACCTTCCGGTAGAACAACTTCTGAGTGAGAATGCTCTCCACCGAAAGCAAACCCTCCGTTTGAGTTAGTGCTAGAACAAAACCCAAACCGGCCTTTGCTTGCACTCGCTGCGCAGTCAAAATTTCCATGACGTGCTGCAAATCCGTTCGGGGCAGAGCTATTGACGAAAAGAATATTAAAACCGGTTGAAGCAGGTGTAAATTTGTTAGCCGTTAAAAAATAGGTTATTCCACCGAAACCACTTTTTGTTAGATGCTCATAAAGCTGATACGCTTCAGGGCCACCTGGCCCGAAATCAGCTTCGCCTTGATCGGAAAGCACTAATCCTTGGAAACTGGCATCTATGTACGGTGAATAATAAAAGCTTAATTCAGCGCTCAAAAATCCACTATTGTCGCCACCATTATCGTCATCATAGATAAAGAATCCGGTACCAGCAGGCTGCATGCCATGTCTAAAATCTACAGAAAATGCCGTAACATCTGCCTGACACATTATCGATAAGTTCGATAAAGTAAAGAATATTGAAATAAAAAAGCAACGAGTATTTTTAAAGAAATAATTAACCATTTGAATATCCTTCGTTTGCGCGTTTGACCAAATTAATTTAAATTGCCATAAATACACAATAATTAAATATTTTTTGTTTCCTTTTATATGTTTCCTCTTGAAAAGTTAAAACTTATTTGGTCGATAACGGAATGAATTAAGGTTGATTTTATTACGCTGTACTTAGTTTTTATCTGCATCTAATCTATAGATAGAAGTAATTATGACAATATTAAAAAACATCGGAAAAAATATGTTTTTTGTCTCATCTATTCTTGAAGCCAAAATGCAATCTGGATGTGTCATTAGTTTGCAAATTGGAAAATATCTGAATTAGGCGAACTTCCGGCCGCTCTATAGTTTATTCAAATGGCGAAAGTATTTATGTGATTTTTATCACTCCGAAAAACGGGGACGGAGGGATTTCTTATTAATCAATTATAGAGTTGATCAAAATTAATTCCCTCCGTCCCCGTTCTTGAGCTCATAAAAATTTATTATAAATTAACGCTTGATTTATTTGTATGGCTTATTGTATCGTTACGTTAGCTATTTAGGGTATCGGTTTATTATTATAAAAAAGGGAAGTTGATCGCGCATGAGATTCCTTTCTCGCAACATTATTGATGGCTGTAAGTCGACAGCTAGCTACTTTATCTATAAATGTCTGTTTGGGCGGCGTTTTTGTTCGCTTTTTAATTTTATTGATTAGATTTTGCGCTTGCGTGGTGTTCAGTGCTGTGTGGGTTATAGGGGAATATTAAGGGGATGATATGAAATTGGGGATTGGGGCGAGAATTTGTGCGCTTGTGGGTTTGATTTGGCTTGGGCTGGTCCCGGTAGTTAACGCATTTCCATATGTTGGACCACCGCAGGGATTTTCAGCAGCTTACAATACTGCTCAGGATACGATCGAAATTTCTTGGGCAAATTATTCGTCTAGCTATTCAGACGTGGACTGTTTGGGCCTTGAGTTGACTGTTGAAAATCAAACGCTGATAACGCAACAGTTTTTTAGTATCGATTGCACCAGCACTTCCTTTTCTTACCCGGTTAACCTTTTTGGTCAGTATCGTCTCTCTTTATCTGCTGAAGCAGAATACATCCTTTTTCCTGAGTTTGGTGAGAATGTATATCACCAGGAAACCTCTCCCCCAAGTATAATCACGCTTTCTCCTGCCGCTCCGGCGTTGCTGTCTGCGCCTACTGAATCGACGCCTGGCTCTCTTTCACTTTCGTGGTCCTCCGTGCATTTGGCGAGTTATTATGATTTGCAAATGAATAGCACCGACAACGAAAACTCGTGGGAGCCTATTCTGTCGGCGAATCAGTTAAACCATTCGATAAACCTCATCTCAGGGAACTATCGCTTTCGCGTTAGAGCGTGTATCACGGTAAATGCTACACCTGCGTGCTCGGCTTGGACGGAATCTTCGCCCGCGACAAAAATACGGTTTACGCCGCAATCCTACAATACTAACGACTTTGATACCTATATTGGTGACGTAAATGGCGACGGTATTTTTGATTATTTATTAGTTGCAAAGGAAAAATTTGTCTTGATTCATGGCGATATAGCGATTCCCATTTTGTGACCACGTGAGACCTCGTATGTTTACTACGGCTATGGTGATGGGCTTTATGCTGAAGCTGAGGCGTGGGCTTACGAGGAAAGTGTATTAATCGGTTTAAATACTACCCAACCTGCAAGCGAACAATTTGAAATCAGCAATGATTATATTGCGGAAATAATCGCACCCTATGAAAGTCAGAATAATATAGCGCCTGAATTTGATTACGATTTGGCAGAAACCCCAGATGTGGACTTTGGTGAGGGTGAGCTAGTAGCAATAACAGAGGGATTGGAGTCAGTTGAAAATGGTAATGTAAACTATTCTGTACCGCTTGAACTACCGCCAACCGTGAATAACCTAGCACCCAAACTAGCATTGACTTACAACAGTGGTTTTAGAAATATTTCCACAATGGGCGTTGGATGGAGAGTGTCTGGACTGTCCAGTATAACCCGATGTCGAGCCACCTACGCAACTGAGCTGGATAGAGCAAAAGAGTCTCGCCCAAAATATACTGACCGTGATCGTTTATGCTTGGATGGCCAAAAGCTTGTCCTCATCAACGGTTCCGTTGATGCTTCAGATTCAGAATATTGGTCAAGCAGTGCTGAATATACGACTGAACGCGAGAGCTTTATTAAAGTCGTGCCTTATAATAACCACGATTCATTTGTCGTTTATACACGAAATGGAAATATCGCTTATTACGGTTCGGACGAAATTTCATTTAATTCGAAGGCTTATCGACCAGGTGATTTTGGCGGCAAGATTAAAACTTGGGGGTTAGATAGAGTAGAAGATCGTTATGATAATAGTTATACCATTGAATATGTAAGCGACTCTACGACTTTCGAGTTTTATCCCAAAGAAATATCACTTGAACCAGGAGCAAGGATTGTCTTTAACTACTCCGAACGTAGCGAAGCGAATCAGGCTGTTATGTTCGACGCCGGTGATTCGGTTTCTATTAGAACGAAATTAGATAGTATTAATACCTTTGTTGACCCAAGCTTTTCTTTGGTTGGAGGAGGAAATACTAAAGCTATTTCTTATAAAATTGCTTATGAGACTAGTGCAGGAACTTCCAGGTTATTAGTGGATTCCATTACTAAGTGTGGTTTTACAGATACCGGTTCTGAGACCTGCGCGAAGCCAATAACATTTAGTTGGAAAGAACTTGAAAATGGTTTCCAAAATAGTTCCTTTGTTCCGCGTGAATGTGGGACTGACATTGCATTACATGCTACTTATTTAAGCGATATCAATAACGATGGTTTGAATGATATTTTATATGCTATTCCAATAATAGAGCCTGGAGTCAGCGTTCCTTTAGTTCAGGTTGGCTCCAAATGGGAAGCGCACCTTGGTACTAACCAAGGCTGTTATGAACCCCAGCCTTGGTTAAATTCTATCTTAGATTTTTACGCTCCTGATAATGTTTCGCTTATAGATAGTAACATCGGGAAAGTATTTTTGCTTTCCAAGTTAGTTGCTAGTGCTGACATAAGTGGAAACAATATTGTTGCAAGCACAAATAAATTCTTCTCTCTGAGAGTCTTACAAGTCAGATTAGATGATTCGACCATTTTGTTAGACTCTTATATCCCTGGGGATTATAGCACCGCTCAGATAGCCGCTCAGCTTCCAAGTGAGCTAATCACTGATAATATTAGGAATGATTTAACTTATGATGAAATTCTATTCCATTCAGAAAATGGCTCTATTTCAGTAGGGGATGTAAATTCCGATGGTCAGGTCGATTTTTATTTCGCAAATGAAATATTTTTAGTAAAACCTTTATCTTCAACCGATTTGCATGTTGAGCGCACTTCCAAGGCGAGCTTCTTATATTTAAACCAGCCAAATTTGGGGACAATATTTGCTGACTGGAATTCAGATGGACTTAAAGACTTTGTCTCAGTTTACGCTGATTTAGAGTTTAATACTGCTGCAGCAACACAAATTGCACCCAATATGGGTGGGCTAGGTAATTTTTCGACTTATTCAGGTTACTTTGACATAACTAGCGATAGTAATTTGCATATTGGCGCAAATATTTATACAAAAACTGAACAAATATATTTGCTTACAACCAGAGATAATCAACGTGAGCATCCTGCTCCAATGTATAATGCGTACCCTGACTTGAATGGCGATGGTATAAAGGATATTGCTTATCATACGAATAATACATGGAAAGTTAATTTTGGTACCGGGGACAAATTTGGCGGCGAAATAGATACCGGGGTATCATCTACAACTGAGAAAAACCAATACTTCTTTGCTTCAGATTATGATGGCGACGGAAAGGATGATCTGTTAGTCCAATACCGTAAAACTGCTGGCGTCAACGATTTTGGTTGGAAAGTTTTACTCTCCAGGTTTGATTCCAATGGTTTTCGGTTTGAAGAGCTAAATGAAGATCCATTCGGCGGAAACAGCCCAATAAATTATGCTCCTACTGCTGTCGAGTTTGCTGCAGTTTTCAGGGGAGATTTTAACAACGATGGGGTTGTCGACCTTTATAATTCCGGATTAAGCCCACTTTATATCGATTCTGAAATTAGTAGAGTTTACATAGCTAACGTCAATAAAGTAGATTTACTTGACACGGTTTCAACTGGTTATGGACGAACGGCTCAGTTTACCTATAGCACACTCGGGACATCTGACAATAACGGAGTCCCGATTTACACTCCCAATACAGACCCTTCGCAATATAAATATCCCTATGTTCGTCCAAATCGTGCAACTAAAGTCGTATCGAAAATTTCTGTTTCAAATGGTATTGGAGGAAGTTTTGATACGTACTTTAATTACTATGGGGGTAAGCGAGATGTACGCGGTCGCGGATTTTTAGGTTTTGATAAAATCACTCGAACTGATATTTCGAGAAATAAAAAAACGCATACCGAGTATAAACTTGAGTGGCCATTTACAGGTATGATTGCTGAAAGGAGCGAGACTGATCTGTCGGGAAGGAAGATTTCCGAAAC
>JANQJB010000066.1 GCA_028281865.1 Marinagarivorans sp.
GGCTTAACGACCTTAGACGTTATGGTTTTTGCTTTGATTGTTGTTTCAATTTTTGAGGTGGTCGTAGGTGGCCTGCGCACCTATGTGATGACCCATACAACTAACCGCATTGATGTGGAATTAGGGGCGAAACTGTTTTCCCATCTGCTGGCGCTACCACTGGCTTATTTTGAAGTTAGACGTGTTGGTGATTCTGTGGCGCGTGTAAGAGAGCTGGACAGTATTCGCGAATTTTTAACATCTTCCTCAATTACATTAGTCATAGATCTGTTTTTTACCTTCGTATTTTTTGCAGTAATGTACTTGTACAGCCCGCTGCTCACATTAATTGTTTTTCTATCGCTACCATTTTATGTGCTCGTATCGGTTACAATAACCGGCCCGCTGCGCAGGCGTTTAAAAGAAAAATTTGAGCGCGGAGCCGAAAACCAAGCGTTTTTGGTCGAATCGGTAACGTCGGTGCAATCGTTAAAAGCGATGGCTGTAGAACCGCAAATGCAACGTCGCTGGAACAATAAATTAGCCGGTTATGTCACCGCGAGCTTTAATGCGAATATGTTGGGTAATATCGGTGGCCAGTCTGTTCAACTCATTAATAAAATTGCGACGGCAATACTGCTTTTTGTTGGCGCCAAGCTTGCAATTGCAGGCGCGCTTACGGTAGGTCAGTTGGTTGCTTTTAATATGATTGCCGGACGTGTTGCCGGCCCAATACTGAGGCTTGCACAATTGTGGCAAGATTTTCAACAAGCGCGTATTTCCGTGGAACGCCTGGGTGACATACTCAATACTCCAACAGAAACAAAAAATGATAATAATCGGGCGACATTACCAGAGATTGATGGAAAAATTGAATTCGATAAAGTCACTTTTCGCTATCGTCCCGATGGCAAGGAAGTACTTCGTAATGTGTCGCTTACGATAACACCGAATGAAATAATCGGTGTTGTCGGCCCTTCTGGGTCTGGCAAAAGTACGTTAACGAAATTGATTCAGCGTCTTTACATTCCACAAAGCGGGCGAGTATTAATAGACGGCGTAGATTTAGCGATGGTGAATCCGCGTTGGCTGCGACGGCAAATCGGTGTTGTGTTGCAAGAAAATCAATTGTTTAACCGTACCGTGCGTGAAAATATTGCATTGGCCGACCCTACTTTAGATATGGATCGCGTTATCTCAGCCGCAAAAATGGCCGGGGCACACGATTTTATTTTAACGTTGGATGAAGGCTACGACACGCGTATTGATGAGCAGGGCAGTAATTTATCTGGCGGACAGCGGCAGCGGATTGCAATTGCACGCGCTTTAGTTACCAACCCACGCATTTTAATTTTTGATGAAGCTACAAGTGCACTCGATGCAGAGTCCGAAGAAATTATTCAAAATAATCTGTTAAAAATTGCAGAGGGGCGCACGCTCATCATTATTACTCATCGTTTGTCAGCAATAAAAAACGCGTCGCGTATCGTTACAATAGAGAATGGTGAAATTACCGAAACCGGTGATCATAAAACGTTAATGCAAAATAATGGTCGCTATGCGTCGCTGTATCAAAAGCAATTGTCCGCATTAAAAATGGACTAAGAAAAATAGATTAAGGCAAATTAGATTAAAGCTAATTAAATTAAAATTATGGCCCGATCACTTGAAATTGCAGCGGAATCACTGCGCATGGAACACGATCAGAAAAAACGGCGTTTGTCGATTGATCAGAAGGACTTTCTACCCGCTGAACTTGAAATACTAGAATCCCCACCTTCGCCTGCTGGTCGCTGGACCATGGCTTTGATTTGCCTATTTTTTGTTATTGCTTTGGCGTGGTCGGTTATTGGAAAGATCGATGTTGTCGCTAGCGCAACAGGGAAAATTGTGCCAATTGGTCAATCGAAAACCGTACAATCTTTAGAGTCAGGCTTAGTGACAAAAATATATGTTAAAAATGGTGCGGCAGTAAAACAGGGTGATCCGCTTCTCGAATTAGACCCAACCAATAACACAGCGGATATTGCGCGCTTAGCAAGCGACCTACGCAAGGCTCAACTAATTGTGATCAGAAATTCTTGGTTAATGGATCGCATTAACGAAAAACCTTTTGACGAACTTGTATTTGAGATGCAAATAAGTGAAGCAGATAAATTGACTCAAATGCAGTTGGCGATAAGCCAGTTAAAGGAATATAACGCTGCACGTGAGGCATTAAAAGAACAGATTATCGAACAGCAGCACGAGCTGAAATTGATAAGAAGTCAACTAGATAAATTAACGCTAACACTTCCGCTTTTAGAGGAACAGGTACAAGGCTTGCAAGAATTGTCTGGTGAAGGCGTGGCATCGCGTTTTCAATACTTGGCTAAAAATGAAGAACTTATTTCAAGGCGTCACGATTTATCAATTGAAAAAGATCGGTTGGAAAAAACCTCCGCTGCTATTCGTGCGCTGGAAAAGCAAAAAAATCAGCTTGAAGAAAGTAAAAAATCTAAACTTATTGAGGAAATTGCCGAAGCACAAAATCAGGTAATTGCCTATGAGCAGGAACTCGTAAAAGCGCAAAAAACACAAGACCTTCTGGTAATTCGAGCGCCTATTGATGGGGTGGTTCAGCAACTTGCAATACATACCTTGGGAGGTGTAATACGATCGAGCGACGCGCTAATGAAAATCGTTCCGGAGGATCAAAGTTTGCAAGTCGAGGCGGTGGTGCTTAATAAGGACATCGGCTTTGTTCGAGAAGGTTTGCCGGTTGAAATCAAGCTTGAGGCATTTCCTTTTACAAAATATGGTGTCTTGCACGGGGAAGTTGTATCAATTGATAGAGAAGCAGTGCAAGACGATAATTTCGGTTTGGTTTATCCCGCTCGAATTAGTTTTAAGGAGCGTGCCATTAATATCAGTGACATTGAAAGTGTTCCTGTCAGCCCAGGTATGGGTCTAACTGCGGAAATTAAAATAGGTCAGCGTCGACTTGTAGAGTTTGTTTTGTCCCCTCTCTTTCGTTATAAACAAGAGAGTTTAAGGGAGCGATAAAGACCGTTGTCATCAGCATGTCATAGTGTGTTTATAAGATGATTTCCCCGATACCTACCGATACCACTGACAATGCCAGACGAAATTGAAGAAATAATCGATCTAGCGGAAATTATCGACTTCGATGACGAAGATGAAGATGTCGATGAACATATAGAGATGTGATTCGTTTTCTTCGCGGTTCTCCCGCTTCCCCTCTTAAACAAATTCTTATTTCTAGAGCCCGTTTCGCAAGAAGGTCTTTCTTGGCCTCCTATTCATCAAAGCAGGTAGTCTTGCCATAGCCTATTATTAAGAAGTTAAGGTGATAAATCTGTTGTTTGTATGATTTGTGTACAACGATAGTCGTCTGCTCTGCAATTGGGAGCAGATATCAGCTCTTTTTGGGGTTTTGGAAACCATCTATGTTCAAGCAAGATCAAACGGCGCCCAGTGCCATACTGTTCTTTCGCGATAATGCCATCGCGAAGGAATTGCTATACACAGAGTTTGAGGCCCATCTTGACGGCTTTACCCCGGAAAAAGACTGGGCAAATATGGAAGTTCAAGCAGTTTATGTCGAACTGGATGAAGCACTGTGTTTGACCGCTGCGGTGTTTTTTCTCGTGAGTTTCGACGACGAGGGCTGGGTTGAGGCTTCGTGGAACCTCCCACTGGTAAATCTTGTACGGATGGGTGGTTTTGGTCCCGACTTTGGGGCCGGCGAAATTCAACTGTGCTGTAACTCGTTGTGCACTGAAGCTCGCTACCGGGAGATGTTATGGGAGCCGGACCTTTCCCCTCAAGGGCCGCACTTTCAGGCGATTGTAAAAACGGCAAACGCGAATAGGCTTGGGTTTTCTAGGGTCAAGAAAACGCCCACGCAAGCGCAGGCAGCTATCACACCTCAAGTAATTCCGCAGGTTGCTCCACAGCAGGTCGTTCAAGCCGGAGTTGCTCCGCTACAGGGCGATGCGATGGCCCAATACATGAGCGAGTTTGTCAAGGCTCAAAGTGGTGCCGCTGATGCCATCCAAGAGAAGTATCAAGCCGAATTGGAGGAACTTAAGCAGGACTATGAAGAAAAAGCCAAGCTATTGCAGGGGCAATTGAAAGAAAGCTTACAGTCTTTAAGCAACGCTACTGCAACCAACAAAAACTTGCGTGATTCGCTCAATCAGCAGGAAAAGAAGTTAAAAGGCGTGCGTGAGTACTACCAACTCAAAATTGAAAATACACCCCCCGAAGAGGCGGGCCTGGTTAAATCGATAAAAGAGCATTATCAGCGGGAACTGGAAAACAAAATTCAAACCGTCGAAAAAGAATTTGCCGAAATCATCAATTGGCGCGACACGGAAATTGCAAACCGAAGTGACAAGGAAGCTTCGCTGCAGCACGAATTAGACGAGCTGCGGACTGAATACCAAAGTTTGCTGGATAAAGGTGTTATGCCGTTTTTGGAAAAGCTAGCTCACTTGGGCATGTCATTTATGCTCTATCGCGATGTGATTGGATACGTCACTATTCCTATCGACGATCTAGCGTCTTATGCTGACAACCCCGATGCTTATGTCGCCCAACTATGCGGAGTGTCCGAAGCCACTTACCAGGATTGGTTAACCCACTATCGCGCACCCGTGTGCCAGGCTGAAAATGAAGACGGCAGTATTTGCCAGGAAGATGTCCCGCTAATATCTGATCCTACTCAGTACATCGTCGGCGTATCTGATCGCTGCGATCGCTGTCAAGGCCGTTAGTTTTTGCTCTCCATCGAATGATTGACTTTGTCAGGCCTATAAAGGCGGGTTTATAGTCATTAAAAATCTGTGATTTTATGAAAAATTAGTTGAAAAATGTGCGGATGAATGAATAATTCGCGGTGCAAATAAATCCTTGTTTGCTTCGAACCAATAAGCGTACTATTTGTGCGTGTATTACTAAGGCTTTGTTGTATGGACGAAGATACAATCGTCGAAGCGCTTATTCGACAAGACCGTGCAGCATTTAAGCAATTGGTTGCGCGCTACCATAGGCTCCTGATACATGTTGTCGAGAACATTGTCGGTAAAGACTCTGCTGAAGACGTGGTGCAGGAAGCCTGGCTGGCTATCTATCAAAATCTACCAAAATTTGAACGGCGCTCAAGCTTAAAAACTTGGATGTTTCGCATTGCGACAAACAAGGCGCTTACACGTTGGCGCAAGGACAAAAAAGAAGCTACGGTAAGTGATGCATTCGATGGTAAGGACGGTGAAACTGTCAGCTTTTATGACCGTTTCGACCAGAAGGAGCTTTGGACGCGCCCTGTTGCTGAATGGGATGAAAACGACCCACAAAAAGTCCTTGCTAGCCGGGAGCTCAAGGATTGTATTGATCGAGTCGTGAAAGCGTTACCCGACAAGCAGCGCATGGTTTTTACTCTGAGCCAGATGCAGGGCCATTCCCCTGAGAACATCTGTAACCTTTTGCAGGTAAGCGCGTCCAATGTTAAGGTTTTGTTGCATAGGGCAAGATTAAAACTCTTCGAACATATTGAAAACTTTCAGGAAACTGGCGAATGCTGAGCTGCAAAGAAGTCGTCAAAAAAACGAGCGACTACATCGATGGCAACCTTACTACGAAAGAAAGGTTCGAGATTTGGTTGCACGCTCTGTGGTGTTATAAATGCCGACGCTTTATTAAGTATTTCAGGTCTGTTTTTTCCCGTGAGATGATTTTCGATACGGAAATGTTAGATGAGGCGTCAGCTGACAAAATTGTCGAGAAAGTCACTTCTGAGTCTTCAGCTTCACAAGCACAAAAGAAACAATAGTGTTTCAAATTTAATATCGCCTTTTTTAATAAAAAAATAAAAAAAAAGTTGTAACCCTCAATAAATACCTTCGTCTATTCGTCGCTTGACCGAAATAAGGCGCGCGTTTTCCGCGTGCTAATTTCAATAATTATCGGATCGGGGGAACTTAATGATGAACCGACTTTATGCGCTGCAAGAATGGCGTAGGCTGTTTTATGTCAAAAATTTGCTGATCGAATACCGTCACGATTCGTCGAAGATTTTTTATAATTTTGTGATAAATCAACTTTCGTATCTCTCTATAATCCCCTCCAAAAAATATACTTTTCGAATGCTATTGAATATCAATTTAGCGAAGCACTTGGAAAAAACTTTATGCCGGGGCAAACATTAATCACCTCGGAAATTAATTCGATTTCTTTTTAGGTGACTAAAACTATATACCTATAGGCTGAAGAAATTATTGTATGCAACGCATTAAAATAAATGTCGCAATAAGCGAGCAAAAAAAAGCATCAACAGAAATTAACACGTGAGTAGAAATAAAATTTTTCGCAATTTTAGCTGTTGATGTGCAATAGAAAATACTGAATTTTTAACGTAAAAACTTGCAAAAAGCCCATACCTTCAAACCACTTTTTTGGAAAATATTATGATCCAGATACATTCTCTTTCTGCAAAGCGGCGCTATTACCTAATAGTGATATGCGCAAGTATTTTCATATTAAACGCATGCGGTTCGGGTGATGGGAACGGCTTAAATCAAGCCGGACAACCCATCACAAATGCGGATTTAAATTCGAGTAATGACCTTTTTTCTAGGGTACAAAGTATTTTCACGACTAATTGCATCAGGTGTCACGCTGGTCCCTCGGCACCGCAGGGTATGAGTCTGACCGCTGGACAATCATTTGATCAGATCGTTGGTGTTGCCAGCACAGAACAACCGGATTTATTGCGCATCGAACCGGGCAATCCTGACGATAGCTATCTGGTGCGAAAAATTAGGGGAACGCCGGGTATTTCTGGAGCTCAGATGCCGCTAGGCGGGCCTTTTCTCAGCGAAGCGCAAATTAATACCGTGGTTGAATGGGTCTCTGCAGGTGCTCCTCCGATGTCTGCCGCGCCGCAAAATCCAGATGCGGAATTTATCGCTGAGTTAACTGATTTTATTGGCTATAGAACATGGACTTCGGTGGACTACACGCTAGGCGTTACGAATCAATTTCTCACTGATGGCATCCACAGCAGTGCGGATAATGCTTTTGCTCGCCGAGTATATGCCAACGATATAGCTTTAAATTCCGAGGGCGACAACTTCGCCATAGGATCCATTCTCGTGAAAGAAACTTTCACCTATCAAAACGAAAATAATGAACAAGCATTTGCCGAGGCAGGTGGTTTGTTAGCGATGGTGAAACGCGGTGGGGGATTTTCGCCGGGCGGTGGCGATTGGGAGTGGTTTAACTTAAGAACTGATCTCTCAGATATTAATGCTCGGGGTATAGATGTGCGCATGGGTACATGTCTATCGTGTCACAGCGCTGCTGAATTAGATGAAGAGGGCAATCTAATCGGTGGGAAAGATTTTGTCTTTGCTCACTCTTCCGAAGCTGTCGCCACCGACGAAACGTTTTCAGGCTACCGCGATTGGGACGTTATTGACGTACTCGATTCTAGGCCCGATTTGCTAGGCGATAGAGCGCATGGTGTTGCTCAGGCAAACAGTACAAGAACGGTCTATAAAAAGCAGCTTTATGCTAACCCAGACTCAGAAGCACAGGGTTACCCCATTGGTACAGTGCTAGTTAAGGAAGCGAGAGACCAAAACGGTGACACGATAGATGTAACGGCAATGGTTAAGCGCGGCGCTGGTTTTAGTCCTTTATTTGGCGACTGGGAGTGGTTTTTACTTGAGCCGGGTTCTGGCCAAATCTCAGTTGATGATTCAGGCGCGCAACGGCGTGGTGCTCAATTAAATAATGGTGGTTGTGTCGGCTGCCACTCTGATGCAAACGTGATGGACGGAACCGGTATTGATTTTGTTTTTCGGCATGAAGACGACCCGTTCAACAACAACAGCGAATTTGTGGCCATGATTGAAGATTTTGCAGGCTACCAAAATTGGCAACTTGTTGATTACACAATCGGAGCTGCAAACCCTGCCATCGGTGGTGGACACCAAGGCATGAGCACCAATTACACACGTAAAGTTTACGCCAATAACGAAGCACTTAATTTGGAGGGCACTCGCTATGACCGAGGTTCTATTTTCGTAAAAGAGGTTACAACGCGTGAAAATGCTGAACTGACTGAAGAGTTTTCGCCGCAGTTAGGCTTGCTTGCAATGGCCAAACGAGGTGGCAACTTTAATTTGCAAAATAATGGTTGGGAATATTTCATTATTGAGAACGATGCGAGTGCTATCGTCAATCAAGCGGGAGATTTAAATAATAACGGGTGCAACAACTGTCATCGGGCGGCCGACGGATCGAGCAGTACTTCTGGTGTTGATTATATTTTTCCACTTCCAACAGTTTATACCCCAACTAATACAGATTTTGAAAATTATCAGGACTGGGCGCTTGTGGATGAAAGGGATGATAGAAATCCCGCTTTGGGAGAAGCTGCCCATAATGCCGCTACCCCTAACTCCTTGCGCAAGGTGTATAAAAAACAAGAATTTGCATATCCCCTCGGTAATACGCCGGGCTATCCCGTTGGAACAACTTACGTGAAGGAAATTTTCGAAGCTGATGGCACAACATTAAATGGAATTGTAGCCATGGTAAAAATTACAGAGACTACAGAAGTTGACGGTGCACTAAGCAGTGGCTGGGAGTGGTTTATATTGGACCCAGCGACTGGTGATATCCTTATCGATGAGCAAGGCAACGAAAGGCGAGGCGTTGGCTTGAATAATAATGGCTGTGTTGGTTGCCACGCAGCCGCTAATGACGCCGAAGGGATGGACTATGTTTTTGACCATCCGAATGATCCTTTTGTTAATTCAGCATCTTTTTAGGGACTACTACAATGACTTTAAAAAACGCAATATACCGCTCTATCTCAGTGCCTTACGTCGCAGTTTTCTTCGGATTATTACTGTTTTTAACGAGTATTAAACATGTTGTAGCCGAGCCCTATCTAGCCCAACGCTACGGTCAAAAATGTATGGCTTGCCATACAAATATTACCGGTGGGGGCAAACGAACGACGGCAGGCATTGGTTTTACAATGGCAATGACCGACTCGCCGGTCACTACCTCATTTTCACCGAGTATTTCCGAACAAATTTCGCTTGGTGCTAATTTCCGCGGTGACTACACATATGTCGCATTTGATAGCCCTGATTCAAATGATCAGGGAATCACCGGTGACGAAATAGAGGACACAAGCAGCTTCAATATCAATACGGGCAATCTATATTTGGATTTTGCACTGAGTGATAAAATTACTTTTTATTTAGACCAGGAAGTCGCTCCGGAAGGCGGCAGAACACGAGAAGCTATTGCTATTTATAAAGGTGTTTTTGGCGATAATGATTATTTGAAAGCCGGTAGATTTTTCTTGCCCTTTGGTTTGCGCCTGCAAGATGATACTGAGTTTATCCGTGAAGTCACTGGCTTTAATTTTGATAACAGTGACACGGGTATAGAATATGGCATCGAGCATAATGAACTTTCTTTTCGTATTGCTGCAAGTAATGGTACTCAAGGTGCGGGCGAAACGAATAAAGATAAACAAGTGTCGAGCGTACTCAGTTGGGTGAAACCTAATTATCGCTTAGGTATATCCGGGTCGATTAATCGAGGTACTAACAATAGCGAGCGAAATGCCTACGGATTATTTGCTGGACTCACGTTAGGCAAGTGGGTATTTCTTGCGGAGGTCGATAAAATTGACGATATCGATGGCGATAATTCTCCGTCAAGTATTATTAGCTTTGTTGAAGCTAATTACCTCGTAAGACCGTCAACCAACATTAAGTTGAGTTATGGGTTTCACGATGCTGACGATGATATTGATGAAAATGAACGCACGCGTTTCAGCCTGCTCGGCGAGACATTCTTAAATCAATTCTCTCAACTGCGCTATGGTGTGCGCAGATCAGATGGTATTCCACAAAATACACTACAAAACCAGACGATGGTATTTACTGAATACCATGTCTTTTTCTAGGAGAAAGTCATTATGAAAAAATTAAGTTTTCTTAGCATTATTTTCGCAAGTACTTTTTTATCTTTTGTGCACGCAGCGCCACCTGAGGTTGCGACTTGTGTTGCTTGCCATGGTCCTGAAGGTAAATCGACTAATCCGATCTACCCACATCTCGCTGGCCAGCATGCCGCGTATTTAAAAAAACAGCTAATTGCATTTAAGGCTGGTACGCGTAAAGACCCTGTAATGGGTGCTATGGCAAAACCATTAAGTAAAAAGCAAATCGATGTTATCGCGAAGTATTATTCCGAGCTATAAATAAAAAAACAGACAGACCCAGCTTTGCCTATTTGAGAAGAATAGGTATAAAAGCTGGGTTTGTTTCTACTTATTGTTTGGATAAGCATGAGCGTTTATTTTGCTCCAATTCGCTATTAAGTAAGCCCTTAGACTTTTCTTTCTTTCGGCTACCAAATAACCAAGAGTTTGTTCGTGAAACTGTTGGGAATTATATAGAAGTATTTTTATTGGGATAGTGCATTTAATAGCATTTCGATTTTATAAATACTCTCATTGTATTCATCCTCCGCATCAGAATCTGCAACGATTCCACCGCCGCCCCAACAATAAATGCTATTATTTTCGATGAGTAGGGTGCGGATGGCTATATTTGAGTCCATTTTTCCATTTGCGCTAAAATATAAAATACTCCCGCAATAAATATGTCTTTGGTGGGTTTCTAGTTCGTTAATAATTTCCATCGCGCGCTTTTTGGGTGCTCCTGTTATTGAACCACCGGGAAAACAATTGAAAAATAGATCTGTCGAAGTAAAAGAAGGCTTAATTGTTCCTGTTACAGTGCTGACAAGGTGGTGAACGTTTTTGAAGCTCTGAAGATCAAACAGATTTTCTGTTTTTACTGAAAAAGGTTCGCATGTCTTGCTGAAATCGTTGCGTAGCAAGTCGACAATCATTAAATTCTCTGCGCGGTTTTTTTCGCTGGAACTGAGGTTTTTTTTTATTTCTTTATCTTTCTCTGTATTTTTAAGCCGAGGTGCACTGCCTTTTATTGGCTGTGTCTGGGCGTGGCTGCCATCACAGGTGATAAAACGCTCTGGAGAAAAACTTAAAATTGCCCCTTGATCTGTTTGAATAAATGCGGAGAAGGGCGATGGAGATTGACGGCGAAGTTTCAAATACGCTTCAAAGGGTGAACCGCTAAAGCGGCTGCTAAAACGTTGGGCATAATTTACTTGGTAGCAGTCGCCTTGCAAGATATATTCTACTATTTTATTAAAGCGACTATTGTAATGCGATCTGTTTGAATCGCTTGAAAAATCGTTACAGGTAAAACTGTGATTTTCCGTTGACGCACTCGCAATTAGAGACAAAAATACTGCTTTGTTTTTATCTTTGTCCTCAGCAATAATTCCGGCTTGTTTTTTGTGATGGTCGATCAAAACAAAGCACGAGATTGCCGCCAAATAAACCAGAGGCGTGGAATATTGTTTTGCAAGCGGTGTTATTCCGAACTCCTCATGTAGCCACTCATAGCCCACGTAGCCGATAATGCCGCCAGCAAATGGAAGCTCAGAAATCGTATTATCGAAATCTTGCTCAGACAAATTTTGTTTAATAAAAGCTAAAGCTTTTTCAGCTCTGTGCGTATCTCCTACCTCCAATTTAACGCTATCGCTGGGCAGAGCTGCAATAAGATCAAAGCGCGCATTGTTTTTCTTATGAGCTTCGTCAATGTAGGGGTATCCGCTGTCAAGCCAGATAAAACCTTCTAGATGGGATAACGCTTGGGCAAGTGACTGCGGATTTTCTGGGTAGGTAATTGGAGTATAGCTGGGGCTGTTCATTAAGAGCGGGGCTCGATAAAATAATAAGCGCGCTATTTTAAGTAATTGTTATTGATCTGGCTATGTGTGGAATGAATTTGCTCTAAGCATTGAGCGAATCTGTGAGTGAAGTAAATCGGTGTAGAGCTATAAATTTGGAGGCCCCGTGGCATATTACGAGTGTGCAAAGCTCCATGAACTGGTCGATGGGTTTAAACGTGTTGTACGTCTGCCAACGATGTCAGTCTTAGTGTTACATGATTGTGGTCAGACCTATATTATTGAGAATCGTTGCCCGCACATGGACGCACCGCTGCATACGGGTGAATTTGATGGAGAAGTGCTGCGTTGTCGAGCACACGGTATCGCCTTTTCTCTCGTCACTGGCAAAGCCGAAGGACCTTTAAAAGATGCATTACCGTGTTTAAAGAGCTTCAGTATTGTATATCAGGGTAATGGGCTTGGGGTTGATTTATAGATACTAGGCTGACCGTAAAATAGTTGTCTCAATAAACACACCCAGTTAGATAACAACGCTGTTTTACAGAATAAACTGCCTTAATCTACTGTCTTCTGAGCTGTAATGAGTCCAAAGGTTTTCAAACTCGTCCAACAGTGATTGTGACTCTGCTTTTGCCGTTGGGTTATTAAAGCCTATAAATAAAGCCTCATCATTGAAATAGACTAAATGGCTGCGATCGACGCAGCAGTAACCCATTCTGGGGTCACTTATCTCTTCAGTTAAAAGTTTCTTGATTAGGATTTTGCTGGGCAGGCGCTTAGCCAAATTGATGATTCGATGGGTATGACCATGAATATTTTGTGTGTTTTTAATTAAAATCCTCACCACTGATTTTCGATCCCGACGTGCGATAAGCGACAGAGCTTTTTCGAACTCCGCGTTGTCATAGAGTTCTGGTTTTAATTCTTCGGTCAAAATATCGACGTGTCTACCTCCCGAATTGACTGCTTCAATTAACGCAACCTTAGCGGTTTCAACAATATCAAAGCGCTTAAGGCCGTAGTCGACATTTTTGGCGTTAAGGTCTTTTAGAATCGATTGGTGTGGAATGCCAGCGTCGATAAAGACATCACTGACAATTTTAAAGCCGAGTTTTTGATAAAACTTGAGTGCTTCTATCTGCGCATCTGCTTTTAATTGAAGCAAGCCCAGTGCGAGAGCTTCCCGCTCAGTAGCTTCGATCAGTGCTCGCCCCACGCCCCGATTGCGAAACGATTTCTTTACCGCCATACGGGTTATTTTTCCGTGCTTGAGCAGGCGTAAACAGGCAATTATTTTCTGCTCGTATTCAGCTACGATATAAATAGCGTCGCTGTCTAATGTATCCCATTCATCCGCTTCACTGATGCCTTGCTCTTCAATAAAAACTTCTGTGCGCAATGCGCGCAAAGCATTTTGATCCTCTTGCCAATCGGCAATTCTTATCTCGTAGCTAGAGTGCATCGCACAGCAATTCCTCAGCCAGCCATTCAGTCAGAGCAGGATGATCGGCTTTATCGATAGTCGAAAAGTCTATCGGGCTATACTGGCAAACTGCTTCAGCAGTAGCGAGTTTGCAAGCCCAATTTAAGCCATTAATAAATAACAAACACTGATTATTGATATTAATATACGCTGCTCGAGCGTTGGGTGAAAGCTGCCATGGCCCATTTTGTGAACGCGGATACTCGCAGTTTGTTTGTCGAGTTGGCGCTGTCATCATTTGCGCAAAACCCTTTGCAATCGAAGAGTCTTCTGTTAGATGTTGCATTAAAATTTCACGCAGGTAAGCGATATCACGGCTAGAAATTTCCCCTGGATTCTCGCGCACCATTGAGTGCTTGTCCTCGTAACGTTGGCTCGAGTCTGCCAGCGAGGCCAGTTCTTGACTGAGTTCGAGTAATAACTCGCTGTGGCTTGGAGCACGGAAACCGATGGAATAAGTTAGGCTCGCTGTTTCGGCTACTCCCCAATGAGCAATTCGCGGGGGTATATAAAGTAAGTCACCTGGCTCGGCTACGTATTCTGCTACCGTGTCGAAGTGCGTGAGAATTTTCATTTCTGTATCGGGACGCAAAGCCGTTTGCTCGTTGCAGTGCTGCCCGATTTTCCAGCGGCGCTTACCTGCTCCCTGGAGGAGGAAAACGTCGTATAAATCGAAGTGGGGGCCGGCGCTACCTTGCTCGGCTGCATAGCTTGCCATCACATCATCAAGTCGCCAATTGGGTAGAAATCGAAACAGGTTGAGCAGCTTATGCACGCTGGTATCGATTTGGTCAACGGCTTGAACTAATATAGTCCAGTGGTCAGTGGGCAAATTCGCAAAGCGATCTTCACTCAATGGCCCATGCTCGATACGCCAATCAGAATCTAATCTATCTTGCTTTGGTGTTTCGATAATTAGCCTTGATTCAACGTCAGGCTCGAGGCATAAACCTGCTAAAGATTCCGCAGTGAGAGATATCGGAAATTCGCTAAGTGCTTGCGGAATAAAAAGTGGTTTTTTTTGCCAGTACTCGCGCAAGAACTTTTCTACACTGATTTCTCCCAACGATTTAAGCTGCAGAGTTTTGCCTTCTTCGTCGACGATATTCATTAAATGAGATTGCCGTTTAGTTAATTGCTGTCGCCAATTTGAATGCCTAAGGTATCAAGTATGGCGTCTGCCTGTTCAACAGCATTACCAATATAACTTGCAGGTGTCAGCAAGCGCAGTTGGGATTTGGCTTCTTCAGGTATTTCTAGAGAATCAATAAAACTCAATAAGGTATTTTTGGTTATCGCTTGTCCACGTGTTAGTGCTTTTAATTTTTCGTAGGGTTTTTCTATACCGTACCTACGCATAACCGTTTGTACCGGTTCTGCAAGCACCTCCCAAGCGTCATCAAGATCCGCGGCAAGTGCGGCCTGATTGATTAAAAGTTTATCTAAACCTTTTAAAAGGGAGCTAAATGCGACTTGGCAATAGCCAAAGCCGACGCCCATATTGCGTAAGACTGTTGAATCGGTTAAATCACGTTGCCAGCGTGATATAGGTAACTTGTTAGCGAGATGCTCAAAGACCGCGTTAGCAAGCCCTAAATTACCTTCGGCATTTTCGAAATCGATTGGGTTGACCTTGTGTGGCATTGTCGACGAGCCGACCTCACCCAAAACTGTTTTTTGTATAAAATAACCGAGGGAAATATAGCCCCAAATATCGCGACACAAATCAATTAAAATAACGTTGAAACGCGAAATGGCATTAAACAATTCGGCGATGTAGTCGTGTGGTTCAATTTGAGTCGTGTAAGAGTTCCACTCCAAACCCAGTGATTCGACAAATTTTTGTGCATTGCTTTGCCAATCGATTTCCGGGTATGCAGACAAATGCGCGTTATAATTCCCAACGGCGCCATTAATTTTTCCCATAATTTTAACCGCTTTTATCTGTGCTATTTGGCGATGCAGGCGGTAGGCAACGTTGGCAAACTCTTTGCCAACAGTTGTGGGCGAAGCGGTTTGACCGTGTGTGCGCGACATCATGGGTATAGTGGCAAAATCTTTAGCAAAAATAGCGATTTTACTCGTAATTTCTTCCATTGCGGGGACTAGAATATCATCGCGACCAGCGCGCAGCATTAACGCGTGAGATAAATTGTTAATATCTTCTGAGGTGCAAGCAAAGTGCACAAATTCGCTTACTGCTAATAGTTCCGCGCTATTGGCTATTTTGTTTTTAATAAAGTATTCGACAGCTTTGACATCGTGGTTAGTTTGCTTTTCTTCATCCTTTATTGCTTGAGCATCACTCTCGTCAAATTCGGCTACTAGTGCGTTTAAGCGCTTTGTTGCTTCCGCACTAAAAGCGGGGACTTCACGAATATCGACGTTATCGGCAAGACATTGCAGCCAGCGGACTTCAACTTCGACGCGCGAGCGTATCAATCCATACTCGCTAAAAATTGATCTTAGCATAGTCGTTTTGTTCCCATAGCGGCCGTCGATAGGGGAGAGAGCAGTCAACGATGATAGATTCATGAAATTAGCCTTTAAAAAAAGAAATTTGTTAATGAAGTTGATGCGCTTTTTCTTTTGCTGCTTGCGCCAACTCTTGAGAAGTTTTTTGTATTTTCTTCCGATGTAGTAAAAATTGTAGTCGATTGCCACCGCATTGACGCCACAGAGTGGCTGCGCGAATTCCGGCAAGTAATAATGCTCGTACTTGGTTGGCCACACGCGCTTGCTGCAAATAGTGGTATTCGCCCGTTACCTGAATTCGATATTGGAATTTGCTGATGGTATCGGTATAAATATCGGCGAGGTTGGCAATAACGTTATCGTGTGTCAACGAAAAATGCTCGATTTGCGATTCAGCAGCTTCCAAACGAGTGGCTATCGAGTAGAGCATTTCAGAGCGCTTTGCCAATTTCATTTGCAACAATATCACGCCTAGGCCGTAGCGAATGACATCGCGATTTTCTAGAGAGCGATGATTGCTGAATGTGCGCTCTAATACCTCAAAGCCGCGTTGCAATTTATGTATTGAACCGTAAACAGAAATAGTACTTTCTGGGTCGCGAATAAAAAGGCTTTTAATACATGTTTCAAAGTCATCGGTATTTAAATAACCTGTGCGGGCGAGCTGGTCGACAACGTCAGCGGCTTGAAAAATGCCGGCAAGTCCAATAATTCTTTCATCCCAAGCGCTATTCATATAATAAATAAATCCAACTCGCTACGTGTTGATGGCTTCGTCTATTATAGCGCCACCAAGGCACACATCGTCTTGATAAAACACAACGGATTGACCCGGTGTAATTGCACGCTGAGCTTGTTCAAACTCCACTAATAGCACATTGTCGTTTATTGTAACCTGACAGGTTTGGTCCGCTTGACGGTAGCGTGTTTTTGCCGAGCAGGTGAAAGATTTTGCTGGCGCCTTACCATTAATCCAGTGGGTTTGTGATGCTGACAGGGCAGGGCAAAATAACAACGGGTGATTTTTACCCTGTACAACCACGAGCACATTACGCTGCAAATCTTTTTTTGCAACAAACCAAGGTTCCTCAGTTTTTCCCGAAACACCGCCGATGCCGATTCCCTGACGCTGCCCAATAGTGTAATACATAAGACCGTCGTGTTGTCCCAGTACCTCGCCGCGATCTGACTCTATTGTACCAGGCTGAGCCGGAAGATATTGTTCAAGGAAATCTTTAAAGCGCCTTTCTCCAATGAAGCATATCCCAGTGCTGTCTTTTTTATTGTGTGTAATGAGGTTATTTTGCTCAGCAATTTCTCTGACCAGGGGTTTTTCTATATCACCGATAGGAAACAATGTTTTAGAAAATGCCTTTTCGCTTACTGCGTGGAGAAAATAACTTTGATCTTTGTTGTTGTCTATTCCTTTACAGAGTTTAATTTTATCATCAATGTTCTTAAGGTTTGCGTAGTGTCCGGTCGCAATTAAATCTGCGCCAAGTAGCTCTGCGTATTCGAGAAAGACTTTGAATTTAATTTCTCGGTTGCAGAGTATGTCGGGATTAGGTGTACGGCCTGCTCGATATTCTATTAAGAAGTGCTCGAAGACATTATCCCAATACTCGGCTGCAAAATTAGCCGTGTGGAGTTTGATACCGATTTTTTTGCAAACTTGCTCCGCGTCGGCCAAATCACGTTTAGCTGTGCAATATTCTGTGCCATCGTCCTCGTCCCAGTTTTTCATAAACAAACCCTCAACTTCAAACCCTTGTTGTTTGAGTCGCAAGGCGGAGACCGACGAGTCGACGCCACCGGACATACCAACGATAACTTTCGTCGCGTTGGATAATGAAGTTGTGGACGGAGAATTTGTCTGAGTTGCCGGCATAGAAATTTAGTGTTTAATTTTAAAAAAGGGCGCAATTCTACCCATGATTGGCGTAGAGCTCCAACGGATAATGAATCCCGGCGCGATATTGTTCGATATCAGCGATAACCATTGGGCTGCGAAATTCTGCACTGCGTTCCCTGATTTCTGAGTAGCTTAACCAGTGCACGCGAATAATTTCTTTATCGAGCGTGGCGTTGGGAATCTCTCTTAACGCGTTGGCGACAAATGTAGCGCGTATGTAAGTGATATTGTTTGGTGCAAGATACTGCCGTAATCCTAGAAAAGCTACTGGTTTAACTAGCCATCCGGTCTCTTCAGACGTTTCTCTGACAGCGGCAGAAACTAAGTCTTCATCTGGCTCAAGGTGACCTGCGGGTTGATTAATCACGCGCTTATTGTCAGATAGTTCCTCTACCATCAAAAATTGTTCGTTGCGCTCGACAACTGTTGCTACCGTAACATGTGGGTACCATTGCATAAAACTTACCTTTCTGAGGCTTTTAACGTTTAATGGAGTTTTCACTTTTTATCTGTGTTGAGACACATTTACCTGTGTTGAAGCTACTTAATGCTTGTTGAAAATACGCGTTTTTCTGACAGGTTTTTTCGCTACTTTTGGTAGATGAATTGTTTCAAGGCGAAATTCGCCAGGTGCGAGTCCATCGATAGTCCAGGAGCTAATGCGGTAACGAATAAGGCGTAAAGTAGGGTGGCCAACTGCGGCTGTCATTCTCCGCACTTGGCGATTGCGACCTTCTGTTAGCGTGAGCTCCAGCCATTGAGTAGGAACCGAATGGCGTGTGCGGATCGGCGGTTCGCGCGCCCAAATAGTCGGTTCATTCATTAATCTCGCTTTCGCCGGTTTGGTCATCCCGTCGTTAAGTGTCACCCCGGAGCGCAGACTTCTAAGCGCATTTTCATCAGGCACGTTTTCAATTTGAGCCCAGTAAGTTTTCTCTTTGTTGGCGTCAGGGTGAGTAATTTGGTGCTGTAGCCTGCCATCATCGGTGAGTATAACCAGCCCTTCAGAGTCATAGTCAAGGCGACCAGCAGGGTAACAATTTCTGCAAATGTTATCCGTTAAAAAGTCAGCTAAAGTCGATCGATTTTCCGTATCAGTAAACTGACACAAAGTGTTAAAAGGCTTGTTGAAAATAACGAGTTTTGCCATTTGGGACAGTCGTGAATCTTCAGGGTAGTGTTGTAGGCCGGCACTATCGCGGACCTAAATCTTAGAAGTTACAGTTACGTTTCTGCTTGCGAGTTTAACATGTACGCGCTCGCTGCTATAATCGCCGCCCATCTAGCTTTGCGTAAGCCCCTAGCTTTTTGAGCAGGCACGTAGTTTTACGTAAACACAAAGCCCTTCTATATTTAGCTGCAATAATGTCTTTAGCAGGAACAGAGATTCAGACAATACGTAATTGCTCCGACATCGAAAAAATGTTGGCTGAAAATCCGCTTACTAGCTCTGATCTCGCGATGTTAACCCGCCGTTTTTTATCGGTAAAACTAGACTAGGTAAATCTATGACTGACACTCCAACAATTATCTACACGGAAACTGATGAAGCACCTGCACTTGCGACTTATTCTCTGCTGCCGATAATTCGAGCATTCTGCAAAGTCGCTGGTGTAAAAGTAGAAACGCGCGACATTTCTCTATCGGGCAGAATTATTGCCAATTTTCCCGATTATTTAACGGGCGAGCAAAAAATTGGAGATGCACTAGCTGAGTTGGGGTCACTCGCTAAAACACCGGCAGCCAACATTATTAAATTGCCAAATATTAGTGCGTCAATCCCACAGCTAAAAGCGGCGATTAAGGAGCTGCAAACACAAGGTTATGCTTTACCTGATTACCCTGAGGAGCCGGACGGCGAAACTGAAATTGAAATTAAGCGGCGCTACGACAAAATTAAGGGTAGCGCTGTGAATCCTGTTTTGCGCGAGGGTAATTCAGATCGTCGCGCGCCAAGCGCAGTTAAGCAATACGCGCGCAAAAACCCGCACTCAATGGGTGAATGGTCCAAGCAATCTCAATCACACGTTGCCCATATGAGCGAGGGTGATTTTTACGGTAGTGAAAAATCTGTCACGTTGCAGAGTGCGTGCTCCGTGGATATTGTGTATGAGGGTCGTGATGGAAGCCGTGAGATACTCAAGCAAAGCACAGCCTTGCAAGCAGGCGAGATTATCGATGCCGCCGCAATGAGCGCCTCTGGGTTGAGAGCTTTTCTGGCCAAAGAAATTGACGCTGCCAAATCGCAAGACATTTTATTTTCCTTGCATATGAAAGCGACAATGATGAAAGTTTCTGATCCCATTATTTTTGGTCATTGCGTTTCAGTCTATTACCAACCGGTGTTTGAAAAGCACGCCGATATTATTGCTGAACTTGGGGTAGATCCGAATAATGGAATCGGTGATCTATATGCGAAAATAACTGCGCTTGCGGAAGATAAGCGCGCCGAAATCGAAGCGGATATTGCAGCGTGTTACGCGCAGCGGCCTGCATTGGCAATGGTCGATTCGGATAAAGGAATTACCAATTTACATGTACCTAGTGATGTTATTATCGATGCATCGATGCCGGCAATGATCCGCGCATCTGGCCAAATGTGGGGACCTGATGGTCAACAAAAAGATACTAAAGCAGTCATACCTGACCGCAACTACGCGGGTGTTTACCAAGAGACGATCAATTTTTGCCGAGAACATGGAGCCTTTGACCCCAGCTCGATGGGAACTGTACCTAATGTCGGGTTGATGGCTCAAAAAGCAGAGGAATATGGTTCTCATGACAAGACTTTCGAAGCACCTGGAGGCGGGAAAATCTCTGTGGTGGACGAAGCGGGTTCAGTTCTGCTTGAACAGGGTGTAGAACAGGGCGACATATTTAGGATGTGCCAAGTGAAAGATGCGCCGATTCGCGATTGGGTAAAATTGGCTGTTACGCGTGCGCGACGCTCTCAAACACCTGCAATTTTCTGGCTTGATGAGGCCCGAGCCCACGACGCGCAGCTCATCAAAAAGGTCGAGACTTACCTGCAAGAGCATGACACCGAAGGTTTAGATATACGGATATTATCCCCGGTAGAAGCAACTAAAGTCAGTTTGCAACGTGCAAAGAATGGGCTGGATACGATCTCTGTAACGGGTAACGTATTGCGTGATTATTTGACTGATTTATTTCCGATACTGGAGCTTGGTACTAGCGCAAAAATGTTGTCGATAGTGCCGCTAATGGCTGGAGGCGGTTTGTTTGAGACCGGTGCAGGTGGTTCCGCACCCAAACATGTGCAGCAATTTGTTGAAGAAGCGCATTTGCGCTGGGATTCTCTCGGAGAGTTTTTAGCTTTGGCGGCTTCTCTTGAGCACATTGCCGCAATAAGCGGAAACGCAAAAGCAAAAGTTTTGGCAGAAACACTTGATAGTGCAACGGCTAAGTTTCTGGACAAAAACAGATCGCCGTTGCGCAAGGTGGGTCAGCTCGATAACCGCGGTAGTCATTTTTATCTGGCGATGTATTGGGCTGAGGCTTTAGCGCAGCAGCACGAAGATTCGGAGCTTAAAGCAGCGTTCGAGGCACCTACCTCAGCGATGGCTGAAAGTGAAGCTGAAATTCTCGCGCAATTAAACGACTCACAAGGTAAGCCAGCTGAGATAGGAGGCTATTATCGGCCTAACCCCGAATTGGTGGCAAAGGCAATGCGCCCAAGTGAGATTCTGAATTCCATTATTGATCGCATATAAACCCGAAGATTATCTGCCTCGGTGCGGCAAACGGCTCGACTCTAGTGAAAACAATTTAGCCGTTTGTCGGTCTTTCTATAGCTCTCTAATTTATCGCCAATGTGTTGTTATTTCTGCTTTTTATTTTGAAAATCGTCGTTTATCGCACCTTAATATAAAAGCATTGGGTGACGAACGCCGTTCATCGCTTTGATGGGTCAGAAGATTCAAATCCGATGCACATTTGTACAAATGAGACGCACGACCTCTCAGCACGTATTCTAGTCAACTTACCTGTATAACTGTTAAGCGCAAATAATGGACGTGAAAAACTTCAAAACTTACTTTACATAAAAGGTGCAAAGCTTTGGAAGTAAACAAGTTTTGTGTAATGAAAATATAAGGTTCGCGCTCAATTACGAACTACAGCTCGCAATCACAACATTCGTTTTTTGCTAATACAATCAGACACCTTCGGTTTCGGGGAGCTTGGAATCGCTAGAGGACGATTTAGACTCTGCAGAATGAGACGGGTTTGTTTCTTCGGTTACGCTCGGAGCTGATGTACTATCGGATGCGTTTTCGCTGATGACACGGATGTTAACGGCATGTAGCCCTTTTTCACCTTGTGAGATCTCAAAATCGACCGCTTGTCCGGCTTTCAACGTGCGATAGCCGTCCATTTGGATAGCGGAATAATGCGCGAAAACGTCTTCATTGCCTTCATCAGGCAGAATGAAGCCGAAACCCTTTGCGTTGTTAAACCATTTAACTGTACCGGTTGGCATGATATTTTCCTTCCAGTGTTACTTTTACCCTGTACCTCTCCGACTTTCGGGCGCTTTCAATTATTGTTTTTGATCAATTCGAAATCATTGATTCTGAACACCATTACAGCACTCCATGGTTTGGGCGATTTGTAATCAAATTAGCAAAAAATGTCAAGCATTCGTTAACTTGCTAGACAAAAAGTAAACTTTATTCTACGCAGGTACGTTAGAATACTTTGCGATATTTAACGGGTTTTGTAGGCAGAATTCCCATGGGTAATCTTGAAAATCATAAGCTACCATTAAAGAGACATCACAAAATTTGTGCGAGCGCTCACGAAAACGGCGATGTAGCGGTTCAACTTGAGAAACCGAAACTAAAACGGCCGCCGTTGTACAGTGTGGTGATGTTGAACGACGACTATACGCCAATGGAGTTCGTCGTCGAAATTTTAGAGCTGTTTTTCTCAATGGACAGAGAAAAAGCGACAAGGATCATGTTGACGGTGCATACGCAGGGCAAGGCGACATGCGGGGTGTATTCAAAAGATGTCGCCGAAACTAAAGCAGCGCAGGTGAATCAATATTCTAGGGAGCATGAGCATCCCTTGCTATGCGAAATTGAGGTAGCAGAGGGAGATGATGCCTAAATGATAGAGGTGGGTGAGTGTCACGATGTTGAGTAAAGAGCTGGAAGTTACATTAAATCTTGCATTCAAAGGTGCGCGTTCAAAGCGTCATGAATTCATGACGGTTGAGCATTTGTTACTTGCGCTTTTAGATAACGATTCTGCGGCCAATGTCCTGAAAGCTTGTGGCGCGAATCTGAATGTTTTGCGCCAAGAACTCATTGAATTTGTCGATTCCACTACACCGCTTATCCCCGAGGGGGATGCTGAACGCGAGACACAACCGACCCTAGGTTTCCAGCGCGTGTTGCAGCGTGCAGTTTTCCATGTTCAATCATCCGGAAAGTCCGAAGTGACAGGCGCCAACGTATTGGTTGCAATTTTCAGCGAACAAGAAAGCCAGGCGGTTTACTACCTCAAGCAACAAAGCATCGCGCGCATTGACGTCGTCAATTACATTACACATGGCATTACTAAGGTTTCTGGAGGTTCTGATCACAATATCGAGCCTGGGCAAGAACCGGCTGACGAAGACAGCTTAAACTCTGGTGGCGCTGATGGAGCGACAGCTAACCCTTTAGAGTCCTTCACAACTAATCTCAATGAGGAGGCGCTCCTCGGACGCGTAGACCCTTTGGTAGGGCGCGACTACGAAGTTGAGCGAGTTGTGCAGGTATTGGCGCGCCGGCGTAAAAATAACCCTTTGCTTGTTGGTGAGAGCGGCGTTGGTAAAACGGCCATCGCAGAAGGCTTAGCTAAAAAAATAGTCGATAAGGACGTGCCGGATGTGCTCAACGAGAGTGTAGTCTACTCGCTTGATTTGGGTTCATTACTGGCCGGCACTAAGTATCGAGGTGATTTTGAAAAGCGCTTCAAAGGGCTTCTAGCAGAGCTCAGGAAGCGTCAGAACGCTATATTATTCATCGATGAAATTCATACCATCATCGGTGCGGGGGCAGCCTCTGGGGGCGTGATGGACGCCTCTAATTTACTAAAACCGCTTTTGACCAGCGGGGACCTACGTTGCATTGGTTCAACCACTTTTCAGGAATATCGCGGCATATTTGATAAAGATCGGGCGCTATCGCGCCGGTTTCAAAAAATTGATGTCGATGAGCCATCTGTTGAAGATACCTACAAAATTTTGCGTGGCTTAAAGTCTCGTTTCGAAAAGCACCATGGTTTGCGTTATACAGATGGCGCTTTAAGAGCTGCGTCTGAACTTGCTGGAAAATACATTACAGACCGGTTTATGCCTGATAAGGCGATTGATGTCATCGATGAGGCAGGGGCTTATCAACGACTCCAATCCCCGAGCAAACGCAAAAAGCAAATAGGTGTTAAAGACGTTGAAGATGTTGTGGCAAAGATTGCGCGCATTCCACCGAAAACTGTCTCAACAAATGATAAAGAGCTACTTGCCAAGTTAGAAGATCGCTTAAACATGACCGTTTTTGGTCAGGAGGAGGCGATAGCTACGATTGGGTCCGCGATAAAACTGTCGCGCGCAGGCCTGGGCAACCCCGATAAGCCGGTGGGTAGCTTTCTGTTTTCTGGTCCTACTGGCGTTGGGAAAACTGAGCTTTGTCGTCAACTGGCGAAAGCAATGGGTGTTGAATTACTGCGTTTCGATATGTCCGAGTACATGGAGCGGCATACTGTCTCGCGTCTTATCGGCGCGCCTCCCGGCTATGTTGGTTTCGACCAAGGTGGTTTATTGACCGACGCGGTGACAAAACATCCCCATTGTGTGGTGTTGCTCGATGAGATAGAAAAAGCCCACCCCGATGTCTTTAACTTGCT
Organism: Marinagarivorans sp.; assembly: GCA_028281865.1. GTDB lineage: Bacteria > Pseudomonadota > Gammaproteobacteria > Pseudomonadales > Cellvibrionaceae > JANQJB01. The sequence goes on from JANQJB010000066.1 coordinate 24,591, forward strand.
GTTGCAGGTGATGGATCACGGTTCCCTGACTGACAACAACGGGCGCAAAGCTGACTTCCGCAATGTTGTACTGATCTTGACGACAAACGCAGGGGCGGTTACCGCTAGCAGAGCGTCAATTGGCTTTACCAAGCAAGATCATAGCTCGGATGCCATTGAAGAGATAAAACGCGTGTTTTCGCCTGAATTCCGCAATCGCCTTGACGCGATCGTGCAATTTGGAGCGCTTTCAATGGATGTCATCAAAACGGTTGTCGATAAGTTTGTTGTGGAGCTTCAAGGCCAGCTCGACGATAAGAAAGTGACGCTAGATGTTAGTGATGAGGCTCGCGAGTGGTTAGCGGTTAACGGCTATGACGAAAAAATGGGCGCTCGGCCGATGGCGCGCATCATTCAGGAAAAACTCAAAAAACCGCTAGCCGAAAAAGTTCTTTTTGGGGAGTTGTCTGACAAAGGCGGCGTCGTCAAAGTCAAAGTCAAAGATGACGAGCTTGAACTCGTTGCGGAAGGTGATTAGACGAGACATCGTCTAGATTCTAAAAGAGCCCCAGAGGGGCTCTTTTTCGTTGTAACTTTGGTTTTTGTGGTACTTTGGTTTTTGTCGTACCTTGGGTTTTTCCGCTCTTTCGCTTTTTATAGTACTTTTGGCAGCCTGCGCCGATTTAACGCGCTCTGTAAGTGATCCTTCCTTTACTAAGATCATACGGTGTCATTTCAACCTTAACCTTATCACCGGTTAAGATACGGATATAGTTTTTGCGCATTTTCCCAGAGATATGCGCCGTAATGACATGGTCATTTTCAAGTTTGACGCGAAATGTTGTATTGGGAAGGGTATCAATTACCTCACCTTCCATTTCAAATGAATCTTCTTTTGCCATTCGGCAGAACCCTCTTTATATGTAAAGCTTGTCTAGCACCTCAATTTGAGGAGGCCGCAATTTTGCCTCAATTGGCCCAAGGTTCCAAGGCAAAGTTGCTTTGAATTGATCGAAATCGTGGTTTTTGCTGACAGAATAGCTCAAGAGTGCATAGCGAGTGGGTTTTGCGCTTGCGCTGAGAAAATTTAAATTAAATAGCAATATCACGCAGTCGCAATCGCTTGTTTGGTGGTTGGGATAGGTTTGATGTGACGGACAATTCGCGGACATTGCGAATGTAGAGGCAGTGCCTATTTGTTGCGCCGATAAGATTTTGTTGCAACCAATTCAGTGAGTCAAAAATTACCGCTCGTAATTCGTGATTGTCATCCCTGGGCCATGAGTTTTGGCTTTCGGGAGCCGCGCAATCGGATTTAAAGGTCGCAATGTCAGTTTTAAAGGTCGTGACGACAAATGTCGGAAAACTTAAATTTCGCATCAAACAATCTGTTTTGTGGCTTAAAAATTTGCGCAATTTATTTTCGCAAACCGGAGGAGGGCTGTCGAGGTTTATGATTATTAGATCCAGCACAGATTCCGGGGCGCTAACGCTAGGCCAGCGAAAGAGTTGTGGTTGGACAGCAGCATGTTGCGGAGAAAATTTGCAGTATTTGCGGTATAAGCATTCGCCTGCTTCTACTATGAAACTGCTTGTATTTAATGTCTGTAAACAAGTTGATCGATTTTGATTGTCAATAGCCTCGTGTAGCGAGCTGGAATATTTTACTTCGCCCGGCGAGCCGTAATGAAGGTTCGTTGGGCGTTTGTTATCGCTAAGCTTAAATTGATCGAAGCTTGGGGGAGCTGCCGCAGCTGCGTGCGCAAAACTTTTACTACCAAATAATCTCGCGTTGCGTCCACCTGCATGAAGAATTTGTGTGTGTTGACCAACAGCTTGGGTAGCGGCGGTAAAGTCGCGTTTAAATTCTTTAACAGATTTAGAGTATCGTTCACCCCCACCGATCGGCCACGGATCGTTGATTCGGACAAAGCTGTTTTCTTCCGAGCCGTCGCCGTAAATTCCGGTAATTACGATGGAATGCAAACCGGGGCTTGCTTCGCCCACCCAGAGTGGACCGTTATTGGCTAAAACATGGCGCAGATTTGCAACACTGATATCAAAATGATTAACAGGGTGTAACCGCCATGTTTTTGAGAGCGTTCCTATGCTATCGGGGTCAAGTCCGTCGCGGTAGGCTTCCCAAAACCCTGAGCCATGTGCAATTTCGTCGGGGCGCGTATGAATGCATTCGCGCCAGCCAACCAGCATTGCGGCTGCAGCGGCCCAACAGCTCATACCGGTTAGTTGTGGAACTAACGGGACTTGATGCCAAATATCAAAATTCATTGATTGAATTTCTTTTTAAATAAATTAACGATATTAAATACAAACTTAGTAGAGGTCTCCTCCGTAGGGTGAATCGTTGTCGTGATCATCATCAATCTCGATTTCGATTTGAGACTTGTCGATATTGTCGGGTAATTCAACAGCATTAAAGATGCTCACGCTGTTATCAAAATAATCTTCGCCATCGATTTTCCAATAAACACGTGTATTGCTATTCACGTTGTCGGAGTAGCTGCCGGGATCGACCCAGTATATATTGCCACTGGCGCGCCTGGGCAATAAGTCGCGAGCGTCGATCGAAAATTGATTGTCGGCGTTGCTCAGCGTTGCAGATTTAGAGTTCCAGCCGTCGCTAACCGTTATTTCGAAGTGTTTTAATTCTTCTTGTTCGGTATCTTTAATAACAAAATTATTGAGATCTAATGAGTTAACATTTTTAGGGAATGAATCAAATACGCGCGTAACATGGCTATTTTCCACATAGACAGAGACGCGCGTTTCAATTCCCGAAGAGTGTCTTTCTCGCCAATTCAAAGCATTTCTATTTTCGTTGTAACTCGCAATTAACGTAAGATCTCCTGCTTTGCGCTGCAAAACGATCAATCGTTTTTTAGGTGAAGGTGTTACTTGCCTAAAGGTATTTCCTCGTAACACCGAAGCATTCGACATTAACCTTACCGACGCTTCGGTTAAACGCGGCTGGGTTACAGACGCTACTTCAATAGCAAATAATTCCGGTTGATAGCGCAATTCAATTTTTTCCAAATTTGGGTCGTCCGGCACATTTAAATTAATAATGCCGGTAAAGTGCTCAGAAGGTAAATTAATGCGCTGTTCAAAAGCCAGTTGACGATTATTGTAATAGCCGATTGCTATCCATTGTGATGGTACGGGATCATCGTTGTTTTGCAGTATACGGCGCTGACGTGAAACGAATTTATCAATTGAAAGCGCGCCGTTAAACACGTGCGCTTGCATGGCAATGGTGTCTTCAGATTTTGCTGGGTTCGCCGGGTTAACACGGCGTTTCAATTCCTCAAAGGCTTCGACCAATTTATCAGTTGTCGAAACAATCAAACCATTTGAACCGGTCGATAATGCGACTCTATAGAAAGGAGTATCTGATTTAACGAGCGAAATCCATACAGCTTTTTCCTGGCCCAGTGTTGTTTCAGACATAAATTTTAACTGCTTCAGCAATTTAATTTGTTCTGCTTCGTCAAGGGCTATATCATCGGCTTCAACCGTTACTTCTGAGTCGCTATTAAACGGTAAGCTTTTTTCTTGAAAATTATAATTGACGCTGTTAGTGAGTGTATATATAGCTTCATCTGCAGCATTTTCATCCACCTGAAATACGCTAGCCATATTTGTCTCTTCTTGAGTATCTTCAGAGACAGATTCGAGTATTCCGGGGCGAATAACAAAAATTGGAATTGTTGTATTTTGACTGCCGTCGGGTTGCCCATTTGAACCTCCATCTCCGGATGAATCGCCGTCGCCTGTTCCGTCTGATGAATTATCGCCGGTTGAGTCTCCATTATCATCCGTTGCAGAATTGTCGGCAATATATTGTTGCCAATTCCCCAATTCAACTAATTCGGTATCGTAGGCATCTTCACGCTCGTCAGTGTATAAGTCGACGAGAATGAAAGTATCGTTTTCGCTTAGTTCATCTAGGTTGAAAAATAAAGTGATTGTGTTTTCCGTTCGATCTTTTTCGCTTAGACTGAATTCGTGTGCATCGTTTGACTCATAGTTCGAAACTGTGAACGAAGGAGTGACATGAGACCTAAAACGAAGTTTGAGTTCAGCTAAGTGCGTTGCTTCGCCATCGTTGTTGTGTTCAGTTAAATAGCTGATCGACTCTTCGAGTATCTCCGGCCCCCATTTGTTACTTTGCTCCCGCTCAATAACAGGAACGAGATCATTTTGTGGCTCCTGGTCGTCGTTGTGAGGTAAGTGACAAAGTGGAATAGGCCAGTTTTCCAGCAACGAAATGCTCTTATTTTTTTCTTCCCAATAAGCGGCCAATTGCTTGGCAAAATCCAGCATTTCTTTTTGTTCGCTGTCCAATTGCAAGCCCAGCCAGCCGGAGGGGTGGTCGCAATCGTCAATGATAAATATATTTTTTTGCTTTTGATATTTTGCGACAGGAAATTCATGAATTTTGGTAACAAAACCACGATTGTCTCCATCGTTAACGCTATCCCAAACAAAATAAGCGATAATTTTTTCCTTTTCTCCGCTGTAGTTCGTATGCACGTGGATCGGGTATTTGACACTATCGCTTTTGGGTTTTAATTCGATTTTGCGAATGGCAATTGTTTTTGTTCCATCCCATCCGCTAGTCAAAGAGCAAGTTGTAAAAAACGCTTTCACTTCTTTGGTTATAATTTCGATATTGCGTGCAGAAGCAAGCCCGCGTTTGTCCCAAAAAGTTTTTACCAGTGTTTTTAGAAAAATAAAATTATCGCTGGATTTGGCTTGGTGCAGGTAAGACTGAATAAAGTTATCAATCGAGCGGCCTGTACGTAAAACGCCGGCCAGTACTTGCAAAGGTAGTGTCGCCAGAGCATTAAATTTCACGATATCGATATACTCATCGATCGAATCGGTTAAGTTAAACTTATTCATGCCTGCACGTCCGGCGGCTAATGCGATAATGAGTAACTCGCCAAAGTGAATTAGGCTGTCATCAATGTCGATATGACAATCGAGCTTATCGTAGTCTTCATCCTTGCTCGGTAATAATTCGCTGACTGCATCGCGAATATCGTGCTCCTCTACTGTTGCAGGATTTAATAAAAAACGCATTTGTTCGATGCTATTCGAATTGTTCTTCAGCACACCCGTCGCTTCATCAGCTAAGCTTTGCAAAAACTTCATCGGATAAAGCAAGTCGTCCATAAGGGGTTTCAATTCGGGGTAGTCAGCTGTAATGGCATCGAACATATTTTCGAAATGACTGACATCTTTAAGAAATAAATTAATTTTTGGGTTTTTCATATTAAACCTCCAGCGTCGGATGTAGGGTGCAACGCGACTTTCATACTCAGTTATAAATAATCGTTAAAATTAAAAAGCTGTTAAAAAATAAATAGCTGTTAAAAAAAATCGGGTATTGCGTTAACTGTGTTAACGCATAAAATTTTTAAGCCGCTGCCTCCGTTGTTCTGCCGGCAGCAGCTGTCCCAGACCCGCCAGACCCGCCAGACCCGCCAGACCCGCCAGACCCGCCAGACCCGCGCGAACCACCAGATCCACCGCCTGCTTGAGCACCGGATTGCGACTGGGCTCGCTCACGCGCTTGTCGAGCACGATCATCTTGGTTGTTGCTCTGGTGCACTTGTTGAAGGTTTGACGGATTTGGATGTCTTGGCTGGGCTGTCCTGCGTTCGCTTGCCGGTGAGAGTAGAGAGCCCAACTCAGCCTCTCTCTCCGGTACCATCGAACGACCTTGTATCCCCTGGAGGGAACGCGGCGGTGCCATACGCGTGACATCTAGTGGCAGAGTTCGAAAGCGCAAATCAACCGAGGAACGCAGGCCGGCGCTAGCTGCAATTTCTTCACGCGAAAATTGCTCGTCGGAATGTACAAAACCGACATTGGTTGAAACCTTGGCGCTTGCTCCCCAATTGCCGACACCAAAGCTACCCCCGGCCTCTGCGATTATTCTCGAGTCGACGCTATCGAGTTGGGCGCGCTCGGCGATGCTGCGAGCGTCCACTTGCAAGCGCATTGAGGCGTGGAGTTGACCGTCGTCGACCACTACGCGCTGCAATCCCATCATAACCATGGTGGCTAAAAGTGATTGGCGTTCGCGTGCTAATTTGCGTTGAATTAATGGAATTAATGTCGTCATCAGATCGGAGTCATCGATGCTATCGGCTTCCTCACTACTTATCTCCAGCGTCGCCATCAGTGTTTCTCGCGATGGCATATCACCCTCGTCGTTAAGCGTTAACTCCACCTCATCGTCTTCAACTGTGACTTGTAAACTTGGAAAGCGCTGTGCTGCCCACTGCGCCGCTTGTGCCGGTCCGATATTAGAGGTTCCAAATTCAGTGGCCGACATATTGACGGCCTCAAGTAAATCGGCAAATGACTGTAATTGCTGAATATTCGAATTTTGAATTGACTGAAAAACACCGCTGATTAACGACGTGACAAATTCGGGAAAATCAATCGCATTTTTTAAACCTTCAACCGTGCCAGCCGCCGCATTAACGGCGCTCCTGCCATGGATATCGCTGGCGCCAGCCATCGCAGTGGCCATCATGGGCTCGCTTGTTCGACCGGCACTTTGCGGCGGTTTGCGTGCAGAGATTTCTTCATCGAGATCTTGCTCTGCAGCGATTAAATTGGCCGCAGCCATCGAAACACCGACCATGCGATTAGCAATTTGTCGACACAGGGCTTTGTCGTGGCGCAGGGCAGGGGTGCCTTCGATCACGCCTCTGACCGCACGCCGGACAATTGCTAGTGTTTCGCCCTGATTTCTCATCACCTAGGGCTCCCGAATACCGGAGTAGGTCGCCAACCAGGCTTCCGCCTCGTGCATCAGCGGGTGTTGGCGGCCGAGCATGGAGCTGTTTTGTACGATTAGAGGCGCCTCGCGAGCGATCCAGCGCAAGATCGAAACGCCGTGCTGAGCCAAACGCAGGTGTGGCGAAACGTTAAGCTGGCGATTCATCAAGCTGGGACTCCAGCGCTGCAAAATAAAACTAATACTGCCGCCGCCAAGTGCTCGGTTAATTTCGGGGTTATTTAGGATATCCATGGCATCGCGAATCTGTCTTACGATATCCCGTGCGGCAAAACCGGTTATGCCAACCGAGCGGTCGGAGAGGCCTTGCGCGAGGTTTTGGATGCTTTGTGCTGCGCGTGCTTGTAAATGCAATATTCCGTGGTCTTTGGCTTCGCGCCCAATCGAGACCAAGCTGTTGCTCAGATGCAGCATGTGTTGCTGAAAACTGCCCGGCATATTGCCATCGAGTACTTGTCGGTAGAGCACTAGCCGTTCGGGTTCGGTGAAACGGTGCTCGGCGCTGCGCCAGAAGGGACGCAAGAGCGAGCTCGACTGTTGTATTGGTAGCTGGAATTGGCCCGTGAACAGCTTATCGGCCAGAGTTTCAACAAAGGGTAGAATTCCGGCCTTATCGACCTCTGAACACCAGTAAAGCACGGCTCCGCTGTTAACTTGAGCCGGTGCGATCTGCCCCGGCGTTCCGAGGTTGGGCAGCTCGACCATACCCAGGCCATAGTTACCGTAAACTCGGGTAACGCTTGCCAAATGCTCGGCCAAAAGCGTTTCGCTACTGCGCAGGCCGGCATAGAGATGGGCTTCATCATTTTCTCCCGGAAAAAAATGAATGCCACCCATCTATGCATCTCCAGTGGCACTGACTTGGTTGACTGAATCAATTTGTGTTTGCGAGGCCATCTTCTCAAGAGGGAAGGTCTCGCTCTTGAAATTAACGCGAACTTCACCGGTTAATTTTGCTTTGGCGTTAATTTCGGATTCGCTGTTTTCATTGAGTGAGGAGCTGATTATTGTGCGCGAGCCTGAGCGACTGGACGAGCTCTTGTTAGAGAACCAACCAGCGCGTTTGGCGCGGGTGTTGTGCTGGTAAGTTTTATCGTAGTCGGATGCGCGCCTTCCGCGCTCGGCGGTATCAGTAGTTTGCACATCAATTTTGACTTTCGCGTTAATCATACCGTTAGTGACCACGACACGATTAATACCGAGCAAGACCATCGTAGCCAGCTGTTTTTGCCGTAAACGTGCCATCTCCAGCTGCCCGCGGCGAGCGAGTTCCTGCTCGCTGGTTTCATCGTCTAAATCGATATCTGCATCCATGCCAAGCGCAGCTTTAACTTCGTCTAACCCATTTTCTTCCGCTTGTTCCGTCATGGCCAACTTCGGTTCGCCCATTTCAATATTGGTTGTTAGTTGGGTGGGGAAGCGGTCAGTCAGCCAATCGCGGCCCTCGTTCAATGTAAAGTTGTCCGTGGCAAATTCATTCACGCTCTTGACGACGCTTTCGAGCAGTTTCGAATAAGCGTCCATTTGCTTGATTGATGCGTTAACAATGCTGTTAAAAACGCCGTCGATTAGCTCTGATACAAATTCGGGGAAATCAACCGCATTTACCAGTTCTTTATAAACGTCGGCGCCCTCGCGCGCGGCGGTACCTTTGAAGTCGTCTTGCACAAGCCCTGCTTTAGTGCCACCGCGTTTGCTACTCGCTTGTGCCATCGCCATTGCTTGTTCGCCACCGGCAATATTTTCAGGAATATCGTCTTGGCCGGCTTTCGGGTCAGCAAGGTAAGCAACCACGTTGACAAGCGAATTTGCCATTGAGCGACGCTCGTCGGTCGATAGATTCTTGTAGGTGTCAGACCTCTCAAGCAAGCCCCTCACGCGTTGCCTGACGACGTTTTGTTTTTCTGGGGGGAGGGATTGTAGAGCCTCGTTCATTAGCGTCCTCCGCTAGCGGACTGTTGTGAATTTTGCTGCTGAGGTTGGGGCGCAGGCTGTCCAGAACCCTGCGCGAGATAATTGATTTGATCAAACTGCAGAGCATCAAGCATTTTCTCTGGCGGCAATGTTTCCGAACGGAAGTTCACGCGCACGTCGCCTGATAGTTTGGCCTTCATTGCTGCCGCTGATTCGCTGGTATCGTCAATCGAACTTTTAACCACTGTGCGATGGCGACGGCTGTGACGCGCGGCTGCACCGCCGCCGCCCCAAGGGGAAAACCCAAAGCCACCGGCAGCCATCGAAGACGATTTCTGTGAGTCGTCGGTGAGTCCTGCCTCGGCCTTGCGTTTAGCCATATCGTTAGCCGTGATATCAAATACGACTTTGGCGTTGATGCGCCCATTTGTGACGACGATGCGATTAATACCCAGCATCACCATCAAGGCCATCAATTTTTGCCGTTGGCGCGCCATCTCTAATTTGGCAGCGTTGATTAGCTGCAATTCGGATTCGCGATCAGAGAGGTCGACACTTGCCTGCGGTCCAACAAGCGCTTGTAGCGCAGATGTATCGTCTGCATCCTCTCGCTCTTGTAACTGGGATCCTTCGGATGTGGTTACAATTCGCACGATACTCGGATACCGAGAAGCGACGTGCTCACGCGCTTGAGCATCGGTAATATGGTCCTGCGCAAATTGGTCAACCGACTTTACGGTAGCCGCAAGCAACTCGGTATAGGCTTCCATTTGCTGTATTGATGCATCGACTATCGACTGAAAAACGCCTTGAATAAGACCGCTGACAAAATCGGGAAAATCAACAGCATTGACCAATTCGCGAAATGTTTCGGTGCCTTCGCGCAATGCTCCAGCTTCGAAATCGGCGCCGACCTGCCCAGGCTCTTTAGCCAGTCTTTTTTTGATGTCTTCAACCGGTCCCATAACTTCGGCAAGCTCGGTTTTTTCTTGCGGAATTTCAGTATTTAACCAATTGGGATCTTTGGCGAGATACTGACTAACCTTGACCATGTTATTGGCCATTTCGCGACGTTTCGCCGCCGGCATGGCCTGCCAACCATTGGAACTTTCCAATAGCTGGCGAACCTCTTGCCGAACCAAGTTGAGGTCTTCAGGCTTCTCGCTCGTTGCCGTTTGTGTCATGGCCTAGCTCGCATATTATGCCAGTTGGCAGAATTATCGCGCCGAGATTGTGCGTTTAGCGTGTGCTCGTGAACGTAAACGCTGTCGCTGCAGCGTCGGAGTGAGCACGTGCGCGCTAAACGCGCAAGATCAAGTGAGAATCTGTCAAGCGCGGTCGAGAGCACATTGTTGTTTGGCAAGACACCAACCAACTTGTGAAAGAACAAATCGTTCAAGCCAATTCTTAGCATACTGGTGTGATATCCGGGCTATGCCCCAGCCGCGGCCTCCGTTTGCTGTTGGCCACCTTCTTCAGCTGGCGCAGGCGCACCTCTGCCGGCGGTGCGACGGATTCCTTCAAGCTTGAAGATATCGGCTTCGCTGAGGACTTTGTTCAGGTCGACAGTGTCTGATTTAAAATTCAAATCGACGGTACCGGCGAGTTGTCCTTTAGCTTCGAGTTCAGCCTGGCTACTGCTTTGCGTCACATTGGTCAATGTAACGACAGGGGCAGTGACCGATTGATGCGAGGATTTCGACCAACGACTGCTTTCACCGGAACGGTTGCTGCGCCAACCTTTATCGCGGCTATAGCGGCTGCTCGACCTGTAGTCTTCTCCAGTTTCGGATGAGTGCTCGTAATCGCTTTGGCTTGTCGTGATATTTCCTTGATTCTCGTAGTCGTAGGCCGTCGTTGCCTTTGCGCCGACATCCCGGGAAGTGAACTGGAAGTTCATCCGCGCATTGATACGACCATTGGTGACGATAATGCGGTTGATGCCCATCAACAAAGTCGTCGCTAACAACGCTTGGCGGGATTTGGCTAAATCATTGCGAGCCGCCGGCACGAGTTTTTGCTCAATCGTCTCATCATCCAAGAAGTCAAGTGGCTCTTCGAGGCCTAGCATATCCTGGAAATCAGGCAGGTTTTCCTCATCCGCATCCGGGCGCATACCCACTGTTGGCCCGGTATCGCCGATATTCACTTGAAACAGGTTGGGCGCCTTGCTGACCAAGTGGTCACGCGCTTGGTTTTCCGAAACGTTGGTGTCGCGAAAATCGCTTAGACTCATCGTCACACTTTGTACAAGTTCGCCGTAGGCCTTCATTTGGTCAATACTGGCGTCGACCACTGCCTGAAATACGCCTTGTATCAGCTCTGCGACAAAGGCGGGGAAGTTGACCTGCCTAACCATTTCGCCTGTCGCCGTTACACCGGTGGTAACGGCGGAGCCAAAGTCGGGCGTAATAGCCTCGGTCGGCAATATGCTGCGATCGGCACCGGGTTGCGCTCCCCCAGTGAACTTGCTCGGGTCAACGCCACCTTGGTTCTGGTTTTGTTGCCCGGGCAAATTGATTGGCGGAATCGAGGGGTTAAGCCCGGTATTCATCGGTACGGCATAAGGGTCAACATAGGGCTTAGCGCGCTCGGCCTGCGCGCGTTTGTTGCTCGCCATAGTTTCGACGACACGAACGGTATCAGCGCGTATCTGCGCTTTCTGATCGGGCGGCAGATGGTGAAACGAGGCTGAGCGGCCAAGCATTTCGTCGACCTGCCGTTCAACCTCCATCTGGTCGTGATAATTACTGGAGTTCATAACTATATCTCCCAACGCGAAGCGTTAGACACGGTAAGGGTCTTGGGGCGCTGGTGCATAGATGCCGCTGTGCCCGTTTTGTCGATAGCTACTTCCGTTATGCTGATAGCCTTGCCCATTGTGCATATGCCCATGATGTTGATAGGCGCTGTTATGGCTGCCTGGTCCATCACTAAGGCGACCCATTTGGTCGTAGCCACTCGGTCGCAAATAGAGTGAACAGCGAGCCGGTGTATCTTGCAGAACCCGGATACTGATAACACCGATTTCACCCGGATTATCGGCGTGATCGGGTGTCATGGCTTGAACCCAACGTTGCAAGCCCATCTGCGAAGTGGGTCGTTCAGCCAATACCATGTTAAGAAGCTGATACATTTGTTGCGGGGGATCGGGCATACCGGCGACGAGTACATCGAGTTTCATTTCGATGCCTTTGCTGGTGTCGCGCAAGCCAATAATGACTGAGCCCTCAGGCAAAATAAATCGCCCGCCAAAAATCACTCCAGCAGCTGCGAGTAGGCTCGGAAGCTGCTTGCCTATACCCAGCTGATTTAGCAGTGGTTCTAGATCCAGCAGTCGTAAATCGCCTTGATTAAAAAAATAAACCCGCTGTGCGCCGCGGTTGCGACCGCAGGCAATAGAGGTGAATATCGGCACTAGGCTCGGCATCATTTGCATCGAAATACGCGCAGCGTGCTTTAACGTGGGTGGCAAAGCATCGATATCGTTTTCGCGCATTTCGTAGTAGACCTTGCACTCCTGCAAGCCGTGAGAGTCGGTGGCCATACCGAACCACGCGCCGAAGCGGGAATCTCCGTGAGACATGCCTGCGCGCCAGCGTTCAGAGCGCTGATCAAACCAATTTAACGCCTGCGCACCGTAATTTTGTTGAGTTAACCGGCGCATCTCGCGACTTGCCTCCTGCTGTCGGGCATGAGGTGTAGCCTCGGGCCCCAGAGGCTGCATATCGAGGCGAAAAGCATTGCCTGCCACCTCAGAATAAGAGTGCTCCAACGGAAACTTTCCAGGTGTCAGTAAGTTGTTCCCGTAACGCGGGTCACCTGCTGGCAAGTGAAAGCTGCGATCGAGTAAACCGCCGATGGCCTCGGCGGGATTTTTCGTTCCTAAACGTCGTGACGCGAGTTCAAAGCGTCGCTTGGTTAGGTCCGATGCACTGGGTTTAGTACGCATCATCGTAGAATCCTCCCCACTTAAATTTGTGGTACCGCTGGCATATTGGGTAGGTCAACGCCCGCTTGATCTAGTACGTTTTGCACATTGGCGCTAAAGCCGCCTGCGTTGCTGCCTAGCATTGGAACAGTGATTTGCTGTTCGAGGTCTACCGGGTCGCTGTGCTGTGCTGCCATTTCGTCTGGTGTGCCGGTGACCGCCAACCACCGCTCAGCTAATTCCGCTAGGGCAGTAAAATCGTTTGTGGCGCGGCGGTTGCCGTTCGAGTCGTAATTGGTAATGCCAAGACCGAGAGCGGAGGCACTCGACAGAATCGGCGCTTTGCGCGCAAGCCAGGAGATGATGCGCTCGCCCGAAGCTGCCATCGTGCGGTATTTCACACCGTTGGTAGCACCGTTGAGATAGAGAGCGCTAACGCGGTCAACCAGCTGCCAAATATCGCGCACGCCATAAGCACGTAGGATTTCAGGGTCGCTTAACATGTCGATCATCTCTTGAATAATCGCTTGCAACTCAATTGCTGCAGGAGCGGTAATACCGTAGCCGTGCAGCGAAATATTCACCGCGAGATCGCGTCCAGCCTTGTGGATTTGTTCGTTACTGACTTCATCGCGCTCCGTGCTGGTGATCTCACGGAATTTGCGGCTGACACTTGCGACAAAGCGGAACCAGAGGTCGCTAAATTCGCGGTTTGGAAGAGGCTCTTCTACGTTTCCTTGGGCTAAGCCGAGCACTCGAGCGTACAAGCCGCGGCGCTCAAATTCGTTAATTCTTTCAGGTGCACGTTTAATCCAGCGGTAGATGCGATCCAAACCCGGTCCGCGACTGATTGGCAGCATGCCGCTGGTAGCGTGTTCTACGACAGCATCGACTGTGGCATACAAGCGCATTTCTTCGAGCTGGGCTGAATAGTAAATAACACGTACGGCGTTGAGATTGTCTGGAATAATTTCAACGTGGGTACCGGCGTCCAAGTCGGGGAGATCGATACCGAAAGAGGAAAAATTTCCGTCAACACTTCCCGAGGCTGAACTAATGGAGCGAGAAAGCGCGTTTTCGATAATGAGTTGAATATTGGGGTCACTCGGATTGACGTTGTCGCGAATTAAACGCTCAGTGACTTCCGCTAACTGGCGCGAGCTAATGGTCACGGTCACGCTGGCACCGTTATATTTACCTTGGCTGTGCTCGTGAAGGCCGCGATAGACTTGCTTGTACAGCTCGGTGTAAGCGCTGAACTGTTGCATTGCAGCTGTAAATTCACTGATAAACTCGGGCACAATTAAAACGCGGAAGTGGTACCGTCTTGGTGTTGGCGGTGAAGTGGAGTTATCAGGACCGCCGGGATGGGGTTCATCGCCAAATGTCTCTTCTTGAGTGGGGCGCGCACTTGCCGGTATCCACACGATGTTATTTGACGCCGGGTCGTTGGGGTCGTGTGGCGCTGTGCGCTTCGAGCCGCGTGGGAATAAACGCTCAAATTCGGCTTCTTGGTCGACGTCGACTTCACTGCTTTCGACATCCACGAGGAATTTTGACCAGCGCTCCATTCGCGCAAAGGAGGGATCGTCGTAGCCTGCGAGCTTTAATTGACCCATGATTGCGAGAAAGCGTATTTTCTCCTCGTCGAAGAAATCGGGGTCAGATCCGCTGGTGTACTTATCTGCAAACTGTTCAGGTTCTGGGCTGACCGGGTCTTCCCGGTCGATGCTAAACAATTCGCTCAACAAGTGGCGTACAGCCAAATAAAGTCGCTTGCTGTTTAAGTTAGTTTCGTTGTCTTTGCCTCCGGGCAGTGTCGCGTTATAAAGCTCCGGAAATACTTCTGTGATTACAGTTGTTGTCATTGTGTGTTCCTCCAAAAATTGTAAGAGTGCTCAACATTTAAAGTGGGATGTTTTGCCTCTCATGGAGGCGGTTGTGGCCCCAGATTCATCAGGAAGCCTCCGATGAGTCGGATGTTGCAAGTGGTGCAACGGGAATTTGAGGGTTGCGGCCGCGCGCTAACGCGTGCTCTAAGCCTCGCAGCGTTGCCGGCATATCGAGTATGCCGGCGCCGCAGCCGCGCGTATCAGAACCGGCTGCGAACGGTCGCGAATGGGCCGTTAGGAAAGACCTGACGGTTTGCGCATCGAGCGGTCTCCCGTAACGAGCCGCCCGCGAAACAAGCAGCGCGCACGCACCGCTTACAAACGGAGCGGCGAACGAAGTGCCGGTATTTTCGGTGTACTTGCTTCCCAAGCTCGCGGCGAGCACGTTTTCACCGGGTGCGCAGAGCAAAACGTGGTCGCCCCTCGTGCTAAACGACGATGGTGAGTTACTTTCGGAAACTGATCCAACAGCCAAAACGCCGGGATGCGATGCGGGAAAATAGCGATTAAAGCGCCCGTCGTTACCCGAAGCAGCGACTAGGATGCAGCCTTTTTGTAGCGCATAGTTGATAACATCTTGGTGTGGAATAGGGTCATCATCGCGCAGTGCAGATGCGGGTGTTCCGAAAGAGAGGTTGAGAACTTTCGCTCCGAGATCGACAAGGGTTTTAACGCTCTGGTCGATATCCGGCAACGCGCCCATTGCAGTCAGTTTGTTTTTTTCCATCAAGCGCACGCCCGCCAGCGCTCGTGCGGGAAGCACTTGCGCAGCTCCGCCGACTCCCGGCGGAACTTTGTCACCGCGCGCGGCGATGATCGATGCACAAGCGGTGCCGTGACCA
Organism: Marinagarivorans sp.; assembly: GCA_028281865.1. Taxonomy (GTDB): domain Bacteria; phylum Pseudomonadota; class Gammaproteobacteria; order Pseudomonadales; family Cellvibrionaceae; genus JANQJB01. Next base: position 39,987 of record JANQJB010000066.1, read on the forward strand.
ATTTCGTCGCGCGGAATGCGATCGGGATTTTCGCTGTCGCCGACCAGACGAGCGCCGTCGCTGAGAATTTGATTGGGCAAATCGACTGTATCGACCCCGGGTCGCAACGCGCTCATTAGTTCGGGGTGGTTGAGGTCAACGCCGCTATCTACAACACCGACCTGAAGTGCCCGGTCACCGGGTTCAAATGCTAGCGCCTCCGCGCTACCGACCATTCTATGAGCGTAATAGGGGTCTGAGGGCCGCCCATGACCGTAGCTTTCACCTGATGCATTAGGTTCAAATTGAAACGGTGTATTGCTCAGATAATGGGGCGTTGCTACCTCCACATCTTCAAGGCAGCGCAAGCTGTCGACCAGGTTTAACAAGCTAGTGTTGGGGTCGACATCAATTCGGTAAGTGCGAGAGAGTCCCGTTTTGCGTTCCAAGTCGTCCCACGCATCGCCCACGGGGCTTCCGAGCAGAGGCAGGCGGGAGGGCTCATAAGCGCGCGTGACCTGCATGGCGTAACTGTGTCGGTGAACGGTGCGGTCAATTCGCCCGCGATCAAAATGCAAAGGCGCGGCAAGCATCCGGGTTTGCAGATAATGCGGTGCAGAACTTGGACCGTCTTCAGATTTTACTTTAACTAAAATGCGTCCGCGCACGCAGCGGCGAGTGTTTTCGGGGCGCCAGGGATTTGAGGCAGTAACTTCTACCATCTCGATCCTCCCGCAGGTAAATATTCAGATTCTGCGTATTGCGGCTGCCCATTGGGTGGTCTTTGATGCGCGGGCTGATGAGCTTGGTGAGCCTGATGCGGATTTGCCTGCCCGTAGGCCCCCTGCGCGTATGGATGTGTCGCGGTCGCGTAAGGATCAGCTTGTGATCCAGGAGCTTCCTCACCGGGCAACTCGTAAAAACCTGTCGCGCGCTGACCTGAAACGCGCACCTCGTATTGCCCTTCGCGATGGTGTGCCATCGGTTTTACCAACAGTTCGGTTTCCGAGGCTTCAAGAACTTCAACAGGTTCGCCCGACATCAAAACTTCTGGTGTTGAGCCACTCATTAGATTAGCGCCTCGAATACGCATTAGACGGCGGTTATCGGGTCCGCGAACGGGTTGTTGCTCAATAACAGCGGGGCGTGAACTACGCTCAAGCGCCATGCGTAAGCGATTTACAGGAATACCGAGGTAAGCTTCAACTTGCTTGGGGTGTGTGCTTTCAGACAAGCGCCTAAACTGACCAACCGTGCGCACGCCCACCATCTCCAACTGGCGTCGTTCTTCTTCACCCAGCGAGGCTTCATCGGCAATTTCGCTCAGCGAACGGTGATCTTCATCTAAAGCTAGTGACAAGCTATTTTCCTCCGCCATTGAGCGGGTAATGGTTGTAAATGATAGGTGCACGGTACTGGCACCTTCTTCGTTGGGAGCTGCGTGACGCAGTTTTAACTGGCCCTGCGGCGCTTCCCAAAAAACTTTTAAATCGACACTTAAGTCCTTCAATGCAAAGGTCAATGGGCGGCCAGTTTTGGCCTTAATGGCCAGCGAATCTTGGGCCTTATCCAGTTGTGCCGTCAGGCTTTGTACAAATTCTTCAACTGAGAAGACAGGGCCGGAGCCGGTCGCACGTGTCACTTACTCGCCTTCGCCTCTAATAAAAGTCGCGGTCAGTTTCCCGTGGGGCAGATCAAAACCTGTTGCCAGGCGCCCGCGTGGGAGGCTAACTGCCAACTCACCGATATCGTCGGTGCTTGATTCAATCGGCACCGAAATCTCGAAACCGTCAACTGCCAGACCCTCTCCGGTTGCCTCGTCAGCAACCGCCATTGGCATGTCATCGCTCATATCTACTAAAAAGTCGGCAATATTTTTCATCGTTGACTTCTCATAAATCATTAACCACCTGTCACGGGATCAGGCGTGGCTTGATTAGGGGGGATTGCCGGTTGTGTTTGGCTGTTCTGTGGCCCCGCCTGTTGATTTATCGGCGCCTGTTGGTTAACGGGTTGTTGATTAAATGGCGCTTGTGTATTTGTCGGTGGTATTTGTCCGTTGGTACTCTGCGTTCCGCCGGTTTGTGTACCTCCGTTTTGCATATTGTTGTCGCGATTTAGCGAATGACGCGAAATCATCTGCACAACATCGGTGTCGGCAAAATTGTTGAGATCGAAGGTTTCAGTGCGAAATTTGAGCGAGACTTCGCCAACCAGGTCGGCTTTAAGAGAAATATCCGCTTGGGAATTGACGTCGACGGTACTGACCATCGTGCTCACAGCGCTTTGCATGGTGTTTTGCCTGCCCGCAATCCCAATTTGTTGGGCACCGCCCTGGGCCACGATATCGGCAGTAACTTTCTCGCGCGCTTTGGCGTGGAAATGCAGGCGTGCTTTTAATTCACCGTCGTCGACCACAATACGGTTAATGCCCATTAGCACCATCGTGGCCAGATTGCGCATCCGCTCTTCGCCGAGTGCACGACGGCTTGCGTCAAGCAGCGGTCCTTCAACTAACTCAACGGTGAGTTCAGATCCGGCTAAGCCATAGTCTTCGAGCCAACTTGGTGAGTCGTCGTCCAAGTCTTCAAAGGGTTCGACTCTTGGTTCACCGGTTTCACCGGGGCCAGGTAAGACAAGTCTTAAATGGGCGGGATGAAGTTCAACCAGGCGGTCGCGAGCTTGGTTAATATTGACGTTAGCAGCAGTAAACTTCTCGGCGGTTTGCGAAAGGTCGGCTACAAGTTTTGCGTATTCGCGGACTTGTTGCGACGTTGCGTCAACAATCGCAATAAAGGTTCCTTGAATTAGCTCCGCGACAAACGACGGAAAATCTACGGCATCAAGGGCTCTTCGCGCGCGTTCACCAAGTACTTCTGTACCGGACGGCCGAGGAGGTTGGTTTTGCTGCCCGCCGCCTTGTTGTGGGTTTTGTGGAGGTTGTTGCGCATTCGATCGGCCAGGGTTGTTGCCACGCGAGCCGCCGCCAAGAAAGTCATTAGGCGTGGCAAATTGCGAGGCATAATTTGTCGGGCTTGCGTAGCTGTTTGCGCCGGGATAGCTATTCCCCCCAGGATAGCTATTAGCGCTGCCATAATTGTGAGTATTGGGGTAGCTCGGGACCGCGTAAGGATCGTAACTCGCGTTTGTTCCGTAACTTTGATTTTGGTAAGACCCCCGGGGCAGGCCTGCACTAGGCACTGGGTTTTCTCCTCGTAAAGCCGATTCAACACGCCCGAGGTGGTAATCAAAATCTGCACGTTCTTGGACGGACAATGCGCCGTAACCGGCCGAGCTTCTCAACGCTTGAGTTGCTTGCAAGGCGTGGTTTGAAAGCGCTTGTGATGGAACCCCGTTGTTTCTGCCTGGCGCAGCTGTGTGCCCGTTCGTATAGTGAGGTTGATAACGAGAATAGGTCACGCTATTCACTCCTCGCATAACTTTGTGACAGGCCGAGTTCTGGATGGGTAAATAGACTCGTTAGTCTTTCTGCCCTCGCTTGGTTGGCTGAATCCTGAGAGTCGTTTTGTGCCGCCTGCAGTAGACTTGAGTACATTTGTTCTGGTGTTTGCAGCAAAATCGGTGATTGCGTCCCCAACGCACGCAAGGCTCCCGTTAACGCAGCATGGGAGAGGGCATCCCAAACTCCCGTGGGTTCGAGCCCGTGAGACTGTTGAAACTGTCCCACCTGGGTCGAGCCAATGATCGCCTGGAGTGCTCTGTCTCGATCTGCTTGAGTCCGAATTGGGCCCGCTGCATTCATTATCCACGTAAGCCCGTGACCGGTTCCCTGTTCGACAAAGGCATCGAGTAATGTCGCCATACCCTGGGGAGTGTTAAAACCGAGCCAATGTGCAACGCGTTCGGCAAATTCGCCAATCATTTTGATGGCGCATTCATTTTGAGCAGCTTGCACATAAGGTGCGGCACCAACAGCTTTCAATTTCGCGAGCCAGGGTTCTTCCCACAGATTTGCTCCGGCAATAGGTTGCATTCTCACCTGCGGATCGGCCGTGCGTTCAGGGTCGGTCTGCTGCAAAACCTGTTGCCAGCTGTCGCCGAGTATATGTGCTAAGGCCTGCTCGGGTTTGAGGCTACCCGCCTCTTGGAGCTGAATTTCTCTCTCTCTGGCCTTCGCAAAAACTTTCCCAATTTCACCCGATTTTTGCTTGAAGCCGATTAAGCCCCAGCGCAAACCCTCTTCGGCGTCGGTAAAAGTCGTGCTGTAGGAATCTGCATGAGGCATGCCCGCAGAGACTATGCGCAACAAGCGCACGAACTCATGGATATCGTGAGCCGTTCCGCGGGTTTGTGCTTGCTGATCTGGCTGTGGTTGAGCTTGTGGTGGAGTCGGAGCTGGCTCGCTCGCCCCATCATTTGGTGCTTGTCCGGCGTTAGGTGATTGTTCGGGATAGTGCTGTTCTCCGCCGCTTTCGCCAACCGCTGTTTGCGCGGGTTGACTGCCGAGTGGTGACGACGCTGGGCCGACCGGCAGCGATTGTTCGGGCATAGCGTGCTTGTAGTGTCCAGGGCTGCCGTAGCGGTCAAAGTGACCTGGCTGAAACCGCGGTTGTGCATCTGGAACAATTTCGATTGGCGTCTGGCTTTGCAATGTATGGTTGTCGGCATAGCGTGGTGGAGCTTGCTCGGCAACGCTCGGGTTGCCGTAGTAGGATTCGCCGTAGGCTGCATCTCCACCTAAGCTCGTACTCGCCATCGGAGCATGGTTTTGCTGCTGATAATTTTGAGCTTGGTAGTTTTGAGGTTGGTAGTTTTGAAGTTGATCGCTCTGATGTTGATAGTTTTGAGGGAATGCTTCACCCTGATAATAATTGCCGTTACCTTCGTGATAGGGAGGGGCATTGTATGAGTGTGCATAACTATCTTGGCTGTGAGTATTCTGCGCATAACTTTGGTTATGATAATTTGCGCTCTGTTGGTAGCCGCTTGTGCTTGATGAATAAGCTGTCGTATGAGACGACGAGGAGCCAGAATAATTTTGTGATTCTGATTCCCATAAATCATCATCAAATCCGTCATCATAATCAAAAGCCTCGCTTTCCATTTCCATTTCAGTCTGGTAATTTTCTAAGGCATCGTCACCGCCCCAACGCAAAATTGCTTGGCCGCCGCTGTTTAAATGCGAGCTATTTAAATTCTTGTTGTTTGATCTCGGGTTTCCGTAGGCGAGATAGTTCTGATTGTTGTTTGGAAGATTATTGCGAGCTGATTTTGCGTTGGAGAGGCTCCCTGCGATTTTAATATAGGGTATTTGATCGAGAGCATCTGGCGATATCGAAAACTTTGGATCAACACCTTCTTTATTTCCGTAAGATCCAAGTGCAAAAAATACATTTGAATTTTCTGGAAAACGTGCGAGCTGATTCTGTGGCAATAAATAAGTACTGGTATCGCCGCTTGATTCAATAAGCCCTTGGCTGCGACTGGTATAAAAATTATTAGGGTTTCGGTATCGTGCGTTTTGAGGATGAAATAAATTTGGGTCAGTTGCACATACAACTTCGTAATGGCGACCGCGATTTAGGTTCACCATAAACGACGCGAGAGGAAAACGATCGGATACGACTTTTCGACAAGGTGCAATCATTTCCAAAGGAAATACCTCCTACGTAAATAAAAAATTGGGATAGCCAAATTTTTTCTTTGTTTAAACTAAAATTCATAATGCTTATTACAAAGCTGGTGTCGCAAAGTCTATGCCAAGCGAGATATTTATTTTTAACTAAAAATTTCGTTTATTTTTTTAATTTGATAGCAAATTAAAAATTATTGATGTTTGTTAGTAAGGAAGCCATGCCCAAATGGGCATGCCTTTTTGGGCATGGCTAAAATATTGGTCGTAGCAAAGCAAGTGCTGTTGAACTTTTATATGCAAAGCTCGGATTGGCGATAAGCAAAATCAAATGGAAGCTATTAAAGCTCTATAAGGGTTGAGTCGCTAGGTAGAAAAATTGAGAGCTTGGGAGATAAACGAGGCTAATAGCTACAGCGCGTTTTTGTCTAACGGACGTAATGATGTGATTTTTTTAAAAATGGTTCGGTTGTGAATACCGAGGCGCTGAGCTGCACGGCTGCGATTATTATTTTCGGCTTTTAGGGCTGCGCTTATTAGCTTTTGTTCGCAGTAAGCCATGGCCTCGCCGAGCGATAGTCCTTTTTGATCGACAAGTTTCCACAAATCTACAATTGTGTCTTTTTCACTAGTTTCTTGATTATATGAAGTTTTTTTCTTGTTAAGCGAAATATCAACTGCGTCAATTGTATTGTCTTTGGCAAAAATAACTGCCTGTTCGATACAGTGTTTAAGCTCGCGTACATTACCGGGCCAATGGTAATCGCAGAGTTTTGTCATCGCCTCGTCGGTAACCGAGTATTCGCTAGCACTAAGGATTTTCAGGAAGTGTCGTGTTAGTAGTTTGATATCACTTTTACGATGACATAACGCTGGTATGTCGAGGTTCACGATGTTAAGGCGATACAGTAGGTCCTCTCTAAATCTTCCGTTCATAACCTCATCCTCCAAGTCTTTATTGGTTGCCGCGATCACCCAGACATTTGCTTTTTCAATTTTGTCAGAGCCAACTGGCCGATACTCCTTAGATTCAAGAAAGCGCAACAGCTTTGACTGTAAAGACAAATTGGAAGAATTAATTTCGTCTAGGAATAGAATACCGCGGTTGGCGGCGCTGACTAAGCCCTTGCGCGAGACCGCACCAGTGAAAGCGCCCTTGGCATGACCAAACAATTCTGATTCGATCAAATCTTCGGGTATAGCTCCGCAGTTAACGGGGATAAAAGGTGCACAGTCATCGAATGCTTTTTGGTGAAGCATGCGCGCGAGCACCTCCTTACCGGAACCGGTAGGGCCTGTAATTAACGTCGTGCGCTGCGCTCGCACAACGGCTGGTAATTTACTAAGCAGCTCTGCTATTGCCGGCGAGGAACCGATCATAAACCGCTACCCAAAATTAAGGTTAATAAATCGTTATCAATGACGAAAAAACGGTCAAAGTGAACAGTATTCGGCGTATTAATACATAGCGAACCATAATTGAGGGTGCAAAAAACAAACAAATAAATGCATAACATTTAATTGTCTGCTCAATATATGTTCACGTTAAATATTTGCTAAACGCAAGCGCCGCTAAAGCATAGGGGACCAAGAATAATTGGCACGAAGTTCCGTGGATGCTTGGTTAGAATACCATTATTTTGCCAATTCGTTTCAATTTCTTTTCACTTATTTGATAAAAATAAAATTTTTTAACGAAAGTTAATTTCATTAAAAAAATAATTCCACTGGTATGCTTATTGCTGCATGGTTTTTCAAGTAAGTTAATTTTTAACTGAAGTTAACAAATGACTTGTTTGTTTAGGTAAAGATGTCGGCTGTTAACCGTGCGTTACTTTTGTATGAATATTTTAACGTGTTAGAAATTAATCGCTTTAACTTCATTTCAAGCCATTGAGTAGAGGAACCATTATGTCGAACCACAATTATCCAGGAATGCCTGCGCCTTACCCTTCAGCACAGCAAAATGGTCATGTTGTTTATGATCAAACCTATCCTATGCAAGGAAATTACGGAGCGCCGAATAACCCACAAAAGTGTCGAGTAGAAGTCAGCTTCCCTCAAAATGGTCAGCCTGGAATGGGGGCTCAAAATTACGGTGCTCCTCACTACGGTTACAACCAGCAACGACCGATGCACAGTGGTTTTGGGTTGCCGGGGTTAGCACCGGCCCGTCCATTTGGTAGCGTTCAACAATATGGCAACCCGACTGAGGTTCGAGTGAGCAGCCAAACTTTTGCGGACGATTTAGCTAATGCGTTAAGAAACGCTTCGCGAGGTCATGAAATTATTATTGTCCTTGATGTTGCTGATATCGCGCGACAGGTTGCCGACTATGTGGCTGAGCAAGCGGGTTCCATCGCTAGTATCATTGCGCGAAATGCGCGCGAAGCGATCGGCCTAAGTCACCACAACGGTTACGGTAACCCGGTTCTTGTCGGGGCTGCGATCGCAGCTTTGTTACTGCTAGGCCTGGGACTTATCTACGCGATTGTTCGTGTACACGATGCTAACAAAGCAGCAGAAATTGAGCGCTTAGCTATTGAACGCGGTTGTCGCTTAGTTGATGTTTCCCTCAACTCATCGGGTTCGGGAGATTCAGACGGCGGTTGGTTTAGTTTCCTCAATGGCTCTCGCCACCATATTGTCTGTGATAATTAATCCATATTTTTAAGTAGGGTAGGTTTGTTTGGGGAGAGTCGATGAATAATTACCAAAAAGCAAATAGTAATCAGCAAAACTCGGGTAGACGTGCTCACCCTGATAGTTACCGCGGTGATTTAAATTCGACTTATTCTCAACAAAACCAAACGATGTCGCCCTCCGCGGCATCGCTGGCAAAAAAATATGGCTACGGTGGAGGAGGCATGCCTAATACGCGGGCAAGTTCGGCGAATCAAAACCCGAACCGCGCTTCAACTAGCCAAGGCTTTCCTAACCAAGGACCTCCACGCTACGGTGTTCATCCAGGTATGTTTGCCAATCCAGCGGTGAAAATGCCGCAGTCAGGGCAGATGGGTAATCAGGCCATAGCGCAAGGACAAACACAGTCGCGGCAAAAAGCCGGATTTCAAAAAAATACAGTTGCTCAAAATCAACAGCAATTTGCTGGCGGTTATGGCCAGCAGGCCACTTCTCAATACGGGACGGACCCGGTCGTTGAGCAAGCGATGCGCAGTCTTGGTTTAAGTTATCACGATGTTGAGAGCCCTTATGCTCGCGAAATGCAGCAGGCAACTGATTGGTGTCAGATTCGGCACAACCTTATTCGTGTCGCGGTTGAAACACAGGGTGATTGGTTAGCCTCCGGTGATAATTTAAAGCAAGAAAACAATGCAAGTATGTTTAATTTGTTGACGCAGTATTGGCAAGAAGGTTTAGCCATGTCGCAGAGTGCAGCGCAGTCAATGGCAAGGGGGTCGGCCAACGACACTATTGCATGGAGTGCTGCTTTTATTAGTTGGTGTGTTCGCACTGCGATGCCAAATCCGCCGCCACCTAACGACGCGGGTTTTTTATATCACGCACGCCATATGGCGTATATTGCGCAAGCTGCTCGCAATCGCGAAAACCAAGATGCGACGAGGCCTTTTTGGTTGTTTGATATTAATGACCCTAATGTCGTTCCGGAAGACGGTGACATTCTTTGCTTAAATCGCTGGGACAGTGATCGTGGACGCTATACAGACCATTCGTTTACATCTGTGAGAGACAATTGGGTATTAAACAATGCTAATCGAGTCGCCACAGGCAAATCACATACTGATATCGTGATTGGTCATTTTGAAGAAAATGGCCGAAGATGGATTGAAACGATTGGCGGGAATGTTGGCGACACTGTGGGCTCGCGTTATTACTCGTTGGATGCGCAAGGGCGTTTGGTTGATCAGGTTCAGTTAAATGGCAACGCCGTGAATGGGAAGCAAAATATTACTCAAACTGTCGGCAATCGACCGCCAATTGTATTTGCACTTATTCGCTTGACCTCGTGCGCAAATTTTAATTAGTTGCGGCTTGATCTGGAAAAAAGCCTTTCTGGCCTTTTTCGAGTGTCGGATTAAAAATGCTTATCGTAAACGTGCGAGTTTACTGGTATTTTTGATTCTCGCATTTGCCTTACAGAAAATGGCGACACTTCCGTGTTTTGCACGTCAGTCAAGAAAAATCACTATAGCTTTTAATTTTTTGCTTTGGGGCGACCAAATTAATAAACGCAAACCCAGCGGTTATTAATTAACACATCAAATGGTCGGTAGTGGTTTTTATAAGACATTTTTTGACAGCGCTTAATCCAATAACCTAAATAAAGGTATTGTAATTCCATTTTTTTTGCCAGATTAATCTGGTAGAGAATGGAGTATACGCCAAGGCTGCGTTTTGATTCTGATGTATCGTAATACGTATAAATTGCCGAGAGACCGCTTTCGAGTTTATCGCTCACAGCAAGCATAATTAATTTGCCGTCAATGCGTCCTTCGATATAAAGCGTAGAGCCCCAACCATCGCAAAGAAAGTCTTCGTATTGTGAGCGCGATGGCGGATACATATCGCCATCGGCATGTTTTTTAACTATGTAGTCTGCATAGAGTGCGTAGTGTTCGTCTGTATTAATATTTTGCACGGTGTGAATTGCCAAGTCCTGATTGCGACGCCAACAGCGCTTTTGGCTGCGTGTCTGTTTGAAGGCATGGGCGTGGGTGCGGATTGGGATACAGGCGTGGCAATTTGAGCATCGCGGGCGGTATATGTGTTTTCCGCTGCGACGAAAACCGTAACGTGATAATTCGCTGTAAACATGGTTGTCAATTTCTGCGGCAGGATCGACAAATACTGTTGTAGCTGTTTCCCCTTCGAGATAGCTACAGGGATGCTCATGTGTCGCAAATAATTTTATGTTCGATAGGTCAGTCACGGCTTATCATCTTGTTGCGGGCGTTTGCCCACACATCTTGCATTTTCTTTTCCAGTTTCTTTGAACAATATTCTCTTAGAGCACCTTCAAACTTTGTACGTTCAATATTTATAGCGCCAAGTGAACCTAAATGTGGATTTTCGACCTGACAATCGAGAAGCTTGAATCCAGAATTCAATAACCAGCGGCAAAAATACACCAACGCTGTTTTAGAGGCGTTTGTTTCTGTGCTAAACATCGATTCGCCAAAAAACACCTCTCCAATACCCACACCGTAAATGCCACCAACCAACTCTCCAAACGCGTTCCATACCTCAACCGAATGCGCATAGCCGAGGCTATGTAAATTGCAGTACGCATGGTTGATATCTTCGTTAATCCAGGTTCCTTGCTGTTGTTTACGCGGCCCGGCGCAAGCATGGATTACCTTGGAAAAACTCCGGTCGATTGTAACGTGCCAGTCCGTTTTTCGAAGATGTTTTTGTAAACTCCGGGAGATATGCAGACTCTCGGGATAAATCACCATACGCGGGTCTGGCGACCACCACAAGATTGGCTGGTTTTCATCATACCAGGGGAAAATACCCTTGCGGTAGGCGTTGAGCAGCCGCTCCTCGGATAAGTCTCCGCCAACCGCTAGCAGTCCATTCGGGTCGTCGAGGGCATAAAAAGAAGGCGGAAACCAATTAGGGTCCGCCTTCAACCATTGCAATGTGTTCAATGGACTTTGATTTTAGTGATGGATACTCGACAAATGTGGATACTCGACAGATAGGCTTACCTAGTTGTCGAGAAATCGCTCTGCGTCGAGTGCCGCCATGCAACCTGAACCGGCCGAAGTGACTGCTTGGCGGTAGATATGATCGGCAACGTCACCGGCCGCATAAACGCCTTCGACGCTGGTTTGTGTAGCGTTGCCGTCGAGGCCACTTGAGACAATGATATAGCCATTATTCATTTCGACCTGCCCTTGGAAAATGTCGGTATTGGGCTTGTGGCCAATAGCGATAAAAACACCAGCAACGTCAAGTTCTTTAGTTTTTAAATCGCCAGTACTTTTTAGTCGCACTCCGGTAACGCCTGCGTCATTACCGAGAACTTCGTCCAAAGTATGGTTCCATTCAATTGTTACATTGCCATTTGCAGCTTTTTCCATCAAACGGTCTTGTAGAATCTTCTCTGAGCGCAGTGAATCACGGCGGTGAACGAGTATCACCTCACTACAGATATTCGACAAATAAAGTGCTTCTTCAACGGCTGTGTTACCGCCGCCAACCACGACAACTTTTTGATCTTTATAGAAAAAGCCGTCACAAGTCGCACAAGCGCTTACGCCTTTGCCCATAAAAGCTTCTTCAGAAGGGAGGCCTAAGTATTGTGCAGATGCCCCGGTACAGATAATCAATGCATCGCAGGTATAAGAGCTGGAGCCTTTTAGCTTGAAAGGTCTTTCGCTAAAGTCCACCTCGTTAATATGGTCGAAAATGATATTGGTATCAAAACGTTCGGCGTGTTCGCGCATATCTTCCATTAAGCCAGGGCCTTGAAGGTCTGCAGGGCCGCCGGGCCAGTTTTCAACTTCTGTTGTCGTAGTTAATTGGCCGCCTTGCTGAATGCCTGTAATGACAACCGGTTTTAGGTTGGCTCGAGCAGCGTAAATGGCTGCCGTATAACCCGCTGGGCCAGAACCAAGAATAATTAGACGATGATGCTGAGTGTCGCTCATAACAACTTCCTAACTTATTTTTAGGTGTTTGATCTTAATTTTAGGTGTTTAATCTTAAAAAGTTTTAGCAGTTTTATTTGGGCCAAAGTTACAGTCTATAATAGCAAATCCACGTTCCAACCCGATCCAAGTCAAGCGCTGATTGTGAATTTTGGTGAATGCGCTTAATCCTCTAATAAGGCTGGGGTGCCTGGGTAAGCGCAGCTCGCTAGTAAACACAATTCTCTTTATTTTTGTTATTTCGTGACAGTAGATGTTTCTTATCTAATGCCACTGTTCTGATTTTTCAATGACCAGACCCAATTCATGCTGGCTTGTAATGCCGACCCGCAATAAAACGGGCCGCAGATAGTAAGTCAAATACTGTTGTAACACCAAATTTTTCCAATTCAGAAGCCAGAAAAAGCGCGTAAGATAAGGCTGATATGCTAAAAAATGTGAAGTAAATCACGTGAAAATCACGTGGCTTTGCACAAAAATTTCTCACCAATCAAAGTATCAACACGTTAATATTGCGCTTTGTTCCCCTAGCGCACATCGCCAGGTAAATAATTTGAGCCGAAAAAAAACCAATACAAAGAAAGATTTAGACGTCAACGCAACGGTTGAACCCTCTGTGTTAAGCCAGAAAGCGCAAAAAATTGCGCGCGAAGGTTTTTTCATAGTCGTTGTTGCTTTGTGCGCCTACTTAATTCTAGTGCTCGCTAGCTACGATTCGAACGATCCTGGGTGGTCGAGCACCGGCATGAACGAGGAAATACATAATGCCGGGGGCCCGGCGGGTGCCTGGTTGGCTGATCGCATCTATTCCCTCTTTGGTATCGTCGCCTTCTTATTTCCAGTTTTATTAGGGTATCGGGCTTGGCGCTTGTTGAAAGATGACGACAAGCCGTTTTGGGACCCGATAATTTTATGTTTGCGAATTGTAGGCCTGATATTGCTGATACTTGCGAGCACGGGCTTAAGTGTCCAGCATTTTGGGCCCGAGCATTTTGATCTTCCGTTTTCGGCCGGCGGACTATTGGGGATGTCGGTATCACAGGCGGTTGATTCAACATTTGGCTTTAGCGGTGGTGTGTTGCTGCTATTTGCAGTCTTTTTGTTTGGCATGACGATCTTTGTCGACTTTTCCTGGATTGCATTAATGGATTGGATTGGGAATTGGGTTCTTAAGGGCTATCGTGGAGCTAAATACAAATTTAACCAATGGAAAGTCTTGCGCGCAGAAAAGAAACAAGTGGACGAGGTTGTTGAACAGCGCCGCGTTGCGATAAAAGAGCAAAAGGCCAAGAATAAGGATCGCAAGCCACCTGCAATTGCCGCAACTCCAAAACCGGTCAAAACCAGCGTGCGTGCGCAAAAAGAAAAGCAACAATCGTTATTTGATACGCCTGTGGTCGGCGACTTGCCTCAGGTCAGCCTACTGGACCCGGCGGAGAAAAGCTCCGAAAAAGGTTATTCCGAAGAATCGCTCGAAGCGATGGCGCGGCTATTAGAACTGAAGTTAAAAGACTTTAACGTGGTTGCCGAAGTCACTGAAGTGCTGCCTGGCCCAGTGGTTACGCGTTTTGAACTGCAACCGGCACCGGGCGTAAAAGCTTCCAAAATAACCGGCTTGGCAAAAGATTTGGCGCGCTCACTTGCAGTTAGCAGTGTAAGGGTAGTGGAAGTTATCGAAGGCAAGTCGGTGATTGGCATCGAAATTCCGAATCAGGATCGCGAAATGGTCCGTTTATCTGAGGTGATTTCCTCGTCTGTTTACGACAAAGCGAAATCGCCATTAACGTTAGCATTGGGGCACGATATTTCCGGCCAGCCGGTAACAGCTGATCTGCAAAAAATGCCGCATTTATTGGTCGCAGGGACCACAGGTTCGGGAAAGTCTGTCGGTGTGAACGCGATGTTGCTGAGCATTCTTTACAAAGCGACACCAGAGGAAGTGCGCTTATTACTGGTCGACCCGAAGATGCTTGAGCTTTCTGTCTACGAAGGTATTCCACACTTATTGGCACCGGTTGTAACCGACATGAAAGAGGCCGCCACGGGTTTGCGCTGGTGTGTTGGTGAAATGGAAAGACGCTACAAACTGATGGCGGCGCTAGGTGTGCGCAACATCGCCGGTTACAACAAGAAAATTAACGATGCAGTAAAAGCGGGCGAGCCTATCAAAGATCCACTTTGGGTTCCGGCCGATATCGATTCTGCTGTTGAGGAAGAAGCACCCGCGCTTGGAACCTTGCCGTTTATTGTTGTCGTTATCGACGAATTTGCCGACATGATGATGATTGTTGGTAAAAAGGTTGAGCAATTGATAGCGCGTATTGCGCAGAAAGCGCGAGCGGCAGGGATACACTTAGTATTGGCGACGCAGCGCCCATCCGTGGATGTTATTACCGGCCTGATAAAAGCCAATGTTCCAACACGCATGGCATTCCAGGTTTCTTCCAAAATTGACTCGCGAACCATTATTGACCAGGGGGGTGCCGAGCAGCTTCTCGGTTATGGGGACATGTTATATCTACCTCCGGGTACAAGCATGATTCAACGTGTCCACGGCGCTTTTGTCGACGATCACGAAGTGCACAAGGTCGTGGCTGACTGGAAGAGGCGCGGAGAGCCCAATTATCTTGAAGAAATATTTAGCGAATCAACCGAAGCTATTTCCGTGCCGGGCTATAGCGACGACGGTGATTCCGAGAACGGCGACTCGGAGTCCGACCCACTCTACGACGAAGCGGTTGCATTTGTGTTGGAAACGCGCAAAGCCAGCATCTCATCAGTACAGCGCAAATTGCGTATTGGCTATAATCGCGCGGCGCGCTTGATTGAACAGATGGAGGCCTCAGGGGTCGTAAGCCCTATGGGTAGTAATGGCAGCCGTGACGTGCTTGCACCGAACCACGCAGGATAAAAATAGGAAACGAGAGGAATATGAAGAAGCTAAGTTTGTTGATGTGGTTATTTTTTTTAAGCCCAATGGTATGGGCGGCAGCGGCCGAAAAGCCGAAAGGGACCGAAAAACCAAAAGAGTTAGCGGCTCCTACCTCATCTAATCAATCGCAAGATGCTTTCAATAAATCACATGATGCTGTCAATAAATCAGATGATGCTATGGCCCTTAGCGAGCGACTTCAAGCGATGGACAGCGTTGAAGGTCGTTTTGAACAGTTGCTGTTTGATAATAAGGGTGAACTGTTAGAAAAAACCAAGGGCGATTTTGCGCTTAAACGCCCGGGGTTTTTTTACTGGAAAAGTGACGAGCCATTTCCGCAAACGGTTGTTGGCAATCCGTCCACACTTTGGGTTTATGACCCTGACCTTGAGCAGGTTACGGTGCGCACTCAAGACACAAACGCGGTGCATAATCCCGCACGTTTACTCAGCAACGATATTTCCGATTTAGAAAAAATCTTTACGGTTACAGCAGCAAAAAATGGAGTTTTTAAGCTCGAGCCTTTAGATGAAGAAGCGCCGTTTGCGTCCGTATCATTTAAATTTGTCAAAGACAAAATCGATGCGATTAGTTTTACCGACCAACTCGGCCAAAAAACTGAATTGAGCCTTAGCATTTCGCAAATAAATAAAACCATTGATATGCAGCTCTTCAATTTTATTCCGCCTGAAGGGACTGACGTACTGTTGGATGAGTGACTCGCTTTTTCACGAGGATATCGAGCACAAGTTTCAACCGCTTGCGGCGCGCATGCGGCCGCAAAATCTTGCTCAATATATTGGACAAGAGCATTTACTTGGAAAAGACAAGCCTCTGCGCAAAGCGATTGAAACCGGGCAAATCCATTCGATGCTTCTTTGGGGACCGCCTGGCACAGGCAAAACATCACTCGCGAAATTGCTCACATCCCATATAGATGGGCACTTTCAAGATATATCTGCAGTATTAAGCGGCGTTAAAGATATTCGCCAAGCTGTCGATGATGCCAAGCATCGCATGCAGTTTTCCGGAAAAAAAACTGTGTTATTTGTCGACGAAGTGCATCGATTTAACAAAGCGCAGCAAGATGCATTTTTGCCGTTTGTCGAAGACGGAACGCTGATCTTTGTAGGCGCCACCACCGAAAATCCGTCGTTTGAAGTCAATAACGCTTTGTTATCGCGTTGCCGTGTATATGTGCTTAAAGCCTTGTCTGAAGAGAATATTACTCAGCTACTTCAGATGGGGCTAGAGGACGAGGAAAGAGGACTCGGCTCGCGTAAACTCCAACTGGAATCAGATGCCGCAGAATATATCAGTCGCATAGCGGACGGTGATGCAAGGAGGGCGCTTACGTTGCTTGAACTCGCCGCAGATTTAGTGGATGACGGTGCAGCGCTGTCAAAGGAAATTGCTCAGCAAGTGGCGACTTCTGATTTGCGGCGCTTTGACAAAGGTGGTGAGCATTTTTACGATCAAATCTCGGCGCTGCATAAATCTGTGAGAGGCTCAGCACCTGATGCGGCTTTGTATTGGTTCGCCCGTATGCTAGATGGAGGCTGCGATCCACTCTATATCGCCCGTCGGGTTGTAAGAATGGCAACTGAAGATATCGGCAATGCTGATCCTCGAGGCTTAGAGTTAGCGCTCAATGCCTGGACCGTTCAAGAACGCTTGGGTAGTCCAGAGGGCGAGCTTGCAATTTCTCAAGCGATTTTATTTCTTGCGGCAGCACCGAAAAGTAATGCTGTGTATAATGCCCACAAGTTGGCGATGGCGGACGTAGCTGCGAACCCGAGCTATGATGTACCGTTAAGGTTGCGCAATGCGCCGACGAAATTAATGAAGTCGCTCGATTATGGCGCGGGGTATCGTTATGCGCATGATGAGCCCGATGCTTTTGCTGCAGGCGAACGTTATTTTCCTGACGAGATGGAAGAGCAAAAATATTATCAGCCGGTCGAGCGTGGCTTAGAAATTAAAATCGCGGAAAAATTGCGTACTCTAGAAGAAAAAAATGCTGCTGCACGCGGCAGTGAAGAACCCAAAAAGCCTTAATTTTATTAGCGAAACAAATATCGGTATTATTAAATGTCTGCTTGGTTAGCCGTTGCACTTGGGGGTGCTGGTGGGGCTGTAGCGCGCTACACTTTGTCTTTAATTTTTCCTTTTAATGCGGATAAATTTCCTGTTGCTACTTTTATTGCTAATGCATTGGGCTGCTTGTTGATAGGAGTATTTTATTATTTGATTTTTAGCAAAGCTGTAATTTCAAGTGATTTAAAGCCGCTTATTATGGTGGGATTTTTGGGTGCGTTTACGACATTCTCAACCTTTTCCCTAGAGGTGTTGCAACTTGCTCAAAATGGCTTAGCGAGCTTGGCCGTCATTTATGCTGCAGCGTCACTGCTCGTCAGCGTATTGAGTGTGACTAGTGGTTACTATTTAATGAGACTCATTAGTGCCTGAGTAGTACCGTTAACGTATTTTAAACTAGATTATTTAGCACCTGATTATCGTTTTAAAGAAAAAGTAGAGCAATATGTTAGATCCAAAATTATTACGTAGCCAGACAGAAGAGGTTGCTACGCAACTCAAAAAGCGCGGTTTTGAGCTAGACGTCGACGAAATAAGCGCAATTGAGCAACAAAGAAAGTCTGTGCAGGTAAAAGCCGAGAATATTCAAAAAGAAAGAAAAGAGAAATCCAAAAGTATAGGACCTTTAAAAGCATCCGGCGGTGATGTTACTGCGCTGATGGCGGAGTTGGAGCAATTAAAGTCTGAGCATGCTGAAGCAGAGCACGAGCTGAAAGACATTCAAGAAAAGTGGGAGGCTGTAGTTGCTGGAATTCCGAATATTCCAGCTGAGGAAGTTCCCGCGGGTTTAAGTGAAGATGATAATGTTGAAATTAGCCGCTGGGGTGAGCCGCGACAATTTGATTTTGAAATTAAAGATCATGTTGATCTCGGTGAAGCACTTAAAATGCTTGATTTTGAAACGGGAGTAAAAGTCACCGGATCGCGTTTTACCGTTATTAAAGGCCAACTCGCTCGTATGCACCGCGCGCTAATTCAATTAATGCTCGATACACATTTAACTGAGCATGGCTATGAGGAAGTTAACGTTCCTTATATTGTCAACGCCGATTCACTTTTTGGCACAGGAAATTTACCGAAGTTTGAACAAGATTTATTTAAATTACGCGACGAGCGTGAGTTTTTTTTGATTCCTACGGCAGAGGTGCCGGTCACGAATATTGTGCGTGACGAAATAATCGATGCGAAACTCTTACCTATAAAATATACCAGTCATACGCCGTGTTTTCGCTCTGAAGCCGGTAGCTATGGTCGCGACACGCGTGGAATGATTCGTCAGCATCAATTCGAAAAAGTTGAATTAGTGCAATTTGTTATGCCTAAAGATTCCGATGCGGCCCTGGAGTCTCTTACTGCAAACGCGGAAACTATTTTGCAAAAATTAGAATTACCTTATCGAAAAATGATGCTTTGTGCCGGTGATATGGGTTTTTCCGCAGCCAGAACCTACGATTTGGAAGTGTGGGTGCCCTCGCAAGATAAATACCGCGAGATTTCTTCGTGCAGTAATTTTAGAGATTTTCAGGCGCGCAGAATGAAAGCACGGTTTAGAAATCCCGAAACGCAAAAACCCGAATTGCTCCATACATTAAATGGCTCGGGTTTGGCAGTGGGGCGCACATTACTGGCCATTATGGAAAATTATCAACAGGCAGATGGGAGTATTCAGGTTCCTAAGGCTCTGCAAAAATATCTTGGTGGTTTAGAACTTATTTCTGCCGCGTAAATTTTCGCTCGTTGAGCAAAAAGTTATAACAGCTTGTTTCTTAACATTGTGGATTATTTACCTTTATTTTTTACTTTAAAAAAACGTCCGTGTCTTTTAATCGGTGGCGGTAGCATTGCACTTCGCAAGGCGCGACTGCTCTTGCGAGCCGGTGCCGAGCTATTGGTCGTTGCGCCTGAAATTAATCCCGAATTAAAGGCATTAGTGGATGCTAATAACGGAAAATGTCTGAATAGCGAATACCAAGTGCAGTTGCTCAGTGACGTTGTGCTAGTCATTTCCGCGACAGACGACGAGGATGTAAACAAAAAAGTCGCGGGTGATTGCAAAGCGCGCAATATCCCGGTGAATGTCGTCGATAACCCGGAATTATGCACGGTAATAATGCCCGCGATAGTGGATCGAAGCCCTCTAATGATCGCAGTTTCAAGTGGCGGATCTGCGCCTGTACTTACACGTGTCGTGCGTTCAAAATTAGAAACGCTAATTCCGGGTCGCTTTGGCAACCTGGCGAAATTTGCCAGCCGTTTTCGCAACAAAATAAAAACGGCGATTAGAGATGGTGAGCTTCGGCGCCGGTTTTGGGAAGACATTATTGATGGCGCGATTGGTGAGTCAGTTTTAAAAGGGAATGAACAACAAGCTGAGTTAGCTCTAGAAAATAAGTTGACTTCTCAGAAAAAAAATAAACAGGAAATAAACGGTGAAGTATATTTAGTAGGTGCCGGCCCAGGTGACCCGGATTTATTAACTTTTAAAGCTTTGCGGCTTATGCAGCGTGCCGAGGTCGTTCTTTATGACCGCCTGGTCTCTCAACCCATTCTTGATATGGTGCGACGCGATGCTGAATTTATCTATGTGGGTAAACGGCGTGCAGAACACGCCGTTGACCAACGCGATATCAACCAACTTTTAGTTGATCATGCACTGCAAGGTAAGAGAGTGTTGCGCCTAAAAGGAGGTGATCCCTTTATTTTTGGTCGTGGCGGTGAGGAAATAGATTTATTGGCGCAAAACCATATTCCGTTTCAGGTGGTACCGGGGATTACCGCAGCTTCGGGTTGTGCAGCTTATGCCGGCATTCCGCTAACGCATCGCGACTATGCTCAATCCGTTCGATTCATTACTGGGCATTTGAAGGAAGGCGCGCTATCGCTCTCTGACCAAGACCTTGTTCACGATAATCAGACCTTGGTTTTTTATATGGGGCTTGTGGCACTTAAGGAAATCTGTGAACAGCTGATAGCGATTGGGCGCGCAAAAGACACACCGTGTGCGTTGATAGAGCAGGGCACTACAGAAAAGCAACGCGTCCATCTTTCAGATCTCGCCAATATATATACGCTGGTAGAGTCTCGTAATGTAAAAGCCCCGACGCTGTTTATTATTGGTGGTGTTGTTAAGTTACACGAGAAACTTCAGTGGTTTAAAGGGCAATAGTTCTCCACATCTATTGCTCTCGGTGATTTTCTCGCTAAATAATTTTTAAGTATGGCCGATAACCTGAAAGGAGTTCACCTTATCAAAGCTTAGCCCTCTGCCCAACACATAGGGATGGCATATGCGAATCAACGACAGGCCAACTGAAACGCCAAAAATCTCGAATGACCGTAAAGTCAAAGTTGACTCTGTCGAGTCTGTAAAAAGCGACCCCGAGATCTCCGTGCCCGAAAAAGTCGAAAGAAGAAGAAAGCGTGGTGAGGACCGGCGTAAACGCAATTTACGTTGGCATGGTAAATTTGATATGCGCTCGGGGAAAGATAGGCGTAGAAAAGGCAAGGATACGCCTTCTGTTGATATAGATGCTTAAATAGTCGAATGTGAAAAACTCGTATTAAATTGCGAGTTTTTGACATTCGACGTTAATTTTCTTGAAAAAGAAAATTAACCCTGTTGTTTGTGAAAATGGGATTTTTTGCTTGTGACAAGGCGGCCTTGGAAGCTGGAGCGGAGTTTAGTTCAGCTAAATGAGCACCAGCAGTCCGAGGCCAACGAAGTCACAAGCGAAAAAGGCCTTTTCACAGACGACTAAATAATTAATTTAGCAAATTCCGGTAACCGCTGGAGCTTCAACTCGCGGGACCCACTCCCACCATTGTTGCTCGCCGTCTTCTTTATCGTCGCGTGTCTGGTAAATATCCCAGGTGACTAGATAGTCGGGGTCGATAATTTTTAATCCCTCTAAACTCGTATGAAACTCGCCTTTCGGTGCTTTGAACCAACAAGCTAAGTTTGCCGGAAGAATAAATTCTGCGGGTGCTTCATTTTGTTTCGCGAGTAATGCTAGCGTTATGCCTTTTTCTTTATCAATCTTTATCACCTCTCCGCCAAGCATTGTTTGCTTGAGCAAATTGCCAGACAAATCAAAATAGCTCAAGCCGACTAAACAGGTCTTATTCAAACAGTCGTTGATATCATTAAGTGCCAAAATTTGCCAACCGTTTAATGATGCAAGTGAACAACACCTGAGCTGGGATTGTCGGCCAAACCGATATCGCGTGCGTGCTCTTCGAATCCTTTATTTTTCCAGAAAAATGCGCCGGGCATTGTTGTAGGTATCACCAAAATATAGAAAAGTGCTCTGCCGATAAGCGAGGTCAAAACAGCGATACATCCCAGGATCAACCAGGCAAAGACCAAAAGATCCGTCGATACACCTAATATTTGCATTGCCATAAGGCTTAAGGCTACTGCCAAATTTATTAGCATCAAGCTATTGCGCAAAATATAGGTTTTACCAAACGTTGTTAATTGTATGTAGTGCGCCGCTCCGCCCTCGTTTTCGCTGCGGAGGAGGTCGCGGTTGTGTCCCAATAAACCGACACCTTCGACAACTAAACCCAGCGTAAATGCAGCACCAATAACGAAAAGTGCCGAATCAATTGGAGTTCCAAGCGCAGTCAGTGTGCTGATTACAACTATTCCGCTAACGAGTGAGCCTATAGTTAACGCATTGCCAGAAAAAGAAGTAGCGGTTTGCCAGTGGTCCCAGAACGGGCGAGCTTTAATGCGATAGCAGCGGTACATGTAGTATAAACCGCCAAAACCCGAAATCAGTGCAAAAATACTGGCGTACTGTGTCAACCCGATCAGTGTTTGAGAGGGTGTAGCGTTCCAACCGAAGGTGCTTATTAACATTGGATTATTCGGTAGTGAGAATAAAACCGTTAGGCCGCAGCTGGCGGCAAAAAGCGAAAGACCTAGACCCTCGCGGCAAACGGGCGAGTGACGCAGATTATTAAAGCCGCGATAAAAGCGCATCGGTTTACCCAAATGCGTAACACTCATTAATAAACCAAAGCCGGTTAACCCTGCACAAATAATTGCGAAAGGGGCGAACATGCTACTGGTAAAAAATTCTGTAAATCCTTCGATACCAAAAAATGCCGCCAAAAATGTAACAAGAAATGCGCCATAGGCTGCTTGCGTCGATAATGTAAATAACACCAAGGGATTTTCGCGGCTATTTAATCTAGCAAAATTCCAACTTTTTGCCTTCCCAGCTTTTTGATCAATAACCGGTTTATAATCGCCTTTTTCGTCGCGATGGTATTTTACCGGCATTGAATCGGTGCGCGTCATTTCGATGGGCATGCTTTTCGTTTGTTGGAAACGAATATTCGGGTGTGTAATTTCGGGGTCAGGAAAACCTGGAATTTCAGTTTTACACTGTTCTCTATTTTCTGGTGTATTTTCAATTACACCAAAATCCAAGGCATTGCCAACACAAGCGGTGACGCACGACGGCTTTAAACCCACTTCTAATCGATCGACACACATATTGCATTTTGAAACTTGACCCTTTATCGGGTCGAGCTGCGGTGCGTTGTAGGGACATACCCAAGTACAATAACCGCAGCCGAAACAGGTATCCGGATCTTGCAGAACTGCGCCGTACTCGGCGTGTTTGGTATAGGCGCGGGTAGGGCAGCCGCGTAAGCACACGGGATCGTCACAGTGATTGCACGCCATCGAAATATTCATGCGCTTGTAATCGGGGTAGGAGCCTCCTTCTACGTAGCCGACGCTACGAAAAGCGATATGTGCTGGGTTTTCATTTTTTTCCGAACAGGCCGCTTCGCATGCGTGGCAGCCGATACAATTGTCAGCAGTGAAAAAGAAACCGTGCTGCTTATTGCGATTGGGGTTGGAACCGACTTCTGGATTTTCATTGATATACATCGGCCGGTCTTTGGGAAGGCCGGTAAGATCAATTAAATCAATTAACTGCCCATAGCGGTTTTTTTCCTCAATGGGTTGTTCCGGCAAGTAGGCGTAGTCCTGTTCTTGAGTGCGCACTTCCCAGTGGTTAGAGCGCCCGTTTTGCTCCTCGCGAAAAGTCATTTTTGAGGGGTCAAAACATTGGACAGTGGAATCTTCGACTTTTTCAACCATTGCTTTTTAACTGTAAATTCAAAATATAAGTTAATTTAAAATGCGCGACTCTCGTAATTAATTCGCGCAGCTTCGTGTTGTGCAACCGGTTCAACCCGCACCGAACATTGTTTAAATGCGGGTTGTCGAGAATAGGGATCAAGTAAACCGAGCGTTAGACGATTAACACAATCATAAAAATGAAACGGGATAAAAACCATGTTGCGAGGAACTCGCTGCGTCAGCTGCACCAGTACAACGGCGTCGCCGCGACGACTTGTTAAACGCACATAGGTTTGATGTGCTATGCCAAGTTCTTGTGCGGCGTCTGGGTTCATTTCCATATAGGGAGTGGGGCTGAACTTATTACAGTTACCAATTTTTCCGGTGCGTGTACGTGTATGAAAGTGTTCGACAACGCGGCCGCTGTTTAACCAAAATGGATATTCGTTGCAAGGCTGTTCGTTATTGTTAAAAAATTTAACTGCGATTAAATTGGCTTTTTTCGAAGGTGTTTGAAATTTACCGTCAGTATACAAACGTGCATCGCCTAATAAGCCTTCGGTACCTTCACGATAGGGCCATTGAATGCCGCGTGCCTCGCGAATCTTTTCATAGCTCATGCCGGAAATATCGAGCGTTCGACCTTCTCCGACCGAGAGTTTTTTCATTTCCTCGAACGTTTCCTCCGGTGTTTCGGGGAAGTCGATAGCTTTTCCATTATCGAAGCGTTTTGACATCTCTTTAAAAATCCAAAAATCAGGTTTTGAATTTGCGTAAGCCGGAATGACGTTACTGATTAAATTAACACGACGCTCGGTATTGGTATGCACGCCTTCCTTTTCTGCCCAGACAGATGCCGGAAAATAGATATGTGAATATTGATTGGTTTCGACATCTTCATAGACGTCCTGCACAATCAATAATTCTAGATTCTCGAATGCTTTACGAATTCGAGCAGTATTGGGCATTGAAGTCATCGGGTTGGTGGCGATTAACCACAGGCCTTTAATCTCGCCCGTTTCAATAGCGGGAAAGATATCGGTTTGAGTAAGGCCGCGTTTTTTTGGAAAAAACTCTGGATCGATTCCCCAAAAGTTAGCGATTTCTTCGCGATGATTTTCATTTTCAAGAAGACGATATCCCGGTAAGCCAGAGCACGAAGACCATTCACGCGTACCCATGGCATTGCATTGGCCGGTGATAGAAAGGCTGGTACCACCGGGTTTGCCAATATTGCCAGTTACCAGGTTTAGATTATTAATATTGCAGACGCCGTCCGATCCGTGCGTCGATTGATTAATACCCATGGTCCAAATGCTCATTGCAGCAGGCGCTCTTGCATAAAGCCTGGCAACATTGCGAATCGTGTCCTCGTCAATACCGCACAAGTGTTGAGCACTTTTGGGGTTGTAATCCTGTACAACCGATTTTAATTCTTCAAAACCTTGGGTATTGGCGTCGATGTAAGCTTGATCTTGCAAACCCTCATCGAAAATAACGTAGAGCATCGCATTAATTAAAACGCAATCGGTTCCGGGTGTTATAGGTAAATGAATGTCGGCAAATTGTGCCAACATAGTGACACGTGGGTCGATAACAATTAACGGAAATTTACGTTTTTCTAATGCCTCTTTTAAGCGCCAATAAATAATGGGGTGTTGCTCGGGTAAGTTGGAACCGAATGCCATTAAGCAATGTGTATGTTCGAAATCTGCATAGCACCCTGGTGGGCCGTCGGAGCCAAAAGAGCGTTTATAGCCGCTTACTGCAGAGGCCATACATAATGTTGTGTTACCGTCGTAGTTATTCGTGCCGATGCAGCCACGTGTGAGTTTGCCCAGCGTATAGAATTCTTCAGTTAACAATTGCCCGGTTGATACCACAGCAAATGAATCGCGCCCGTATTTCTCTTGGATATTTTTTATTTTTTCACTGGCGGTATCTAAGGCCTTATCCCACGTCGTTTTTTCAAATGCTTCGTAGTGTTTTTCGCGTATAAGAGGGTCGGTGCCGCGTCCCGGGCTATTAAAAAGATCGTGTTCGAGCAGTCCTTTAATACAGAGTTTACCGCGGTTTACGTCAGCCCCGGCATGGCCACGACTCGTAACGATTTTTTTATCTTCGTCCAAACCAATTTCAATCGAGCAGCCAACCGAACAATAATTGCAGGTGGTGTACTTCCACTCTTTTACCGGCTTTACAGGGATTTTAATGGGCTTTCTTTTCTTTTGGCCAAAAAGCATATCGTATCCAGCAGTCAGCGAAGGGTTTGCGTGGTTTAGTTTTTTATATTAACAATTGCTATTATGCGACTGCATTATTTGTGCCATTAAAAAAATACAAATAAAAACAATGTGTTATGAGGGATCGGCTTGTAAAGGACGCTCAAATTGAGTGCTGGCGAATCCTTATGGTGCACTAACGGGCTATTTTGGTGTGTTATTAGCAGAGCGAGGAGTCAGGTCTAAACTATTTTGGTGCGCCATTAGAGGGCGTTTGTTTTAAATTGGTGCTCTGTTGGGTGTGGGTGTGAGGCGTATTAAATTTAAAAGTACTGTTTTAAAAATGTCATTAACACGCGCTGACCGGGTCTATTTTTAAAAACTTCTTGCTTATGCCCAACTCCGTGCGCCACGTAAAATTCGACCGGTAGCCCTAATTCCTTGTAGAGGCCTTGTAACTCGTGGGATTGATTTATCGGTACTTGAATATCCTGATCTCCGTGCATAATTAGTAATGGCGGATCTGATTTATCAATATGACTCACAGGACTAGCCAAATTTGCCAGCTCTATTTTTGATTTTAAAACCCCGCCCAACAATAACGCGAGGGCAGGAGCTCGCACGCTAAGGCCGTGGTTGGTTGATTGAGCTAAAATATTGCTGAAGTTTGTCGGACCATAGCAATTGATTATTAATGCGATGTCGGAACTTTCGTGGCTATACTTACCCAGGTTTCCCTCTAGCTCAGCATGGTTGTTGGTTAAGCCAACAAGTGAAGCTAAATGCCCACCTGCCGATGCTCCCCAAATAGCAAAACGATCGCGCCGGAAACCGTACTTATTCGCGTGGGCTCGCAAAAAGCGAATCGCTGCTTTGATATCGTGTACCTGCGCGGGAAACGTTGCTTCCCCAGAAAGTCGATATTCAACGCTCGCCAGCGCGTATTCTCCATTTAAAGCTTCTACAGGGGGCTTGGCTTTTGAACCCCGGTGCCAGGCGCCGCCGTGTACCCAGATGATGAGTTTCGAGCTTTGCTTATGATTAGGTAGGTACAAATCCAGCTTGAGTTGACGATCGTCGCTATTGGCATACACCAAATTTGGGTGGACAAAATATTGATCTAAGATCTTGTCCTCAGCAATAACAGTTTGCGCAGCGCATATAAAATTCGCGAATATCGATGCGATAACACACAGAACCGCAGTTCTAGATTTATTGGTCGCGCAGCTAAAAATACTTATTTTCCAGAAATTTAAACAAGGCATTAGAAAGCCCTTAATAAGATATTAATCTACATTAGATGAAAAGAGGCTTAAACGCGATTAGGCTCGCTGCAACGCTCACGTTTAATGATTCGATATTATTTTTCATCGGTATTCGAACTAAGGTATCACATTTATCTTTGATTTCTTGCGACACGCCATCAGTTTCATTGCCCACAATAAATAATTCGCGTGGATGAGGTTTTTGTTTTAATGAGCTCTCATCTCCAGATGCATCCATTGCCGCAATATGGGTATTCAATGATTTCAGTTGTGTCACCGCATTAAGCAGGTTTTCACAGCGAATTAAAGTTGCATTGAAGATAGTGCCGGCGCTGCCTTTTATAACGAGTGAGTCGATTTTTGCACAGCCTTTTTCAGGTAAGAGTATGCCGGTACTTGGGGATGCCGTAACCGAGCGAATTATCATACCTAAATTTACAGGGTTGACGATATTATCGAGTGCGACTAAAGAAAATTTTTCTGGTGGGTTGGCGAGAAAATCTTCAAGTGTTAAAAAATCGGGACAAAATATATCGAGTGCTACGCCTTGGTCTTGTTTGCTATTCTTCGAAATTCGTGAGAGCGCTTTTTTATCGTGTAATTGAATTTCAAGCTGCTGCTGTTCTGCCAATGCGATAATATTTTCCAGGATTTCTGCGGGCTTATTGCTGTTTGCTAAGTGTAGTTTTTGCAGCCGAAGCTTATTTGTGGTCAGCGCTTCTAACACGGGTTTGCGCCCGTAGATCGTTAACGTACGATTTAATTTTTTCTTTTTGGCTAAATAAGAGGGGCTATCTTGTTTATTCATTATCTGGAATGACAATTAAACTGACTTGCCCCTACAGATATTTAAATAAGCTTTTATTGTTGGGATTAGTCCCAGTTCAATCGCATCGACAGTAAGAGCGTGCCCAATGGAAACCTCCTTTAATGCGCGTATGCTCGTAAAGCGAGGAAGGTTTTGACGGTCTAGATCATGACCGGCATTTAAGCCAAGCCCAACTTCGAAAGCGGTTTCTGCCGCTTTACTATATTTTTCGAACAGCTCATCTAAATTGCTGCGGTTATTGCGAAAAGCTTCAGCGTAGGGGCCTGTGTAGAGCTCGATTCTGTCAGCGCCAATTTGCTTAGCAAGTTTAATCTGATCGCAGTCTGGGTCCATAAATAAGCTGACTCGAGCACCTGCGTCATGCAGCTTTTGAATTATCGGTTTTAGTTTTTCACCATCTAATTTTAGGTCGAAACCGTGGTCGGAAGTGGCTTGAGAGTCGTCATCGGGCACTAGGGTCGCTTGGTGAACCTTATTGTTTTCTACCAGCGCTAAAAAACCAGGGTAATCGCCGCGCGCTTTGGCGAACGGGTTACCTTCGACATTAAACTCTGTGTTTGGATAGTCCTCAACGAGCTCGGAGATTGCCGTGACGTCGGACGGGCGAATGTGGCGTTGGTCGGGGCGCGGGTGGACCGTAAGACCATCTACTCCTGCATCCAAACACAACTGTCCGTGCGAGGTAACCGAAGGGTAATTGCCGGGGCGCGAATTACGAATAAGCGCAATTTTATTTAAATTGACTGAAAGTGCGATACTCATTTTTCAGTTTTGTCAGTGCTGCTCTTGTTGGCTGTGGCTTTTTGAACGTAGGCTTTATTAATATAAATATGCTCATTTGGCGCTTGTTGCGCTACGTAGTGATTTTTATGAGCACCGGTTTCTACTTGGGAGATCTTTACCGCGATATCGAAACCTTCAATTACTGTTCCAAACACTGCGTAGCCAGGGCCACGTGCAGAAGCATTTAAATAATGGTTATCGACGACGTTGATAAAAAATTGCGCGGTAGCACTGTCTGGGTTGGGTCGGCGAGCCATTGCTACCGAACCGGCTATATTGGGTAGGCCACCGACCGATTCGTTTTTAATTGGTGGTTCAGTACGCTTTTCCACAAATTTGTCTGTCAAACCACCAGTTTGAACCATGAAGTTTGGGATAACACGGTGGAAAACTACACCATCATAAAATTTATTATTGACGTAATTAAGAAAATTTTCGACCGACAACGGAGCACGTTTCGGGTGTAGCTGAATGACGATTTTACCGACAGATGTTTCCAGCACAACAATTGGCTCTTCTTGAGTGGCTGGATTACTTGTTGCTTTTGTGGTCGATTTTGCAGTTGCTTTCGTATCAGGTTTTACTGTTTTAACGACGCTATTTTGCGCATTAGCCAGAGTTGCAATTGAACTGCTGATCAATATCAAAACTATAAATTTTGTGAATACTTGATAGTACGCCTGAAAGAAATATTTCATTTTAAATCCTTAATTTGTGGTAGTTTTGTACTTATGATAGTTCTGTATCTATGATAGCTCGGTATTATGTTAGCGCCGTACAATATTTTAATATTATGCCCATTCCGAATGTCGCTTTTTCGGTTTAAGTGCCGGTAGGACAATCATTAAGATCATGCCGGTAAATATAAGGCCAGCCCCAAATAGCCATTGGCGAATAGTTTTATCTTCCATCAAACGGTCTCGCTGTGCGCGATGGTTGTTATTCTCTGTTTCTAATAGAAGATATTTTTTTTGTAGCTCGTCATAGCTGCGACTTAATTCTACTGCGCGTTGCGATAATTTTTTTAATTCATTGTATTTGTTTTCAATCGCGACTTTTTCGTTTTGACTAATTTTTGCAGAGCCGGTCAGTTGAGTATGTGCGTCACGCAAGCGCGTAAATTCTTTTTTAAGCTTTTCCAGCTCTTGTTTGGTGACTAACAGGTCCCGTTGTGCTTTTTCAAGCTGCACGCGGGCAATGGGGTTTGACGTTAGATATTGTTTTCTAACCCAACCTTCTAAACCTGAAGGCGTTTGAACTTGCGCCCATTCACCATTGGGGTAATCAAGAATATTAAGCTTAAGCCCACTTTTTAACCCGTAATGTATTATTCGATAATCATTACCTGCACCGCTGCGCAGAGGGACGTAAGCGACGTCAGTGATATAACGAATATCGGCATTCGCATAAATACTTAAGAAAGTAAGAAAAACGATAAATGTTAATTGCAGTTGTCGAATGGTTGTTTTCATATTTTTATTTATCTTTTTAAAGTTGTTAGGTTGAGCTGGGTAAGCTTAATATGGTTTACCTATCTCTTAAGTCTTTGGAAAAACTTTTTTGTACGGTTTTACCGAAACCTTTGCATAAACACCGGCTGCCACATACGGGTCTGCATCTGCCCATGTTTTCGCTTCTTCTAAAGAAGAAAATTCTGCAATCACCAGGCTGCCAGTAAATCCTGCTTCACCCGGGTCCTCATTATCAGTAGCGGGGTGAGGTCCAGCGACAAATAATCGCTTGGCTTCTTGCAGTGCCTCTAAACGCGCCAAATGTGCCGGACGGGCTTGCTGTCTTAATGGGAGGCTGTTGGGTACATCTTCGCTAATGATTGCGTAAAGCATATTCTGGCGCCTTGTTTCTCTATCGTGTTGAAATAAAAACGGGTATCAAAATAAAAAATTGAAGTTATGGGTTAAGCAAGGGTTTAAAACATCGTGACCAGCTTTCAACTAGCATCTTTACTCTCATTTTCTTTTGTATCTGTGTTGTCTTCATGTTCAGCGTGGGCGGCAAATATTTCTTCGAGCTTGAGATGCGTAAGCTGAGTAATATTGCGAAATAAGTAAAACAGAATACCGAATAAAATAACGACTGATGGGATAGCGATGACGGGATAACTCAGCGCGGTCATCTTCCCGAATTCAACATTAAATTCTTCGGTGCCTGGTGGGCTGACAATAATATATTTAGCGAGCGCGTAATTCATCACCGAAGAGAAAATGAACGATGCAGAAAACATTAGTGTGGCGCTAGTTAATACCTTTTCAAAGGCCTCTTTATTATTGCTTTTATGCAATGCCTCGTCGACTTTGGCGACGTCGACAACCTTGTCGTTATAGAGCATTGTGCGCACAAGTGGATAGGGCGTTTTAATCGAGATCAGCACGGCGATGCCGAGAATCGCGGGGATGGCAGCCTCTTTAATTGCTATATATTCCAGCGGTAATTCAAGTAGTGCAATGCCGCCGGTCAATAATACGCTGACGATTCCTAGTGCCGAGAAAAAATTTACTTTTTTTGATTTGATTAGATCATATAGACCGTAACTAATCGGAAAGGCCAGCGCAGTGATAAGGCCATAAGTCGGTCCGAGATACTTGTCTCCACTGAACTTGATCAGAATGACTGTCGGTATAACGACGTTGATCAGCAAAGTGAGCAAAACATTCTCTTGCTTTTGCTTTGTGGGCTCGCCCTTGTTAGAGTCCATGGTTCTCCTAGATGTAACGTCGTAAAATTTGGTTCACACTTGCAGCTTCCTAAACTTTTTAGCTTATAAAAAAGCAAGCCTATTAAAATGAGATTTTAACTTCGGTGAATTTCGTCATTTGGGCCTAAGCTTGCACTATTTGGAGGTAAGCTTGTTTTAGCCTGAAACGTTTGATTTGGCGACACCACTATTGATTGAGAGCATATAAGTACCCTTGATAGTCGATTTTCACACCCACACCACCGCGTCGGACGGTATTTTAAGCCCTACGGAGCTTGTGTCGAGAGCTAATTCACATGGTGTGAATTTCCTCGCTGTTACAGACCACGATACGGTAGATGGATTATCAGCCGCAAAAGTTCAGGCTAGCCAACTGGGAATGCGATTTTTAAATGGCATTGAGTTTTCCGCACAGTGGCACGGGATTGCAGTGCATATCGTTGGCTTGGGTGTCGACGCTGATTCTGAAGCCTTAGCCAGTGCGATTCTCACCCAAAAGCTGGCGCGGTCAAAACGTGCAGAGCTAATCGCAGAGCGACTTGCTCGAGTAAAAATAGACGACGCGCTGGACGGAGCGACGGCACTTGCAGGTGGTGCGACGCTTACACGGCCCCATTTTGCCAGGTTTCTGGTTGAGCAAGGGTACTGCCAGACAGAATCTGAAGCGTTTCGGCGCTACCTAGGCGCAGGAAAAATCGGCGATGTGAAAAACGAATGGCCGGATTTCTCGCAGGTTGTCGAGTGGATAAGGCTGGCGAATGGGGTAGCAGTAATAGCTCATCCTGAAAAATATAAAATGACAAGGACTAAATTATGTCGCTTTGTCGAAGAATTTAAGAGTGCCGGTGGCGAGGCGATTGAGGTTATTAGTGGCTTACAGTCACCCAACATCACTGAGAAAATTGCACAAATCTCGAGACGTTATCAACTATTGGCATCGTGCGGCAGTGACTTTCATATGCCGAATCAAAAGTGGCAAGAGCTCGGCTCTTTTGGCAAACTACCGTCCTTTTGCGAACCTGTTTGGCAAGTTTGGAGCTAAGCTACAAACTTGCGGTTTGATAAGGCGCTATTTATAGTTTTATCAGCCAATTCAATCACTTGGGCAAGCAGCGCAAACTTTAATAGCAGCATTTAAGGTTCCCGCGTATGGCGTTGTTTCTTAGTATTCACCCCGAAAACCCTCAGCAACGGCTTATCAGCCAGGTGGTTGATGTGCTGAAGCGGGGTGGGCTAATCGTTTATCCTACCGACTCGGCCTATGCATTGGGGTGTCATATTGGCGATAAAATGGCCCTCGATCGCATTAGGGCACTGCGGCAACTGGATAAAAACCATAACTTTACGCTGATGTGTCGTGATCTGTCGGAATTGGCAACATTCGCTCGTGTCGACAATACGGCTTTTCGGCTAATAAAAAGTCACACACCTGGGCCCTACACCTTCGTTCTTAATGCTACATCGGAAGTCCCGCGTCGCCTGATGCACCCTAAACGTAAAACCATCGGCTTGCGCGTGCCCGATAATCAAATTGCTCTGGTGTTAATGAGAGAGTTGGGCGAACCGATTATGACGACTACACTGATTATGCCAGGCGACGAAGCGCCTTTAACGGACCCCTACGATATTCGTCAGACCCTAGAACACCAGGTGGAGGTCATTGTCGACGGGGGCTTTTGTGGGTTGGAAGCGACGACTGTGGTAGATCTCACCGGCGAGGAACCTCAGATCATTCGCGAAGGTTGTGGCGATATCACTATTATTTAAATAAGAAGAGGCAATTGGATTGACCATAATTGAAACGACTCTAGAGCTCGAGGCGGAAAAATTAAATCAAGCTCAGAAAGACAAAGATTCGCCAGCTCAACAGGGTAAAGAAGAAACGGAGCCTGAAGTTCAGATTGCTTCCGAAATAGCGGGGCTCTCGGAAGCAGCAGAGCCTGAGCCTGAGACGCCGGTTGGGCCGGATAACGAATCGCCGAAGCAGGCAGAAATGCCGTTTGCGCTTGTCTACGGGAAAGCTTATACCGAGTTGCCGAAAGACCTGTATATCCCACCCGATGCGCTCGAAGTAATCCTTGAGTCATTTGAGGGTCCATTGGATTTGCTGCTTTATCTGATACGACGCCAAAACATCGATATTCTAGAAATCAATGTTTCCGATATTACGCGACAATATGTTGCCTATGTTGAAATGATGGAAGCATTGCAGTTTGAGCTGGCCGCAGAGTATTTGGTTATGGCTGCGATGTTGGCCGAAATTAAGTCGCGAATGTTGCTTCCGCGGACAAATCTGGAAACCGAGGAAGACGAGGATGATCCGCGTGCGGCGCTCATTCAGCGCCTGCAGGAATACGAGCGTTTCAAGCAGGCTGCAGAAGACATTGATTCCCTGCCGCGGCTCGGGCGGGATATACATATTGCTAAAGCGAATGGGCCAGATAAAAGCCTCACGCGCGCCGAGCCTGATGTGGAAATGCGTGAATTACTGCTCGCGCTGTCAGAGGTCCTCAAGCGCGCAGATTTATTTGAAAGTCATCATGTTGAAAAAGAAAAGTTGTCTACGCGTGAGCGCATGGCCCAGGTGCTAGACCAATTGCGCAACCGACAATTTGTACCTTTTGTTAGCCTTTTCAAAGTAAGCGAAGGGCGGCTGGGCGTGGTCGTGACATTTTTGGCCGTGCTAGAGCTAATAAAAGAAAGCTTGGTAGAAATTGTGCAAACAGATGAATTTGGAGCCATACACGTTAAGGCTCGTGGTCAAGAAGAGTAAATTATGTCAGAAAAAAAGAACTCAAAGCTCGCATCTGAGGAAAATGAGAACGAAGTGATTGAGCTGGATGCCAGCGACCTAGCCGAAGCAGAGACATCAGCTAGCGAAGTTGAGTCTGACGACTCCGCGGAGGGGCCAGCCTGCTCGGAAATGGCGGGTTCGGAGGCAGAAAGTGCTTCGGAGATAGAAAATGATCCGGAAATGCCGGGCTATTCGGAAATACCAAGTTATATAGATAAGCTCAATCGCATCGTAGAGGGGGCTATTTTTGCTTCACATGAACCGCTTTCAATTGCAAAAATCTTGGATTTATTTGAAGAACGAGAGAAGCCGGAAAAAGAACAAATAGAGCAGGCACTGAAGCAAATTCAGGAAACTTGTGGTGACAGGGGATATGAATTAGTCGAAGTATCCAGTGGGTGGCGGTTTCAGGTTTGCGGTGATCTAGCACCGTGGGTGAATAAGCTTTGGGAAGAAAAACCGCAAAAGTACTCGCGTGCATTATTAGAGACCTTGGCGTTAATTGCCTATCGCCAGCCGATTACTCGAGGTGATATCGAGGAAGTTAGGGGTGTGAGCGTAAGCTCCTACATTATAAAAACCTTAATGGAGCGCGAGTGGGTTAAGGTAGTAGGGCATCGCGATGTCCCAGGTCGTCCCTCGCTTTACGCGACAACGCGCCAGTTTTTGGACTATTTTGCGCTTAAAAGTCTGGAAGATCTGCCTAGTTTGGGAGAGCTTAAAGATATCGATTCGCTTAACGAAAGTTTAGGTTTTGTTGAAGAGCTGGAAAAGGCTGGAGTTGATGTCAAAGAGTTAACTGAAGCGGAAGATTCTGATAGTTCAGAAGTGGCGTCTTCGGAGCAAGAGAATAGTTCGGAGGAAGAACCGGCTGATCAGAATGGTGTTGCAAGTCAGGGAGAGCCCACTGAACAGGATTCTGAAGTCATCGATACCGGTGTGGTTGATAACCTAGACGTTGAAGTAATACATGAAGAATATGCTCCTAACGAATTGATTGATAAAGAAATACAGGATGAGTCGTTATTTTTAGAGCAAGACACTGACGCGAAGCAAGGTATTGATACTGATGTTGCCGTTGAGCTTGAACCAAGCGAGACGAAGCACGACACCGATGCAGACGTTGTGTTAGAGGTTGAACCTAGTGGCAACTGAAAAGAGCCCTGATGCTAAAGGTTCGCGTACTGATCAACCGCAGCCGCAGGGAGTACGCCTACAAAAATTTCTCGCTGAAGAGGGTTTTGGCTCCAGGCGCGAGATAGAGCGTCAAATCGAAGCGCGAAAAGTTAAAGTTAACGGTAAAATTGCTGCGCTTGGTGTACGGGTTTTGCCGGGAGACAAAATCCAATGCTCTGGCAAAACCGTCACTGTTGGCCGTGCGAAAGAAGCCGAAGTGCGAGTCGTTATCTATAACAAGCCAGAGGGAGAAATTTGTTCAAACCGCGACCCTGAGGGGCGCAAGACAGTTTTTGAAAAATTGCCTCCGTTACCGCAAGGTCGCTGGATTTCCGTGGGGCGCCTCGATTTTAATTCCTCAGGTTTGCTGCTTTTCACCAACAACGGAGAGCTAGCCAATCGCTTGATGCACCCGTCTTCCGGTATCGATCGTGAATATTTAGTTCGTGTCCAAGGAAGGGCAGATGCAAATAATTTTCAGGCGATGCTCGACGGCGTAATGCTCGAAGACGGCGTTGCACGTTTTACCGATATTGTCGAAGGAGATCAAAGCGGCAGTAATAATTGGTACTACTGTGCGCTGATGGAAGGTCGTAAGCGTGAAGTGCGGCGCTTGTGGGAATCACAGGGTTTACGTGTAAACCGCCTAAAAAGGGTTCGGTTTGGGCCGCTTTTTTTACCTTCATTTTTGCGCGCAGGCCAGTGGTTAGAACTTGAATATAAAGAGGTTAAGCAAGTTTGTGCCCTGGTTGAATTGGACTGCGCTGTATACAAACCTAAGACTCGGCGCGTTCAGCAGCAGCGCGAGCGGCAAATTAAACGCCTGCGTTCCGCGCCGCAAAAGCGCAAGCAAAAGCGCCATAAAACTCGACCGCGTTGACAATTGGTTTTATTATCCAACTGAATTTAGCGGGTCGTCGAAACGTTTTTGGACCGGGTTCTAGGTTCAAAAAACAGATGAATACGTCCATGTATTTTAGGTCAATGTAGTTAGGTCAATGTAGTTCGGTCAATTCTCGCACACGAGCCCCGGGGACCACTAACTTGCAACGGCCTGG
>JANQJB010000102.1 GCA_028281865.1 Marinagarivorans sp.
GATTTGCGAGCCAGTGTCTACAGCACGGAAGTAGGGCTCGTTGGTTACCGACACTATATTGGCTTTGTAAATATCCGGTCGCAGTACCAACTCTTTTAATGCCAACAGACGCGGAACATAGGCTTCAGTCTCTTTGGGTAGGTTGAGCGCCCAGTAATGCAGCGGACGACCTTTTTTCTTGTTGTAGCGTATTGCTTTATTAACGTTCCCGGTGCCGCTGTTATAAGCCGCTAGCGCGAGAATCCAATCGTCGTAGCGCTTGTGCAGTTTCTCTAAATAATCGAGCGCAGCGTGAGTAGCTGCAGCAACATCACGCCGGCCGTCGTACCACCAATTCTGTTTTAAGCCAAGGTATTTACCAGTGCTTGGGATAATTTGCCACATACCGGCGGCGCGGCCGTGCGAATAAGCGAATGGGTCGTAGGCACTCTCAACAATGGGTAGCAGCGCAAATTCGAGTGGCATATTGCGGCGATCGAGTTCGTCGACAATGAAATACAAAAAAGGCTCACTGCGCTGCGACACACGTGGCATGTATGTGGGATGGCGATTAAGCCAAGCGAGCTCTTGTTGGATGCGGTTATTGGCGTCGTCAGGAAGTTGGAAACCGTCGCGAATCCTATCCCAGAGATCGACTTTGTCCGGGATATCAAATGCCAAAAGGGCGTCTTCCGATACGCTGCAGCGGTCGAGTGACTCGTAGTGCCACTGGGAATAGAGCGGTGTGATCAACGGGCTAGTATTTTTGTCACTGGGGTCAACTTGATAGAGCTTGCCTTTCAATGACTGAACTTGCCAACAACCGCTCAGCATCAGACAACTCAAAATCGCGTAACAAGCGAGAAGATTAATATGGCTAAAAGCCCGGACCATAAGACTTATACTCTGTAAACTCAATAAACAGAGGCCGATTCTAGCTGTGCAGCGAAGCCGTGCAAGTGAATAACGCGGCATATTGTGACACTATCCTCACTTAATTGGCATGTTGATTGTCTGGCACTCAAAAGCGGTCCTTCCAACCCCGTAAAGTGACAAACACTTCCTCTTCCGTGCGCAGGTGGCTTTTCGAATGGCGTTCGCACTGCGATATTATTATCGGTTCGCCGCAGCGCAAAAATGGGTTAGTCAACAATTCTTGCTC
The DNA here is from genome assembly GCA_028281865.1 of Marinagarivorans sp. Taxonomy (GTDB): domain Bacteria; phylum Pseudomonadota; class Gammaproteobacteria; order Pseudomonadales; family Cellvibrionaceae; genus JANQJB01. The sequence continues at coordinate 1,142 of JANQJB010000102.1, forward strand.
CAGGTTTGTCGGCAGGCTGGGTTTGTTTCGCTTGCGCAGTTGCTCGACCTCCTGTTCTCTCTCCAATAGGGCGGTGTTGTCGTTATCGACCGCTTTTGCAAACGCGATATTGGCGAGCGTATATTCGTGTGTGCAATACAGCAATGTAGCTTTCGGAAGCCCTGCAATGCGTTTGATAGATGCAAATAGCTGCCTTACATCTCCGCTTTCTTTAATCCTGCCACAACCAACCGAAAAAAGTGTGTCTCCACATAAAAGCATAGGCGTTTTGGTGAGATTCGTGTAGTAAATCAAATGCTCAAGTGTGTGTCCTGGTGCATGCCAAACAGTGAAGGGCGTGCCGAGGATTTCGATGGAATCTCCTTCTGTCACGGTCTTACAATCTAAACTAGGGTGTTCGGGGCCGTAAACCGGGACCTCGTATAAAGCGGCGATTTCAGGAACTGCGGTAATGTGGTCCCAGTGGCAGTGGGTAATAATAATACCTTTAAGTTTTAGCGAATTTCTCGTTAGGAAACTCTCTACCGGTGCAAATTCGCCTGGATCAACAAGCCAAGCGCTGCTGTTGTCGTGTAAACACCAGACATAGTTATCGCTGTATATGGGAATCGGTTCAACACGAATCATAGGCACCTAACTTGAAACTAAATTTAAAACAAATTTTAACTCGACTTGTCCGATACGCCAGCATGTTCGATAATCGTTTTATTCATGTTTGTGATTCTGATAGGCACTACTTATGTCCTTTCGCGAAAATCTGAGTCAGCGTTTTATCGACAAATGCAGCGTAAGACCGTTGAAAGATTCTCTACCGGCGCTTGAGTCATGGTATCAAACGGATGTAGGGCGGGCTATTCTTGCGCGGGAGCAAAAAATTCTCGATGAAGAATTGAGTTATATGTTCGGCTACCATTTATTGCAGCTGAGCATTAGTTGTGAAACAAAACTCTATTCGAAAAGCCGAATTTTACACTGTTTTGACGTAGCTCCTAGGGCATGTGATGAGCATCTGAACGTTGGCATGTGTGCAGATTTCGACGCGTTGCCATTGGAAGATGAATCAGTCGATGTAACGATTTTACATCATGTCTTGGAGTTTTCGACCAACCCGCACGCGGTGCTTAAGGAAGCCGCTCGCGTCACAATTCCCAAAGGCAACATTATTATTTTTGGCTTTAACCCTTTTAGCCCTATTGGTCTGATAAAACATTTCGCTCAGTTTTCCAGCGATAATCCGTTTTGGAAACGCAACAGTTTGCGTCGCTCGCGCGTGGTCGATTGGCTCAAATTACTCGATTGCGATGCGAAGCGATATTGGTCCGGCTTTTATCATCTGCCGATTAATCATCAGCGCTACTTAATGCGCTTTCAGCGCCTTGACCAACAGTGGCAAAAATGGCGGATGCCATTTGGTAACTTTTATTGCATTGTTGCGCAGAAGGATGTGCAGTGCATAACGCCAATAAAACCTGACTGGGAAAAAGACCAACTGATTGAAGGGGTGCGCATGCCGAAGCGCCATGCCACCGCTAGCTCGGTTGCACGTCTGTCTTTAATCAAATCACCAAAACGCAAAGAAGAAGAACGTTAATATAAGGCGCCCTCACAATTGAAAAAAGTCGAGTTATTTACTGATGGTGCCTGCAGGGGTAACCCAGGCCCCGGAGGTTGGGGCGCGTTGTTGCGTTTTAAAAATGCCGAAAAACAACTTTATGGTGGCGAACGTAATACAACCAACAATCGTATGGAGTTACTTGCCGCGATAAAAGGACTGTCTGCTTTGAAAGAAGCTTGTGCAGTAGACCTTACGACTGACTCACAATACGTTCGTAAGGGTATTACCGAATGGATGGAAAATTGGAAGCGAAACGGCTGGAAAACTGCGGCAAAAAAACCTGTTAAAAATGCCGATTTATGGCAACTACTCGATCAGCAAAATGTTAAACACACGATAAAATGGCATTGGGTTAAAGGCCATAGCGGGCATCGCGAAAATGAGATTGCAGATCAGCTTGCCAACCGAGGAATAGACGAACTATAAGCCTGAGGTCACCTCTGAATAATGCGACAAATTGTTCTTGATACAGAAACGACGGGTTTAGAGCCCGAACAAGGCCATCGAATTATCGAAATCGGTTGTGTTGAAGTCATCAACCGGCGTTTAACACGTCGCCATTATCATCAATACATAAGACCAGAGCGTGAAATTGATCAGGGTGCAATAGAAGTTCATGGGATTACTAACGAATTTCTTGCCGATAAACCGGTATTTTCTGAGATTGTTGATGAGTTTATTCAGTTTGTCGAAGGCGCTGAGTTAGTCATACATAACGCGCCGTTTGATGTGGGTTTTATCAATCACGAATTTAAATTACTCAATCGCGGTTTGGGTCGAATTGATGACCGTTGCGGTATTTTAGATAGCTTAGCACTTGCGCGCGCAAAACATCCGGGCCAGAAAAATAATTTAGATGCACTTTGTCGTCGCTACTCGGTTGATAATTCGCAACGGGATTTACACGGCGCTTTGCTCGATGCTGAAATTCTAGCAGACGTTTACCTGATCATGACGGGCGGTCAAACCGCGCTTGAATTAAAATCGGAGATTGTAGCTGGGGCTGTAGAGGAAGAGGGCGGTATCGTGAGAGTAAACTCCGATCGCAAGCCGTTAAAAATTATTCGAGCGAGCGAAGCAGAACAAAAACGCCACGAGGAAAAGTTGCAAATGTTAGAGAAAGCATCTGGCGGAAATTGTCAGTGGTTAAAATAATATTAACCTGGCAGTCAAATTGATCGCCGTCTTATTTGTCAGCTAATTTTTGCGTACTTTTCGTTAATAATTTTGTCTTTTCTATATAGCGGTTGTATCGCGCTATGCTGAGAATAATAATCAGGCAAATTAAAACGATTGGAACCGAGCCCCATACCATATAAGGCGTTCTGCCTTTGGCTTCGAAAACCTCACCGGTAATTGCCTCACGCGTAAAGCGGCCTCCAGCGGTGATTACATTTCCTTTTGGGTCGACAAATGCGGTGATGCCGTTATTGGTTGCGCGAATTAAATAACGCCCGGTCTCTACGGCGCGCAAGCGGGCCATTTGAAAATGCTGAATTGGGCCTTTAGAGTCGCCAAACCAAGCGTCATTGCTAATTGTTATCAATACACTGCTATCGCGCGCGAGTTCAGCAATTAAATCCGGATAAACAATTTCATAGCAAATCGACACGGCGATGGGACTGCCGTTGGCATCAATTTTTTGAGGAAGTTTTGGGCCGATATGTATGTAGGAAGTAGGCAAATCGAAAAAATGAATAAGACCACGTAAATAATTTTCGAGTGGCACATATTCACCAAAGGGCACGAGCCGCTGTTTATAATATCTTCCCTCTCCCAAACCACGTGCAACAATGCTGTTGTAGTACTTATTCTGCATCGGGTCGTCGTAAATGACGCCAGTTATAAAAACGGTATTGGTATTGTTGGCGTGAACGTCAATTTGATCCAGAAGTGGTTCGGCGATGCTGTGCAGATAGGGAATTGCGGCTTCGGGCCAAATGACCCAATCGTGTTGCCACAAGTCATGGCTTAGTTCGCGAAAAATATCGATACTCGGTTGCGCAAATTCTGGTAACCACTTTTTTTCTTGTGGAATATTCGCTTGAGCGATGCCGACGCTAATGGGCTTATCATCGATTTTAGTCCACTTAATAAAGCTAGCTGCGCCGCATATCACCCAAATAAAAATAATAAAAATTAATGGCGGAAAAAGGACTGTATTTTTTCGACTAAAAACAGCTGGGTAAACGTTGTTTTGGCTAAACCAAAAGGCACAAAGCGCTGTGGCCGTCAGCACCAGAGCCATGCTCATGCCAAACACGCCAAATAATGGTGCGAGCGACGATAGTGGCGTGTCGATGCCCGCGTAGCCGACATAGAGCCAGGGGAAGCCCGTGAAAATCCAGCTTTTTATCCACTCATTTAAAACCCAGATCGCAGGAAAACCGAGTAAAAAACCGAAATACGACTGCGACAAATATTTGCCGTAAAAATAAAATGGCAGTGCAAAAAATACGGCAAGTAATAAAACGAAAAGAGTTGTCAATACGACGGCCATCTGTGGCGAGGTTTCGCCAAATTGAGCAATACTGACAAAAACCCAAGAAACGCCAACGCCATAAAGCCCAATTCCAAATAGTAGTGAGCGTCGAAATGACTGGATAGCGGTACTTTTGAATAACACTATCGCAAGACAGCCTGGACATACGATACTGAGAAGCCAAATCTCAAAAGGTGCAAATGCAAACGGTAACAGTGCACCCGCAGTTACAGCAGCGAGTTCACGCTGCCAGCGAAGCGCGTAGAATTTTAAGGAAGACAACATAAGGTATTAGTACGAAGGATAAATTATTGGAACATACCTTAAGCTAGGGTTATTCAGAGATTCCCTAGAACTAAGCATTGATGTAGGCCATCTGTTCAAGTTCAAGCGGCCTCTGGCGTTGTGACGCGCACCAAATGAATTTGTCGGCTATCAGCATATAAAATTCTAAATTTAAAACCTTCAATTTCGGCAACATCGTTGCGACTGGGCATGCGCCCAAATGCCTGTGTAAGAATTCCACCAATGGTATCGAAATCGGTATCGCTAAATGTTGCGTTGAATTGATCATTAAAATCGTCTATTGGAGTGAGTGCTTTTACTACATAATCTTTTGCAGCGACTTGTCGAATAAATTCGTCTTCTTCATCGTCTGTTTCGTCTTCAATATCGCCGACAATTTCTTCGAGTATATCCTCGATTGTAACCAAACCCGAGATTCCGCCATACTCGTCAATGACGAGCGCCATGTGATAGCGTTTTTCGCGAAATTCTTTTAGCAGTACGTTAAGTCTTTTGCTTTCAGGAATGATATTGGCGGGGCGCAATATATGCTCAAGCGCAAAGTCAGTGCGGTTTTCCATGATGATCGACAGTAAATCTTTAGCGAGCAGAATTCCTTTAATATCGTCGACGGATTCACCAACAACCGGAAAGCGTGAGTGAGCGGATTCAATTATTTTAGGTAAGAAAACCTCGGGTTTTTCATCGACTTTAATTACCACCATTTGCGAGCGCGGGATCATAATTTCACGTACGTGGATTTTTGATACGCCCAATGCGCCTTCAATAATTTCGACGGCTTCCGCGTCTACAACCTTGTTTCGCGCTGCTTCCTTAACGATATCCATAATATCGTCTTTTGATTGCGGGTCGCGTAAACGCAAGGCACGTTTAATACGCACGATCCAATTTTCACGTTGTGAGATTTGCTGGCCGTTAGGCTGGCTACTCGGGGGTTCGTCGGTCATATGGATGTTTACCTCTAAGCTTGATGTATTTTTATTTGTTTATCTAATTGCTTTTATTTGTGCTGTTTTATATTTGAAATTAAATTATTGTAAATAAGTTAAATAGTATTAGCTCGGTTAAATGGGTTTGTACGGTGGAGGGAAGCCCAATAATTTTACAATTTTTGTTTCGAGAGCTTCCATCTTGCTTGCATCAACTTCATCTTGGTGATCGTAACCCAACAAATGTAGTGTCCCGTGTACGACAATATGAGCCCAATGAGCCCGTGTTGTTTTTTCTTGTTCGCGCGCTTCTTCTTCTATTACTGGCGCGCAGATGACGAGGTCACCAAGTAGCGGAGGGTCGACAGTCACGGTTGCTTCGTTGGGAAAAGATAAAATATTGGTGGGCTTATCTTGATTGCGATAGCGTAAATTCAACTCTTGGCTCTCTTGAATACCAACGATCCGCACAGTAATTTCAGATTCAATTTTATCCTTTGGTAATGCGGCAGCTATCCAGTTTTGAAAATCCTCGTTAGCCGGAATATTCTCATCGTTGGTGGCAATTTGTACATCGACCAGCGGAAATTCCGTTGCAGTCGCCATTGTTGTTACTCGCTCAGCCTTTTATCTTCATGCTGCTCAGCAATGTCGTAAGCTTCGACAATACGTTGCACGAGCGGATGGCGCACGACGTCCTTAGCACCGAAATGTGAAAAGCTAATACCTGCGACGTTTTTGAGCACGTCTACCGAGTGCCGAAGGCCCGATGCATGGCCACGCGGCAAATCAACTTGCGTTGGGTCGCCCGTAATAACAGCAGTTGAGCCGAACCCGATGCGTGTCAAAAACATTTTCATTTGTTCTTTAGTGGTATTTTGACTTTCATCGAGAATAACAAACGCATGATTTAAGGTGCGACCGCGCATATATGCCAGTGGTGCTACTTCAATAATGTGACGTTCGATTAATTTGCCAACGGCTTCGAATCCCAGCATTTCGTAAAGCGCGTCGTAAAGTGGGCGTAAATAAGGGTCAATTTTTTGTGACAGGTCGCCGGGTAGGAAACCGAGTTTTTCACCTGCTTCTACCGCTGGGCGGACTAACAAGATTCTTTCTACGCGCTCTTGTAATAGTGCTTCAACTGCACATGCAACTGCCAGATACGTTTTTCCGGTGCCGGCAGGGCCGATGCCAAAATTAATATCATTTTCGCGAATACAGTTAACATATTTCTTTTGATTTCCACCGCGCGGTTTTATTGTGCATTTTTTGGTACGAATAAGACTTGCATCTGCGGTATTGTCGTGGCCGTTCGAGGATGTGTCTGTCGCTTGCGCGCCCGCTTCATTTAACGCTAAATGAACATCGTCCGGTTCAATCTCGTTGTCGTTAGCAACTTCATCATAAAGTTGTTGCAATACTTTTTTCGCGATGCGCTGCTGCTCTTCAGTTCCATAAATTGAAAACTCGCTGCCGCGACTGTGAATTTCGACATTTAAGCGTTTTTCAATTTGTTTGATATGGCTATCGAATTGACCCCGCATGCGAGTGATGCGGTGTTGATCTGAAGAGTCAAACGGTAATTCGAGTGCCTGCGCGGAAGGCTGCTGATCTGCGTTTGATTGAGTGTCCAAATGTTTGGCAATCCTAATTTACAAGACGTGTACTAAGCCTACCGCAAACTTCGCGTTTAGTCGATGAATTTGCCTGCGAAATTGACAGACTCCGCTAAGCGTCTATCAATGTTCCACGCAGCGAGTTCGGCAAAGCTTCCTCGATTGCAATAAGCGAGAATTGCCCTATCAAGCTGGGATTGTTTGAGCGGAAGTTTACGACTCTGTTGTTCTCCGTGCGCCCGGTCAGCTGACCCGGATCTTTCTTGGATACGCCTGTGACCAAAATGCGTTGTGTCGTACCGACCATATTGCGTGATATTTGCTGGGCTTGTTGGTTGATGCGTTGTTGTAATATGGCTAAGCGCTGCTTTTTTACCTCCATTGGCGTCTCATCCAGCATATCTGCTGCGGGCGTGCCGGGACGTGCGCTGTAGATAAAACTAAAAGACATGTCGAAGCGAATGTCGTCGATCAACTTCATTGTTTGTTCGAAATCTCGCTCGCTCTCGCCCGGAAACCCAATGATAAAGTCTGAAGAAATACTGATATCGGGACGAATTTCACGCAATTTACGAATTTTCGATTTGTATTCGATAGCCGTATGGCCACGCTTCATCGCCATTAATATGCGGTCCGAGCCGCTTTGCACCGGCAAATGCAGGTGGCTCACGAGTTCGGGCACGCTTGCGTAAACATCAATTAAAGCGTCGCTAAATTCGACCGGGTGAGACGTGGTGTAACGGATTCGATCGATGCCATCGATTTGCGCAACCAGCGTAATAAGCTCTGCAAGATCAACGACACCACCGCCGCTGTCGCCACGGTATGCGTTTACATTTTGACCGAGAAGGTTGACTTCGCGCACGCCCTGGTTGGCTAAATGAGCAATTTCGGTGAGTACGTCGTCCAACGGACGACTTACTTCCTCGCCGCGTGTGTAGGGTACAACGCAAAACGTGCAGTATTTTGAACAGCCTTCCATAATCGAGACGAAAGCGGTACTGCCATCAACATCGGGTTGAGGTAGGTGGTCAAACTTTTCTATTTCTGGAAACGAGATATCGACTATCGGGTCAGTTTTGCCTCTGGGTTGATCCAGCATTTCCGGTAAACGGTGTAAGGTTTGTGGTCCGAAAATAAGATCGACAAACGGCGCTCGCTCCGCTATTGCCGAACCCTCTTGGCTGGCCACACAACCGCCGACACCGATGACTAAATCCGGGTTATTTTTCTTTAGATGCTTCCAGCGGCCGAGCTGATGAAATAGCTTTTCCTGCGCTTTTTCGCGAATTGAACAGGTGTTGACTAGAAGCACATCGGCATCTTCCGGGTCATCTGTCTCGACCAATTGGTGTGACTTGCCCAAAAGGTCTCGCATGCGGGCGGAGTCGTATTCATTCATCTGGCAGCCATGCGTTTGGATAAACAGCTTTTTGCTCATTTACGGGTTCTCAAAAACTCACTGATATAGTCGATCAAAAAATGATCGCGCATTATACTGATCTCAAACGAAATTTCCCACGTAGCTCATTCAAGTTTACGTTTGTCCTTCTCAGCGATATCGAACCATTAGGACCAAGCCTTGTATTCGGCTGATTAGCCCCAATAACGGAATTTCGTTTTATCAACTTAAACTTTGTTGTTCTTAATATTAAAGATATTTGGATCAACTCCGGTAAATTTGAGATCGCTATGAACACTACGCCAGTCTATCGCGTAATTTTTTACAATCAAAACCAAGTATTTGAAGTGTTTGCACGGGCGATTTACCAAAGCGATATGTATGGATTTATAGAGGTAGAAGAGTTTATTTTTGGTGAGCGCTCTCAACTTGTAGTAGATCCAAGTGAGGAAAAATTGAAAAGCGAATTTTCCTCGGTAAAACGATCATACATCCCTATACATTCAGTTGTGCGCATTGATGAAGTTGAACAAGAGGGCACTGCTAAGGTCACCGAAGTGGCGCCTGGAGAAAAAATAGCACAGTTTCCATTCCCTGGCACTGCGCCCACACCGAGCCAAGACTGAACGTTATTGACGTTAAATATTGACTGTGACGTTAAATTATAAGGTTGAAGGGCAGGCTAAGCTTTCTGCTACACCAATAGTTTTGCTTCATGGCCTTTTCGGTTCACTTGAAAACCTAAGTGGTTTGGCTGGGCGCTTAGCAAATGACTTTAGGGTCTACAGCGTTGACCTTCCCAATCACGGCCATTCAGCACATTTTGATTTCTTAACGCTAGCAGATCATGCAAGCGTTTTCGCGGAGTGGCTCGACCGACAAGGTTTGCCCTCAGTAGCTTTGTGGGGGCACTCGCTCGGTGGAAAAGTCGCGATGGAGGTGGCTCTGAGTAGCCCCGAGCGAGTAACAAAATTAGCGGTTGCCGATATTTCTCCCGTTGCTTACCAGCGACGTCATGACGATATTTTTGAGGCACTTAAAAGTCTGCAAATTGATGTTCTCAAAAGCCGCAAGGAAGCTGATGAGCAGCTCAAGGCCAAGATCCCAGACACCGCGATACGAGGCTTCCTGTTAAAAAACCTTGTAAAGAGTGCAAACGGATTTTATTGGCGCTGCAATATTGCTGGGATAAAGGCAAGCTACGGGGAGTTGATTAATGAAAACCTCGCCGGAAATTACCTTAGGCCAGCTTTGTTTCTCAAGGGGCAAAACTCCAATTATATTACCGATGATCATCGCTCTGCTGTAGAGCAACGCTTTAGCGATGTAACGCTGAAAATTATCACCGATGCTGAGCATTGGATACACGCCGAAAAGCCCGACTTAGTCGCACGAATTACTCGTCAATTTTTCTCCATTTGAACCTCATTGTCGGAAAAACCGCCTGGGTGCTTTCAAAACTTGGGAGTAGTAGTCAATCTGATGGTGATCGAGTTATCAAATTATCAAAGTGAATAATATTAATGCTTTTTAAGTTGGTTATAAGTTTATTCCTTTAGGTAATATTAAATGTCGGTTTGAAATTACGATTCATGGGCAGAACGTCCCTGTTTTATTAAAAAAATATATAAAAAACAATAGTTTAGCTATAAGTTAGCACGATGCACTCAAACTGAGTAGTTGCGAAACTACATGCTATGTATGGAATGAGTTGTGTTTCGAAGCTTGTGGTAAATGCGACTAAAATCGAAAATAATCGTATGTATACAGCGGCGTATTCCTTAGAGGTAAAGGCGTAGCGGTTGATTTTTATACATCAAGATTAAAAAAAATTAATACCAATCACGATGTGTATAAAATAAATAATTTTTGGGTCTTAGCTATTGTGAAATGCATTAATAATTATATTTTGGGGAAGAACATATTTATTGCTCAAATGCTCGAAAAACGTAATTTTGCAAACTTGGATTATGCCGATTATTTTGTTTAAAGTGTCGGTCAGCTAACAATAAAAAACTTTTTACCGAGCTGCGTCATTTAAATAAACAATGAAGAATATTTGCGTGCAAAGCGCATGCTATGTTGTGCTGATTTTACTTGCTCAAACTTATATGTTTTATGGATTTTGATTTGAGATATTAATGATTTGAAGTATCAATTATGCGGCATGAAAATTTTATGTAAGAGGAGAATAAGGCGTGTTTAATCAAGAATATAATAATAATGTGATTGAGGCTGAAACTTTTTTAGAAAACTTAGTTTTAGATTTTGTAATGTTGGGGCTACGTCGTGGGCGTTTGCATGTTTTACTCGCAAAACGTATTGACGACGGTGGAACCGGAGAATGGATGGTTCCCGGTGGAAATATTTTCGAGACGGAAGAGTTAGATCAAGCTGCAGTGCGAGTTGTCAAAGAAATATCTGGCGTTGATGCTTTGTATATCGATCAATTAAAGGTATTTGGTGGCGTTGACCGTGTACAAGCTAAAAGAACTTTGAGCATAGCGCATATTGCGGTTTTAGCAGAACGAAGTTTCGACGAAGTTATTGCAAAAAATCCTAGCCAATTGCAGTGGTGGCCGGCAGATAACTTACCGCAGCTTGCTTTTGATCATGCGAGTATTGTCAGAGCGGGACTTTCCAACTTGCGCCACAAAGTACGTTTTGAGCCTGTTTGTTTTAAATTGTTGCCAGAAAAATTCACACTTTTACAGCTACAGGAATTGTACGAAAGCGTATTACACCTTAAAGTTGATAAACCCAATTTTCGGCGTAAGGTGATGAATATGAAGTTATTAATCTCTTGTAACGAAAAACAGAAAAATGTTGCGCACAGAGCGGCGACGCTCTACCGTTTTGATTTTGATAGATATAATAATTTAATGGATACGGGGTATTTGTTTCACCTTTAGCGTTGTCACTCTTTATATTTTTTCTCAATATGGCCTGCACTATTGTGGGCCTTGTTTATTGCACGCTATCTTTAAGCTTGGGCCAAAGACTTTTACCCCAAGTTTTTATCTCTGCGACTCGACTTCTAACCAGCTAAATTTGAATTGTTCTTATCGGACAAACCGGAATTTATACGCAAGTAAGAAAAAATTAGATTTATTTTTTTTCTAATAATTTTAGGTATGCGGGACTAGTCTCAAAAATTGCCATAATTTTTCTCCGGTTAAATCCTTCGTTTCTGCCCTAAGCGTATCACGCCCCGTAAGTTTAACTGTTCATTAAATACTGCGGGGGACGCAATGAAATACTTACTCAAACTCATTTTAATTCCTTTATCACTAATTTTATTAATGTCGTGCGGCGGCAATTCGGGTAGCGGCGCAGTAGTAACAACCTTTACTCAAATTAGAGTTACGCATGCTTCTGCGGACGCACCAAAAGTTAAAATTAAGCTTAACGATGTGGCGTTGCAAAACGGAGCAATGTTCGATTACGCGGAATCGACGGGAATTGGCACAACGCAAGTCGGTGAAAATACAATCGCTGTAGATGCGATTTTGCCCGATGGGTCGGAGGCTACAGTTATAGGCCCAGCTAATGTAACAATCGAAGATGACACGACCTATGAGGTTTTTGCGATAGGATCGGTCGCGGATAGTACCTTAGAAGCTTATATTTTTTCTTACAGCAGAGACTTCGACGATTCATTGGTCCGCGTAAATGTATCGCATTTGGCAGAGGCTGCGCCGTTGGTTGATGTTCATGTAACTGCACCGGGAGCAGCACTTAGTGGCAGCACAGTTTTGGGTTCATTTTCATACAAGCAAACGCTACAGCCAGATCCTATTCCCGCGGGTGACTACCAAATTCGTGTAACACTTTCTGGCGAATTAAATCCTGTCTATGACAGTGGTACCTTGTCGTTGAGTGCAGGCAGTGACTTAACGCTCGCAGCAATTCCAAATGTTGCCGCTACTGACGGCCAATCGCCAATTTCTATTCTGATACTGAATGGTGGTACTGCCACTGTGTTAAATAGCGCTGGCGACGGAGCGGACTTGCGGGTAGTTCATAATTCTGCCAACGCGCCTGCTGTGGATATAGTGGTAAATGATAACTTTGCTGCGCCGCTAGTTGAGAGTTTAGCATTTCCGAATTTTACGCCTTACGTGAACGTTCCCGCGGCGGAATACGGTGTAAAAGTTGCGGTTGAAAATACCGAAACGGTTGCGTTAGATGCCGGTATGCTCGATTTGGCGAATGGTTGGACCTACAGTGTTATTGCGCTTAATACTGTTGATGCGTTAGAAGCAATTGTGCTTGCAGATAACCCCAGAAGGGTTGCGACAGAAGCGCGCTTACGTGCAATCCACGGCTCAACACTTGCCGGTAACGTGGATATCTACATTACAGCTGTCGGAGCGGACATTGCTAATTTGGATCCCGCAGTAAGTGATTTCGAATTTAAAGCTGATACCGGCTACGTTTCGTTACCTGAAGGAGAATATGATATTACGTTGACGCCTACTGGTGCCAAAGACATTGCACTGGGTCCTTTAACTGTCGACCTAATGAATGCAAAAATTTATACCGTACTTGCAAGAGACGAAGTGGGCTTAGGTGGCGCAAATGTTACTTTGCTTGATGACTTCAATGAATAAATCAAAATAAATTTTGGCAAGACTGATGTTGATGTATGAAAAAGGTGGGTTTCGACCCACCTTTTTTTACTCTTCTTTTTACAGTACTTACAAAGTTACTTTGTCTACAGCGTTACTTTCTTTATTACGTTACTTTCTTTACAACATTACTATTTTTAAAGAGTCAGTGTGCATAAAAACTGGCCTAAAGGCTCAAATTTAACAAGTTACTGATTATTTATTGCCTGCCTGACAGATGCAAGTTTCACGCAAAGCACAAAGACATTCATTGCTTTCTCCACTTGTTCAACTGTTGGAACAGTAGGGGCAATGCGGATATTACGATCTTCTGGGTCATTACCGTAAGGGTAGGTAGCGCCCGCTGGTGTAAGTTTTACACCGGCTTCTCCAGCTAATGACACAACCTGTTTTGCCAGCCCAGGCCTTGTGTCAAATGAAATAAAATAGCCGCCGTTCGCACTTTGCCACGAGCCGAGGTCGCTTCCGGAAAATTCGCTTTCCAATTGCGATAGCACTGTGTCAAAACGCGGCTTAATAATTTGTGCATGCTTCTGCATATGCAAGAACAGACTATCTTTTCCGGTAAAAAACTTTGCATGGCGCAACTGGTTAATTTTATCGGGGCCTATGGTTAAAAAACTCAAACTTTTTTGAATAGCAGCCAAATTATTTTCGCTAGCTCCGATAAATGCTACGCCGGCACCGGCGCAAGTGATTTTTGATGTCGATGCGAACTGAATAACTGAGTCTGAAGTATCGTGTTTAGAACACGCATCAAATAGGTTGGCGAGTTTGGCTGGAGAACTGCCCAAGTCATGGACCGCATAAGCGTTGTCCCAAAATACGCGAAAATTTTTGCTAGCGATTTTACCGAGCGCGGCAATGCGATCGACAACTTCGTCGCTGTAGACAATACCGGTTGGGTTGGAATATTTTGGAACGCACCACATTCCCTTAATGGAAGTATCGTTTTTGAGCAAATCTTCTACCACTGCCATATTGGGACCGTGGTCGTTCATGTCGACCGGAATCATTTCAATATTGAATTGTTCGCAGACGGAGAAGTGGCGATCGTAACCGGGCACTGGGCAGAGGAATTTAATCTTATCCTCGTTTTTCCAGGCACTTTCGGCTCCGTTGAGGCCAAACAAATACGCCGTCATAACGCAGTGGTACATCAACGTCAAACTACTGTTACCACCGGCGATAATATTATCGGCAGGTATTTCGAGCAGCTTTGCGCCGAGTTCACGCGCCTCTGGTATTCCGCGTAAGCCGCCATAGTTACGTGTATCGATGCCAGAAGGGCTGGTAAATTCGCCGTTTAAAATTCCGTCGAGGCCATCTGACAAACTCAACTGCTCTGCGGATGGCTTTCCGCGAGTCAGATCGAGGTTTAGATTTTCAGCCTTTATACTTTCATATTCATCACTTAATGATTTTTCCCACGACATTAATTCTTCTGGAGTGGCGTTGTTGAGTTGCAAGTTATTTTCCTCCGCTAAGCTGTGTAACCTGAGCGCATATGCTGCTCGCCATTATACCGATTCATCTCGCTAGCGAAACGTCTGCAGTGAGCCTTTATAACTCTCATTTTTGTAGCTCTACTTTTATTACCGGGGTGAGAAGCTCGATGAATTATGGGATCATGCTGCATTTTACAGGTGCTCCCCTTTTATGGCCCAGCAAATCATTTTCACTACCAGCGGCTATGTTGAATCCGAGCAGTTAAAGATGTACTTGGAAAACGGAGTCGATTTGCTCGCGCTGCCCCCCATCCTGAGAGTATTGTTGAGTACCGATGGCACCGTGACTAAAACGTTGGAGGCCTATTTTTGGGAACCTCTCGACGTGATCAGTGAAAAGCAGTTTGAAGTTCAGCAATCAGAGCTGCCTGAGCTGGCGATTGACCTAGACGCGGATAGTCGGGTGCTTTATCGTCAAGTTCGTCTCTGTGGGCGCAAGACGCAGCGTAACTACGCATCTGCGAAGACTTACGTAAATTTAACGGCCTTACCAGGGTCTATCGCTGCGGACTTGGAAGCGAGAAAAATCGGCGTGGGTGAGGTCATTCGTGAAAGCGGTATTGAAACTTTCCGCGAGGTATTGCGTGTGGGCTGCACTAGCGACAAGCTGGAACTGTGGCGCTGTTATCGAATATTGCTTAAAAATCAACCGGTCATGCAGATAAGCGAATATTTTCCGCTTGAACTTTATCAAGCAAACTCCGCCATTTAGTGAGGACAAGGCAGAGCAATGGTGCTTTAAACCTTCAGTCGATGTTCAGCTTTACAAGAATAAGATGTAACTGTGCTGAATTTATTTCGTGTTGATGATCTAAATAATCGATAGGAGAACGCACATGATTAAACGATTGACTTTTATTACGCTGGCGACCGGATTAGTTTGGAGCCAGTGGGTGTCCGCTGAGAATGGCCTAATTGACTATGCGCGAGTGGATGCTGTAAGCCCCGTTTTTCAGGTAGTCGAAGAGCGGATACCGAAGGAGACATGTTGGACTGACCGCGTGCGGGAAGAGGTCCATCACCCCGGTCATAAACCCAACAACGGTAAAGTTGTTGGCGGTGTACTGGGCGGCGCGTTGGGGCATGCGGTGGGTAATGGTAGTGATAATAAAAAGATAGGCGCATTTGTGGGTACTATATTGGGTGCTACTATTGGCCATCAATCTGATCAACAGGCTGCGCGGCCCAGTCGCACAACGGTAAATTATCGCAATGTTGAACGCTGCAAAATTGAAGAAGTTGTCGAAAGTCGCCGCGAAATCGTCGGATATGACGTAACCTATACCTACGACAATCGCCAATTTACCACTCGCATGAAAAGGCAACCGGGTGAAAAAATCAAAGTTGCCGTATACGTCGAACCACTGGCGGAGTGAAATTAAGTTTACCGTGACGCGAGCTTAATTTTTCGCTGTGTTCTATTGCATAAGAGGCCAACTATGAAAAAAGCTACGCGCACATCGAATGGGTTTTCCCGCCTGGGTTTTATTCGACTGTTCAGCTTTTTACCGCTTGCGCTAATGGCGATTGTCAATCAATTGCACGCGCAACCGGTGGATAGGGTGACGATTGTATTAGCGCAAGCAACTAAAATATCGAAATCCAAAGCCGCTGAAATTGCGCGCGAGCGTTATGGTGGGAAGGTATTAAAAGTTACAGAAGTTTCCAAAGGTAGTACGGTTGTTTACCGCGTTAAATTATTGCTTGATTCTGGGCGGGTAAAACTGGTAACAATCGATGGCTCTGGAAAATAGGAGGCAACATGCGTATTTTAATTGTTGAAGACGAAGAGGCTATCCGTAATCAATTAATCGAATTTGTTCAGTCGTTGGGCTTTATCTGCGACAGTGCTGCGGACGGTAAAGAAGGCTTATATTACGCGACCGAATACGATTACGATCTTGCGATTATCGATATTGGTCTACCGATTATGGATGGCATAGAAGTCATCAAACAAACGCGATCCGCTAATAAGCAGTATCCAATGTTGATATTGACTGCGCGGGGCAATTGGCAAGACAAAGTACAAGGCCTTGAAGCCGGTGCTGACGATTATTTAGTCAAACCTTTTCACAATGAAGAATTGCGTGCGCGTGTTAATGCACTGATTCGCCGAGCCTCGGGGCATGCGTCACCCAAATTAATTTTCGGCCCCATTACCATCGATACGGCTGCTAAAACCGTGACGCTAAATGATGTGATAGTGGAATTGACAAGCTATGAATATAATACGCTTGAATATTTAGCGCTGCACGTTGGCCAGGCGATCTCGAAAACCGTATTAACAGAGCATCTCTACCACCAAGATTACGAGCGCGATAGCAATGTAATCGAAGTGTTTATTGGTCGCCTGCGGAAGAAGCTTGACCCCGATGGCTCACTAAAACTAATCACTACCATGCGTGGACGTGGTTATCGTTTCAACCCCGAATTACAAGCGAGCGAAAATTCTGCTTAGCTATACTGGTACTGGCTATTTATGAGTAACAACGCTATAGGGGTAAAAACTATCAGTGAGGCTGTTTAGCACTTCATCGCTTGCTACGCGTCTTTTCTTCGCGTCTGTTATCTTATTACCTCTTCTCCTATGGTTCAGCGCAACGATGCTGAACCATGCTTTTAAACGCAATTTACAGCTTTCTGAGCGTGACAGTTTAGCCGCGCAAATCTATATTTTATTAGGTGCTGCGGAAGCCACGGAAGAGGGCATGCTGTTGCCGCCGGAGTTAGCCGAACCTCGCTTCGGTGTGGTTAACTCCGGGCTTTATGGCTGGGTGCTCGACCAGGATGGCAAGTTGCTTTGGCGTTCACAATCGATGGAGCTTGTTTCTCAGCACATTATTCCGAAAATTGAGCACGAGTTTTTGTCCGGGCAATCGAAATTTATGGAAGTGAAGTTCGGTGAGGAAGGTTACTATGCCCAGTTCCTCGACACTGTCTGGGATGTCAATGACAGCGAAGTCGGTTATCGCTTTGTTGTGGCGCACAGCGAATTAAACGTTGCTCATGCATTGAGCCGCTACCGATATCGTTTATTTAAATGGCTGGGTGGATTGGCATTTTTGCTTATTATTGTTCAAACTTTAATTGCACGTTGGGGGCTTTTGCCATTGAGTCAGCTAGCCGAAGAGCTAAAGCGGATTGAAGATGGCTCCCACCAACAACTGCAGGGGGAGTACCCCGCTGATATTCGTCCCGTGACGGAAAATTTGAATAGTGTATTGCGCAGCGAGCAAGCGCAACGCGAACGCTATCGCAATAATTTATCGGATTTAGCCCACAGCCTAAAAACGCCGTTGTCGGTTGTGCGTGGGGAGTTAGAGCGGAACTCAAGTAAGGCACGCGAAGAGTGGGTTCCCTTGATAGAGGATCAAATTGATCGCATGACGACGATTATTGAACACCAATTGCGCCGGGCGTCAGCTCAAGTAACGCAAGCAGCTGTTCATGCGCCAATTAATTTGCGTGAGATTATTGTTCGCATTAATAGCGCGCTACAAAAAGTTTACTTACACAAAAATTTAAACTTTAAGTTAGATATTGCCCCGGATATCGTCGTCGCGGTAGAGGAGCCGGATATGATGGAATTGTTGGGAAACTTTATTGAAAACGCCTGCAAATACGGTGAATCTTTTGTCAAAATCTCCGCCTATTACAGTGGAGACGATGTCGTTATTGATATAGAAGACGATGGCCCAGGCGTGCCAAACGCGATTCGCAAGTCGATATTGGAGCGCGGCGCGCGGGCTGATACAGCAAAGTCTGGCCAAGGCTTAGGGCTTGCACTTTCCGTCGATATACTCAGTAGTTATGGCGGTGGTTTAGAAATAGTCAGCTCTTCGCTTGGTGGAGCAAAATTCCAACTGCGCCTGCCAAAACAGTAATAGGCTTTTCTATTTAGTGATTAGAGATTGCAAAATCGTAATATTAAAAAATTGCAAAAAATAAAGGAAAAAAGTGATTGTCGATTTAAATAGCAAAACATGGCGCCGTTTGCGATTAATGCAATTTTTTTTAGCGATAGCGCTTTTCACATTTTTTGCACTTGTACCGGGTGGGCAAATCGATGTTAGGGCCTACAACGATAAAGTTATGCACTTTCTGGGAAATTTTGCATTATATTTTTCAGCCTGGGCAGCCTACCGCAATCGCTTCAATAATATGCATCTCTTTTTAATTCTTATTCCTTATTCCGTTGCCATGGAATTTTCACAATTGCTTTCACCGGGGCGTGCTTTTGACTTGCGTGATCTGGCTGCGAACTTATCGGGCTTAGCAACTGGCCTGCTATTGACGTTTGCACTTGAGCGGCTATATTCCCAATATAAAGCGCGGCAGCTAGACGGAATTTAGTCGGGCAGATAGGTTAAAATATATCCACTTGACTTTAGACCTTCGACTGGTAACAATAGCCGCCCTTTTCGGGCAGTGCCCACTTTCTCCTCAATATGGCTAGGTAGCTCAGCTGGTTAGAGCGCAGCACTCATAATGCTGAGGTCGGGAGTTCAAGTCTCCCCCTAGCTACCAGAAAAACCTTTATAATCATAATCTTATATTTTTTCTCCAGTCTTGCGGCTTTATCGACATAGGATCATATTAGGCCACTGCAGCACGATTTTTCGTCGGTTTTAAGTGTTGTGTTGGCCTTATAGCTTGAAATAGCTACCTAGCCGATTTCCTGCTGAAGAGCTGTGGCATTCAACTGTTACTAGCTGTTATTATCGCTCCGGTGCTTGATAGCGTGCGACGAATCAAATGCCAAAATCTAAAAGCTTTCTGCTCTTCGCTACTCTTTTTTTAACCGTGTCATGTATTGGAGAAAAGGCTGTGTCTTCTGGAAGTCGAACTAAACCCTGTTTATTTTCCGCCATTTCGGGTGTGATTTTGAGAGGCGGTGAACCGGTCAAGAATGCAAAAATTAAGCGTATTGTTGGCAAGGCTCATACGGAAGGAAAAATAACTGACGAAACGACAACAGATGAAAATGGGTATTTTGAAATGCCTGCTATTTTTGATCGCGTGTTGTTAGCAAAAATCTTGCCGATGGAATTTGCGGTTCCGCAAGAAATATTTGTTTATGTTGATGGCAAAGAATTTGATATTTGGTCGGGTGTCAAAAGAGAGCGTCAAGAAAATGCTGAGTCAAAGGGCAAGCCTTTGATTGTTGAATGTGATCTGGAACGTGAACGTAAACCGATTGACGTGAGTGGAGGATTTGTCTTTTCTCGTTGTACTTGGGATGTTGAACCCGACGAGCCTTTTCGAGCAGAAGACCTTCCCGGCCCTGGGCTCGGTTAAATCATTTAAGTAAAAGGAAAAAAGGAATGAGTGAACTATCAGCTGCTTTAGCAAGTGCATTAGCTCGAGATGTATATAGGTTGGTTGACGTTGGCAGAATAGAAGATGCCCTCGACAGGCTAAACTTTAGTTATGGAAGAATAATGGATTTACGGCACGAATGTGTCTTACCAGTTAAAACTGGAGGGCCTGGAATTATAAAATCGAGAACTGCTTTCGGTTTTTGCACTTTCGGCAAAGGGATTTATCAAGGGCACGCATTTATCGTGTTAAGGGGTACTAAATTTCTAGGCGACTGGTTAACAAATATAAACGTTGGTGTTTCCAGGTCCAGTTATGGGCAAGCAGTTCATGATGGTTTTCATCAAGCATTTAAATCAACGCGCCCAAAAATAAAGCCTTTTATAGCCAGTCTTTCTTCACATGGTGTTCATTCCGTGCATTGTATCGGTCATAGCGTTGGCGGAGGTATGGCAACCATGTGTGCGGAATATGTGAAGGCCTCAACCACTTATTCACCTTATTTGTATACCTTTGGCGCGCCTAGGGTAGGGCTTCAGTCTTTTGCAGATATGCTTTCTTCAAATATTGGTTCGGATCGCATATATCGTGTTTATCATCAAACTGATATTGTGCCTTGTGTTCCGTTCTGGCCGTTTGTCCACGCGCCTACTTATTTATGCGACTCATATGACTATTTCCAACCGAGCCCCGGTGTTTTTGCTAGCGCGAAATGGCATGATGTAAGCCTATATGTGCAAACTGTTGGAACGCAAAAATGGACCGCATTAAGAAAAAAGCGCCATGTGTGTAAGGACCCCTCAAATGTTTTAAATTGGCTCAATAAAGAGGGGCCGGTAAATTTCAGCGCTGCTAATTTGGAATGGTTAGATAAGGCCATTAATTACGTTTTATCTCGCTGTTTAGGCGGCGTCGGAAATACCGTCACAAGTGCTTTTAGCAGTACATTCACACTGATGGATCAGTTAGCCTATATTTTAAAAAAAGGAATCGATTTGTCGAAAGGCGTGTCTGGGCTAATTTTATCTCTAATACGAAAAATCATGAAAATATTGGGAATGAACTCGACTCTAGAAAAGGCCGATGCGACCTTTGCATTCATTCGAAGTATTTTTCAAAAGCTTGCGCATAGGGTCAGTGCATACTGTCAGCAAGTTCTCGATAATGTATTGGTCGGAGGGAGAAGTTATTAAGCGAAATAGTCAACTTCTATAACGTTTAGACGCTTATCTTTAAACCATTGTTGCTAAATTGACGCGATCCTCATATTCTATCTCGAAGTCTCGACTACAAATTTTAATAGAGGTGAGGGAAAATGAGATTTGTTGTTTCTTTTTGTTTACTGATGGTTTCACTTGAGCTAAATGCCGCGCTTATTTCGTATGTAGGAGAATTGAAGGTTGCTGAAGATGCGCCAGCATTTGCGAACCAGCTAAGTGGGCAGATAAATGCTGAATGGAATACCGAAACTCAAGCTTTCAGTATGTTTCGCGCGAATGTCTTTGGCTTTCAGTCAAATGCAATATTTGAACAGGGGTTTTATTCTTTTGAGCCAAGTTACTCGGAGATTGACTCAGCTGTTTATTATGAAAGCTATCAACCAATCAACGTAGCAGGCACAGATTATTTAGCAAATATTCCCTCGCTTGATACAGCCTGCTGTGGCCATTATTTTTCTGATGGGAGCGGAGGTCTTTTTATCAATATGGACGGTTATTCTCCCTCAAGAGCAATATTTAAAGGGCCTGATTCCTATGCGGAATTAGGTGTAATTTTGAACGCGCTAGATACGGGAAATTTTCGGTTTACCATCGACAATTATCTAACATGTGCCGGCTGTGTGGGTACTTATGACAATGATGGCTCTACGTTGATGTATGCTCAGTTTATATCAGAAGTCCCAGCACCTGAGTCAACGTTTTTGCTTTTGAGTGTATTAATGCTACTAATCGGGACTCGCCAGACTGTGCGACTGGTATAACACCTTTTTAATCTGCTTCTAACACCTCGGTCTCGCCAAGCGGCTCACCCCGAACAAACGACTTAACTTGCGTGACTTTCAAATCGTTGTATATTTTCGCTTCGGGATTGAACAATCACGGAATAAAAGGTGATTTTAGTTAATTTGAGATGTTGTAATTTAAATAATCAATTGATCTGCGTATCTTTTACAAGTACCGCATGGATACTAACATTCTTGATATCATTGACGGAAACGATAATAAAATTCGTAAAAATATGAACATTTATCCTGGGGTCAAAGGAATTGTTTGCGCTTACAAAGGGTTTGAAGATTGAATTGTCTAGATATCCTCTTTTAGTCGAACCAAGAAAAAGCTTTTTAAAGTTCTCTTGGTCGTCGTCGAGCATACAGAGTGGGTTTTCGATTGATGTTCCGCAGGGTCGAAAAGAAGAAAAATCTGCTTCGCTAGGGACCCGCCAACCATCAGTAAGATTTGAAAATGCCATTCTTCCCCGGGCGTCATTAAATTCTAAAGCTTCGCCATCACACTTGTTCTCCAAGTTATTCCAAGTTTGTCCCTCACCACAACGCCTCCATGTCAACCCACTTAGTGCATCCGAAAACAATTCGTTGTTATCACCTTCGATACGATATCGAGTTTTAAATAGCCTCGAGGTAGGGTTACTAACAATTCCATCTTTTTTGCTAACTAATTTAATAGTATATTCGGGAGCCGGGGCAGGGGTTTTAAACTGATAAGGTGGCTCGATATCTTGAACAAAACCGCTATTATCATACACTGAATAATTCTCGATTTCGAAATCATTTTCACTTGAATAATATAAATCGTAATTATTGTCTTCGCTCGAATTCCAATCTAAATTGATATCACCATTTAATTCATAATCTGAACTTAATAGTCTTGGTGGGTCAATAGTCGAAACTTTTTGGTTGTTTCTTGAACTGGAATTGCTGCTACCACAAGAGCACAAAACCACTAAAGATAAAATGTAAATTAAGGTATGCCGCATATCTTTTTTCCTTTATCGACGGGCTTGGTGAATTGATTATCTGATACTTTATTTGCAAATGTCTTTATTGACAGTGGCGCTATAGTCCTACAAAAGTGGAATGCTGTGCAATAAGCTATGTCTATATTGGCGCTGATTTATGGCAAATGGCGCACAAATTTTATAGTCAATTTCGCATGAGCGATTTTAATTTACCCCTTCCATTTTATCCGGTATGTAATTTTTGCCGATGACTTCATCTTCGAAGTTTAAGCATTCTCCAAATTTATCAAGCCATTTTTTAGCAATTTCTCGAGTTTCGAAAATATTTTTGTCTGTGCCAAAAACATCTATTGCGATAGACGAAGCCTCTGGTTCGCACGCTATGAATCTATCTATTACCATCTCATTGCAACGCTCAAGATCAATGAAGAAATCCATAAAAGGATCGTCCCTCCACACTTTACAAATTCCACTTGACGGGCTCAAAACGTCAGCTTTGTAGGACTGAAGCAATCCATCTCGATTCATCGGATAAACTCCCTTTTCAAATTCGATATCATCGTTTTCATCGTTGTTGTTTTTAACTATGTAAACGATTACACATATTACTAATAGTGCAAATAAAATTTTGTTCATTTTTTATACTTTTGCTAGCTAGATTTTCGACCATTTAGGCAATTATCCCTTTCAATATAGCTAAGCTCTCACATCACGCATAGCCAATCTCGCTTAGAGATGAGCGTCGCGGGGGCAGTTCCATATATTTCCCTTAGCCCGTTAAGTCGTATACCCGATTGGGTCACCCGCATCACTATAGAGCCAAACATCGAGAGAGCGCTTACAATGAATTATCGATTTAAGGTGAAGAGCAAAGAAGGTGGACTTGTGAGTAATCAGACGTTTGCACATTCTCTGAGTCGAACCTAGCGATTTTTCTCATTCTTGTTGCTTTCTGAAAATCTGCGGGATATTTTATAATGCAGATCTGAGCTACTACTACAACTCGCTATCACTGAACAGGTGAACTTATGGACTTATCTAGCATCTGGCAAGAGCATCACGTCGCGATTCTTTCTACCGCATTTAGTGGATTTGGCATTGTGATTCTTGGTTGGATTTACCGCACATTCAAGTCCAATAAAAATACATCGGGGGACGAAAGCTCTGCTAATCCTCCGGCTAAAGTAACCAACGACAATAGCCATTCAAACGCTCAGATTTCTAATTCCGGCGACAACATGCAAATCGGCATTCAAGGCACCAACGTTACAAACACAGGAGATATTATTTCCGGAAAAAAGTAGCGCAAGGTGCAGGGTCTAGTTATATAGAGACGCTGAACCTTAAGATTCAAAGCGATCCTATCGGAAAAGAAGCGTTAGCCAAGCTTGTCGATCAAGTTGAAACTCTCACACTGAGTGATCTTGAAAAGACGAATATTATTGCCGAGCAGACCCGAACGATTGCTCGGTTGGTTGAGCAAAAATCTGTTTCAGATGTGTCGGAGCGTTACGATCGCGCTTTGAAGGCTATTGCAGAGGGAGATAAAACATTAGCGGATGAAATATTGGGCGAGGCCATCGACGATGTCGAATTAGATCTAGAAAAAAGCGAAAAAGCATTACAAGAACAAACTCAAAAAGCAATTGAACTCTATATCGAACGGGGTGCGCTCTGGTTTGCGAGTGATACGGATAAAGTCCTCGATGCATACCAGCGCGTCGTCGAACTTGATCCCTCGAATCTTGACGCGATTAATCAATTAGCTCACTTGCAGTCAAGAGTAGGCGACCTTTCTAAAGCAGAGGATTTATACCAATCTTTGACTCAGTTGACCAGCGATGAAGAGTGGCAAGCCATCTCCTATGGCAACTTAGGGGTTGTCTATCGAACGCGCGGTGATTTGGATAAGGCCATTGAATATTTTGAAAAGGCCTTAGCGATCAACGAAGCGTTGGGTCGTAAAGAAGGTGTGGCGAGTGACTATGTCAACTTAGCGAATGTCTATCAAACGCGCGGTGAGTTGGATAAGGCGATTGAATATTATGAAAAGGCTTTAGCGATCGACGAAGCGCTGGGCCTTAAAGAAGGTGTGGCGAGAGACTATGGCAACTTAGGGCTTGTCTATCAAGCGCGCGGTGAGCTGGATAAGGCCATTGAATTTCATGAAAAGGCTTTAGCAATCAACGAAGTGCTGGATCTTAAAGAAGGTATGGCGAGTAACTATGGCAACTTTGGGAATGTCTATAAAACGCGCGGTGATTTGGATAAGGCCATTGAATATCATGAAAAGTCCCTAGAGATTGAAAAAGCGTTGGGTCGTAAAGAAGGTGTGGCGAGCCAGTATGGCAACTTAGGGCTTGTCTATCAAACGCGCGGTGAGTTGGATAAGGCCATTGAATATTTGGAAAAGGCTTTAGCGATCGACAGAGCGCTGGGTCTTAAAGAAGGTGTGGCGAGTGATTATGGCAACTTAGGGCTTGTCTATCAAACGCGCGGTGAGTTGGATAAGGCCATTGAATATTTGGAAAAGGCTTTAGCGATCAACGAAGCGCTGGGCCGCAAGGAGGGACTAGCGACTAGCTATGGCAACTTAGGAGTTGTCTATAAAATTCGCGGTGAGTTGGATAAGGCCATTGAATATTATGAAAAGTCCCTAGCGATCAACGAAGCGCTGGGTAGTAAAGAAGGTATGGCGAACCAGTGTGGCAACTTAGGGAATGTCTATCGAACGCTCGGTGATCTGGATAAGGCAAAAACAGTTTGGGAAAAGTCTGCAGCATTATTTTTGGAATTAGGATCCCCTAATTACGAGAAAGTAAAAATGTTGCTAGAAGAATTGGACAATTCCATTGTTGCTAACCAAAGATAGCGAAGTGTGAATTTTTAATTATTTAATCTGTGTATTCTGAGAAGCATAATTATGGCAACATTCAATCAACAAAATCAAAATGTCGGAACGCAGTACAATGCGGAAGTCATCAATATAGGTGAATCACAATCTCGACAAGAATTTTCCGCGGAGTTAAAAAAATTCCAGGCCGAATTTAAGAAAGCGATCGAAGCGAAAGCTATTACCGGTGAAGCGGCAACCGACGCAGATTATCATGTGCAAAAAGCCGTAAATCAAAGCGAAAGTGAAAACGCGGATAAATCCAAGTTGTTAGACCATCTAGAAAAAGCGAAAAATTTAATCGGTGGTGTGAGTGGTTTAGCCACCAGTTTGACGGGGGCAATAAGCGCGGTCTCGGCGTTATTCTAATGACTGATTTTGATCAAAAAAAACAGCA
>JANQJB010000135.1 GCA_028281865.1 Marinagarivorans sp.
CTTTCCATGCCTCAAGCGCTTCGTCCACACTCATTTGTCCGGCAGCAATATTTTCACCAACAGAGTTCCAGCTATATCCCGCGCTGCGCAAGCACATGCGAATGAAATGGTACGCAATAATTTCTTCGGCCATGCCAGTATGGATGGAAGTACTGTAGGTTCACGAGCGAGCAGCGCGGGATATAGCTGGAACTCTGTTGGTGAAAATATTGCTGCCGGACAAATGAGTGTGGACGAAGCGCTTGAGGCATGGAAAGAAAGTGCTGCGCATTGTGAAAATTTAATGAGCCCCAAATTTAGTCAGATGGGTGCGGGATTTTCAGAAAGTATGGCGACTGACTACCGCACTTATTGGACACAAACGTTTGCTTCCCCAAAGCGCTAGTATTTGAGAGAAAATGATAAATAATAAAAATAAAGTAAGAAGAACAGGGGACCTAGGGAGCCAATTGTCAGCCAACGGCAAGTTTGTTGGCTGACATTTATTTCTATTTTTAAAATGTTTTAGTTTCCATAACTAAAACATTGTCGCTCGGTAAAATTTGGCGGCTTTATGCGAAAAGCCTTGATTTTATTGGGCTCGCATTGGCCCGCGGCCAATGGCGGTACTTCCTGAACCACATTAACTCATCAATTAAAACCCATCAATTAAACAGTTGCCGAGTTATTAAAATATGATCTAGGGTGCAGGATTGGTATTTGCGTGATGGATTTTATTTATTGCGCTAATAATATCGTCCGATAAATCAATATCCACACTGCCAATATTTTCTTTTAATTGTTCCACTGTGGTCGCGCCAATAATATTGGATGTAATAAAATCCCGACTATTGACGAATGCCAGTGCTAATTGAGCAGGCGTTATACCCGAGTCTTGCGCCAGTTTTACATACGCAGCGGTGGCTTCCTCGCACTGCGCGGACGTGTAGCGTTTAAAGCGTTCAAAAAGAGTGAGGCGTGCCCCTTCAGGTCTGGCATTATTTAAGTATTTGCCACTCAGTGCGCCGAAAGCTAGCGGCGAATACACTAGGCAACTAATGTTTTCGCGAATTGAAATTTCTGCTCCGCCAACTTCGTAGGCGCGATTAAGCAAATTATAAGGGTTTTGAATACTCTCTATCGGGCTATATCCTTTTTGATTGGACAGTTGTCGATAGCGCATCATGCCCCAAGGGCTTTCGTTTGAAATACCGATATGGCGAACTTTTCCTTGTTTCACCAAGTCGTTCATTGCGTCGTACGTTTCCTCAATCGGGATGCCGTCGTCGTCGCTATGTTTATAACCGAGCCGCCCAAAAAAGTTAGTGGATCTTTCAGGCCAATGTACTTGATACAAATCGATATAGTCTGTTTTCAGGCGCTTAAGACTGCCCTCGATAGCTTCATTTATATTTTTCTTATCCAGCCGGCAACCGTTGCGGATGTAACTAATGTCACTATTTCGAGTGTGCCTTCCAGTAACTTTGGATGCGAGAATTATCTCTTTGCGTTTACCGCTCTCTTTAATCCAATCTCCAATAATTTCCTCGGTGCGACCAAAAGTCTCCTCTCTTGGCGCCACTGGGTACATCTCCGCAGCATCAAAGAAATTGACACCTTGTTCAACAGCGTAATCCATTTGTTCAAATGCCTGGGCAGGCGTGTTTTGCTCACCCCAAGTCATGCTGCCGAGACAAATTAGGCTGACATCAATATTTGTGTTGCCGAGTTTTTTGTATTTCATCGTCGTAATTCTCAGTTGAAAGTCACGCTTAACCAAACATATAACGCAGGCCTTGCACAAGTAATAGAATGACCATTAGCGGAATGATCCAACGCGATATCTTTGACATATCTTCGCGGCTCATCGGCTTACCGAAGCGCTCAAGCAGGGTGACAAGTATAAAGAGCGAAACAAAAAGGATAGCAAGTATCGTAAATAATGTGCCCATGACTGCTGTGGTTGCTGTGATTAAAAGAGATGTGATTTATTAAAACACAGTTTGGGGCCTGTTGACACTAATTGGCTTCTGAATAGGCATATACAGTTTGCGGCTATAGCCCGGTGGGGCTATAGCGCTGGTGAGGGTTTTGAATAGGGGTTTTCGGCGAGCAGCTGTTATTTACAGGGATTCATATTTAGCAAGAGCGACGTCATAGCCGTAGTAGCGGGCTTTTTCGTTCTCTGTCGCTTTTTTTAATGATTCTTTTGCCTTTTCTTTTTGGCCGTTCTTATATAGCGCCATACCCAAGTGATAATGAAACTCTGGCACTTGCGGCTGCAATTGGATCGCTGCTTGAATAAAGCTAATCGCTTGTGGGATATTGCCCAGCTTGTAATGAACCCAGCCCAATGTGTCAAGGTAGGTGGGTTTGCGGGTATCGGCGAGAGGCTGAGCAAGTTCGAGAGCCCTTTTATTATTGTTCTCGCTTGGAAAGTGGTTGATAAGAATATTGGCTAAGTTATTTTGCGCGACTGTTGAATCGGGTTGTAAGGTCAGGATTTTTTCATATTGCGCTTTGGACGCAGCATAATTTTCGCGTCGCTCGTAGATGTTGGCTAAAAATATGTGAAGTTCGATTGCATTGTTATTTTTTTCAATGCCTTGTTTCAAAAGCGTTTCAGCGCGGTCTATTTTATTATCAGCAATATATAAGCGAGCGAGCTTTTCATAGGCGGAAATACGTTCAGGTTTATCTTTTACGATATCTTCTAGAGTCGTTATCGCTTTGTCCTTATCTTGATCGAGTAGATAAACTTTTGCCAGAATTTCCTTAGCGTAGTCAATTTCAGGATATTTTTTAATGTGGGACGTTAGAAAATTTATTGCGCCTTTAGCATCTCTTTTAGCTAAAAACGAATCAGTATAACCGGAAACGGCTTCTAGCAAGCGCGGCTCGATTTCCATGGATGCTTGGTAAAGCTTTACCGCTTCTTCCCAGTTGTCTTGTGCCCGATAAACATTTGCTCTTATTATATATGCGAGTGGTTTAGAGCCATCATTTACCAGTAGTGGTTCGGTAATTTTATAAATTTCCTCCCAGTTTTCCTCTTTGCCATAAATTTGAGATAAAAGAGTAATGGCTGTAGAATTTGTGCTGTCGACTTTGATCGCCTGCTCCAAAAAAGTCTTTGCTGTTTTCACATCATTGTCTTGCAATAAAAGCCGGCCAGCAGAAACGAGAGATAAGGCGTCGGTGGAATCAATGGAAACGGCTCTTCGATAATTGTCTAACGCGAGTTTCGGTGTGCCATCGCGTTCCTGTGCAATGGCCAGTAACTTAAGTGCTTCAATTGACTCGGCGTCATTTTTGAGTGCTGTACGCAAATCGGCGATAGCATCTTTCAATTGGTTGTCATTGAGTTTAAGACGCGCGCTGGTGATCAGTGCTGGCGTATTTGACGCTTCAATAGCGAATATCTCATTTAACAATGTTTTGGCTTGGTCACGCTTATTTTGCGCTAGATAAATATTTATTAAGCCGTTTCTTGCAACGAGTGACGTAGCGCTTTGCTCGTCTTTTTGAATTTCTTCTTTATAAAAGTCGATTGCGTCTTCAATTCGGTTAGTGCTTATATAAAGCTGGGCAAGAGATGTTTTAAGTTCGAAAATATCAGGGTTTTTAAGAATTAATTCATTGATAACTTTTTCAGTATATTCGACATCCTTACGTTGCGAAGCAAATTCAATAAGTTTATTTTTTGCCTCTAGGTTGTCTGGGTTGTTTGAAATTGCTTTGCGAAGAACAGATTCGGCTTCCTCTAATTTATCATTGAGGGCATAATTTCTTGCAAGTTGGAAGTAGAAACTGACACGTTCGGGGTTCTCCTCAACTAACTCGCTTAAAGTTTGGCTTACACCCTCTCGATCACCTAGGTAACTCATTACCTGAATCTTAATGTTTTTCAACATTATGTTAGCGGGTTCTTTTTTTAGGCCTCTCTCGATTAATGCAAGCGCCTTATCCGTATCTGTTTTAGCGTGAATAGCGGCGAGTATTGTTAAAGCCCCAGGCTCGTCGGGGTAATGTGAGAGTGTTTGCTCGGCGATGACTATGGCGGCATCGTCTTGGCCTTTTCTGGAGAAAACGCCGCCCTTAAGAATTAAAGCATCTTTATTGCTTGGTTCGCTAGCAAGTATTTGTTCAACATGTTCGAGAGTTTTGTCGTCTTGTTTACCCATAAAATAAATTTTGGCCACTTCTAGACGGGCTTCGATATTATTGGGGTCAAGCTCTAATGCGGAATTGAAATTGGCAAACGCCTGCTTAAATTCACCGTCTTGACGGTGTACTTTAGCGAGCAGAACACGTGCTTCGGCGTTTTTAGGGTTTATCTGAAGCACGTTTTTGACTTCTACGCGCGCTTTGTCGTAATTTTCGTTTTCGAAATGTGTTTTTGCTTTTTCGAGATATTTTGCCTGCCGTTCCTCTGAACCGCTACAGCCGATAAATGCTAAGCTCATCAACAGGCAAATTAACCGAATATATAAAAACGACCTTGGCGTAATCATAAGACCCCCTATGCAAATGCCAAAACAAAAAGTGAAATAACGCTAGGTATATAGAGAATTACAGTATGCTTGGTTTTTTTATTCATCAGATATTCGATTGCGTATAACAATACGGAGATACGAATCAGCATGGTGCTGAAGTCGAGCTGATGATTAGTGGCCACGGGTAAAATTGCACCGGCTAAAAGCAAAACAAGAACTAAAATATCGCGGTTATCTAAGTTGAAGTCTTCGCGACGTGTGACGCGAATGGAAACTATCAATAAAAGGCCAATGGCTAACAACAACAGGTTAATAAGTTCGTCAGAAAGAAAAGAGTTTGTCGCTCCAATCCAATAAGGGTATAGAGCGAGTACACTCACGCCGTAAGTAGCAATCCTTATTGAAAGGAGCGGCTGTTTCGGGACTATTAAACCAGCCAAAAACGATAGAACGAGAACCGCAACGGATAACCACCGAATTGTTCCATCCCAGTTGTAGTTGCCTATCGTTAATAAAAACCAGCAGATTGCCAGAGAGGTGCCGATGAGATATGCGCTATGAACATGGATCCAAGACAGCTTTCGAAAAACTGGGTTTCTCCGCTCGACAAAACCAGGGCTTTCTTTATCGTTTCGAAATTGCCAATTATTGCTGCGAATAAAATACAGCGTAATTAAGAATGTAGCCGAAAACAGTATATAAATACCAAGAATTGAGATATCTGATTGATATCGACATAAATACGTTACAGAAATAAGGAAAATTTGAATAAGGTAGATTATTGCAACAACTTGATAGTGAACAAAACCAATTTTTATAAGCTGGTGATGAATATGATTTTTATCGGGTGAAAAGGGCGATCTCCCTTTATATATCCGAATTGACATCACCATTATGGTGTCAAGTATTGGTAATCCTAATATTAGTAAGGGCAATATCGGGCTTATTGCTGTCTCAGTGTTTTGGGTTAAGCAAACAGCTAGCGCGGCAGTCACAAAGCCGATAAATTGACTGCCTGTGTCACCCATAAACACACGCGCAGGATGCGTGTTATAACGAAGAAAACCTATCAACGAGCCAAACAGAGCCATCGCTGATGCTACGATTGGAAATATATTACTATCGTAGGCCAGATATGCGATAAGAGAAATGCTCAGCAACATTGTGCCGGCCGCCAGCCCGTCGAGGCCATCCGAGAGGTTGACCGCGTTTGTTGCACCGAGCATAAAAACAAACAAAAAAACATATTGTAGCCAAAGGGGAATCTGGTTTTCCAAAAAAAATGGAACTTTATTAATGTCGCCAAAAGTTAGAATAAAAACGAGAATTGCTAAGATTTGGCCGATGAATTTCCACTTATAATTTAGGTCAAACCTATCATCTAAAAGACCAAAGATCGTAATGATCACTGCGCCAATGACTAAGCCATTTAGTTCGGGCGAGAGCCTGGCGATTATAAAAACTGGCGTTAAAGTGGCTATGACAATTGCTATGCCGCCGGATCGCGGAATAACCTGGTTGTGAATTTTTCTTATGCCATCTGGCAGGTCTACCAGCCCTAGTGTGACCGCGTGCTTCATAAAAAACGGCACTAAAGTTATGCTGATAAACAACGAAAGAGAAAAAATTAAGGCGATACTCATATCAAAACTAACCCAAACTCTTTTCTTTTCATTACATCAATTCGATCAGCCAGCAGTCGATAAATACAGTTTGCCTATTAACCCAACAATAATTGTTGCCGAGTCAATAGTTTTTATGTACTCGCACTGCAATTTCAATAGAGCTGTAAACGATTACAAATAAATCCGTATCCTTGGTCTGTTAGTCGGCCGCTCAACATTTTCCATTACCGTCGAATTTAGTCTGGCACATACTGCGAAATCAGTGGATAAAAATCGGCGATAAAATTATTCATTATTTCGTCTGCTTGCTCTTCAGTCATATGTTCTGGCCACGGCATCGAGAATCGGACCAGTGCACCGTCTGAGCGACCACGAGTTAACGAATCCCAAAATATATACCAGCGATTTAAATATTCATTGGTTACCATTCGCCCTCGCTGTTGGAACCAATAGTAAACAATGCTTCTATGCTCTCCCTTTTGTATTATCAGTCGATTAGCACTATTCGATGAATTAATATCGTTAATCGGAATTTGCCTAAGTGCGACTGTAGTATGTTCTTTTATTTGCCAGCCGCCGCCTGGGATACACGACTTGGGGGAGTGGATGGCTGCCCCCTTTTTTTGAGAATCATAGTAGGCAACGTAAAAGTTTGCTGAAACATTATTAGTAAAATTCGTAAAGTCAGCATTAAAGTAATCAGTGAGTTTTAACGCGCCTAACACATCTTCAGTAAGAGGTTTCTCTTCACCTATCCACTGCTTGTGATAAAGCGGCATCGTATTAAACGTCATTCTATCCGGTTTGATTTCCGCTTTAAGGCCGTAGGCAATTGAAATCGGAATCGTTAATATAATTGCAGCTATTGAAATGTAGAAATAACGACCGGGCATACTAAAATTCTTAACAGTATTCGAGCATTTCTTTAGGTCAGGTAACGCTATATCGATATTGTCAAAAACGCTGGTTTTCCTGCCGGATAACTTAAGAAAAAGCTTCATCTCCAGGTAGAGTATGGCTAAACAAAAAATAAAAATAATCCAGCCTTCAAAATCGTGCAGAAAACCTTCCGCAGCAGCTTTTCCCCAATATTCCGACGTGACACCGATAACACCAATTCGAAAGCTATTCATAAATACAGTGATAAAGATAGTACTTAAAAATAGCGTTATTTTTTGCCAAATTTTCCCTCTATACAGCGCTGCAATAAGGAAGCCAAAACTCATCAACGGAAATAAATAACGCAAGCCACTACAAGCTTCTACAACTTGTAACTTCAGGCTGCCTAAGTCGATGACGTTACCCTCTAGATAAACTGAAATTCCAAATAGCCTGACAATAAATACGCCAATTTGAGAAGATATAAGTTGAAGATCGTTCGATAAGTTATTTTGTACGATGGTTGGCAGGGGAATCATAAAAATTAAATAGGCAAGCCCGACCCATATGGCTTTAGTTCGATGTATTCCCTGATAGGCCACAAATAAGCCTACAAGGCTGACCAGGTAGCCATACTCTACCAATGTCAACAGCGCACTTTTTTCGCCTAAAAGGAGAAGTAATAAACCGAGGCAAACCAACGGTAGGCTATAAATAGTGCCAGATACCTTGATATGTTCGATAGCTTCGAATTTTTTCAGAATCAAAAAAAGGCTTATAAAAGGAATAAGAGGCGCGTGGCTATATTCCTCTGTCGCCCACGCTAGCGTCATTTGTCTCAGCCCGTCGAAATAAGCTAGCACGCATCCCAATATCCCTAGGATAAATATGCCGACCGATAACCAGGCTATCTTTTCCTCGCGCGGACCGTTGGTTGCGTGTGAAGTGGAAATCTGTAATGACATTTTGTGAATCGACGATTAGAAGTAGGCCGGCAACTATATGAAATTTACATTGCAGTTAGATTTCAGATTTGGGAGCTGGGTAGTAGGTGAGAATACACTTCAATTTAAAGTGGAAATCGCATTTCTTTAATAAAAGTGAAACTTATCTGTCATAAAACTAACATCAGTGTAGCTTCTAATTTAGCGCAGCCTAAATGACCGATCGAGCTATTCTCGACTTAGGGCAATAAACGCAATCCCCCTCTAAAGAGATTTAAAGATGTCCGTCTCTGATAAACGCATATGTGTTGTTGGCCTAGGCTACATTGGTCTGCCGACTGCTTCGTTACTGGCAACCAAAGGATTTGAAGTTCACGGAGTCGATGTGTCGCAATATGTCGTTGACACAATAAATGACGGCAACATCCATATCGTTGAACCCGATTTAGATATTTTGGTTAAATCTGCCGTCAACAGCGGAAAACTGCGTGCAGATACTAAGCCTATTGAGGCAGATGTATTTATCATTGCTGTGCCCACGCCGTTTATTGATGGCGAAGAAAATAAAAAACCCAATTTAGACTATATAAAAGATGCGACAAATGCCATTGCCCCCTATTTAAACAAAGGCAACCTTGTCATCTTAGAGTCCACTAGCCCGGTTGGCACAACCGATGAGGTTGTTGCGAGGATTCTCCAAGACCGTGGTTTAGTTGTAGGTGAAGATATCTATATCGCTCATTGCCCCGAGCGGGTTTTACCGGGGCGGATACTTGTAGAGTTGGTCGAAAATGACCGAGTCGTTGGCGGTGTCGATGAAACTTC
The DNA here is from genome assembly GCA_028281865.1 of Marinagarivorans sp. Classification (GTDB taxonomy): domain Bacteria; phylum Pseudomonadota; class Gammaproteobacteria; order Pseudomonadales; family Cellvibrionaceae; genus JANQJB01. The sequence goes on from JANQJB010000135.1 coordinate 8,749, forward strand.
AACCGAGGTAGCTGTAAGCTTTTATGAAGGTATAGTTCGTGGTGAGGTGCTGGCAACGTCGTCGAAAGTAGCGGAAATGGTGAAGCTAATCGAAAATTCCTTTCGCGATGTTAACATCGCATTTGCGAATGAGCTTTCGATGATCTGCGATGAAGAAAACATAAACCCTTGGGAAGTCATAAAATTAGCCAACCGTCATCCGAGGGTTAATATTTTGCAACCTGGCCCCGGAGTGGGTGGGCACTGCATTGCGGTTGACCCTTGGTTTATTGTTGATCGCGCTCCCGAGCTAGCGAATCTTATTCGCACCGCCCGTCGCGTTAATGATGCTAAGCCTGAGTGGGTGTTTCGACGTGTTAAAAAGTGTGCGGAAAAATTACGCGACCCTGTAATAGCTTGCTTGGGGCTTGCTTTTAAGGCTGATGTTGATGATTTGCGCGAATCACCCGCGTTAGACATCGTGCGCCGATTGCGTGAAGAAAACATCGGGCAAATTCTGGTTTGTGAACCGAATATTGAAAAAAGCGAAGAATTTGAGCTAAGCAATCTGGATACGATTATCGAAAGGTCCGATATCGTTCTTGTTTTGGTCGATCACAAGCCTTTTAGAAAAATTACCGCTGCTTCCCTGAAAGAAAAAATAGTAATTGATACGCGTGGTGTAATTACGTAACTCATTCAATTTTTAGGTTTCGAAAAACGTTTGCATCGAAATACTTGTGTAACGATATGATTGAAGATCACCTCCGCCAGGTTCGAGATTACTATTACAAAAGCCCAAAAGGAATACGAGACACTATAGGGCGGGCGTACGGCGTACTCCCCATTCATTTTCGGCTCGGCAAAGCTTACCGCCAATTTGAGAAATTGATTCTGGACGGCAATTCATGGACGAAGCAGCAATTTGATGACTATCAATTTTGCAAACTTAAAAATACGCTTGAACATGCTTACCACAGTATCCCGTTTTATCGAGATTTTTACGATCAACATGGCGTAACACCCGCTGCGCTGAAAGATTTTGATGATCTAACAAAGTTTCCAACAATATCTAAGGAAGTGATAAAAGCGAATTTTAGGAAAATGCTTAACCCTTCTTTTCCTGAGTGGAAACGCCTTGTCACAACAACAGGCGGTAGCACTGCGGAACCGATGAGGTTTTTTCAGTTAAAGGGCTATACGCGAGCGAAGGAAAAAGCATTTATCGGCGCGGGTTGGAAGCGGGTAGGCTATCAATATGGTGATAAAGCGGTTCAAATTAAGGGTCGATCGGTAGGTGAGCATCATAAGAATATTTTTTGGGAATATGAACCTATTCAAAATATTCTTGAAATGGATAGCAATTTCATTTGTGACCAGTACATTCCGGATTATTTGGAAGCGATTGACAAATTTGGTGCCGATTTTTTAATTGGTTTTCCCTCTTCTTTGTATTTGATCGCAAAATATATTAAAGATAAAAACTACAGCGCGCCGCGTTTTAAGGCCATTATGCTTGCCTCCGAGAATGTTTATGCATGGCAGCGCACTTTATTGGAAAACGTATTTGGTTGCCGAGTTTATAGCCATTATGGCCACTCGGAGATGGTCTTGCTTGGTATGGAAGCTGAGAACACAAACGATCTATTGTTTTTTCCGCAGTACGGCTATTTGGAGATTGTGGATAAAAATAATCGTCCTCTACGCTCCGCAGGAGAAAAAGGAGAGCTCGTCGGGACCAGCTTTCATAACCCGGTAATGCCTTTTATTCGCTATAAAACGCAGGATATTGGTGTGATAGGTGAAGCCGATCCACAACAGCCCCATTATCCGGTTTTATCGGATGTGGAGGGGCGTTTGCAAGAATTTATTGTTACCCGTGATAAAAGGCTTATATCGGTTACAACAATGGGAGCGGCACATTTTGACACTCTGGATAGAGTCGCAGCGACACAATATTATCAAGATGTTGCTGGTGAAGTGGAATTTCGTGTAGTGCCAAAAGAGGGTTTTGATTCCAAAGACGAAAAGAAAATATATAAGGCAGTACAAGAAAAACTTGGTCCGCAAGTGAAACTGAGCATTAAAGCCGTTGAATCCATCGAAAAAACTAAGTCGGGAAAGCACTTGATGCTTATACAGAAAATAGAAAACGTGCCTTTATACGAAAAAGACTTGTTACAAGATTTGGGCTAGCAGTCAATGAAGCAGATTCTTCAAAATTTAAAAAATGGTGAAACAATGTTGGAGGAGATTCCTGCACCGTTATGTCGTAGCGGACATTTATCGGTTCGGACGACTAAGAGTCTCGTGTCCGCTGGAACTGAACGAATGCTGGTTGATTTTGGCAAGGGAAATTTGCTTCAAAAAGCTCGTTCGCAACCAGACAAAGTGAAGCAAGTTATTGATAAAGTTAAAACGGATGGATTATTACCAACGCTCACCGCTGTAAAAAATAAACTCGAATCGCCTCTCCCCCTCGGATATTGTAATGTCGGTGTTGTCGAGGAGCTTGGCCAGGATATTTCTAACTTTAAAATTGGTGACCGCGTCGCATCAAATGGAAAACATGCCGAACTTGTTGTTGTACCCAAAAATCTATGCGCGAAAATTCCTGAAAATGTCGATGATGAATCGGCTTCATTTACTGTAATCGGGGCTATTGCACTTCAAGGTATTCGCTTGTTAAGCCCAAACCTTGGTGAAATTGTCGTTGTAACAGGGCTAGGTTTAATTGGCTTGGTAGCGGTTCAGTTACTTGTTGCCAATGGATGCTGTGTTATTGGAATTGATTTTGATAAAGACAAATTAGCACTGGCCAAATCTTTTGGTGCGGAAGTTATTGATTTGGCTGAAGGGGACGATCCCATTACTATTGCTGCTTCGATTACTGAAGGAAAAGGTGTAGATTCTGTTCTTATTACTGCTTCAACTAAAAGTAACGAACCTATCCATCAAGCTGCCGAGATGTGCCGGAAACGAGGGCGAATTGTTTTAGTTGGTGTAGTCGGAATGGAGTTTTCGCGTGTCGACTTTTATGAGAAGGAACTTTCATTTCAAGTTTCGTGCTCGTATGGGCCGGGTCGTTACGATGCTAATTATGAAGAGAAAGGAAACGATTATCCATATGCCTACGTACGCTGGACAGAGCAACGGAATTTCGAAGCCATCTTAGAATTGCTATCCGCTGGCAAGCTTAATTTTAAACCACTCGTTAGTCATCGTTATGATATTGCGAACGCTACCGACGCTTACCAGTTGATCAGTGAAGGCAAGCCTTTGGGGGTATTACTTGAATATCCTAACGACCCAAACTCAAATATATTCGAACGTACAAGAAGTGTTATAAAAATTCCTGATAAAGGCGGAGTCTCTGTCGCCGGTTCGAAAGCGGCGTTAGGTTTTATAGGCGCTGGGAATTACGCGACGTCGGTCTTGATTCCTGCATTTGCAAAAACAACAGCTGATTTACTGAGCGTTGCTTCGGCAAATGGCGTATCAAGTGTCCATGTTTGCAAAAAATTGGGGATTGCAGAGGCTACAACGGATTCAGATGCGCTACTAAGCAACCCACAAATAAATACTATTGTTGTCAGTACACGCCATAATAGTCACGCCAATTGGGTAGTAAAAGGGCTAGAAAATGACAAGCACATTTTTGTTGAAAAGCCTTTGGCTTTAACGAGAAATGAGCTGGTAAAAATAGAAAAATCTTATACCTCATTAGGAGATAAGGCGCCAATTTTAATGGTTGGGTTTAATCGTCGTTACTCTCCGTTAGTACGCACGGTCAAAAAATTACTCCAGCAGAGCTCTGGTCCCGCTTCATTTATTATGACTGTTAACGCAGGTAAGGTAGCGTCGGATCACTGGACGCAAGACCCTGAGCAAGGTGGTGGAAGAATTATCGGCGAGGCGTGTCATTTTGTTGATTTGCTAAGGTTTTTAGCTGGAGCAAGAATTCAAACGACGCAAGTTGTTGCCCTTGATAGCGAAAATAAAGACTCGGTAATCATTAATTTAAAATTTGAAGACGGTTCGATTGGAACAATCTCTTATTTGGCTGCGGGCAGTAAATCTTTTCCCAAGGAGCGATTAGAGGTATTTGCAAACGGTGGTGTTTTGCAGCTGGATAATTTTAAATCGCTTAAGGGCTTCCGATGGCCGGGGTTCTCCAAAGAAAAGCTAATGCGGCAAGATAAAGGTCAAACGCAATGTTGTTCGGAGTTTGTGAAAGCAATTGAGTCAGGTGACCGTTCCAACCTTATCCCATACTCAGAATTAATCGAAGTCGCAAATGTTTGTTTCACTATTGTCGAACAAATCTAGTCGCTCGTTTTCAAACGAACTGCTTGTGAACAATAGGCTATTTACAAAGTTAGCATTGCTGTATCACACGCTAAAGTATCTAAAGTTTAGCCAGTTCCTGTATCAAATAAAATACAAAGTTTTTGGTTTTAGAAAAGTTTCATCTATAAGCTTGACTGGGCAGTATATAAAAAACTTATCCACATATGACGACAGGTTAAAATATCAGCA
>JANQJB010000141.1 GCA_028281865.1 Marinagarivorans sp.
CGTATGATGCTTTAAACCGCATTATTGAGTTAAGTAATCAGCAAGGCGAGCGAATCCGCTACGACTATGATGCTCACGGTAACCAAACGCTTGTCGAAAGCGTTGACCCGGATGGTAGCCTCGCGGCTCGCATGGAAATGGATTTTGACGAGTTGCATCGTTTGAACCGAATTGCTCGCCCCCATCAGAATACGACTGAAAGCATAATGGATTATGAGCGAGATGGTGATGGCAATATCGTCACACACAGCGACCCAAATCAGGACGAAACTCAATATGTCTACGATGCCGTAAACAAAGTCATTCAGAACATTGATGCTCTCGGTGGCATTACCGATTATCAATACAATGCGAATGATGTTATTACGCAAGTCACAGCACCCAACAGCGCTACAACAAATTATGCTCTGGATTTACTCGATCGCACGGTTACTGAAAACAGCCCAGATCGGGGTACCGTGAATTATGTTTACGATCTAAACCACAACATTACGCAAATTACTGATGGTCGCAATATTACATCGAGCTACACCTATGATGCGCTGGATCGTGTCACTAACGTTACTTATCCAAACGCGGCCGAAAACGTCACTTTTGTTTATGATAATTGCGCCTTTGGTTTAGGACGGGTCTGTGAACGTCACGATGAAAGCGGAGTATATCTCTATGTTTACGACGCCTATGGCAACGTGCTTGAGGAAAATTACACTATCGATAACGTCGCTTACTCTAAAGCTTATAGCTATGACGCTGATCATAATGTCGTTGCAATAACTTATCCGGCTGGGCGCGTTGTTAATTACACGCGGGATAACCTCAATCGTATTACCGCGATCTCCGCCGATATTAATGGCACTGGTAGCAATATTGTTTCCAATATTACTTACCGCGCAGATGGGAAAATTGACGGCCTAACCTACGGCAATGGCCTAACCGAAAACCGGGCGCTAGATTTACAAGCCAGGTTGTTAGAGCAAAGTATCGCCGGCGTCGACATAATTAATTACGCCTATGATCCTGACAGTAATTTGCTGAATAAAGGTTCTGCTAATGATAATAACCTCTACAGCTACGATGCGTTGGATCGCGTTATCGGTGATAACTTCAATAGCAGTGTTATCGATTTTACTTATGACCCAAGTGATAACCGCACTTCCCAGCAAAATAGCGGCAACCTGCTGAGTTACACAATAGCGAATGGCAGCAACCGTTTAAATCTGGTTGGAAGCACCACATTAATTTATGACAATGCGGGCAACCTCATCCGAGACACGCTCGGGCGCCTTTTGACCTATAACAACGCGGGTCGACTTGAAAGTATTTCCGACGCAAACGGAGCACTTGCAGATTATATTTATGATGCTAATGGTCTTCGTCGCAAAAAAGTTACGTCGACCGAAACAGTTATTTACCACTATGATCATTACGGGCAATTAATTGCTGAGACAACACTTGCGGGTGCTACCCAACGCGACTATATCTGGCTGGAAAATATGATCTATGCGCAAGTGGATAGCAACACTAGCGGCGATAATATTACCTATCTACATTGTGATCATCTTTATACACCGCGTATCGGGACAGATAATACAGGGCAAGTCGTCTGGCGTTGGGAGTCGGATGCTTTCGGTAGCAGCTCTCCAACAGGAACAAAGACTGTTAACCTTCGTTTCCCTGGGCAATATTTTGATGAGGAGAGTGGATTACATTACAACTGGAATCGGTATTATGATCCTAAACTCGGACGTTATCTTCAAAGTGATCCTAATGGGCTTGCGGATGGCTTAAATACTTATGCTTATGTCGGTGGAAATCCGATAAATTTTTACGATCCATTTGGCTTAGCTAAACTACCCAACGATCCTAGCGGGCTTGGTGATGGATGGTCGCAAGACCACGGCCATAAGAATCCTAACGGTGAAAAATGGGATCATGAGTCTGGAACATCCGTTGAGTGGCACCCAGGCCAGCCTGGGAAACCCGGTTGGGGTGGAAAAGATCATTGGCATGTTAACGGAGGTAAAGAGCATCTCCCCCCTGGAACTGATGTCCCCGATTTTCCAGGAAACGATGAAGAGGAAGAAGGTGATCAGTGCGGGGAAGATAGCGTATGTAGGAAGGTGGCGACGACCGCTGTTGTGGGTGGAACTTTATACGTGATTTATCGTTGCGCTAGAATGGTTCCATCATTATTCCCACCGCTATGGCCAACAATACCAGCTAATGCAGCAATTCCGTAACCGAATAGTAAGAGTGGAAACTATGTTGGATGAAAATACAGTCATTGAACCAAAGACTTTTTTCGGTGAACTCGGTGGCTTACATGATGCTCTAATAACGGCTTTTTCATGGAATGGAGAAAATCAAAATCAGGTATTGAGCATATCTATTGATGATTTGAACAGCAATTTTCTTGGCCTCCCAGAATACAAGGGAAAGCGTCCTGTTGAGATTCTTCTTACGGGCGTAAAAAATTTAGATTGCGACATACAGATTAAAAGTTCGAGTTTCAGCATCTATGATTTTTTGATTGAAGAAGGGGCATGTTATTCAGTGCATATTAAATGCTCTCCTGGCGGCTACTTTAAGTGTCAATGTGAGTCAATTGAGTTGATCGACCTTTAGGTAATAGCCTTAGTTATGAGATAACAAAGCCCAATCATTGCATTGGGCTTTGTTGCTTCTCGCAATTTGTTGTCCTTTAGCCGCATTCCCATCACTTTAGCCACCTGGCTTTTCTTAGTTTTAAGGAGTCAAAGCCCTTTTCATTTGCATTATTGATTTCGAAGGGCCTTGATTCCACAAATTAATAAAATAAATAAACTGCCCTATTTGAAAAAAAACCTCTAGCGAGACTTTATTTATCTATTCATAAACAAAAGAAACCCCAAGCCCAAAACTATAAGAACTCGTAAACTACAACTCGTCATTTAAATTCCGCTGCACCCGCAACCTAAACGATAACCTGGTAGCAAGCGAATCATTCACGTGATATTGCAAGGTACTCTCAAAATCCAACCACTGCCCGCCGGTATTGGGTATATGCGATCCAGCCCTACGGTCGCGATCTGTTTGACGGAATTTAAAGCCTGAAGTTAAACCCCCTTTTTCTTTAAAATGAAATTGCATGCCCGCAGCAAAAACTAATTCATCGCCAAAGCGATAATAACGTCTATTATCGCCGTTACTGGTATAGCTTGCCGTTCGTTGTGTAAAGTTGTTTTATTGCCGATCCTAATACATGTCTCGCTCCAGGTTCTCGCGTAAAAAATTAAGGACCTTCATAATATGCTTGCCAACACTGCTAACGGACATATTAAGTTCGTATGCGATTTCCGCGTAGCTTTTCTCATCTATTCGATTCATCAAGAAAACCCTGCGGCTGAGCTCAGGCAATTTGTCAATAATAGCAATCAGAAAATCAATATCTTGCTGCGCAAATACTTCGCGTTCCAATGAAGGAGTTTTGCTTGGACAATGAATACTCTCCGTGGATTCATTGTACTTTTTATTATTACGAATGTGATTTAGCGCAAGATTATTGGCCGTTTTATACAGGTAAGCACGAGGATTTTTAATTTCTTCAATATCGTCACGACGCATAAAGTTATAAAAAGTTTCCTGCGTTAGTTCCTCTGCGTCGTCAACATTGCCAATTGTTCTCGCAACGTACAATCGCAGCTCTTGACTGTAGTCTGTAAACAGCGTTTTAACCAGTTTGACGTACTTCATCTTAAGATACGATTCAGCCCAAATGCTTGCGACAGCAAGTCATAATACCTGTCTCTATATGTACGGGAGATGAATAACCTTCACGAGTAAAACATAAGCCTTATAAAACATTCATTTAAATTTAATGTGTTCAGTTATTGTTCTATATAGTGCGAATATTGCTCAAGAATTAAAATATTTTTGTGAAAGAGTAGTGAGTGCGCTTTCTGTCGTGTCTTATATATAGATGGTAATCTAATAAAAAATATCTGTTTAAGTTTTATATTCGTTTGTGCCGAAAGAGAACCTTTCCATAGAGCAATAAGGGGTGTTTGGTAACGTTATGAATTCTATAAGCCGGTATATCGAGTGTCAGTTACAAAATTTGTCACCAAGAGAAACAGCAATTTTGGAATTGGTTGCCTTGGGTTTAACCACAAAAAGGATTTCGGATGAGCTAAATATTTCTCCCAACACGGTTCTGCACCATTTAAAGAGTGTGCATATCAAGCTGGATGTTAATTCGCGTCAGCATGCTGTTGCTAAAGCGATGGGCCTAGGGTTGATTCTCACCTAAAAAGAATAATGCAGCTAAAACTACAAGATGTTGTGATGTTCGAGATGCAAAAAATATATTAAATTATTTTTTGTTGTATTAACCGAGAAGCACTGAATGTACTTTTACCTATCCTGGCTTGCGAAGTGCTTACTTACGCCGGCCTGATTGAAAGTTCCAATTCTGGCGATATTTTCGGAAAAACCGTAACAATTTAAATAGTAAGGCCATTAAAAATACAGGGATGTATACTTTTTAACTTGGTATAGATGCGTTTAGAACTTGAAAGCGTATTCAAAATAACTCGAGGTGATTTATGTGGAATAAAAAAATTTTCGGTATACTTATTTTTTCTTTTATCTGTTCCGCTCTAATCGTTATTCTACAAGTAACACAAAACAACAACGATACTGGTGATATTTCTCTTCGTCAAAATCCTACGGACAACTCTTCCTTACAAGCGAAAAATAATTTGTTTGCGGGAGGTACGGCAGATAACAAGGACAATAAGCCGTTAGATAGCGTCGATTTTGGTGACGCTGTTGTTGGGCTTAGAAGCTCAATTAAGATGGAAGCTTCAGAGAATAACGACGTTGTGAAATTTGCGCTGGAAAAAGTCAATTCGGGTGATGGTGGTGAACAGATTGACGCTATTTTATCCCTGGTTAGAAACAGTCCCAATGACGCGGTAAGCGTGATTTATAGAAAGTTAGAGCTATCGGATGAAGAAGTTGGTGCAGAGGGAGTTGCGGCGTTGGGAATTTTAAGTCTAGCCAACCAGCCGGAAGCACTGACTAATGCAGATTTGATCTACATAAATGCACAGTCTGAAAATGAGAATATTAAAGCTCGGACTGCTCGTGTTCTCTCGCATCGTGGTGATGATAGTTTGCTAGGTCAGCTCATCAACACAATAGAAGAACGCATTAACAATGCAAGCGAAACGGAGCGAGGCCGTGAAGTATTGCAGTTGGGCTATTTACAATCAAAGCAGGCTGTTCCAGCTATAGTGCCTAATCTACAGCACGAGAACGAGCAGATTAGATTAGATGCGTTATCTGCACTTTCAATGTCCGGCAATGAAGAGGAAGTCGATGTGGTTCGCCCACTACTCTATGATAGATCCGCCGTTGTGAGACAGCGTGCAGAACTGGTGCTCGATGTTTTACTCCACCGGGGTATGAAAGAACCGGTTCCTGTCGATATTATGTTAAATGCGCCAAGTTCTCGATCTTAATAACCGAGCCCAAAAATCCATTCTATTTATCATTGAAACAACCCATTTTTTGGCGTTGCATGGAAGCGACATTTTTTACATTCTCTGCACTTGCAATAATTAATACTCGATATCGGTTCTATATAGATAGTATTTCGTCGATCAACGGAATTATTTTTTTGTATTGATATTAAACGACGTATTTCGATTTTTTTAAAGGATAGCGACATACATCAAAAAAATATTTGGCGAAGTCAAAACTACAAGATCTTGTGATACTCGATGAAAATTTAAATAGTAGAATAAATTTTGTAGTTCATTTTCCTGTAAATTTTTATTTAACCATTTAATCAATGATTTCGGAGAAAAAAATGAATAGTAGAGTAATCTATACCATAGTATTTTTATTGGCGTCGGGTTTAGCGAATTCGGCTGACTTTTATAAGTCAATGAATTTTGAGGGGATAGATAAATACCGGTGGCAGACGTACACAGATCCTTATAGCGGAAACGGCTCGATGATTTATGATCAAGGCGGCGCTTATACTTTTGACGGTACAAATAGTGGTGCGATTGTTGCGTATATTGGAGGAGCAACGATTCGGCAAGATACCTATGTAGGAAGTAATCCGCAACAGCATACAAACGGTTGTTGGGGATATTATTGGGCATACGGTACAAACGGTTTTATGCAAGTGGTGGACACAGATTCTTGGGCCCCATTAGGGCCGCATATGTATCACAGCTCAAACTGGAATAGTTGGCAGCCTGGTGTAGGGAGTTTCGATCCTGCCCGTAATGTGACTATGCGTTACATTGTTGTAGCTGGCAACACTACCGCATTGACTTTTATAGATTCAGTATGGATGCAATGCACAAGCTAATCATTCTGATTGGCTCGTGATATACAGCCTGGGTTTATAGAGTAGCATTTTTGAGATTACAGGGAGGTAATCTATCACTGTAACGAACGGACTTGAACTGTAAGCTTTTTTGACGCAGTATAAAATGGAAAAAATATATGAAAAGTAATATTGCTCACTACCTTCTCGTCTTTTTTGCACTTGGCTCGGCGCTAGCGTTCTATATTCTTGCGGGCAAACTGGAAGCCATACCCGAGAATCAAATTGCTTCTACAAACAAACATTCTGCAAGGCATAAAGAACAGATAACTAGCGTCAATATCGGTAGTAGCGGCGACGACAAAATAATAAATACTGACAATGGCACTGCTTCACAAACAACAAATATAGAACAGCAAGAGAAACGAGTTGAAAATACTTTAAAGCAATTAGAATCGAAAAATCTAAGTAAAAAAATTTCCGCCATTCTTACATTAACTCGATCGAGCCCAAATGATGCATTGAATATCTTATATCAGAAGCTTGATGTCATTAACGATGAACCAGGAACTGAGATTATTCTTACTTTGGGTATCGCAGCTTTAGCTAACAAACCAGAAGTCTTAACAAATGATGATTTAATTTATATGTACGCCCGTTCAGAAAATGGAGAAGTTAAAGAAAAAGCAGCAAGAGTGTTATCTCAACGTGGCGATGATAGTTTGTTAGGTGATCACATTAGAGAAATCGAGGATCGTATGCAAAATGCCAGTGACCAGGATCGTGTCCGCGATATAGTTGAACTCGGGAACTTACAATCAAAACTCGCGATACCGGCAATAGTCTCAAATTTAAACAGTGAAAATGAGTTTATTAGAATAAAAGCCCTTTCCGCGATTTCAAAGTCAGGCAATGAGGAAGAGGTCGAAATCGTGCGCCCGCTATTCCAAGACAAATCAACGGCAGTTAGGGAGAGAGCTGAAGATGTATTGGATATATTGCAAAAGCGAGGAATGAGGAAGCCTGCCTCAACGGATACTCAAAAAGCTTTAACCCCACAAATTGAATATGGTGTTGTTCTCAAACAACAGTAACACAGTCTTTTTTACAGTCTCTGAGGAATCACACACTCATATTAAGAACATCGCCAACAACCGTAGTGATTGGCCCCGGTGCCTGATAGGGTATTGGCCTACTGCTGGTCCCTCCTGCTTGAACCTCTTTTGTCCTGTAGTCATAACTTTGCTGAAAACTGTCGGCAAGGTTGTTAATCACATCATTTTTCGGTGTGATAGTATAGTTTTTACGACTCAAAATATTCATGCGATACCTGACCTCATGGGGTCCCGTACCATCGCCTACGATTCTCTGTGCAGCATTCTCTATTGTGTGATGCTGGTTGTTCATTGAAGCCGTGATCGGGACAATATTTTCGAATCCGCCAGTGCCGCCTAGTCGATCGTTCACCATGTGTCCCCCCACCCAGTCCCCTCCAGCAATAGCTGCCACTGCCTGTGCTTCGCGCTGTGGTCCTGCGTTTACACCAGTACTTCGTGTTTCAGCTCGTACCCACCCACTATCATAATTGTCGGTCGTGTTGGTAATAGTGATGGTGGTGACCCGTTGTATAACTCCGGCGCTATCATTCATAAAACCTGTTTTATTTTTTTTCTTCTGAATCGGGTGAGAAAAATTACTGTTAGCAAGAGTTCGCATTGTTTTCTGAGCCACAGCTTCAAGTCGATTATCCTCAAACGCAAAACCTCGCTTTTTAATATCTTTCATCTGGGCAACTGAACTGGCGCCCGCCCTACTTTTATACTCTTTCGGCTTTTCTATTTGCTGATACATTTCTGAGCTCTTTTAGCTGGTATTATTCAATGCTATACGCAGCTCTTAACTGTCTACACTGTGCCAACCAAGCTGCATTTTCATGCACTCTAATATTGTCATAGGTATAATAAAAAAGTTCTTGATAAGATTAAGGGAAAAAAATCTTCTTATATTTTTCTAAGATAGTCTAATTTGGATATACATCTGTTCACTTTGCGAAAAAAAACAATCATTAATCCGATTACATTTTTCCGAGCAACCACCAACTCAATATTAAAAATTTTAAGGGCTTGCAGAACCTTATCTATTCATAAACAAAAGAAACCCCAAGCCCAAAACTATAAGAACTCGTAAACTGCAACTCATCATTTAAATCCCGTTGCACCGGCAAGCTAAACGACAAGCGAGTAGCCAGTGAATCATTCACGTGATATTGCAAGGTACTCTCAAAATCCAACCACTGTCCACCGGTATTGGGTATACGCGAACCCGCCCTGCGGTCTCTTTCTGTTTCGCGGAATTTAAGACCAGAAGTTAAACCCCATTTTTCCTTAAAGTGAAATTGCGTCCCCGCAGTAAAAACTAATTCATCACCAAAACGATAATCGCGTTTATTATCGCCGTTACTGGTGTAGCTTGCCGTTGCGTAAAGTTGCCTTGTCGCTGCGCGGTTAAATGCGTAGTTATAATGTGCCCAAAGTATCCCACCGTAAGCGCCGGTTGAAGGTTGCATATCTTCCGCGAGCACTATGCCGCTTTGGCTTTTTGCTTCATCTTCACCAAGTGGAACGCGAGCACCGGCACCTACGGAAAAACCCTGGTTTGAATAAACACGAATTTTTTGCGGTGTATATTTAAAAAGAAAAACCGCATCACCAATTCCAGAGGCACTCTCTTCGGGGTTATTGCCAACACGCCGCCGCTGCTCCACGCTCGAAATTAATGCGGCGACGGATAAGGTATCGCTTATGCCACGGCTAGTTTCCAGCACCAGCGACTGTGCACTGCGATCGCGACCAGTTTCATCATTGACTTCTCGGCTACCGCTAACTAAATCGCTAATTTCATGTGTTTCATAACTAGCGGAAAAAAACCAAGCGTTTTTATTGGGTGAGGAGGATTCCATTGAACTTAAAATGGGGACACTGGCACAACTGCATGTCGCAGCATGCGCTGGGTTTGATAAATAACCGGCGACAAAAATAGTCGCACAATAAAAAGTTTTTCGAACCATTTAATCGATTTAATTTAGGTAGCTATTTATTTTAAATTCCAATTAAAATTCGTAGATTTCAGCGTCGTTATGAAACGCCGCCCATGCAAACCAATAGGCAATATAAGAATCGGTAATTTCTAATTGGCTACCCTCGCGTTCACCGGCAACGGCGCGACCAAATACATCCCAGCTTGTGCCGAATTCATCTTGCATAACTATCGGTAGTTCTTCGTTTACGTGGCTAAATTCCATTACCGTACCGTCGTCGAGCATGCGTTTAAACGCGACGGCAAAGTTAAGGTCTGAACTGCCGACGATGACAACGGGCTCTCCATCTAAACTATCGTTTATCACCTGTATATCAGAGCTAAAATTCTCAAGCGGGTAAACTCGGCTTGTATCGTCTGTGCGAATACCCAGCACACGCTCTTTTGGGTGCAGGCGTTGATCAAAATTTTGTACCGAGAAAATTAAACGCGTATCGGTACGGAAATTCCCATAGGGATAGACGTGGTAATCGCGAGTGAAACCGGTATTTTCGCTTAGTATGTCGGTGTCGGGATACATCGCTTTCCAGGTACCCCAAGTGGTTTCTACAACTTGAATATCTTGCGGCACCTCATCAATGCGCGAACCGTTAATACCCTGTTTTAACATTTGCGACCAATGGCTGTCAGTTTCGCGGTCAAATAAAATCAAGTTGGATTCGTACAACAATCCTGAAACGCCATAATAGGGTTCCTCTAAGTTGGTTCCCACATGCCAACCCATGGAGCTGCCGGTTAACGGACATAAGCTAATTACAACGTTATCCTGCAGATAGGTTTCGTTAACAATTTCGTGCCAGTTAAGTATGTTGTGTGGATAGGCGCGCACAACATTTTTGTAGACCACGCCCGTTACTAATTCGTTATCCGCGAGATCGCTTTGGTTCGCGTTGATTATGCGAGGATTGCGCAACGCGGGGATGCCGTCTTTGCCCGGTCCGCCGTCGCGTATCAAACCCACGGGAACGGACCATACACCACTTTCTGACCTTGCGGACCCACTCGAACTTACTGTCCCCGCTGAATCGCTCGTACCGCTCGAGCCACACGAAACCAGAATGAAAATAAACGATATTGTGGCGAAATAATGGGTAATGCGCTGCACAAGGCCTCCTATGGTCAAACCGGTTTAAGACCATTTCGATGGACACGTTTTAATTTAGTCGCACGGAATGAACAGGAGTTACAGTTGAGCTTAACTGTTTGAAGTTGATTGGTTTTTGTTGAAGAAGGGAAAAAATAAATACGCGAATTTTATTTTAAAAAGTGGTTTTGCTCTCATTAGGCTTTGTATAAGTTCACATTTTCACCCCAGTACAAGAATTTGTCCCATCCACTTCTGGATTTTGTCCTACCCACCTCCCAGCTTTTTTTCAAATAATGTAACGGCTTTACTAAAAGCGCACGCGTTGCCAACCGACAAATTGTGAATGGTTAAAACTCATGCAAGCTTATTTTATTGCCGCAATCCTGGCCCTGTTAACAATAACGCTTTCGAGCTGTGGCGGCTCGACAGAAGAATCACCCAGCGCAAGTTCGAGTAGCTCAAGTTCGGGCAGCACGAGCTCCAGCGGCGAGTGCCATGGTTCAGAGTCTATCGCAGCGAACGATGCCTTGCTGCGACTAACGCGCTCGGAGTATGTCTTAACGGTGCGTGATCTGCTTGGCGTAGCGAATGTTCCAACCCAGCAGCTCGTGCAGGACCGACAGGGCACATTCGGCGAGTCTTCGGTCACCTCAGAAGCGCATATCCAAAAATACCAGCTAATTGCAGAGGCGATGGCCGAGGAATACGTCGCGGCCGGCTTTGACTGCCAGCTTACAAACGCCGTGTGTAATCAAGGGCTTATCGCCGATTTAGTGGAACGTGCATTTCGCATGCCTGCAGATGCCGAAACGCTTGAGGGCTACCAACAATTGTTTGATCTCGTTACCGCTGAGTTGGACGCGAACGAGGGGATGCGCGCGGTTGTCGAGGCCTTGTTACAATCGCCGAAGTTTCTTTATCGCGTCGAGTCTACCGCTGCAACGGGACTAGCGGAATCCGTCGCGCAGCCCTTCATTGTCGCCAATCGTTTGTCCTATATGCTTACCGGTCGCCAACCGGACGCAGCGCTTTACGCCAATGCCAAAGACGGCAGCCTGCTCGATGAAGGCCAGCTGCAGGCACACGCTGAACGTTTAATGGCAACGCCGGAATCCGAAGAGCGCATTATTCAGGGCTTTTTTGCGGATTGGTTGGATTTGGACCACGCCGTTGAGCGCGACGATATCGCTCCAGCCCTCGCGAAGCAAATGCAACAAGCGGCTTTGGACTTTATCGCGCAGGCGGTTACGGGACCTGATGGCAGCATCGCAAGGTTACTTACCCTGGACGCAGCCGATTTTAATGCCGCCGTTTCGGAGGCATTGGGCGATACCACGGCACCACGTCCAGGGATTTTCTCTCAGCCGGGATGGTTGGCGCAATTCACCGGCGGAGACGGGGCTGCCCTAATAGGGCGAGGAGTCTTTATTTCAGAGGAGCTTCTCTGTATCACGCCGCCACCGCCACCCGATGTCGTCGATTTTCCCGAAGGCAGCGAAGATCTACCGACCGGGGAATGGCTGCGCGTGCATCGTGAGGCCGACGCCTGCTCTACCTGCCATGCCTTATTCGACCCGCTCGGCTTGGCATTCGACAGCTACGATCAAGCTGGCCGCTATCGCACCGAGAGCCGCGGCTACCCAGTGCAGACCGCGGATTCATTCGAATTAGGCGGGAGGGTTATCGAATTCGAAAACGCGGCTGAATTAATGCAAGCCTTGTCGCAGAGCCCCGAATTGTATGAGTGTGCGGCGGGCAAGTGGCTGGAATACGCACTGCGTGCGGAAGCAGCTCATGCCGGTGAGGCGAGCTGCACGGCGCAAGAACTTGGGGAGACCTTGGCCGGCCCCGGCGGCATTCGGCGCATGCTGATGAAAACCATCTTGGACCCGTCTTTTATTCAAACCGTTAACTGATTTTAAGAGTGAGTAGGAGCTTAGAATGTCCGTTCCAATAAGCCGACGTGTTATGGGAAAACTAACAGCTGCTTCAGCGCTATGGCTGAGCGCTCCTTTTCAACGTATTTATGCAGCTCCGCAGGGGCCGGCAAAGCGCTTCCTGGTATTTTGCACACCCGGTGGTTTTGTTAACGAAAACTGGGCAAGTGCCGCTCCCGGTGGAGGAATTAGCTTCGGCGAGGGGGTAACGCCCCTCAGACCCTTCGCCGATAAGTCCACTTATATCAGAAGAGTGCCCAACCTTTGTTGGGCGGGCTTAAGAGACTCGCACTGGTTTGGCATGGCGACCATGCTTACAGGTAGCTACATTGCTGACGAAGGACCAAAAGACAACTTCTCAGCGCTCAGCCCTTCGATGGACCAAATTATTGCGCAGCGTTTAGGCGCTCCAGTAGGCGGGTTTAAGTCCGTTCATTTAGGGATGCGGCCTAACAACAGCAGAATTAACTTTCGCTCGCGTATGGTGATTGACCTCAACAATGCGGTTGTGCATCCGGCAGGCAATGCCAAGCAGGTTGTCGACCAGTTATTTGAGGATGGTGTTCCTGAGGGCGGAACAATGTCTGGCGGCGTGAATCCGCGTATGGTCAAACGTCGCTATGTGCTAGACCACCTGCGGCGAGAGATAAACCAGTTGAACCGCGAGCTAGTTGGGGACGATAAAATTCGCCTCGATGCCCACCTCGATCATGTGCGGACCCTTGAAGAGCGCGTTGTCGACGCTCCGGTTTCGGTACCTAACGCGTGTACTCTGCCAAACGTTCGCAACGGCTTGGGTGAGGCAGAGGAAATGGAACTGATGATGGATCTTTTTATCTCGTCGATCGTCTGCGGGCGCACCAATGTTGGTGTGTTCCTCGTTAATAGAGCGGTTAACGAGTTGAAATACGACTTTCTGCCAGAAAAAACGCAGGGCAATGTCTCTCACCACGCGATCAGCCACGGCGCAAAGAACACTGCACCGTTTACCAAATTCTTCACAGCGGCTGACAAGTGGCATGCTGGTCACCTAGCACGCTTGCTACAGGCGCTGGACTCTGTTCCGGAGGACGGCGGCACGATGCTGGACCACACGATTGTTATGTGGACCACTGAGACCAACCATCCCAATACTCACCTGCACCATTCGATGCAGTTGGGCATATTCGGTGGTGGAGCGATTCCCGGTTGGAAAACGGGGCAAGTGATTGATGGGAAAGGTACGACGCCCTACCACAACGCGCACATATCAATCATGCGTGCATTTGGTTTTGACCAGAATACTTTCGGCCCAAACAATGGCAGTAAAGCAACCGGCCCATTAACAGAGTTGTACGCTTAAGTCAGAATGCAAAGGCCAGCCGTCAACATTAGCGCTGGCCCTTATTAAAGGCTTTTCGTTGTTACGGACTTTCCATTCCCGCCCAAGCATTTTCAATACGCCCTACCGCAGTCGATAATTTTGCACTTTTATAACCTGCCTTTTCAGCAATGGTCATCAGCACATCTGAGTGGTTAATTGAAGGATCGTTTTTATTTTGGTCGCCTTGAATTTTAGGTGTTCCATAAGGCCGAAAATCGAGTGACCGACCGGTGACTAAACCGGCATTTTTTCCGCCGGCTAAAAACATTGGAATACGATAGTGATTGTGTTTATTGCCGTGACCTAAATCGGATACGGTGACAATAATCGTGTTATCAAACAAACTACCATCGCCATCAGGTGTATTTTTTAACTTGGTAATCAATTTTGCAATTTCACCCATCCACCATATTTTGCTTGTCGTGTGGCGAGCGGGGCTTTGGTGAGATAAGTCGTGATCATTTGTGCCGGTTCCGGGAACGATAATAGGCGAAACAGACACGCCGTAACTAAATGCCATCGTGCGGGTAAAATTACAGGACAGTGCCGCTACGGCAAGGTCTTGTTGTAAGTCCGAGACAGTTTCCAGCCGGCTAGTTGCCCATAAAGCGGGTTGGGAAACGTTTCCGATTGGGCTGACATCGGGCCCCTGCGAGCATTGATTATTACTTTCACCCATTTCCGGCATTTGCGGGTTAAGCTTTGCGTCGAGTACCGACATCGCATCGGCGTGCAACTCAAGTCTTTCACGTTCAACTTCGCCAAGATTTTTTTGCAAACGCTTTAGGTCCGCAAGAATGGTGGAAAATATTTTTTGTTGATTACTACCATCACCACTGCCGGCAGCATTTCCGGCAAATAATTGCGAATAAATAATGCGTGGGTCATCAACCGAGTGTAAACCGCGACCGTTGTCGAAGCTGACACGTTTGTTAGCACCGTCTCCCCATTGTGTCCCTACTCCCATTTGTAAAGAAGGCATTGTAATACCGGTTTCCTCTCGATTTTGCCAATCCTCTTTACCTAATTGCACCTCAATGGAATTTAAGGGGCCAATATCCGGACCGCCAGTTCCGGTTAAGCACTTAAGCGTGCCGCCCTCATGCGTATTCTGACGGCCGGCATAGCCAATGCCATCTAAAAATAATAAATCGTCTGCATGTTGCTGCAATGGTGCCGTCATCGCCGGTAAATTTTTACTACCGGGTTTAGGAAAAAATATTTCAGGCACAGCTCCATTGGGGTGGAATAAAAAAATTGTTTTTAATTTTGACTCTTGTTCTGCGGCCATGGCCGAACGCGCTAATAAACTCAACAAAGGAGCACTGGAAGTCGAGCCCACAGCAAAAGCTTTTAACATACTGCGTCTTTTCATCGCTGCAACCTCTTTTATTGGCGAATCGCAAAATTAGGTGAAGACATAACAGCTGGCCAGAGGTCGAGTAATTTATCTGATTGGTTTAACCAACGCTGTTTATTTTCTTCGACTTGGCAGGTGTCGGGCTTAGCGATGCCTGCCATGTAGCGTTCGAATTGTTCAGCCAAACAATACGCTATTCGATCTTTACCTGCGTTGGCTAATATATCGGAAAGGTCATGCAACGAGTTAAATTCGTGTTTATCCGTACCCGCCATACTGTTAAGCCCTTCGAGTATTCCGCTGGCATCGATAGGTAAATTATTACCTTCGGTTTCTTGATAAAGACCAACAGCATTATAGTTTTCAAATGCAAAACCAATCGGGTCAATTTTTTCATGGCAAGACGCGCAGGCTTTATTATTGCTGTGAGCAGAAAAGCGTTCTCGCAGTGGTTTGTTTGGATCTAGCGGCTCGACTTCACCAATATTCGCAGGTGGGACACCAAATTCTTGGCACAGCAAATTACGCCTTACCAATAATCCTCGGTGAATCGGGTCATTTTCTTGAAACTTTGCATTCTTAGCCAAAATACCGCCAAGGCTTAAAATACCTTTGCGGTTGGGGATATTGTTTATTTTTCTAAAATCGCTATGTTGAACGCCGCTGAAACCATAAAAATCGGCAAGATCATTATTCGCATAAGTAAAATTATGTTGGAATATATCGGTCACGGAATAACTAGTATCGCTGGTAAACAACTCGGCTAAGACTTGATCCAATTCCTGTTCCATCAGCAAGCCAATTTCACTCGAATAGCTTGGAAAAAACTTTTCGTCGCGTGCGATATTGGCGATATGTTTTGCATTCAACCATTGCTTACCAAAGTAAGCCAATTGAAGCTCTGCTTTTTTATCCCCAAGCAGCCGATTAATTTGGCTTTTGAGATTATTGGGGTCGTACAAATGCCCGTCTTTCGCTGCGCGAAATAAATTTTCATCGGGCATACTGCCCCAAAAAGTATAAGAAAGTAAGGACGCAATTTCATAAGCGCTTAAGCGATATTGGCCGTTGTCTTCTTGCCCTAGCTCCGTGCGATATAAAAAATTAGATGAACTTAAAAACGCTTGTAAAGTAATGCGTCCCGCAGCTTCACGATCCGTAGCGGATACAAACAATTCCTTATAGGATTCTAATTCCTCGGCTGTAAGCGGTCGTCTAAATGCACGCTCGCCAAACTTTGGAATAAATTCGTCGGCACAACGGCGCAAATCATCCTTGCTCGCTTGCTGATTTTGTTGTTGCTGTTGCTGCTGGCCACAATTTAATAAACGATTAATATCGCTGTGGCTTTCAGCAATGGTTTTCGCCGCATTCCAGTAGGCATTCATGCGATTAATATTAATGTTGCTACCTGAGGCATTATTGTCAAAGCCGGCGACAATGGTGTCGGATTCAAAGTTTTTAATCAGTTGATAACCCTGCGATGTTTGCAACAGATCATTAAGCGTGTTGGCGTATTCGCGATTGGTTAATAAACGCAGGCGGCGAGGCAGTGGTGTGGGTTCTTCAGCGCACTCACGCTCGGGCGCGATCGATAATAAATAGGCCGCTATTTTTTCGGCACATGCGCCCACGCAAGCGCCGGGATCTTTTTCCGGCATAGTATCGTTGATGCGCCTTGTCAGAGTTTGCTGGTTCCAATTTTCGAACACGATGGGCAGTTCTTTTTTCAAGCCATCGTTGTTATGACATAGGTGACAGTTATGTTCTTTGTAAAGCTCCTGGCCCGTTTTTCCCTGCGTCAAGCCAACGCCCCCAGAAGAACTGCTGGAGCTATTTTCCGTGGGGTCTTGATCTGATTCTGAGTTACCGGAACAGGCATTCAAAGCGATTAGCGAGATTGCCAAAACGAGGTATTTGAACATGATTAACGTCACTGCAAACCGATTGGTTTATACAGCATGGTAGTGCGGTAGGCCCTGGGTCAACTGTCCTTTGATTAGAATTGTGTAACTGTGAAGGTGTTACAGTGTGTTACGTTAAGTAACGCACATTGTACGTTTTTTAAGTAGATTGTATAAAAAATGTGCCTGTTACATTTGAATATTTGTTAATCAGGCCTACCGTAACGTTTAAGGAAGGGAGCTTGCCTCGGACTAGGGTGATCTAGGGATAGCTTAGTCCCACTCAAAGGGACAGATTGAATCAGGGCTTAATGCGCATTTTATACACATAAGTGATGAGCGCAAAGCGCACTGGATTTGACAGCTAAAGATGCAGAGCCCTGTTGCCGCTTCTTGTTGCTACGAGTATTTATCTTTAAGCTAACTTTTTTTCTGCTGGACATTCGTGTAGCGGCAACTCGACGCTAAAGCATGTCCCCTTCCCTACTTTGGATTGCACCGCAATTTTTCCGTTTGCTGCTTCTATCAATTCTTTGGCGATAGCTAAACCTAAACCAGAATGCTCCGCGAGCCCCTTACTGTATTTTTTATCGTTAGCACTCACAGTAGTGACATTACTTCCACGATAGTGACGTTCAAACACGTGAGGTAAGTCACTAGCACCAATGCCAACACCGTTGTCGCTGATATCAATATGGATAGCATTATCAGCAGTAAACAACGAGAGCGTTACTTTTCCGCCTCTGTGCGTATATTCCACGGCATTAAATAAAATACTGGACAGTGCCTGCGATAATAACTGCGAATCGCCAATCGTTTTTACCGCTTTACTGGGAATTTGAATAGCGAGTTTGATATTTTTTTGTTGCGCTGTCGGAGAAATTATTTTTTGCAAATTCTTAAGCATTTTCGATAAATCGATTTCTAAGTGCTCTGCCTCATTAAGGTCCATCTTTTCGGCTTGGGCGAGTACTTTTAATTGGCTAATCAAGTGCTTCATATGCAAAGCCAAATCCTGACATGTCGTCATTGATTGGTTGTATATCTCACAGGTATCACAATGCTCTAAGGTTTTCGCTCTCGCAAGCATCGTTTGTGTTTCAGCTAAAAGGGCTGCTACAGGCGTACGCAATTCATGCGAAGCATTGGCGCTTTGCCGGCGCTGCGTCTCAAATATCAGCTGTAATTCTTCAAACGCGGAATTAAGTTCAGACACCAACGGGGCCAGCTCACTCGGAGCATCCGCTGAAATACGGTGAGTTAGTTGGCCTTTAGCAACGGCTGAAACACCTTGGTGAATTTCGTGAAGCGAACGAAGCGAACGACTGACAATTAGCGCACCGCCAAATAGTGTTAAAATATAAAGGCCTAAAAATGCAGCCGCCAACAATATCCAGGCTTGGATCGACATTTTCGTTAACGTACTGTAGTTCGTACCAACCAACACGAGTATACCTTTCGGCGGTTCGCGACGTTCAATTTCCCAAAATTGTTCGCGTTTGCGATGTAGTGTTCTAAAACGGTTGCTTTTCGGTGGGTTCATTGGCACGTTTTGCGGCACGTTATCTGTGCGGTGAATAATTTCTAGCGCCGGTGTGTAGGCCAGTAGATAGAATCCGTCACGGGTATACCTATCGATGAGTTCTTGCTGCTGCAGATGTAATTTTTCAATTTGTTCTTCTATTTCCTGCGAGAGAGGGTTAACTCCCTGCGCCATCGATAGGTTTTTCGTATCTTGCCATACACTCGAAAAATTTCGAGCGTATGTACGCATTTGTTTATTTAACTGCACGACCTTATCATCATAAAGGTCCTGCGCCAAAAAAAAGTAAAGCGCCGTAAACACAATTAATAATAATGTCCCGTACCAAATTTGGATACGTAAGCCCAACGATTTTACCCGCCAAACTGACGCAATAGCTCGAACAATATTCAAGGAATTAAATACCCCGTACCACGAACCGTTTTTATAAAATCGCGATTAGTCTTCTTTCGAATCGCTGATATATGAACGTCCAGCGCATTGTCACTCACCCGCGCAAGACTATCTGCTCGATTGATCGATTCGACAATACGAAAACGTGATACCGGCTGGCTCTGCTCTAAAAGCAAACGCTCAATAATCGCAAACTCGGTTGGCGTAAAGGTAATTGTTTCGTCGTTGCGAAAGGCACAACGTTTTTTTAAATTAACTTTAATATCACCAATTTGGGCATCCTCACGCAGGCTGTTTCGTGTGCGCGATAACACTTTTGTTCTAGCCAGCAATTCTTCCATTTCGAAAGGTTTCGTCAAATAATCCTCTGCTCCCTCTTCAAGTGCGCGCACTTTGCTTTGTACATCGTCTATCGCGGAGAGCACCAGTATTGGCGTGCTCAACTTATTTTCTAACTCATGCAGTATTTGCCAACCCGATATTTTCGGTAACATTAAGTCCAATACGATACAGTCAAATTCCTCAGAATTCGCTAACTCAAGCCCCTTCTGGCCTTCTTCGGCGACGCTGACGGAATGTTTATTTAACTGAAACCACAGTACAACGTTAGAACGTAAAACGGGGTCATCTTCAATAAAAAGAATATGCATATCAAAATATTTCAAATCAATAATTCAAATAAAACCGCAAGCCATTCTTAATCTGCACTGTTCGCGTTATATAAGCAATTAACAAAACGAATACCAAGTGATTCAGCTACTCAGCACTTCGATACAAAACGCTCTTATCAGTACTCGGTGTTAGAGATAGTTTAAACCTACAGCGGAGCAGAAATAGCAAGGCGGAATGATTTTAAATTTAATATGATGGATTATAAAAGATATTAATTTTCGTTAAGAGAATAGTGCCTCAGTTATTGCTGAATATTTCTTAAGTTTGGATACAACATATTACCAAATATTATTTTTATCCTATCTTTTGGTTCTATGCCACATATCGAAAGCACTATGTTTTACAAATTCAATCAGCCATGAAAGCTTGAACCGATAGTGTACGCTCGGCTGTCAGCTCTCCACTACCACAGCTACCCGCCGCAGTAATCGCATAAATACTACGTGTGCCGGTTCCATCATTAGTAACGCTACAGCCTAAATCTACAGTACAGCCTGTTAAACCTGAAGCTGATAATGCTAAATCACTCATTCCGTTCACCGTGGAACAATTGGTATCCGCAGTTGCTCGACTGGTCACATCAAAAAATAGTGTATACATCGCATACTGAGCGCCACTTTCCGCAGCGTAAAAAACTTGATTAGATAAAGCCTCCAATACCGCTGAATTTCGCGCACCGGAAGTTAACTGACTCATCGTCAGCGCAAATATTCCCATAAGCAAAACAATAAAAAGCGCTACTGGAATTAAAAATCCCTGCTGTTTTTTATTTATAAAAATAATTTTATGGGACATTGCGAATAAATACCGTATGTGTCACTGCAAGCGTTTGCGAACCCTGCGTAAAACTCAAATTAATATCGATGGTCGCGTTGCGATCTTCACTACCACTCGACAGCGCAAACGCTGTGCTTGCGGTGGAAACAGCATTCGCCATTATCGCGCTAGAACCTCCGGGGTCGGTATCGCCTAAAGTCGCTGTCGAAAGTCCGTAACCATAATATTTATAGAGATTGGAACCACTTAAACAAAACCTCCGTGGATCCTCAGTGATAAAAATTCGTTTATCCACAGAATTACGTAAAAACTGATGTGAAGATCCCAGCGGTATTGATGTGTACGGCGAGCTGCCCAGTGTCCCCAAATCAACACGCGCTGCAGGATCAGCAGAGGTATAAACTTCAGTTGAGGCGTAGGGCGCAATAATCACGTGTTCCGGTGAACTCGAATTAATCGTCATAGAAATAACACTAACCGATGAGGTTGCTGATGCGCCGTTTTCTGGGTCTGGAACTTCGCCAATATAGTTTGACGCCGCGACAACAGGCAAAAATTCGATGCAGTTTCCCGATGTACTCACGCGTACTCCGTTAGGCAATGCTGTGCGTAATTGCCTTGTCATTTGCTCCACTACAACACGTGAATGCTGAACCATGTTTGTGCGCTCTTGCAGATCGGTATAGCTATCGACCGACTTGACAATGAAAGTAGCGCCTAAACCAGAAATCAGTGCCAATATCACCACAACACTGATAAGTTCAATTAAGGTAAATCCATTTTGTCGCGAACACTTAAAAGTTAACACGATAGGCACTCAGCGTTAAGGTATTACTATCGGGCATCGTCACTTTAACGGTAATCAGGCGCGCGTGGGCGTTAGTAATACTT
Organism: Marinagarivorans sp.; assembly: GCA_028281865.1. Taxonomy (GTDB): domain Bacteria; phylum Pseudomonadota; class Gammaproteobacteria; order Pseudomonadales; family Cellvibrionaceae; genus JANQJB01. The sequence continues at coordinate 21,349 of JANQJB010000141.1, forward strand.
AAATCCGTTCCCGCTTCAGTGACCGTTACGTCAACGATATAGCCCGTATCCGACGAATCGGAATAGCCATTGAAATCTCCCACATCGTCATAGTCGCTATCGGCTGAAATACCTGCGCATGCAGTACCATCCGTGCTTCCGCATTGAGGAATCCCCCCTGTGGGCGAGTTTTCATCAAAGCGACGAGCAAGAATATCGTCCAGCGTCGCTTGCGCTTTTTCCGCAGCCTTCATGCGCAGCACCGGGTCAACACTGTTAGTCATGTTTTGATAATAAACACTCAGTAAAGCACCTAAACCGATACTCACGACCACGATAAAGACAATGGTTTCAATCAGCGTAACACCGCGCTGTTTACAAATAGTTTTATACATGTTTTTTTTTACACGTTATCTTCGCAAACGACTGCCAGTTTGAAGATTTTCGATGACACTATTCGAACAGGGAAAGCTATCCGAATCGTTAAAGCTATCCGAATTTAATACGCAAAACCTGTGTCCGTTACTGTCACTACAACAGAACTTGAAGACATCGATATAGTAATTGTAGTACCCGTCGTTTCACCTAGCTTGTCATAGTCAAAAGTATGCGACGTAATAGAAACATTATCTTCAAGTGTAATGGGGTATTGTGTACCGCCGACCCGAATACTTTCATCTGATTCAAACGTACTGTTGTCATCGGTATCTTGGCGAATATCGATGGTCCCACCAGATGTTGTTAAGCGAACCGAATCGTTTTGCGCGAGAGCACGTTGCTGAGCATGAAACAAAGCCGCAACTAGAGTGTCGCGGCCCGTCTGTAGTTGGAAAGTCACACTTGGTGCCATGTGTGTTACTGTCGCTCCTGCGATTACTGCAATAATAATTGTTACAGCAATTAATTCGACTAATGTAAATCCTTGTTCCTTGTTAAACCGCCGAAATCCACTTCTATTAATTCCCTTAAATCCGTTATTTCCCTGCTCGCTACAAAGTCCTTTTGTTGTGCGCTTTTGTCCGTTAAAAAAAACGCCTTGTCCATAATTAATCCTTGAGCTCCCTAATCTCCCTGCTTTAGTTCCGTCGTGCGGTCCATTCGCTATTTTCACGATCCTATCTCGTCCATAACTCTGGTAGCGTGCTTGCTTTCCATCTCCATTTTCACACAAGCCTGCAGCCGTCCTTGATACATCTTCCGTAAAACACATTTTCAATTTTGTGTAACGGTGAATCGCCTAATTCCGTTAAGCTCTCACCCTCACTAGCTCGTTAGACTATATGGAGCCTCCATCTGCCCCAATAATAACGAAACCAGCGGTCCATGAACTGGAACCTTGCGTCAACGTCAAGACGCATGAAGCTGTGCTGCCGGCTGATACAGCTCCTGAGGTGATGGAATACCCTGAAGGTAAGGAACCACCAGACAGTAAGGTTCCGCCATCGTTACAGTTATCAACTGTAACAAATGGGTCATCTGTAGTATTTGTTAATCCCGCTGCAACTGCGACGTCAATTGCGTGGTTAAGTGCTGAAGCACTCTCTATACTACCCGCTACGCCATCTACAGCAGCCTGTGCTGCTTCCGATTGCATATCAATAAAACGCGGAACTGCTGCCGCAGCCAAAATACTTAGAATAATTACAACCGCAATTAATTCAATTAATGTAAAACCAGATTGTTGCTTGTGCATGTTAAACTCTCCAACACAGTACGACTAAACTTCAAAAACTCCGATTGGATAGCCTGAAAGAATAACCTCAGTTACTACCCTTGTTTTTCCCTAACATTCACCAGTGACTGCAACCTACTGATTTAGTGCTCTTCCGTAAACGCACATTTACTTAGTTCTTAAACCAAGAATAGCTAAATCTGATACATTTTCTTGGCATAAAAATTTAGACGACATTTTTAAAACTTTAATTTGTATTTCGAATATCTAGGCGCAGAACATTTCAAAATCATATTAAAAAGCATACGTTTTAATATAAAGATCGGTGAATCTAAAACGACACGCAATAAAGTTATAATTTCCAGTGACAAAAACTCAAAAATCGCAGGGTTTGGTTATAAAACAGCAATATTGGTCCAGTTTATGGCAGTTCATCCTCTTATATTGACCATATATCCATAATTAGTAGTCACTGCGTACTTTTAAACCTGACAAGACTAAATAAAAATTCAAATATCACCATCGCTATCAGCCTAAGAGCTAATCTACCCGCAATGCGATTTAATTTCAGAAATAAGTAAAGTAAGGCGTTATGCTAAAAAGCAATATTTTTCTTATATTTTCAATAAAGTAAGTCAATAATTCTAAATGAGTCAACGACGTTTGATTATTCAGATACATCACAGGTAGCAGAATTTCTATCCAACACGATATTTACAATAATTACGGGTCAAATAAAATAATGAAAATAAATAAAGAGAAATTATATAACGGAGATGCAAATTATTTGATTGTTTTAGAGGACGATAATAGTTTTTAAAAAGGCGCCAATAATACCGCTTAACCTTTGCCTGATTGAACTTCGTAAAGGCTCCACATTGGCAAGAAAATACCAAGCGCTAATATGGTTACAAAAACCGCCATAACAACAATTAAAATAGGTTCGATTTTCGCACTTAAAGATTTAATATCATAGTCAACTTCGCGCTCGTAAAATCCCGCCACTTCAGCTAATAATTCTTCTATTTGACCGCTCTCTTCACCTACGGCGACCATTTGTAGTACTAATGGCGAAAACATCCCTGAATTTTGATGTGTTCTTAATAAGCTCTCACCTCTTTCGACACCCGCGCGAATTTTATCTATTTTTAATTCAAGAAAATCGTTATCAATTGCGCGCGCGCACAAAGCGAGAGACTGGTTCAATGGAACTCCTGCTTTCATCATCAGTGCAAAACTTCGCGAGTAACGCGCCATTGACGCCCTCGATATGATATCGCCAACAACCGGTATTTTTAACTTGTATTCACCCCACTTTAACGCTCCTTGCGCGGAGCGCAAATAAGTAATAATTCCTACAGTAGAACCAAATAGCGCAATAATAATAGCCCACCAATAATTTATAAATAAATCCGAAGTACCGATAAGAATTTTTGTGACTAACGGAAGTTCCGAGCCAAACTGTTCGAATACTTCAGCAAATTTTGGGATAACAACTACGTTAACAATTGCAATTGCTAATGCAATAGCAATTAATACAAATGATGGATAACGCATAGCCGATTTTATACTTTTGCGCGTTTCTTCATCGCGCTCAATATAAAAAGCAAGTTGTTGAAACACAATATCCAGACTACCGCTGGTCTCACCAACAGATATCATGCTAAGAAATAGGTTATCAAAGACACTCGGGTGATGCGCCAATGACTGAGACAGTGTCGTACCTGATTCCAAGCGCGAAGCAACATCGTTTAACACTTCACGAAAGTAGGCATGTCGAATACTGGCGGCAAGACCACGTATACCGCGTACTAAAGGAATACCCGATTTTGTAATGGTATACATTTGTCGACAAAACATGATTTTATCGACGTCTTTAATTTTTTCGCGTTTTAGCTTTTTAAACAGCTCGTTTAAAACAGATTGAGCAGCATCCAGTTCGATAATTTTTGTCGGCGTGACACCTTGGCCCAACAATAAACTGGCGACTGCATCTTGAGAAGTTGCCTCCATCGTTCCTTCAACCAATTGTCCTTGGTCAGACCTTCCTTGAAAACGAAAATTAGCCATTATTATCTAGCGGCGCAGCTTCTTTTAAACTTTCGTCGTCGACTTCCGCTGAAACGCGCAAGACCTCTTCCATAGTGGTAATGCCCTCCAGTGCATAATCCAGTGCACTGCCGCTTAACGGGCGAAAATTCTCGTGGCGATGTGCAGCATCGTTAAATTCTCTTACGTTGTTATCGCGCAGGGCATTTGCCATATCCGAATCCAATTCGAGCAATTCAAAAACACCAATACGTCCAAGGTAGCCGGTGTTTAAACAATAAGGGCAGCCCTGGCCTTTTTTAAGTCCATCAAGTGAACGACCAGGCGCTAATTTTCTGAGCAAAGCTGATTCCTGATCGTTTGGGGTGTAGGGAGCAATGCATGTCTGACAGATTTTTCGCACTAAGCGCTGCGCTATTATCGCTTTTAAACTCGATGCGACTAAATAGGGGTCGACGCCCATATCGACTAAACGCAAGGCCGAGGTAACGGCGTCATTAGTGTGTAAGGTAGACAACACCATGTGGCCGGTCATCGACGCGCGCAATGCAATTTCAGCTGATTCTGCATCGCGAATCTCACCGATTAATAACACGTCGGGGTCTTGTCGCAAAGTTGCACGCAGTACCTTGGCAAAATTCAAACCGATTTTCTCGTGCAATTGCACTTGGTTAATTCGCGGTATGCGATATTCGACCGGATCTTCGACCGTGATAATTTTTTTCTCAGGCGTGTTGAGTTCATCCAATGCACCGTAAAGTGTCGTGGTTTTACCACTACCTGTTGGACCGGTCACTAAAATTAATCCGTGTGGACGACTAATTAAATGTTTGAAGCGCTCCGCATAACTCGGGGGCATTCCAACATTCGACAACTGGCGTATTCCCTCTGTTTGATCGAGCAAACGCATAACCACAGATTCGCCAAATTGCACCGGCATTGTCGAGACACGTACGTCAATATTGTGTCCACTGGCATTTAAATGGAAGCGCCCATCTTGCGGTAAGCGTTTTTCTGAAATGTCGAGGTTTGACATAAGCTTCAAACGCACAACTAACGGCCCCGCGATGCGCCATTCGCTCATCACTTGTTCGATTAAAACACCATCGATCCTTTGGCGAATGCGCAAGACTTTTTCGTCGGGTTCAATATGAATATCAGATGCGCGGTTTTTAACGCCTTCTTCAAATATCTTCTGTAACAGTTTAACAACGGGTGCATCGCTATCTTCGACGCCACTGAGTAACGAGCTTAAATCTAAAGTCTCTTCCTCTAGTTGCTCGTCTAATTGTTCTGCAAGCGAGGCGATCTCGCCTGTGCGGTTGTAAGCGGTATCTAGCACCTCCAATAAATCTGTCTCGCGCACAACCGCAGGGTTGATATTTTGTTTTAATGTTTTACGAATTTCATCGAGACTAAAAATATCGGTTGGGTCAGACATGCCCAACAAAATGCCTTCCATATCCTGATTTAAAACTACGACACGATAACGTCGCGCCATCGCTTCCGGTAGTAGTTGAACGAGTTCGGGATCGTAGCGAAACTGTTTTAAGTCAACGAAGGGAATTTCAAGTTGTTTAGATAACAGCGTTAGCAGCGCAGTTTCGTCAATATAACCCATTAAGATTAACTGACGTCCGAGTTTAAACCCTGTTTTCTTTTGCTCCGAAAGCGCATTCATTAGTTGCTCTTCAGTTATCAACTGTTGAGCAACTAACAGATCACCAATTCGAATACGCTTTTGTTCCACCTCAATATCCTTTTTATTTATTCATGTATGCGTCTAACTAGACAATGCAGAAATTCTTTGGGCCAAAAACTGCTGCACGGCTTGATCATTATGCCCAAGGCGAAAAGCGCGCTGATAAGCGCTTAGCGCATCATCACGTTCACCTTTGGCATCCAGTGATATAGCTAGCCCTAGCCAGGCGTCAACAAATTCTTGTTCCATACTAATCAACGTGCGATACAATTTAATCGCCTTGTCATAGCGTTGTAGTTCCTGGTACAGCGTCGCTAGAAAACTGTAGTAAGTTAAAGCAAAATCACCAGATTCGGTTCGCGACTCTAACAAACGCACAGCGTCGTAATAGCGCTCGTGTGCAACCAACCATTTTGCACGCAGATAATCGAATTGCCCTTGCGGAATTTTGTTTTCGATTTGTAACAATTGTTCTGCTTCAGATAAATTTCCAGTATTGATCGCCATATCAATTTTTCTAAACCGTTGTTTTTGCTGGTCGATCGATACCATCATATCTGAACGTGTATAGTACACACCACTTTCTCGCGCATCCTTGTTAGCACGGTTATTGTGCTTGCCGGTATGAACCGCATTTCTCGATGACTCCGCTTCTTCAATACTGCGAGTTTTTGCCTGCGCACTTGCCTCGGTTGACGTAGTCGGTTTCGAGGTAATATTGGAAGACAAATTAATGCGCTCTGGATATTGGGTCTCTCGCAATTCGTTTGCCATATTGGAAATAATGTCTGTACTTCCACCAAGCTTAGATATCCGCTCTAAGAATATTTGTGCGCGTTTAAATTGGTTTCTCTCTAAGGCGCGGTCAAACAAGTACTGATAGCGACTTCTAATAGTTTGAAGCCCCTCAAAAGCCTTTTTGTTTGTCGCATCAAGCAATAATACATTTTTATAAAACTCATAAGCGTTATTGGATTCAGGGACCATTAATCTATTTTCCGATAATGCAATATCCGCCTTAATTAACAGTAGGTTGACAGCTTTTTCAATTTGTCGTCGCTGTTCTGAGGGGTCAATTTGTTTAACTCGGTCGTGCTGATCAATTTCCTGTTTAAAATCTGATGAAAGCCTCTGCGACGAATAAGGCTGTGACAAATTTTGTTGTGAGGAGAGTTCTCGCTGTTCGGTATTCGGAAATGAACGGCTATAAACGCCGGCTTGAGTATTTGTCTCGCCCAAATCCAGGATCTCGGATGAAGCATTCTCTGTCGCTGTTGCTGCGCTATTTTTAATCCCGCTCTGCCTGCTCTCTGCAGATGAAAATTCCGCTTCCTTCGATACGAAGTTACTCGCTAGCATACGTTCGCGCACGTCCGTCTCTGACAGCAACTCTTTATCAAGGGGCTCGACTGAGCTCGAAATCGCGACAGGCTCGACTTCAGTGCTAGGAGTTGGCGAAACGGTTGGGTTCCTAAAAACGCTACCGAGTTCGATTAATTTAAATTGGTAGAGTAAAGCACCGCCAGCCAGTGCAAAAAAAACAAACACTAGCGGCTTTAAACCGATGCTCTTTTTCTTCTGCTCTATTGATCGGATATTGTTTTCATCATTACCAAATTGTCCATCCACTGTACGCTCATCCAAGTCTCGCAACATCGCGTTGACTAAACTCATGATCGCCCCCTAGAATATTTTTGAAAGACCAGTTGTAACTTCAGAATAATTAGCGACTACTGATGCTGCAAATACTGCCAACCAAGTAAACTGCCAACGTAACGTGACAAATTTTCCAAACCAATGCGATTCGGATGTATCGGATATCGCTTTGGTTACATGGAATACCCCTATACTGCGATCGCCCCTCCCGTAGGCGACCATCATAGATTTGTGGCAAAGGATGTTAATTAAACGCGGGATACCCGCCGAAGCCAAATAAATCAATAAAAGTGAGGTCCGTGAAAATAATGCCTCGTTTTTGGCTCCACACACTCTCAAACGATGGCGCACATAGCTTTTAAAATCGTGAAAATTAAGTGGTTTTAAATATTCTGAAAATACAATTCGCTGTTTCAGCTGGCGCAAGTCGGAGCGCTTAAGCATTTTATCAAGTTCGGGTTGACCAAAAATAACGACTTGCAAGAGTTTTCGTTTTTCTGTCTCTAGGTTCGTTAATAAGCGCAGCGCCTCTATTGTTTCCCTCGGCATAGTCTGAGTTTCGTCGACGATGAGGATAACTTGTTTTTTCTCACCCGCTAAAGTTAACAGGCGCTCGTATATCGACGAAGTTAACTCGTGAGCAGGCATATTTTCGTCGTAATTGGCACCTATTTCCTTCGCAATAAACGCTTTTATCTCGTCGGGATTAATCCAAGGATTGGGGACATAAGCTGTGACGATGTCGCGCTTATTTAAAATCGACAGCAAAATCCGGCAGAGCATCGTTTTTCCCGTTCCCACTTCTCCTACGATTTTAATAAAGCCTTCGCTGTATTTTAACGCTAATAAAATCGTGTTAAGCGCTTCTTGATGGCTTTTGGATCGCAAAAATAGCTGCGTATCCGGTGTTAAGGAAAACGGTTTTTCACTGAGCGAGAAATGTTGAAGATACATGTTTATGCTCCCGGTATTTTATTCACCTAGAGAATTAAATCGTATTGCACTTTCGTCTAGAATATTACCCCATGAACTATCTGACGCTACGATAGGTCGCATCAATATCACCAATTCAGATTTCCTTTTCACATCTGACTTCGTTTTAAAGAATACGTTTAAACCTGGAATATCACCCAGTATAGGACGTTTTCCTCTACGATTTTCAGAAGACTCCTTCATTAAGCCTCCAAGCACTACTACCTGCCCGCTTCTGGCCCGCACGATACTGTCGCTTTCACGAATATCGCGCAGTGCTAACGGTAGGGAAAACTCATTGCCGTCAACGGTAAAGGTTTTCTGTTGATCTTGTACATCACTTACAATCGGATGGATATGTAAAATCACATCGCCGTTCTCAGCGATTTGCGGTGTGACATCAAGCGAAATACCGCTAAAAAATGAAGTGAAATTTATTTCCGGCGTCACATTTGTATTGGCCGCGCTGGTCACCTGTGTAGAGCGAACACCGGTTACAAAAAACTCATCTACGCCAACACGAATTAAAGCCTTCTGATTATTCACCGTACTAACCCGTGGGCTAGATAACACCTGAACATTTCCTTGAGATTCCAGTAAAGAGACAAATTTTGTAATATCGACAATATTTATGGTCGAACTCACGCCCCGAGATGCGGAACTGGTACTGGGGCCGGTCGCAGGGCTGTCAGAACTCCAACTAAAGTCATAGCCCAAGCTGCCTTGAATTAAGTTCCAGTTAATTCCTGTCTCATAACCATCATTTAGGCGAATTTCCAATATCTTTGTTTCCAAAACAACTTGTCGTTTCACACTTAATTCAGAGCGTTCAAGAAAATCGCGCACATCGTTAAGCTCTTTTGGTAATGCCTTTACCACCACCAGTCCGGCCTGTGGATTGACCACTACCGCCTTACCATCTTCACTGCCTACAATAGCTTTCAGCGTGAGTTCAAGTGTCTTCCAGAAATCGGTTTGATGGCTTGTTTTAATTGCCGCACCAGACAATGCAGACTCTTCTCCATTTGGCCCAGAATTGCGACTAGAATTGCGATTGGAACCGTTCGATCCCGATTCGTTATCTGATGTCACTTCTCCAATAACAACAGTAGTTTGCGTACTACCTTCGCGTTTTATATCAATATAATTAATCGGAAAAACTTCGGTGCGTAAAACCCGCGGCAAAATAGTGTATATATTATTTTGATGACGGTATTCATAACCGTAAACATCGCGCGCAATTTTTAACACATCATCGACAGTTACCTGGCTTAATTCCAGCGTAATAGTTCCCTCAATTTCAGGATCAACAACGACGTTAACGCCGGCATCGGCAACCAAACTCAAGAAAAATGTTTTGGCAGGCAAGTTGACCACAGATACGTCAAACCGTTGCGGCTGAGAAGAAGTATCAGTGTGCGAACCACCCCTAAACATCGCGTCTCGCACAGCTGCAGGCACTTTAAAATCATCCAGTTGATTATCTGCCTCTTTTTGCATCTCTTCCTTAACAAACGATTTTGGCGGTGGTGTTTCGCAAGCAGAAAACAACAGCGCAAACGCGAACAGCGCTACGCGAGCAAAGACAGCACCGCGATATGTTCGAGGAGCGTCAGTCATCACGCCCCCTTGGTCTGCCCGTTGTTCGTGTTGATTTTCCGATAATTTTCGGCCGTAAAACAAGGCTAAGCAATTCACCATCTAATTCGTATGACACACGATGCGAGCCTATTTGTTTTACTTTCGCTTCTCCGACAATATCGTTTTCACCAACAAGCACACCATTAATAACAGCTTTGTTGCCCGTTGACCTGACAAAAATTGCATTTAATACGTAATCTACTTGAACCCCTTCTACCGCGGTAAACTTTTCTACTAAAGGACGGGTGGGATCACGTAGCATTTTAATCTGGTTTTCAAAAATACGATCATTCGCAAAAGTATTATGGGACGCCGAGCATAAAAAGATATAAAGCAAGCTGAACCAAAGATAAGAACATACACTTTTTATCTGCGAATTTTGATTTTGAATGCTCCAGCCTTTAACCATCAAGCACTCCTTGTTGAGTCGAAAGCGTATAAACTTCCAACTTAACCAGAGCCGTGGGGTGGTCCAACACTTCGTAGTCCATCGACTCCCAGTAAAACCGCCAAGGTTGTTGCTCCATTGAGTGTAAGAACTTTAGAACATCAAAAAACCGACCAATAAAAACGAGTTCTACACCATAGCGATACATAAATACGCCATCGCTATTTTTTGGTTTTATATTGTATTTTTGCTTTTTCGACGTTTGTGTTAAAGCGTCAAGCATTGCAGTATCATCAAGCTCAGATTCACCGCTATCTTGCTGCTCATCATCCAAGCGAATTTTGTTTTCAGGCAAGGTTTTAAGAGAAACCAAGCCTAAGTCTCCGCGTGCCTTAATAACGTCGGCTAAGATACTGGGCAATTTTTCTGCGGACACAAATCCATCTGTCAATTGTGTTAATTTTTTATCTGTTGCCTCAAGCTCTTCATCTAATCTTTCCAATTCACGTCGAAACTTAACGTTCGGATCTTTCTTCGCTAAACCACGATATAATTCAAGCTCCTGTTGATGCTTTTCGATTTTGCGCTTCGTCTCTTCAAATAACAATTCTGCTTCTTCCAAAGCAACAGCGGCCGAGGAGACCCAAAAAGTCGTCAACAAGAAGTACAGAGCAGCGAAAACAGAAAAAGCCAGTATGATTCGCTCGCGCAGTGCGAGTTCACGAAATTTCGCGTCTAAATTGCCCCAGACGTTTTTCATTTCGCCACCTCCGTAATACCTAGACCCGGTGCGGCTAACTGTGATGGATCCAGTTGCGAAGGTGCCTCTTCGCTAAATCCACTTAAGAATGTAATTTTTCCTTCATCATTTTTGCCAATATAAATTGAGCCGAACTTGCTTTCGCTAAAATAGGTATCGTCAATTAATCTATCGATATATTCCGGCACCGCCTCAGAATTTTTGCTTTCACCTTTGAACTCCAGCAACTTACCTCCATTAGATAAGCGTATTTGAGACAGCGATATTTTTGGCGACGATTCGCGTGCCAGGCCTAGCATGAAGGCAGAAAAACCTTTGTCGTTGCCAAGTTCCTGATCGGAAAATGCCGTGATAATTCGCTCTTTAACCCGTATTTCTTTGCGTTTTTTTTCTATCTGCCTCTCAAGCTTGTCCTTCTCCTCCGACGAGGAACTTTTCTTCAATAAGCTGAGCTCTCTCTGCATTTTTTCAAGAATTTTTTCTTTACTACTGGCGTCAGAAGAGAGCTTTTTAGCCTGCGAATTTTTGTAGGCACCATTGCCACCAAAAAATAGAAACAACAAAGCGACCGCGAGCAGTAAGCTCGTCAGCGTCAGCCAAGTTTTTTCCGGCTGGAACTCTTTTAAATAGAGATTAACCTGCTGCACTCGCGACCTCGTCATTCCTAAAGGAAGCACCAGAAGCTGCAAGACACAGCTGCATTAGCCCGCTATCAAATTCTTCCTTTGTACGCACAGCGGCAGACAACTCCAAATACTGAATAATGGACACCATGTTCTGTTGTAATTCTTGTGTTACCTTGCTTTCCGATACGTTATCACCACAAATATAAACAACGCCCGGCGCAACTTGCGCCATTTGGCGCTCGTAATAGTCGAGCGAGCGTTGTAATTCCAACGCGAGTTTCTCTGTCGGTAATTCATCGAGTAAACCACCGTTGTAATCCAGATCAAACTGACGGGATAAATACAAATTACCCATTTTAAAAATACAAATTGTTCCTGTTCCCTGGCGAATTCGAGCAATAGCGACACCGCGACCATCAAATTGCGGATCGACAAATTGGTTGGCAATATTACGCAATGCTAATTCGCTAATATCTATCGACTGTAGCTTTAGTCCTACATTGTTAACTTTTTTAACAATGATGCTGACTAAGTCGCGCCGTGTAATAACGACGTAAAGCATGCGTTTTTTTGCTACGGAACTATCGGCAGGCACATCAAATATATCGATAGCCGCTTGCTCAACTGGCATCGTAATTAAATCTCTTAACCTCCAGCGAATCGCATCACGCATTTCTTCGTCTGGTACATCCGGAGCATCGACCAGCAGCAACTGATAGCTCGCGGGGTCTAAAACAAGATTACAGCTCTGGCCTTGAAGCGATCTTTTTTTTACAATCTCGGTCAACGCCGGTCCAAAGTCACGGTCGGTGTCGATTTCCATATAGTCGACGTGATTCAATACAATTCCTTCAGGCGTATCTTGACGCTGAGCAACTGCAATGCCATTTTCACGAACTTCAATGCCAATAAACTTCTTGTTTTTTTGCTTACCTAGCCAAGCAAACACCATCAAACTCACTGTCAATATTAAAAATTCTAATAAGCGCAGGCCCACTAAGGGCAGAACTTAATAACCACAGCTTATAAATTAAGCTTTTTCAATAACTTTCAGTATAGACGCAATATTGCAAGCCGATGGGAGCCTACTGGTGAATGTTGTTTTATTTGAACCCGAAATCCCGCCCAACACAGGAAATATTATCCGCCTGTGTGCTAACACGGGTTGTCACTTACACGTGATTGAACCGCTCGGATTTATCCTTGATGACAAACGACTAAGACGAGCTGGGCTCGATTACGGCGAATGGAAGGACATTAAAGTTCACAAAAATTGGCAGGCGTTTAAACAAGGGATAGACGAAAAAAATCTCCTAGCAATATCAACAAAAGGCACGCAGCACTACCACGAACATAAATTTAAACAAGAAGACTACTTAGTCTTCGGACCGGAGACACGTGGCTTGCCGGCAACGATACGCGAAAGTTTACCTGCAGAAAATGTGCTGCGAATTCCAATGCTAGAAGGGAGCAGAAGTATGAATCTTTCGAACGCAGTTTCCGTATTGGTTTATGAAGCTTGGCGCCAAAAAGGATTTGACGGAGCACTTTGACTCTAAAAATGCACATGATAAGTATTATTTTATACAGTGCGCATCGAGACTTTTGCTACAAATGCGATGCTGCTAATTATCCAACAAATAAGCAAATCTACATTTAAAAAATGAGGAACAACATTTTTAATGGGCCAGTGCTTCCATCGAAGATACCGTAATTTAACTTCTAACGACACATCTTCTAACTAAAGAGTAAAGCAGCTTTGCCCTACTTCTCTCCACCTAAACAGTTTGGAGAATCTGGCACTTGCTCGAGTGATTGCCATTCTTGCGGTGAGTATGTATGTAACGCCAACGCGTGAACTCCCCCGGCCAGTTCATCGGCAAGCAACTGATAAACTTTTTGATGCCGTTGCACTTGCGAGCGCCCAATAAACGATTCGCTGACTATCGTAAGTTTAAAATGCGTCTCTGAACCTGGCGCAACGTTATGCCCATCACTTTCGTTTTTTATATCTAAATATTCTGGCGCAATACCTTCTTCAATTTTGGAAACAATGCTTTTCTCGATAGTCATATTATTCTCTGTATATTCAGGTTTTATTTGTCATACAAGCACCAAATCACCTGGAAATTCTAAGGTGAAGGTCTACGCTTAAAACAGTGAAACACATTCAATAGTCCTCGATAAATTTAAGAATAGAGCAGAAATAATCGTATGCAGGTTGAAACGATGACCAAACCCTTCGTATTTGTCGATCGCCGCAAAGGCGGGGACCGACGCTTGGAACAGGACCCGTGTCGCGACATGGATATGGATTTATATCACCGAAAAAGACGTAAATCAAAGGACCGACGTAGCCCAAATCGCTCACTGATGGACGATTACTACGCCTACATGCAAAAAACCTTAAACCAATTGCAAAATAAGCGCTCCTCCGCAAAAACGACTAAAGGCAAGGGCGCGGACAGCTAAAACATAATTCAGAAAAACACATGTTGGAAGCAAAAGAACTCAAAGTTGTGCTCTCCGCTTTGTCGCAGCAACGCAACAAATTGCTCAGTGCGTTAGACGACAGGAAAACGGAGGAAAAGCAACGTCAGGAGTATTCCGCCACCATCAAATACCTTGATAGTGCGATGAAGAAACTCGCTTCGGGAGCGAGCCCCCAAAAAACCAAAGCACCGCCCCCGCCCCCAGCCCAGCAAGCCGCCCCTCCACCTCCGGCGAAAAAGCCAGCGAAACGCTATATAGAGTTTAACAATGCACATGTACTTATCGCTGAAGACAACGCCGAGGCAGCTTCGTTGATGCAAGCCTTATTAGAAGATATGGGTTTTAAACACATCGATATTGCCGAAGATGGCAAGGAAGCGGCGGACATGTTGCAATCGTGTTCACCGGCCTACGATTTGGTGTTATGCGATTGGGACATGCCCGAAATGAGCGGGCTTGAAGTGCGTAAAACGGTCCGGCCGCTCGCGAAACTGCGCGATACCCATTTTATGATGGTAACAGGAGTGACCGACGCGTCGCGGATAAAAGAGGCGATTCAGAATGGCATTCACGACTATATCGCTAAACCCGTAGATGCCAATATTCTGGAAAAAAAGTTGAAGGTGGCACTACAAAGCGGGAAGCCACCCAAAAACTAACTGGTCTTAGCGACCTTACCCACCTCGACAATTTTCATTAAGTTGGTTCCGCCGTGAACATGCGCAACCTCACCTTTAGAAATGATTACTAAATCACCGTCTTTCACTGCACCCTGTTCCTGCAAAACACCCAGTGCGCGCTCGGTAACTTGGCCAAAAGGAATGGAATCGATCGGAAAATTCACGGTCTGCACACCCCGGTAAAGCGCTGCTCTGCCCAAGGTTCGCTCGTGACAGGACATAGCAAATATCGGTAAACGCCCACCGAAGCGACTCATAAGCAACGGCGTCGAGCCTGTCTCAGTAATACTGACAATTGCTGCAATGCCCGGCATATGGTTTGCCGTGTACATTGCTGCTTGCGCGATCGCCTCATCGATCGCGACCGAATCATGTGGTTCGATTTCCTTCTCTTTTACCGCGTGCGGGTGCTGCTCTGCACCAAGGATAATGCGAACCATTGCCTCAACGGTTTCTACCGGGAAGTTTCCAGCCGCAGTTTCCGCTGAGGTCATTACTGCATCCGTACCATCGAGTACCGCATTGGCAACATCAAAAACTTCGGCGCGTGTCGGTAGGCTGCTATTAATCATCGACTCCATCATTTGAGTCGCGGTTATCACGGCACGATTTAACGAGCGCGCGCGATTGATAATATGTTTTTGCACCGCAATAAGTGCCGCATCACCGATCTCTACACCTAAATCACCGCGAGCAACCATCACCGCGTCAGAAGCGCGAATGATGTCGTCGAGTAAAGTTTCATCCTGAACGGTCTCAGCGCGCTCGATTTTCGCAACAATGGAAATTTCACCACCGGCTTCCTTGACCAGGCGCCGAGTTAAATGAATATCCTCTGCACTGCGCGGGAACGAAACAGCCAGGTAGTCCACACCGATTTCAACCGCAGTTTTGATATCCTCGCGGTCCTTATCTGTCAGCGCTGGCGCGCTCAAGCCGCCGCCTTGCCGGTTGATGCCTTTATTGTTCGATAGCTTGCCGGCGACCGTTGTAACACACTTTATCTGCGAGCCTTCAACGGACTCGACATCCAAAATGACGCGACCATCATCGAGTAATAGTCGGTCCCCCGGATTAACGTCATTGACTAATTCTTTGTAATCAATACCAACTGCGTTTTGGTCACCCTCCTCTTTCCCAAGAGCAGCATCGAGCGTGAACTTATCACCGAGCTCAAGTGAAACCGGGCCTTCTTTGAAACGCGAAATACGAATTTTTGGGCCTTGCAAATCGCCGAGAACCGCAACATGGCGATCATGTTTTTCGGCATAAGCGCGAACAGCCTCGCAGCGCCCACGATGGTCAGAGGGGTTGCCGTGAGAGAAATTAAGACGCACAACGTTAACACCGGCTACGATTAACTCTTCCAACACCCCCTCTTTATCGGTTGAGGGTCCAAGGGTGCTAACGATTTTGGTACGTCTTATCATCTGAATCTCCGCCAGGTGTGGAAGCCAATCGACTGCTTTTACAACCGACGTTTATTTAGCAACGTCTATTTAGCAGCGTGAATCAACAATATGAATCAATAAACGGGGCGGCATTCTACTACAAACTGTCGGGAGAATTATACCGAGAGCCGCTGCAACAACTGGTGTTAACAGGCCCTAGAACGAACTAACCATTGAGATCATTATCCCAGCGGCAACTGCCGAACCAATCACACCCGCGACGTTAGGTCCCATGGCGTGCATAAGCAGGAAGTTTTGCGGGTTGGAATCCAGGCCGACTTTGTTCGAGACGCGCGCCGCCATCGGCACCGCAGAAACGCCAGCAGAGCCAATTAAAGGGTTAATTTTCTGCTGACTAAACACGTTCATCAACTTCGCCATTAACACACCCGTTGCCGTTCCGATGCAGAATGCGAGTATACCTAGGACCAGTATCCCCAATGTTTTTGGATCGAGGAATTTATCTGCCTCAAGCTTAGACCCGACAGAAAGCCCTAAAAAAATCGTCACAATATTAATAAGTGCATTTTGCGCGGTGTCCGAGAGGCGATCGACAACGCCGGACTCGCGCATCAAATTCCCGAAGCAAAACATACCGAGAAGCGGTGCGGCAGATGGCAGAACAAGCGCCACCAAAATCAATAACAAAATCGGAAAAACAATTTTTTCCCGCTTGCTGACGTGGCGCAGTTGTCTCATTTCAATTTTGCGCTCTTGCTCATTGGTAAAAAAGCGCATAATCGGCGGCTGGATCAACGGCACCAACGCCATGTATGAATAAGCCGCAACAGCTATTGCACCGAGTAAGTCCGGCGAGAGCTTGCTCGCCACATAAATCGCTGTCGGGCCATCGGCGCCGCCGATAATGCCAATCGCTGCCGCATCGGCGATGGAGAAATCCATCAAACCCGTCGCAGAGAGGCCGACGGCACCCATCACAGTCGCAAAAATACCAAACTGTGCCGCAGCACCGAGAAATAGGGTTTTTGGGTTTGCCAGCAGCGGACCAAAATCCGTCATCGCACCAACACCCATAAAAATCAGCAAGGGTGCAACGCCGCTGGCGATCGCAACAGAATAAAAGCTGTACAACATACCATTGCCATGCCCTGCGTCAGCGGCGAGCATATCGATGGCGCGATGCTGTGCTGGGGAGGCGCTGTTCAGAACTCTAACCAGCTCTTTCGCCGACTCCCAGCTTTCGACACCGAGAATTCTTGCCGCCTCGGCCAGTAAGCTCGCATCCCCGAGCAAAAGTGCATTTTCAGCTGCCGAATAAGCCAAGCCAGCGCCAGGGATATTCGCCATAAGGCCGCCAAAACCGATAGGTACAAGCAGCAGTGGCTCAAAGCGCTTGCGAACAGCCAGAAACAACAGGGCCAAGCAGATCAGCATCATGACCAACTGGCCGCTAGCCATTTGGTATAGCCCCGAGTCGTGAAAAATCTTTATGAAACTTTCGCTCATCAATCAGGCTCCGGTTCTAGGCAATGCTTAACAAAGTGTCGCCAACGGCAACCGTGTCACCCTCGCGCGCTGTCACCGACGTCACAACACCGGCCTGCGGCGCGCTAACTTCTGTTTCCATTTTCATCGCCTCAAGAACTAATAGCGTGTCGCCCTCTTTCACCGTTTGACCAGCTTCTACTACAACCTTGAAAATGTTGCCTGCCAGTGGCGCTTTTACTGGCGAACCGGAAACCGCCGCCGGAGCCATAGAGGCACTTTCAGTATTGCCATCAAGCGCAGCAATTCCTGTCAGGTCACCACCATCGTTGACAGTGACGGTATAGCGCTTACCTTCAACAGTAACGGTATAAACTTCTTCTCCAGCGTCACTCAACACCTTGCTCGATTCTCTACCGGTTGGCACAGGTTCGAAGGCGTCGGGGTTGCCGCGGTTTTGCAGAAATTTCAGCGCTGTTTGAGCAAATAGCGCATAAGTGAGGACATCATCGATTTCATTCTCACCCGCTGCGAGTTTGAAGTTTTTGTCCGCAGCAAGTTTGCGAACTTCGCCTGAAAGCGCATTTAGTTCATCTTCGATTAGATCGGCGGGCCTGCAAGTAATGGGGGCCTGCCCCTCTTCGAGAACCTTCTGCTGCAACTCTTTGTTGACTGGCGCGGGGGTTGCGCCGTATTCGCCGCGTAAAACACCCTGGGTTTCCTTGGATATCGTACCGTAACGCTTGCCGCTCAATACATTGATAACCGCTTGCGTTCCAACAATTTGCGAAGTGGGCGTAACCAAAGGAATGTATCCGAGATCTTTCCTCACCTTGGGAATTTCCTCCAGCACCTCGTCAAGACGGTCAGAAGCCCCCTGCTCTTTTAATTGGTTTTCCATATTCGTCAACATACCGCCAGGCACTTGTGCAGTAAGAATGCGTGCATCGACACCCTTCAACGCACCTTCGAATTTGGCGTATTTTGCACGCACATCCCGAAAATAGAGCGCTATCTCCTGCAGTAAGTCGAGGTCGAGGCCTGTGTCGCGCTCCGTACCTTCGAGAATGGCGACCATGGTTTCGGTTGGGCTGTGACCGTAGGTCATGGACATCGACGAAACAGCAAGGTCAATATTGTCGATTCCCGCCTCAACACACTTTAAATTCGTCGCGTGCGACAAACCCGTAGTCGCATGGCATTGCATATGAATCGGAATATCGCAGGAAGCTTTTAAACGGGTCACTAACTCATAACCCACATACGGTTTAAGCAAGCCGGCCATATCCTTGATCGCTATCGAATCAGCACCCATATCCTCGATTTGCTTGCCCAGCTCCACCCACATATCAACGGTGTGAACCGGACTTAGCGTATAGGAAATTGTGCCTTGAGCATGCTTACCATTTTCTTTAACTGCTTGTAGCGCAGTCTTTAAATTGCGCATGTCGTTCATTGCGTCAAATACACGAAAAACATCGACTCCATTTGTCGCAGCACGCTCAACGAATTTTTTTACCACATCATCAGCGTAGTGGCGATAACCCAAGATATTTTGACCGCGCAACAACATTTGCTGCGGCGTGTTAGGCATAGCTTTTTTTAGCTCGCGAATGCGATCCCAAGGATCTTCGCCAAGATAACGGATGCACGAGTCAAAAGTAGCGCCACCCCACGATTCCAAAGACCAAAAGCCCACCTTGTCTAACTTGTCGGCGATGGGGAGCATGTCGTCAATGCGCATGCGCGTGGCAAACAAAGATTGGTGCGCGTCACGCAAGACCAATTCTGTTATCCCAAGTGGCTTTTGATTCACGGTCATTTCTTCACTCCGGTTTTATTGACTGTGGCTTTCTATGGCGCACCCTAAAGAGTGCCCGTGCATCTATATGGGTAGTCATCAAATATTTGCGCCTGATAATTAAAGCCGCCGAATTAACGACGCTTCGAGCGATGCTCAGAGATCGCCGCCTGTATGACAGCAATTACCTGTTTATCAACGGTATTATTTATTGCCGTTGACCCTGCGGTTGGAGCAGATGATTCTATTATTTCTTCAGGCTCAGGAAAGTAACGGGCGACGAGAAAAGACATGAATCGCGTACAAAAAACCAACAGCGTGAGAAATACAAAGACGACTCCCATGCCGGAAATTAACAGTGCAAACCCCTGTGACAATAACGATTCTTGCATTTATCAACCCCTAAAAATTAGCGCGCAGATGGTACCACCGTGCGGCACCGTAGCGCTATAAAATTAAAGCAAAACCAATATAATTTTTATTCGCTAGACGACCGAAAATCGAATAGATCAAAGATTAAAACCCAAGACACCGCTGCATAATGCCAACCCTCAAAACCTCTCGACCACCAAATACTTCTCCTATTGCTATTTTAAATGGCAATACTAGGGCCAACACTTGCGCCAAGCCGATGCTAGATTGCCTTTAAACGCTTTAACTCGTTAAAATTGATGAAAAAACAAACTAATCACACGATTTTTCGTTGCTCAAAATATTCAAATGCGCGGCTGGCTTACTTATGAGAATTTTTTTTGCACCAATGGAAGGCGTCGTTGATCACCCTCTGCGCAAACTCTACACAACTATCGGCGGCATCGATGTATTCGTAACCGAGTTTATTCGAGTCACGCAATCCGCGCTTCCGGCAAAAGTCTTTAAGCGATTTAGCCCTGAACTTGTTGATGCACTGCAGCAACCTGTCAGAGTGCAACTGCTTGGAAGCGACCCCGGATGGCTCGCCATTAACGCCGAACGCGCGGTGCGCCTGGGAGCTCCCGCTATCGATTTAAACTTCGGTTGCCCTGCGAAAACCGTTAATCGTCACCGCGGTGGGGCCTGTTTACTCGACGAACCAGCGTTAATCGCCCAGATTGTGCGGTGCGTGCGAGACGCTGTTCCCGAGAATATTCCGGTGACCGCAAAAATACGTCTTGGCTTTAACCGCCGCGAAAATTATGTCGAAAACGCGCTGGCTATTGAAGAAGCGGGAGCCAGCGAAATTACTGTTCATGCGCGTTCAAAAGCCGATGGCTACCATCCACCGGCATATTGGAACTGCATAGGCGAAATAAATAACAAGTTAACAATACCGGTGATCGCCAATGGAGAAATTTGGTCTGTAACGGATTTCAAACAATGCCGAGCACAATCTGGATGTAACGATTTCATGCTCGGGCGCGGGCTACTAGCGCGGCCAGATCTCGCACTAGCGATTAAGGCAGAAATTAACGGTTCGAAGCACACAGCGTTTAGTTGGCCAGAAGTGCTAGAACTGCTATTTACATTTTATTCAGCGACAGAATCAATTTATGCAGAGAAATATTGTGGTAATCGCCTAAAGCAATGGCTTATGTATTTACAAAAGCAGTATCAAGAAGCAGAGATCTTTTTTAATCGCGTTAAAAAAATTCGCGAAGCCGAAAAAATGCGCTGTGCTTTTGATGAAGCTTTGCGATATTTTGGATGCTCAAGCACTGTCGTTGATCAAATAAACGAGCTTCGCAGCGATGCGGCTGTTTGAGCAAACTGCCAAACAGCTGCACCACAAACTATTCTTCAGCCTTGTGCTCAGGTTTATACTCTGACGGCACTATTACCGTTTGACCCTCCTTCACCGTTTCGCTACGCCCTCCCATAGAAAGCGCCCACTTTTTCGGAATTCTCTCTGCAAGCTTATCCATTGTTTCACGATATTTTTTTTCGCTGGCAAGATTTTTGTGCTCGTGAGGATCGGATTGATGATCGTAGAATTCTTCTGATCCATCGCGGTATCGGATATAACGATAACGCTCATCTTCGATACTAGCATTGTGTTTATCGTAAGCAAAAAAATTGGGTTCTTTCATTGCCAACTCGGGCGACCTAAACCACGGCGTTAAACTATTGCCGTCAAGCTGGTGCTCCGGTAGCGGCACTCCAGCGTAGTCAACCAAGGTCGGATAAATATCGACTAAGCCTATCGAAACATCCGATTTTCCTTTTTCGATGTTTGCACCACGAACCAGGAACGGTACTGCTGCAGCGCGCCCCCACAATGTGCCCTTACCCCAACGATCTTTATCACCCAAATGGAAACCGTTATCCGACGTGACTATCACAATCGTATTTTCAGCATAACGCGATTTGTCCAACGCTTCGATAATGCGCCCCATATTCCAATCCGCAAAGGTCGTACCCGCAGCGTAACCCCACAGCATTTTTTGCCAAAGATCGAAGTCTATCTTTCCATTTTCATCCCGCACACGTCGCAGATTACTGGAAAATAAACGACCGTACTCTGTTACATCATCAATATCATTTTTTTTATATGCGGTAGGCAAGGTGAAAATATGATTTTCATACATATCGAAAAAGCGCTTCGGTGATACATAGGGTGTATGAGGCCGCCATAAACCATAAAACATAAAGAATGGCTTTTCATGTTTTTGCGCTAAAAACTCTATAGCAGCGTCAGCGTTTTGAACATCGGGAAAATCTGAATCATCTCCTCGCCACGCTTGTATATTCAAAAATTTATTCTTAGCTTTAACGATATAAGAATGTTTATCATCGCCAAAAGGCCCAAAAAAATTATCAGAAACTTTTGGCCGAACATCGAAAATTTTTCTTAGCCTTTCTTCGGACATCGGCGAGTGAAATATTTTCCCCGCGCCCCAAGTGAGGTAACCGTGCTGCCGAAAATGACGTGGCATAGATACGGTATCTTTTAGAACAGAACCGGGTTTATGCCACGCGTCCGCACCATTTAAATACGCGCCATTCGTCGTCGGCAGTAAACCACTTAAAAAAGACGCCCGCGACGGATTGCAGACGGGAACATTGGCAACAGCATTAGTAAAGCTTAACGACTGCTTCGCTAACTTATCGAGATATGGCGTTAAAATAGGTGAAGCAGGATCGTGGGTGGGGTCGGTATTGAGGTCATCATAGACAATAAAGATAATATTAGGGGGCTTCTTAGCCAAACTCGGAACAGCAATGAGTGAAACTAAAAATAATATTGCGTTTAAAAAAAATTTCTTCATGCTTAAGTAGGCCCCAAAATGTTAAAAGTTCCGCTCCGTCTTTTGACGAGGCGGAACTTTGCCGTTCTAACGTTCTTTGTTATTTCAAAGGTATGCGCTGTTTAGTATAAGTCGGTCCGTCACTGACTAAATTTCCAGATTCATCAAACCAAATTGGATCAATTACCAAGAACGGTGGCTGACCTCGAATAATTCCGTGAGCCGAAAGC
>JANQJB010000161.1 GCA_028281865.1 Marinagarivorans sp.
TGGTGTGCAAACCTAAATTTTATAGCTCTGGCACCTTGGGTGCTAATCTACGTTTGGCGACGGGGGTCGACCCCTCAAGCGGAAACCATTATGTCTAGGAGGCTATAGTTGACCGACCGGATTTCGGAAATATCAGATTTCATTTTACAATTAGATGCGTTGAAATCCGTCAATCGCCGCACCTACATCAATGGTGGCGAGAGAGTCGAAAACTCTGCGGAACACTCATGGCATCTAGCTATGGCCTGTTGGGCATTTGCAGAGTTACTGCAAGATAATTACGACCTACAGAAGCTCATCAAGCTAGCATTGCTACACGATCTTGGTGAAATCGGGGCTGGAGATACCTTTCTTTATAGTGACAACAGAGACAATGCTCACGTTCGAGAGCGTGAAAGCGTAAAACAAATAGCTTCACACGTGGGCAACCCAATTGTAAATATTGTTGAGCTTTGGGAGGAGCAAGAGAGTGGTGACACCAAAGAAGCAAAATTACTAAAACTTGTCGACCGATTACTGCCATTTCTTCATAACATTACCAGTGAAGGTCGTGCTTGGCGAGATAACGGTATACACAAAAATCAAGTATTAAAAATGCATCAGTTTATTGAAAATGAGAATCCAGAAATCTACGCGTGGTTTTTTTCAAAACTTGAATATGCAGTTGAGCAGGGTTGGCTCAATGACTCCTAACAAAGCAATGTACCGTACGCTACAACCTACACTATTTGCTGTGCATTCGCTCCGCTCATTATGGCACAACAAAAATCTTCAGCTGCAGCTCCATTAATCGCTGCGTTAAATTATCTAATAATAGAGATTGACAAAAAAATTTTATAAATTATGAATAACGTCGAAATTGATGCGAAGCTGAAAGAGGATACTATTCATTTGGGGTTTATTAGTGGGCAATCGCTACTTCTAATGAATAACTCACTCGTTCCATGGTTTATTGTTTTACCAAACACACGTGAGATAGAACTTTATAAACTGTCTACGGACGAAAGAGGCAAGCTTGAGAAAAATATCGACATTTTGTCAGGCTTCATCTTGAATAATTTTAATGTGGAAAAATTAAATGTTGCAACAATAGGGAATGTAGTAAGCCAACTTCACATCCATATTGTAGGTCGTCATAAAAATGACTTTTGTTGGCCAGGTGTTGTTTGGGGGAAATCGGATAGAATACCTTACAAAGAATCCGAATTGATGAATATCTCAAATCTACTAGTTCAAAAATTAGGCAATCTTGGATATCAGTATTTACAAAAATCCGATTGCGAAAATATTTAACAAGCCTCTTAAACATGCTTCGGCCATAAAAATAATGGCCTACATTGGACTCGTTACTGCTCAGCGTTTAGCGAGGTGTTAAGCAAAAAAACAAGGAGATCACATGAAAAAATTATTAATGGACCCTGATAAATCGAAAAATTTATTATATGCACTAGGCGCATTTACATTCTTATCCGGCTTATTTAAGTTGTATGTTCCGACCGTACGGGACTCAATACTTTCGGTAAAAATATTTGCAAGTTTCGTTATCTTAGCTTTAATTTGGTACGTAAGCATGTATGTACTTTTACATGTCGTAAGACCGATCGTACAGCTTTACTATCCAGACTTTACTTTGCCGGAAATCGACGCCAATCACAAGGTCCCTAGCAAATGGTGGCATTCGTTTAAAAACCCAGCGTTTCTACTTATGTTGGCATTGTATCTAGTCATCTTGTACTTTGGTTGGGCAATAGTAGACATAGGTCTAGACAGTGCTTAACAAAGCCATCTTGCAGCGTGTTGGCGCTGAACTTTCGTTTCGGCGCTTTGCGCCTACACTACGGCCGCAAATAGCGGCGTTAATAATGATAGCGTAGTTGTGCAATTAACAACGAATCTTCACTGACCTTGTAAACAATTCTGTGTTCATCGTTTATTCTTCTAGACCAGTAACCTGAAAGTGCATGTTTTAGGGGTTCTGGTTTGCCTATACCTTCAAAAGGCGACCGAGATATATTTTTAATTAAACTGTTTATTCTATTTAATATTTTCTTATCGGTTTTTTGCCAATATAAATAATCTTCCCAAGCTTGCTCTGCAAATACTAATTTCACTCAAGCAATTCCCTCTCTGTTCCGCTTCCCTTTTCCAGTTCGGAAATAGCCTCTATAAGCCGGCGAGTATTTTTCGGGCTCCTTAGCAAGTAAGCTGTTTCTTCTAACGCTTGGTAATCTTCCATAGATATCATAACTACGGCACCTTCGCCTTTGCGGGTTATAGCTATTGGCGCGTGGTCATCACAAACTTTGCTCATTGTCTTGGCTAGGTTGCTTCTAGCAGCTGTATAGCTTATGCTATCCATAATAATAACCTGTACATGTACGTAAATATGTACGTTGATTGTAGCCCACACGTAACAAGGCAGTCAACCGGACAACAAAAAAGCTTCGCTTTTGTTCCCTCCACCACGCTCCGACTTCTAGGTTACTTTACTGCGGGGTTAACTATGGAAAATGAAAAGATATGAAGCGCAATATAATTACCTTAGTTTGGTTTTCACTTTTGGTTTTTTGTTTTGAGCCCTGTCGAGCGGAAACCATTGAGCGTCAATACACGATTTCCACCGAGCTTACGCGAACAGTCACCTACGAGTATTTAGTAGTACTTCCGGAGAATTTTCAACCAGATCAAAAATTGCCATTGGTGTTGTTCCTCCATGGGTCTGCAGAGCGAGGCAATCATCTTGAAAACGTGAAAAAGAAAGGTCCATTTAAGAAAATGGAGGAGCTGAAGTTACGAGCGATATTGGTGGCACCGCAGTGTCCGAAAGGTCAGTCCTGGACTTCTGAAGTGCTGGCGGATTTGCTGGATGAAGTAGAAAACAAATATCGGATTGATACTGCTCGGATTTATGTTACCGGACTGAGTATGGGAGGCAATGGGACCTGGAAGCTTGCCACTCACCAGCCCGAACGCTTTGCTGCCATTGCGCCGATCTGCGCCGGCAGAGATCCCAGTGAAGTACACAAGCTAGCAAAGCTTCCTATTTGGGCTTTTCACGGAGAGTTAGATGATGTGATTCCACTTGAGAAAGCGAAGAAAATGATTGATGCCGTGAAGAAAGCAGGCGGAACTCCCAAGTTCACGGTCTATCCGGGTGTAAGACATGACAGTTATACCTCAACCTATAACAATCCGGAATTTTACGAGTGGTTATTTGCCCAAAAGCGAGAATGAGTTACTTATCTATGACCCAGGTGAATGAATCCGACAAGATTACTGAGATAGTAGTACCACCATACTAATCGGTGTAAGCTCTGCAATGGGTAATAAATTTAAGTCTACCTACTCTAACACTATAAAGTTTGAGAGCGGGGTAAGAAACGAGTTAACAAAGCCATGAATTTGATCGCCTTGCGCTACGCTTCAGCTGGCAAATTATGGAGGCGTTGCACAGAGGAGAGACTATGGGATCTGCGAATTATGAAATAGTAGGAAAAAATTATTCTGAATTTCGCCAACCTGATCCGCGAATTTCTTCTTTAATCAGTTCATATCTCGAATCTGCAAAATCAATAGTCAATATCGGTGCCGGAACTGGTTCTTATGAACCTACGGGAAAAATAGTTTCTGCTGTAGAGCCCTCAGAGATGATGATTGCTCAGCGCGAAGAAAAACCTAATACCGTTGTGTATCAAGCCTCAGCGGAGAGTCTACCGTTTAATTCAAACTCCCATGACGCGGCTTTAGCAATATTAACTATTCACCATTGGGAAAACTGGAAAAAAGGACTATCTGAAGCTTATCGCGTCGCAAGAGACAAAATTGTTTTGTTAACATGGCTTGGTATGCCGCAAAAGTTCTGGCTTTACGACTATATTCCTGAATTAAGTAGTGTGGACAAAGACTTATTTCCTTCGCTAGAAGATATAACCTCAATTTTAGGGCAAGTACAAGTCATAAATGTTCCGATACCCCATGATTGTACTGATGGTTTTCTATGCGCATATTGGGCGCGCCCAGAAATGTATTTGAATTCTAGAGTACGATCAGCAATATCCTCTTTTTCGCGTATTGCCGATGTATCTTTGGGCTTAAATAAGCTATCGTCTGATATACAAAATGGTGAATGGCGACGGAAATATGGGCACTTGCTAGCTCATAAAGAATTTGATTTTGGTTATCGTTTGATAGTGGGCAAAAAAAATGCCTAACAAAAACGTCAACCGTCGAGATTTCAGCGCTGAACTCGCTATCCTTCGCCGTTTACATAAACGTTAAGTATCAGTTCTATGAGATACCTGTATAAAGCAAATATACAAAGCGCTATGAAAAGAGGGGAAGAGGTAGAACAGTTCCTTCGATTTACAAAAATAGACGGAAAGAAGATACTCTCTTGGTTAACACTAAGAAAACAAGAAAATGGATATGTCTTGCTTCATCATAAACAGCATGATCAAGGATCACAGAATCATTTAAATATTTATGATTTTAAATATTTGCATATACCAAAAAATAGGGAAGAGCCTGAACATTTATTTTTTTCATCCCTAGATGCTGCACTTAATTACGCGGCAACTAGCTTAGGTGCAAGCAATGTGAAATGGGTTGGCCATGGTATGATTCAAGAAGAATATAGAGATTTTAAACTTACAGAAGATGACTCTTAACTAGGCGCTAGAGCGGACTTTTCCGCTGAGCTCAGCATTAGCTTAAACGTGCTTAGGAACTAGCTATTAAACAAGAACAGCGCATGAGAAAAATAATTCAAATACTATTCGTCGCAGTTTTGCCTATTGTAGGCATTGGTTTGGGTTATATTCTGAAAAAAGACATACCAGCCAAAAACGATGAATTATCACATAGATATATAATTAATACTTTACAGGAGAATAGCCCCTGGGGTTATGAAACCGCAAAACAATATTTGAGTGTTGGGTTTCTTGGCGGCAGAAGAGCTGAGGATGAACTTCGTTCTATGTTTAAGGAGTATGCTAAATACGGAGAACTGAGGTCAATAGAATCTATCAATTTTGAAAACTGTTTTAAGTCACCCAAACTAAATATAGGTAATAACAAAAAAATAGATATTGAACTATGCAATTATTTAGTAAAGGCGAAATATCAAAATGCGCTCACAAATATTGATATATCCTTATCGTTAGAAGGCGATGAATTAAAAGTTATTATGCTTTCTATTAAAGATTAAATTTAAGTCATTGGTATTGCAAAGATTCAGCCAACAAACTAATCAACTCCGCCGTCGCGGGTTATAACGGTGTTAAACTCTAGATACACTAACGAAGAGGATAAAGGATATGAACAAAACCGTTTTAGTGCTTATACCAATTTGTCTGGCGATGAATGCACTCGCAGACAGACAAAACGATTAAAAGTTCTACGATATATTTTTGGAATAGTAATGATCTTAAAAAAACATATCTTATTTTTATGTTTTATATTAATTACAGAAAACGTATTTTCTGGTGAAATTGCATTCACATTTGATGACGCCCCAACAAATAATAGCTCTGTAATGAGCGGGACGGAGCGCTCAGAAGCTATAATAACAGCGCTCAAGCAATCCAAAATAAACGATGTTTTATTTTTTGTTACAAGTAAAAATATCAATGCGGAAGGCCGAAAACGATTAGATCGATACGCCAAGTCTGGATTTCATATAGCAAATCATACTCACAGTCATAGATCAGCAAACCAAATGGCCCCACGTGAGTTTATGCTCGATGTTTACCAAGCTCACTTAGTACTAAAGGAGTATGATAACGTTCTACCCTATTTCCGATTCCCTTATCTTCACTATGGTTCCTCAGAAGTAGCCATTTCATTTATTCAAGAATCGTTATCTGAGTTAGGGTATAGAAATGGTTATGTCACCATTGATAATTTTGATTGGTATATCAATTCTGCTTTAAATAAAGCTAAAAAGTCAGGAAAAAAAATAGAATATAAAAAACTTGAGCAATTGTATGTCTCTGTCATATGGAGCGGGATCAAATTTTATGATGATTTAGCAAAGAAAGTGTTGAATCGATCTCCCAAGCATATCTTGCTCCTGCATGAGAATGATACGTCAGCATTATTTCTGCCAGCTTTAGTTAAGCATATAAGAGACAACGGCTGGAGTATTATTTCTCCTCAGGAAGCATATACTGACCCGATTGCGAATAAACTCCCTAATACCCTTTTTCATAAACAAGGCCGTATAGCTGCGTTAGCACATGAGGCTGGTGTTAAAGTAGAGAATCTTCGTCACCCCTCAGAGAATGAAAAGTATTTAGACTCTCTATTAGAACAAAGCGGTGTATTTAAATAAATGAAAAAGCTACCTGACAGGCCAATTAAAATAAGTTATCGGAGGAAGTGGTACCAAGGATTCGCTAGCGCTCGCCCCATATTAAGGTGTTAAATGTGAAGCATCGTGAATATGTTTAAAATGAATTCCATCAATCCAGATAACCCTTATTTTGAAAGAGAACTAGAATTTTTATCAAAATACGGGATTAACGAGTTTGAAAATAAATCCGACGCAAATGAACTTCCTTAGTTGTTTGCTGTCGCTTATGACTTTAGATAGTTTAAAATTGAGAAAGTGAATAAAATGATGATTTTAAAAAATAAATTATTGTGGGTAATTTTATCAATCATAACTTTAGTTATTTTATTTTACTTTTTTTTGCCCAAACCTATTGATATGAGCTTAGAAAAAATTGGTAACGGCCAGAACGCGGTAGTCTTTGTTTATGATCCTGGCCTTGGAGTCAGTATTGAGCAAGCCTCCGAAATGAATAAAGCGCGAAAAATTATCGGTAAACAAGCCAGTTTCTCAATAGCTAAAATTGGAAGCCCGGAGGGTGATAGTATCGCGAGGCGCTATCAAGCTCAACCACCTACTATCTTGTTCTTTAATGGGGAGGGAGAACTAATTGATCGGCAATTAGCTTTACTAAGCGCAGCCGAAATAGTTAAAAGGCTTTCAAATAATTAAACCGCGAAGAAGCCATTACTTATTGCTAACCAAAACGAGAGAGAGATGAAGACTATCGGTCTACTTGGGGGAATGAGCTGGGAGTCCACCGCAACTTATTACAAAGAAATAAATCAGGGTGTAAAAGAAATACTTGGTGGTTTACATTCTGCAAAAATCTCCCTCTATAGTGTTGACTTCGATGAAATAGAAAAGCTCCAGCACAGAGGGAGCTGGAATGAAACAGCCAAAATCCTTTCAAGGGCCGCACAATCTGTCGAGGCAGGTGGAGCAGACTTTCTTCTTATTTGTACAAATACCATGCATAAAGTTGCAGAAGAAATTCAAGCGTCTATTTCAATACCGCTTGTTCATATTGCGGATGCCACAGCAGAAAAACTTATCTCAGACGGAATTAAACGAGCGGGTCTGCTTGGCACAAAGTTTACTATGGAACAAGGATTCTATAAAAACCGAGTTTCAGAAAAATACGGAATTGATATTATCGTCCCAAACCAACAAGACCAAGAAATCATTCATAGCATAATATATAACGAGTTATGCCTAGGTAAAATCAACGCTAGTTCAAGAACCAAGTACCTTGAAATCGTTGGCAAATTATTTTCGCAAGGTGCAGAGGCTATAGTACTTGGTTGCACTGAAATTGCGCTACTCGTTCAGCAGCAGCATACAAATGTACCGCTTTATGACACAACTCAAATTCATGCCGCAAAAGCTGTTAAATTGGCGACATGCAAAAATGTCAGCTGACAAGCGTATCATGGCCGGCCAATATGTTGCGTAGAGGGTGCTATTATTGAAAAGAATACATACTCTCCGGGAAAGCTAAAAAATTAGTAATGATATTTAGTTCAGTGGAGTATTGTGCGCCATAGGTCGGAAAAACATTAAATTTCCTCTTTTGGCGGGTACTTTGGCGGGTGTTGTCGTCACCGACAGTGGTTCAAATGACCTAGATTTGATGAGTCGCAACCGGAGATTGAAATGCTAATTAGAGAACTTAGGCAAGAAAGAAGTCTTTCCCAAGAACAACTAGCTCAGACAACAGGTTTAAGTCTTCGCACAATTCAACGTGTTGAAGCTGGCCATCGAGTTGGCTATGCATCGCTTCGAGCTCTGGCGGCGACATTTGAAATTAATGTCGATCTACTAGAGCGGGAGCTATATGCAATGAATACCACAGAAGACGAATTTATCGAGAAACCACTCTGGGCGAGGTTTATACTCGGCCTGCCTTCATTAGCTCAATTGAACACTTCTGGTTTGATAAGGCACGAGTTAAGCCTGGTTGTGTATGCACTTTTTGCCTATGCAGCATCCTACGTTGTTCCGCGGGTAGAAACCGATTATTGGGGTTTAACAACAGTAGATTTATTACATTTTAGCGCTTTTTCCGCGCTATTTGTTGCCTATATTGCTTCGATTACACCTCGGCTCAGGAATAAATTTAACTCGAATGTATCAACAAAACACGAAAAAAGCATATAGCAAGGCAGTCAACCAGACGGCTTTGTTATAACCCTCATCACTATATTCCAACCCGGCCAGTTTCTTTCTAGCTAAAAATTGCAGCGCTCCTAGCGAAAAGATCTGCCCGGGTTTTAAAGCTTTTGGAGGATCAAATTGTTTTTCATTGTTATAAATTCCATTTCAATATTTGTATTTGTCAGTGATGTTTAATAATTATCACTACCGAACAAATAACTTATTGAAGCAATGGATTAAGATTTGTACCCCCATCAATATTGTATTCTGCACCGGTAATAAAACTCGCATCATCAGAAGCAAGGAACGCAACCAGGTTCGCAATATCATCTGGCTCTCCAAAACGTTTTAATGGAATTCGATTTTGCATGGCCGAAGCGAACTCACTAATGGCTTCTTCTGGCATACCGAGCTTGCCAAAAATACTTGTATTAACTGGACCAGGGTTGACCGAGTTAACTCGAATACGACGAGGTGCTAATTCATATGCCGCTGTGCGCGTTAATGAGTTTAATGCCGCTTTACTAGCCGCATAAACAGCTGTGTTTGGCATACCGGTATAAGCATTAATGGAAGATAGGTTAATGACCGAGGCTCCATCATTTAATATGGGTAAAAACTTCTGTAACGTGAAAAACGCGCCTTTGAAGTTAACATCCATAATGACGTCAAATTGCTCCTCTGTCATATGCTCGACTGGGGCAAATGCGGCAACCCCCGCATTTATAAATAGAATATCTACACTGCCATATTGTTCTTTCACTTGCGCAACAAGCTTATCAAGGTCATGCAAATTCGCCTGATTTGCCAATATACCCGCTACATCCAATTCTTTTGCCGCATTGCCTAATGCGTCACTGTCGCGGCCAGTGATAACGACATTTGCGCCTAATTGCTTGAATTTGCGGGTTGTCTCGTAACCAATTCCGCTATTACCGCCTGTGACTACTGCTGTTTTACCTTCTATGTTCATCTTTTTCGACTCTCCAGTAAGTTAGTTTCTTAACTGTACCGATCGGTACATATTTACATTCTGTACCGATCGGTATACGATGTCAAGTAAACAAGCAATTTTTTTTGAGGTCTCTATGGCTGCCGGGCGACAACGAACATTCGATAAGGAAGAGTCTCTATCTAAAGCAATGGAAGTGTTTTGGCACAAGGGATACAGCGGTACATCCTTAAGTGATTTGACTCAGGCCATGGGTATTAACAAACCGAGTCTTTATGCTACTTTCGGCAATAAGGAGGAACTGTTTGTTAGCTCAATTAATCAATATGTGGATAAGCATGGCGCACCACATTTCGAGAAGCTGCTAACTAAGGACTTGAGTCTGCAAGAAAGACTAACAGCATATCTTTATTCCATCGCTAATATGTTATCAGATCAAAAATTACCAGGGGGCTGTTTTGTCACAAGTAGTACCTGTGAGGCAGGTAGCGATTGCTTGCCTCAAGATGCGGTAGAAACTATCTTAAAAATTAATACCGCCTCTACCAAAGCATTTACCAATTTCTTCAAAGAGGAAATGGCAAATGGGAGTATTGAGTCCGATTCTACACCTGCAGTATTAGCAGATTATTTATTAACAATACAATTTGGCTTGGCCGTTATGGCTAGAAACGGAGCAAAAAGGGACAAGCTAAGACAAGTAATTAATCAAGCAGTCTCGAATTTTTGTTAAACATCGGGTCAAGTTAAATGGACGCATCAAAAAATATATATTGGAAAAAAGTTGTATTTATTTTTGTGTTTGGTCTAGTCGGTATCCTTTCCGCTCTTCCGATGATTCCGAAACTAGTCGCCACATCTGGGCAAGAAGCCCCAATGCCAATAGGCCTTGTTCAAGCAATATCTACCTTACAGTCCTCCGTAATACTATTTGCAATGGTTATGCTCGGAGCGTGGTCATCACCAAAAGTAAATCTTGGTGCACCTATACTAGATTCTTACTTACGCCGTTCGTTTACTGTGACAACTTTAAAACCAATATTAACTTCTGCACTTGTCGGCGGTATTTTGGGTGGTATGTTAATTTTACTGTTTTATCAATTTTCAAAGCCTTACCTTCCTACCGAATTTCTAGAAAATGTCGAGGATTTCACCCCTCCTTTATACACGAAAATATTTTATGGAGGTATTACCGAGGAAATCCTAATTCGTTGGGGGTTAATGTCCTTTTTCGTCTGGGGTGCTTATCGCTTAACTCAAAGTAAAGGCGCCGAAGTGCGAGCTTACAATTACATAACAGGTATTTTGCTATCAGCAATTATATTTGGTGTAGGTCATTTACCAGCTGCAACAATACTCTCCCCTGTTTTAACGGGAGGGCTAGTTTTATATATAATAATAGGCAACAGTATCTTTGGCATAATTGCAGGTTATCTATACTGGAAGCGGGGCCTAGAAGCCGCGATAATAGCGCATATTACAGCTCATACAGTAATGACATTAGGTGAGAAAATTGCCTAATAAAATAATTAAGTGCGCCCCAATAAGCCCGCTTATTGTGGGCGTTATGTGAAGGTCAAAAACAAAGGAGACTTAAAAATGAAATTTGTAACATTCGTTCTTGCAAGCTTGTTTATAGCGGCTATCTCAAAGCAGATCGTATTTGGTTAACACAGGATTAAATATATACTGACTATAATAAATGCCATCACCCGGAGCAATTTTCCGATGTACTCCAGATTTTCCGGTGTTGCTAGTATTATAAGGAGAAAACATGTTAGACATACTGTTCGCAAGAACATTTTTAATTGTTGGAACGATGTTGTGCTTAACGGCTGTCACTGCAAAGATAAACAGATATTTTGAAACCGCATTTGAAATGTGGACAACTATAATTATCTCGTTTTTAGTTCTTTTTCTTATATTTGCTTATTCTGACTCCTACCCAATTAACTTAGTTTTGGTTGCCAGTTTTTCGCTAGTCGTTGGCTGGCAGATTGGGCCCGCTATAGAATATTTTGGTATTAGATATAAATTAAGGATGTTTCTAAAAGAACAAGGCACTCCTTTAGCGAAGGGAGAACGTGCAACTCCTAAACAAATAGAAGCATTTGAAAATTCATTCGATAAAAATGCTTACCATAAAGAATGGCAAAACATTATTTTCCAAGCTGTTATGGGGACTGCGGCTGCCGTTATATCAACAGCCGCAATTGTATTCTTAACAGGTATCGATTTTAGCTTTCTAGGCGGTTTCCTGTTCATCAGCCTTGCTATTTTAATAGTTATGGGGCTCATAAATATATTTTTTATCCGTTCAAAATTATTTTCGCTAATTAGAGCTTATATAGGTGCAGTTATATTTACACTCTACCTTCTTTATGACTTTGACAGACTACAAAAACATGCCGGTGATGAAAGTTGGTCTACAGCGATAAATATTTCCGTCAATATATACTTAGATATTATTAATCTCTTCTTAGATCTCCTTGAGATCCTATCGGAGTCAAACTAATACCATGTAAATAGGCGCCAAATCTTATGACCGAAGAAGATATCGGTTATTGTATTGTCGCGGCAATAAAAGTGCGTCACACTATACGATTGAGAGTGATCAAAATGTAGCTTGCATAGCATCTATACATCGATAAGAAAGTTGCCAGGCTGCGCCTTGTTCATCCATTACAGCAGCGTTATATATTAAAGTACTATCAAACTAAATTAATCAATATCGGGAGACCCAAATGAAAGAAGAGCTTATCAAAAAACGAAAAGAATTAGTGGATCGCGTTGAGGCCATCAAGGCGGATTATCGAAGAGGCCTTGATGCAGATTCTGAGGAACGTGCAATACAGCTTGAAAACCGTGAAACCCTATACGAAATTGAGAGGGTAACCCTTGAGGAGATTGCCAAGATAGATGAGCAACTCAGGGAACTTAATTAAGCTTCAGCTAGTTGGCTGTTGTTAATTGGGCGGGTCCGATATTTTATTTAGTATCGAATCCACTGGTGATTTACTTTACCAAAAAATATATGACATAGATCAGACAATTAACAAGGCCGTGATAGGTTTAAGTACTTTGTACCTCAATTGTTTCATTAAAAGTCACGCTTTAACGTCACCAGTCATCAAGGCTAGGAGCGCTAACGCACCTCGCTACTTCGGGTGTTAAATTCATAGGGGTGTTTTTTGGCATTTAGAGAAGTAAGAATAATATTTAAGTCTGAAGTGCCGGGGAAGTCTAAGAGCTTGAATTTTGCTATCGGCGGTCCCTTCGAATGGTATATAGATGACGTTATGCGTGGGCGTTTTCACCATTATTCTGGTGAGGAAGTTAGCGGTATAAATTTAGTAATTTTTTGTTTATATAGTCCAAATTATGTAGAAATAATGAAGTCTAACTCTGGTAAGGGATTAAAGAGTGAGTGGCTTAATTTACTTAATACCTATCAGTATGAACTCGAATATGAACCGAGTAGATTCAACGGAACTCGTGAAGAAAACATCTTGCAAGCGATCGGTTTATTTATTGAATATGCATCAATTCTAAAAGTTCCGGCCATGACAAATCTGGTCGAACACGTAAGTGAATCAATCGGCATAAATTCAGTGTCTAAGGCAATAGCCAAAGCTGACGCAGAGTACGAAAAAATTTTAAATTATGCTCAAAAAAAACCTAACCAGTGTATCGTGTTCCAGCTGAAAACAGCCTACGAAGTTTTACGACGACCTCCTACAAAGGTATTATGCATAAATAAAATATAATGATGAACTCCACTAAACTGATAATCAAAACCTATCCTTACGGCATAGTGGCATTTTTATCAATATTTCCTATGGCAGCAATGGGTCGCAAGCTTAGAGAAAGCGCTGTAACAATCATGTCGGTTTCATTGCAAAACCAACAAATACTTAACGCGGAGCCAAACAAGTAAAGCTTCTTGACCCAGGCTAACCTCTTGAGAGAAAAGTAACGATTATTAAGACAATCGATAAACAAAAAGATAAGGAGACAATAAATTGCAATATTGGAGCGCCATGGTACCAGAACTCTCTGTAAGCAAATTTGAAAAATCGAAAAACTTCTACACAAAAACCTTAGGCTTTTCTGTTATTCATGAGCGATCAAACCCATCATTTGCCTATTTGGAATACGAAAAAGCGCAAATCATGATCGAAGAACTGAAAGATGACTCTTGGCAGACTGGAAAATTAGAATTTCCTTTTGGCAGAGGCATAAACTTTCAAATTGAATTAACTGACATTTCGAAAATTTATGAGAACTTGAAACAGACGAAATACCCCTTGTTTAAAGATCTTGAGGAAAACTGGTATAGAGTCGCTGATGTGGATTCGGGCCAAAAAGAATTTTTGGTTCAAGACCCCGACGGATATTTACTGCGGTTTTGTCAGTATATAGGTGAGCGTGAAGCCTAATATATCAATCAAGCTCAAATCTACATGCAGTGTAATTTCAATTTTTAAAAATATTAACTGCTACAATGGTTACATACGTTCTAAGTTTCGAGAGTAAACCCTATCGAGCCCCATGGTTAAACGACCCTAAAATCAAATGATAAGCGGGCTAGGCATGATGTAATAATAAATCGGATGTACGGAATATAAAAATATATGAAAATATCAACCATAATTAACCTTGTTTTTTTGGTATTTCCCAGTTTTGTTTTTGCAGATATTTATACCTGTGTAGATAAAAACGGAAAAAAAATATATCAAGATAAGCCTTGTAAGGATGCTGTCACCGTTAGTGTGGACAGATCAAAAAGCGTCAAAAAGAAAACAGATAAAGATACAGTTCCAGGTCCAAGAGTACTAACCCAAGCTGATTTGATTGGCCGTTGGACAGACATATTAGACTCGGATTTAAGGGCCTATAGGAGCATTTGGAATTTCTCTTACGGCGTGTTGAATACCAGAAAAGCGAATGGAGTGAGCCACCGACATAAATACAAATTGGAGGGGAACATACTAACGGTCTATCTGAGCAAAGAGGATGCGGAGTTTGAGGGTGTAAAGAGTTACGAAGTCGAGATTTTGTCATTCGACGGCAAAACGATAACGATGGGTAAAGGTGCACCCGCTGGTCAAAAGTACCTACACAAGTTATAAATTGCTTAAATATACGCCTGTTATTTAGCGAGGCTTGATTAAAAAGCCCAGTCTAAAGCATCTAACTTGCATAAGCCTGCTCTATTTTGGGTCAGGCACTAAAAACCTTTTAAAGAAAATTTCTTCCATTTAGAATCACACTATCTTATTACACCTCGGCTGCGTACATATATCATGTATCACGCTGCTTATTCGTCTTGCACTCACCTTTCGCGGTAAAGCCTTATGTCCACACTACCTACAGAACTTAGAGAAAATGTTCGCCTCTTGGGCGAGCTATTGGGGGAAACCATCCTGCGCCACGAAGGCCCTGAACGCTTTCGCAAAATCGAAGATATTCGCAACCTCGCCAAAACGGCCAGCCAATCGGAAGAAATTGACGCAAAAGCTTTACTGGAGCTACTCAGTCAACTCGAAGATAAAGATATTTTGCCCATAGCACGTGCGTTTAATCAGTTTTTAAACCTAGCCAATATCGCTGATCTTGAATTTTATTCGAGCCTTGAGCACGAGGCGCAGGACGACCTCGATAAAATGCTAGAGACTTACGCCAACCAACACGGCAAAGACAAAATGAGCGAGGTCATTGACAACCTCAAGGTCGAGCTTGTGTTGACTGCTCACCCAACAGAAGCTGCTCGCAGGACGATGATTCGCAAGTACGACAGTGTTGCGAGCACATTGAGCGCCAGTCGGCGAGACGACTTATTAACCTACGAAAAACACGCTTTTGCGGGCGAACTCCAACGCCTAGTTGAAGAAATTTGGAACACCAACGAAATTAGAGACCAGCGTCCAACAGCTGTCGACGAAGCAAAATGGGGTTTCACCGTTATCGAGAATACGCTCTGGCGGGCTGTACCCCAATTCGTTCGCTATTTTGACCACGTTTGTCGCAAACGTATCGGGCAAGGCTTGCCACTCGAGGTCACACCTTTCAAATTTTATTCTTGGATGGGCGGTGACCGAGATGGCAACCCCAACGTTACCCACGATGTTACTGAAGAAGTACTGGTTATGGGCCGCCAACAAGCAGCCCTACTCTACCTCGATGACATCAATGGCCTTGGCAGCGATTTAAGTATGCGCGAAGCGAGCAGCTCCCTAGTTCAAGCCCTGCCAACTGCTAGCAGTACACCTTATCGCAGCATACTAAATTCGCTGCGCGAAAAGCTCGAAAAAACATTGAGTTGGTGTGAGGCAAAGCGTGCCGGTAAGCTCGCCCCGTACAAGACCAGCGATATTATTCGCGACCGCAACGACTTACTTAAGCCCTTGCTCTTGTGCTACGAATCTTTACGGGAAGTCGGCTTCAACTCGATAGCGGAAGGGCCGCTTCTCGATACGATTCGCCGCGTTCACTGCTTCGGTATCAACTTGCTTCCTCTGGATATTCGCCAAGACGGCGAACGCCACTTACTGCTGCTGGATGAGCTTTGCGAATATCTTGAGTTAGGCACTTATAAAGATTGGGAGGAAACTAAAAAGCAAGAGTTCCTGTTAACACAGCTTGAAAGTAAGCGCCCACTTATTCCGCAGGACTGGCCTGCGAGCGAAGCCAGCCAAGAAGTGCTGGACACTTGTCGCGTAATTGCGGCCGAACCCCAAGAAACGCTCTCGCACTATGTCATTTCAATGGCCAAGCAGCCATCCGATGTCCTGGCAGTTGCGTTAATTCTTAAAGAGTGCGGCATCAAGTGGAATATGCCGGTTGCGCCGCTTTTCGAGACGCTTGACGACCTTAATCGCGCATACAGTGTTATGCAACGCCTGTGGGCTCTGCCGTGGTATCAGCAATACTGCCAAGGCAATCAAACCGTCATGATCGGCTATTCCGATTCATCTAAAGACGCCGGCAAATTTGCTGCCACGTGGGCTCTATATAAAGCACAAGAAAAACTGGTTGAACTGTCTGAAGAGGCGAACGTATCGCTCACATTATTCCATGGGCGCGGCGGAACGGTCGGACGTGGCGGCGGCCCTGTTGAAAAAGCCATGGCTTCGCAACCTCCAGGCTCGGTAAAGGGTTGCATACGTGTAACTGAACAAGGCGAGATGATTCGTTACAAGTTCGGCCGCGAACGCATCGCATTTAAGAGCTTGAGCAACTACATAAAAGCCACTCTGCATGCAACAATCAACCCGCACGCTAAACCTAAACAAGAATGGCGCGAGCTTATTGAGCTTATGTCTGAGGAAAGCTTGCAAGCCTATCGCGGCGTTGTGCGTAACGATCCAAATTTTGTTCCTTATTTCCGTTCGTTAACGCCGGAACAAGAACTTAAGAAACTCGCACTTGGCAGCCGCCCGGCAAAGCGCAAAGCCACCGGTGGTGTCGAAAGTCTGCGCGCAATCCCCTGGGTATTTGCTTGGACACAGGTGCGCCTGAATTTACCGGCATGGCTTGGTACAAAACAAGCACTGCAATATGCCAAACAAAATAACCCAGACGAACTCAATAATATGATTCAACACTGGCCGTTTTTTTCCAGCTTTATCGATTTGCTGGAGATGGTGTTGGGCAAAGCCGATGTCGAAATCTGCTCATATTATGAGTCGCAGCTCGTCGACGCAGAGCTACACGAATTAGGTAATAAATTACGTAGCGAACTGGTTGAAACCGAGAATTTATTAAATACGATAAAAAATCAAAACGCGCTATTGGACGAAAATCCAAGCTTACAAGGTGCCCTTCGCGTGCGGAAACCCTATATTGATCCGCTTAACTTATTGCAGGTAGAATTGATTAAACGCGAAAGAAAGGCCGGAGAAATCAGCCCCGAACTAGAGCGAGCGCTAAAGGTGACAATGGCAGGCATTGCAGCGGGGATGCGCAACACAGGATAAATGTATTACAAAAGACCTGTAATTGGATAATCAACTTATTTTAAACTCACTATGATAAAAATCACTGAGCTTTTAAAAAAACTACAGTAACGTTTTATAACAACTTTAATTTACACCAATGGGAGTAGTAACTATGAAAAAATTGACTTACTTAATACCTACAGCGATGTGCTTCTTTCTTGCAAGCTGCGGCACACCCTCTGTAGAAGAGCTGGCCAACGACCCCGACAAACTGCAGAAAGTCATGCAGAAATGTGAAAAATTGGAAGCAGAAGGAAAAAATATACTTGAGGATGAGGCTTGTAAAAACGCCGCCGAAGCGATGGTTCAAGCAGCTAAAAATAAGGCTGAGGGATTAGTAAAAGATTTATTTAAATAATTATTTTCACTATTTTTCATAAATATTTTTAACTAAGCGGAGTTAATCTTGAAGAGGAGAACGGAGTCTCCTCTTTATTCACAGAAAGTTAAACGAAACCTTTACTAACTTCAGTTCTCGCAACATAAATTGCCAACCAAGTCGAAGGCTTTAGCTTTCATCTCACTTTAGCATCTGTTTACAGACCAAGGTAAAAAACAGCAAAAACCTTTCCATAAACACCTTCAAAAATTACA
>JANQJB010000001.1 GCA_028281865.1 Marinagarivorans sp.
GTGGTCAAAATTTCCCTTTCTTTGAACGCCATTTTGACCTCGGCAATTTCGCCGACCCGAACGGGGCGGTCGTCAACATAACTGATAATGGTTTCGCGCATCTGCTCTAAATCTTGAAATTCGTTGAGCGTGCGCACCATATATTCCGTTCCGCCCTCAATCACTTTTCCGCCCGCGACATTGATATTTTCCTGTCTTAGGCGATTAATAACCGTCTGAATACTCAAGCCCGAGCGTTTTAATTTGTTCTCATCGATAAGAACGTGAATTTCCTCCTCCAAACCACCGCGAATGCGCACAGCAGCGACACCCGGTGCCGGCTCCAAGGCACGCTTAATTTGCAGTTCGGCAATGCGACGTAAACGACGTAAACCGTCCTCACCTTGGAACTGTTTACCCTCGCCAGAAAGGCTGAGCTCCAAAACAGGATCCAGAGCGGGGTCGAAATGCAAAATAAGTGGCCTTTCCGCCTGATTGGGTAAACGCACTCGATCGAGGCGTTCAAGCGTTGCCTGCGTAGCTTCCGAAACGTCAGTACCCCAAACAAAGCGCAAAACCACGTCGCTAACACCGGCGCGCGATATGCTCGAAATCTCTTTTAAACCACTGACAACGCCAAGAGCCTCTTCAACCGGGCGGCTGATATCGTTCTCAACCTCTTCAGGCGCCGCGCCGGGGTATTCAGTGCGAACGGTGATGGTTGGGTAGGATAGCTCGGGCATCAGCGTAACCGGCAAGCCCGAGAGAGAGAAATAACCGAAGACTAACGCGGCAGTAAATACCATTAACACCGCAACCGGACGATCCGTAATAAAATTGCGTTTTGATACGAGGCCGCTTGCTTTACTCTGCATTTCGGCGGCCACCTTCGCCACGTTCACCGCCGCGACCACCGCCACCGCGATTGCGGCGCATCTCGATAAACTTTTCACGCTCTTCTTCAGTCATATTGGCTAAGCGCTCCTGAATTGCTTTGCGGCGTTCTTCCCGGCTGAGACCTTCGAGCCCCTCCATCAACGGTCCGCCGCCCTGCCGGCCCCCGCGCCGCTTACCCGCAGTATCATCTTGAGCATTATTATCCTGTTGATTGTTATTAGCCTGTGACTGCGGACCAGCTTTACCAGAGGCACCACCCTTGCCAGCTGCGCCACC
The DNA here is from genome assembly GCA_028281865.1 of Marinagarivorans sp. Classification (GTDB taxonomy): domain Bacteria; phylum Pseudomonadota; class Gammaproteobacteria; order Pseudomonadales; family Cellvibrionaceae; genus JANQJB01. Next base: position 1,153 of record JANQJB010000001.1, read on the forward strand.
TCTTGCTTGTTTTCCACCTTTAGCGCCCTTTCCGCCTTGCTTTCCCCCAGCCGCTTTTGCTGGCTGCATATTGGTGTTCGGGTCGACGGAGGAATCTTCAGCAAAGGGTTTAGCCAACGCGAGAGACGGAGGTTGCGATTTTGGATCATTGACAAAACGCACTCGCGCCTGGTCTTTTAAGCCGCTATGCCCTGCAATCACAACGGTGTCGCCCTCAAACACACCACTTATTGGGCGAATGTAATCGATATCGACAATGTCCGCTTCAACAAATATCTTTTCTACTACCGATTGATTAACACGGTAATAATAGGTTTGCTCCTCGTCGTAAACCAGGGCTTTTTTCGGCAACAAAATAGCGTTGTCTTTTTTATCCGTCACCAGTGAAACATCGACATACATGCCGGGGCGTAACATGTCTTGCGAGCGCACTTTAACGGTAACCTTTACGGTGCCCGTTTTTGCATCGACAATGGGAGAAATACGCAGCACTTCCCCTCTAAAAATACGCGCTTCAAAAGACTGAGAGCGGATATTCGCTACTTGCCCAACACGCAAATGTTTAAGGTGCTCTTCTGGCAAATAAATACGTGCCACCATGGTGTCGAAATCGACAATATCAAACAGATGCTTGTTGTTGGTAACTTGGTCACCGAGATTAATTAAACGCTGTGTGACGGTTCCGGCAATGGGCGCCCGTATAATCGTGTAGTCGTAATTCAATTTCGCGTTATCGCGATCAAGCTTACTTTGTTGGTAGGTATAAGTGGTATCGGCAAACTGCTTATCGGAAACCAATTTTCGTGCGACAAGATGTTTTTGACGCTCGTATTCGGCGGAGTCACGTTTGTATTTCTCTGCAGCCTTTTCCAGTTCAATACGCTGACTTTCATTTTCAAGCCGGGCCAGCACATCACCTTTGTTAACCCGATCGCCCTCTTCAACATGCAATTCGGCAACGAGATTAGTGGTGCGCGATACAACTTTGACAAAGCTCTCAGTATCCAAATTAGCCGAAGCATCAATGTGCGCCTCTATCGGACCGCGCCCAACAATCGCGACCTCAACCGGGACACGATTATCACGCGGCGCGCGCTTTTCCTTTTCTCCAGCGGCCGGGTTATCGGCGGCCGCTCGCTGCGCGGCTTCCGCAGGCTTATCCCCCTTGGTTTTGGACTTGCCAATATTCAAGTTACAAGCTTGCAGCGCTAGCACCGCTGCTAACACGATAAACAACCATTTACTCATTCCGGGCGCCTGTAGCTTGTCTATGTTCACTTCTTTATGTTCACTTCGTTTCTGCCGCCTAGGGAAGACCTAAGCGCAATAGTGTCTGCATCCCATACGACGAAAGAAATAATTTTCGCCATTATGACAGTATATACACTCCGCGGTTTCTCAATTCGCAAAAAATGAGGATAGATAATGCACTGCTAGCGCGGCAAGTGACCTAACACAGGCAACTATTATATTAAACAGTGTATCGAGTAGAGGTGTGAAAAGCTGATTTACGATGCGAGTTCCCGGGACACATCTTAGGTTCAAAAACCGTCACTTTATGGAAGAACTGACGCAGCTATACGGACGTATTCATGTGTTTTTTAAAACTAAGAATGTCCCGGAAGCACCTTTCGAAGAAAGGTGTAAATTTGTTTTCCCAAGAATACCAAAGCTTTATCTTGGCATTCTTATGAATAGACCTTATTGGTAAGCCAAACGAACTGATAGGGATGCAAAACAAGCTTTTCGTGCAACACATCAAATTCCGTACCCGAAACCAAGTCAGTCCACTTATCCATAATAATGAGGTTAATCGAGGACAGCGGAATTTCGATTGTTTCATCAGTAATATTATTAATGCAAAAAATACTTTGATCACGTTCAATGCTTTGTCGCCAAAAACCAAAAATTTCATCACCTAAATGCAGGGTGAATTGCGTCGCATTGGGATTAAACGCCGGCTGATGAATACGCAATTCCAATAAGTGCTTCATGCGCTCAAAAATCTTAGCGTGCGCATCATCTTCACTACTCAACCTCTGCAATAAGTCATCGTAATCCCAACGATAACGGTTGATCGCGCGATTTTGATTACTGAACTCGACTCCCTCATAATAATTTTTAGTACCGACAAAACTGTGTATATAAATCGCTGGGATGCCTTCTAAAGCCACCATAATGGCATGTGAACAAATAAATCGCTCCAGTTGCCACTTATCCGGCCCCGAAGTCGTACCTTGCATCGCATCAAACCAAGTAATATTAATTTCGTAAGGTTTGTTGCGACCTCCTTCGACAGCACGCCAAGAAATACGCGCGCCAAAAGATTGCATGGTATTCGCTAATACGTCAATTTCCTCCTCGGGCAATATACCTTCTGCCGGACGTAAGCCAATACCGTCGTGTGAAGCTAAAAAGTTTAAATAAAATGTTCCCAATTGTGCAGGCGGCATGCTCATTTGCCACTGTTTTAAATATTGACTATTGCCGCGCACCATCGCATCCAAAACCAGCGGCGGCAGCGAAAAATTATAAATCGCGTGCGCTTCATTGGCATTGCCAAAATAAGAGAGATTTTCTAAATTGGGCAGATTCGTTTCAGTAATAATAACTGAATCTGAAGCGCGAAATTCGATAAGCGTTCTAAGCAACCTTACAACTTCATGTGTTTTGGGGTGGTTAATGCACGGCGTGCCTAACTCTTTCCACAAAAATGCCACGGCATCCAAACGAAATATTTTAGTTCCGCGATCAAGGTATAATTTAATGATTTTTACCATTTCACACAGTACGTCAATATTGGCAAAATTCAAATCGACCTGATCGTGACTAAACGTCGCCCAAACGTATTTTTTTCCCTCCAATGTTTCTGTCTCACGCAAGAGTGGCGAAGTTCTTGGTCGAACGACTTCCGAAACATTGGTATCCGGCGGCACAGTAATAAAAAATTCTTTTCCAGGGTCTTTAAGCTGTTTAAAGTTGTCGAACCAACGACTGCGGGATGAACAGTGGTTTATAACTAAGTCTGCCATTAAATCAAAATCTTTTGCGATGGACTCAATGTGCTCCCAACCACCAAGTCCGTCGTTAACTTGCGTATAATCAATGACAGAAAAACCGTCATCGGAGCTGTAAGGAAAAAAGGGTAGAATATGCACACCGCTAATAACGTCCGCTAATTGGCTGCGCAAAAATTTATCTAATGTCGCAAGCGGGGCGCTATCAGGCTCACGAATACTGTCGCCATAAGTAATTGCAATGATATCGCGCTCACTCCAAGCACTTTGGCATTCACCCTGCTTATCGATATTTTCATCTAACTCCATGATATGGAGTAAGCGAGTTGCCAAAGCCGAAATATCTTCGTCCGAGTAAATAAAACGAAGATGTGATTCAACCATATAACGCAAGGTTTCTTTCACTTCGATAGACATCTTTTCACCTATTAACTTGGCATCCAAATCTATCGTCTTGATCGATTTGAATATCACTTATTAAATCGCTGGCTTTGTGCGAAAGCTATTAGTCTTTCGTGAACCGGCAATTTTTCGCGGTTCGCGCCACTTTTCAAATAGCGGCACATCCCGGTACCGCTTATTAATCCAGTGTATTTAAATACCGGATTAACACTACATTGCAAAACTTGTTTAAGTATTGTTGTTTCTAGTTAACTAATTGATTATATCAACATCAGCTTTGATACTGCTCCATATCCGCTTCAACTGCCTCTATCAATTGGCGAAATGTATCTGGCAACGCGCTGCGCACACGGTTCCAACTGGGAATAAAAGGCTGCTCCATAGGGTTATCAAGAAAGTTCTGCCCCGCCACCAAAATATTTTTAGCAAACATTTCTACCGCTTTTTCTTCGCTGTGAACATCCAGTTTCAAGCCATTCATTTTTGCATCGTTGAAATACGTTTCAACAAAATCAAGCGCAATACGAAAGTAGGTCGCCTTTATCGAGCGAAAAGTTTCGGATGAAAATACAACGCCGTGAGTCGCCAATTTTCTAAAAAGGGCTTTGGAAATATCGATAGACATTTTCGACAATCCACGCGCCGCATCTTCCGGAGATAAATCCTGGTGTTTGTGATCATAGCGATCTGCAATATCAGCCTGGCAAAGTCTATTATTGGCATAGTTGCGATTGAGCTCAGACAAAACACCAATTTCCAGGCCCCAGTCACTCGGAATTCGAATGTCAGTCATTACATCGGCACGAAACGAAAACTCCCCCGCCAACGGATAGCGAAAACTGTCGATAAACTCGAGGTAATCATAAGAACCCAAGGTTTTCTTCAAAGCCCGTATCAATGGTGTAACCAATAAGCGACTTACACGGCCGTGAATTTTCCCGTCGGCAACTCGAGCATAATAGCCTTTACAAAATTCATAGTTAAACCCGGGATTTGCGACTGGGTAAATCAAGCGCGCCAATAAACTGCGATCGTAGGTCACGATATCACAATCGTGCAGTGCAACCGATTCGACTTTTTCCGCTGCCAAGGTGTAACCCATGCAATACCAAACATTACGGCCCTTACCTAATTCGAGCGGCGCAAGCCCCTCAGCGCGGAGTTTTTCATCAATTGCCCGCAAGCGCGGACCTTCATTCCATAGAACTTTAAAGCTTTGGTTAAGCGGTTTAAAAAACTCTAGTGCTCGGCGATACTGATCTTCATCTGCCCGGTCTATGCCAATAATAATCTCGTCTAGATAATTAACCTTGGCGAGTTCGCCGACGATTTTGGGCAGCGCTTCCCCCTCAAGCTCTGAATAAAGTGCAGGCAAAATCAAGCCCATCGGCCGTACTTTAGCAAACTCTTTTAGCTCCAATTCCATGTCGTCAAGACTGCGCTGCCGCAAATTGTGCAAAGTTGTTACGATACCGTTTTGATAGAAATCACCCATTAGCTTTTCTCTCGTTTTAAAATTGATTCAATTGCCTCTGTCCATCCAGAAGGCCCTGTATTTTTTGTATGCATGACTGCTACGTCAATAGTATGGGCGGGAAAATCATGCGCGGGAGATTTAACCAGAACTGGAATATCCGCCCGACGCAACATCGCTATATCATTGCCACTGTCACCTAACGCTATTAAGCGAGTCGCATTGTTTTTTGTTTTATAGAAATTGTTTAATAACCAGCTATTTGCTTCTCCTTTATCAGTACAACCCAATACATGTAGAAAACGCCCACCTTTTAAAAGTGTAAAACCCGCATCTTTCACATGCTGCTGAAACTCCTGCAATTGAGAGTCGCTATCGCGCCATATTATCGGTTCAGAATAACCTCGACTCATCGATTTTTCTGCACTATTTTCATCCAAACCCGTGTAAGAAATTAATTGCCTTATATCCCAATCGTGATAGCCCTCAAACTGCCAGCCATTTTCGTTTCTAGCAGCATAGAGCCAATCGATAATTTGTTGTCGAGTCGAACCTAAAATCTCAACCGTGAAATCGTTGGTCAAATCTAGCGTTTTTTGAACCTTTGGAATAAAAATCGCCGATCCATTTTCTACAACAAATGGAAAGTTGAAATCGAGCTCTTTCGCAAGCACAAACACTTCTTCCGCCGTTTTACTTGTATTAATGATTATCGGGATTTTGTGTTGCTTGGCTAATTCTATTCCTGGCCTTGCCGCCTGCCACGAATAATTATAATGATCGAGCAATGTTCCATCTAAATCTGTAGCGATAACAAATTGCGTTGCCATTTAATCTGCAATCTCAACATGATTATTTGTAAACGCTTTAACGCTATGATCGCTATTGAGTTCGACCAACCAATTAGCTTTAGCCGGCATACAATCAAAGCAATGTTCTGTAATACGTTGATAATGAGAAATAAAATACTTAAGCTGCTCTTCATTGAGTAACTTAGATTTTTTACCTAAAGAATTTTCACCCAAGCCCTCATTGGCAACTTTTTCCGCCAATTTTTTCTCCTGCAGCAAACGCCACTGATAAACTTGTTCAAACGATGGCGTCCTGATGACGACATAGTAATCAATTAAATCAAAAAAACGTTTATAGTCCTGCTCTAACTGCATATTGACGAACTTACGCCAGCGCATATCCGAATCCTGCGTCTCTTCCAAGCTATTAACACATACATTTAACTCGTGAGGTTTTTGCGGGTCGGCTCCGACGCACCATCCTTCGATAATAATGATATCAACCGGCCCCTGTATAACCGGCCATTCCGATTCACAACTGCGATCGTCGATGGCTTTATTAAATCGCGGCAGTCGTTCGGACTCTCCTTCCTTCAAATTTAATAGCGCATTAAAAACATGCGTTGCTAACGTAAGATCGTGAGTACCGGGAACACCGCGCGTTTTTAACAGTGGGTGCACGGTCTCACTTAATTGTTGGCGGGTTGCGTAAGTATGATAAAAATCGTCGATCGATAAGTCGGCGACACGGTAATTATATTGCGTTTCAAGCAACAATGTGAGGAAGCTCGCCATAGTGCTCTTGCCACTGCCTTGTGTACCTTGTATGCCCAAAATAAGCGTTTTAGCTTGTTCGTCAGATTTGTTTTTGTCCGTTAATCGAGCGAGAGTTGCCGCAATGGGGACATAACAAGATTCAACCACTGCTTTAAAAGATGGGGGCAGTTTATGCGCTTTTATCGCCTCAACAATGACCGCATCAAGGTTTTTATGCACCATTAAGTTGCACTCTTTTTAGTGTTTGCACCAGAATATTAGCTATATTGCACCATTATACAGCGGTAACTCTTTGCGACCACAGCATAAGTTTTCGATTTAGGCTATCGAAGGGCGTCTTCTTATGATCAGGAGCAAGGAACGTTCCAGCGCTGAGATATGATTGTCCAATTCGGAAATTGACGGGATTTAGCGCTGCAAAAAAACCGAACATCAAACTGGATATTCCGAAGCGAACTGGAGGGCAATCGAGCTCGCTTGTTATACCAATTTGGGGGGGACCAATGATGCCCGGTGTGTCTCAAACAGGTAGAGAAACGAAAAGAAATGGGAGCAGCAGTACTGCTCCTCTAAAATCAGATTAAAAAGAAATGTTGAACCACAACCAGATTTTGTCTGTATCAACTGCAAAATCGTCGGCTGAGTAAAATGCTGCTTTAGCTCCGACAGAGTAATGTTTATTAAACTTATACCCATAAACAACATCAAGCTCAGTTCCCAAAGTATCGCCCGCTGCACGGTCTTCATCACTGTCAAAGCTATGGTAAACCGCTGTTAGGTTACCACCTTTACCGCCATTAAAGGCGTAGCTTGCTGATAAATAAGTGTCCACAATGCCCTCTGGGAACCTTCCCTGAGGATTAACGATAAATAGGTCAGCCCAGCCGTTGAATTTGTGTAAGGTTGCTAACGGCGTTTCAAATACATAGTTACCATCGTCAGATCCGAGTAGCTCATAGCCTATCTTACCGGTAAATCCAGAGGCACTGACACCTAATTCAAGAGCCGTATAATCGGCTTCAAATTCGGCAGCACCAAGCTCATATTCTTGGCTAGCAAACTCTAGCGTGTAAAGTAATTTAACACCTTCAGCCACTGGAGTTGCGCCAGTAAAACGAAGCCCAAGAGTATCTCGTGCATTATCGGTATCATTATCGAGCTCTAGCATGTAGCTATAACCGACAATAGTACCGACAGGCGTTTTATAACTGACATTAAATAGGTGATCTTTCGACTCTAGATCCGCGGCTTCAGCAAATATTCGGTTGCGCTGGCCGATGTATATATAAGAAGCTTTCCAACCTTCAGCAGGCGTAATGGTTAAATTTGCTGCATCAAACGTTTGACGGTCTTGACGCCAGCCAACATGACCAAGAAAACGATGATTATCCAGCGTTATAACCTGCCGGCCAAATTTACCGACAAACATACCATTTTTATATTGCAAATAGGCTTGATCAAGCTCTGTTGTTTCAGGATCTGCAATAACGGAGTACTGGTTAGGATTAAACCCTGTTGGCCCCACAGTAAATTCATCCTGCCCGCCAACTATGCGCGAGTCCTCCATTTCGATAACTGCAGAAAAGCCCTGAAATTCCTTTGTTAAATAGGTTAAGCGTGTTCGCAACGTCAATGCAGTAGCATCTTCAGAATCGTTGTCTTGCTCAACGGTTTCGTAACGAAGGTTCATATCGACCTTCGCTTTGCCTCCCACTAATGCATCGGTAAAATCGTCACTTGCAATTGCAGCGCTCCCCCCGAAGGTAAACGCGGCAATTGAAGCCCCCAAAAAAGTTGAACAAAGATTTTTCACGTTGTGTTCTCCTCACGGTCTACATCAATTTTGTGATTCGTATAATCGAATCTAATTATTAATCAGGGCCACCTTGAGGTAGCACTGAAAAGTTACACATTCCCCAAATATTTTCTTCTAAGCGGCGTGTGAGTCCTTAACTTTTTTCTCTTCACTCGCCTGAGGCTTTTTTGTATTTATCGTCTCTATTTTGCGTTGTTTTTCGTACAAGAAGGTCAATACTTCATGGCGCAAATGCGTGTATTCTTTATCTTCAGACAATGCAATTCGGTCGCGTGGGCGCTCTAGATTTATATCTAAAATTTCACCTATTGTTGCTTCCGGGCCATTTGTCATCATAACAATTCGATCCGACAACAACACCGCTTCATCAACGTCATGCGTGATCATTATAACAGTATTATTTAACTCATTCTGTATCTCCATAAGTGAGTCTTGCATGTGAGACCGCGTTAAGGCGTCCAATGCCCCGAACGGTTCGTCCATCAACAGAATATCTGGCTGCATTGATAAAGCGCGCGCAATTCCAACTCGTTGTTTCATGCCACCCGAAATTTCACTCGGACGTTTATTCATCGCGTGATCCATATGCACCAAACGCAGGTTATGTTCAACCCACTCTTTTATTTCTGCTTTACTTTTGGTCTTTTTAAATACCTGCTTTACTGCCAACTCAACATTTTCATAAGAAGTTAACCACGGCAGCAGTGAATGGTTTTGGAACACGACAGCGCGCTCCGGGCCAGGCTCATTAACTTCTTTACCATTGAGAATTATCCCACCGCGTGTCGCTTGGTATAAACCAGCCACAATATTTAACACAGTTGATTTACCACAACCTGAATGACCGATAAGCGAAACAAATTCACCTTTCGAAATTTGCAAATCAACATCATCTAGTGCTTTAAACTTCCCACCCGGTGTATCAAATTCCATATCGACATGACTAATATCCAGAACAACCTTATTCATAATTTTAACCTATTAATTTTCTACAACTCTATTTAACTAACAAACAACCCAAACTAGTGACTAGCACTAGCGTGAAGCCGAAGCCTTGTCCCAGGATGCAAAGCGTTGAATTTGCAACATCATGCGATCAAGCAAAAAGCCTATAAAACCAATCACAATAACGGCAGCCATAATACGCGCGAGCGAATCTGAGCTACCGTTTTGAAATTCATCCCAGACGAATTTCCCTAAGCCAGGATTTTGCGCCAACATTTCTGCTGCAATCAGTACCATCCACGCAATGCCCAAGGACAAGCGCATACCGGTAAATATCATCGGTATCGAAGCTGGGATTACCACTTTTTGCACGTGTCGCAAGGCCGGTAGACGCAGCACTCGGCTGACGTTTACAAGATCAGAATCAATCGAGGCGACGCCGACCGCAGTGTTGATAACCATCGGCCATAAACAACAGAGAGTCACAGTAATTAATGAGTTAATAAAAGATTTTGGTACCACAGGATCAGGTGTCACATAAAGCGCACTGACAACCATCGTCACCAGCGGCAGCCAAGCCAATGGAGAAACGGGCTTAAAAATTTGAATAATAGGATTTACCGCTGTATTCAAGGTCTTGCTTAATCCAATCGCAATCCCGAGGGGTACAGCAATTATTGCTGCCAATAAAAACCCGCTCATAACAGTTTTCAGACTGGTAAAAATTTGATCTAAAAAAGTTTCTTTACCTGTGTAAGCTCTAATCCTAGGGCTGTAATCTGGATCTTCTGCCATGCGTGCTTCATTGCGCTTTTTTTGACGCTCATAAAATGCGTCTTCTTTTTCCCGCTCAGCGTTATGCTCTGTATACAGCGATTTAAACTGTTCAGATACGGCACTCGGTCCTGGAAATTTTCCCAAAGACGTATCAATATTTTGTGCCGCCACTGACCACATCAACAAAAACACCATGATTCCAACTATCGGTATAACAACCTGATTTGCTACCTTAGTTAAATTTGCTTTCAGCGTCGGCGAATTTATATTTAAAAATGTGATTTTCGAATTCGACGCGATAGATGCATTACTCATTTTTTTGCCCTCCAACTAACGGTTAAGCCAACAGCAAACTTAAAGTTTGCTGCCTTTCTTTAAACCGATAGGAAACTTATCAATGTAATCATTCGGCTTTTTCCCATCGTAGACAATGCCGTCGATAAATGTGGTCTGTGGATCTTTAAAACCATCTTCCGTTTTAAAGTTGGGAAAATCTTTAGCATCCGCTTTTTTCTCTGCAATTAAAGAAAGAGCAGCTTTTTCATAGATATCGGGCCGATAAACTTTTTTTGCCGTATCGAAATACCACTGATCGCTTTTGTCTTCAGAAATTTGTCCCCAACGACGCATTTGTGTGAGGTACCAGATCGCGTCAGAGTAGAAAGGATAGGTCGCGTTGTAACGGAAAAACACGTTGAAGTCAGGAACCGATCGTTTGTCGCCCTTCTCGTATTCAAAAGTTCCTGTCATGCTGTTAGCGATAACTTTATAATCGGCACCAACATAATTAGACTGCGAAAGAATCTTTACAGCAGCAGGACGGTTGGCATTGTTGTTTTCATCCAACCACATTGCAGCACGAATCATTGCACGTACTAAACGTATCGTAGTGTTGGGATATTTTTTCGCGAATTCAGCTGTGATGCCAAAAACTTTTTCTGGGTTATTTTTCCAAATTTCGTAATCGGTAATCACCGGCACACCAATACCCTTGAACACAGCTTGTTGATTCCAGGGCTCACCCACACAATAACCGTAAATTGTACCGGCCTCTAAAGTAGCGGGCATTTGTGGTGGGGGAGTAACAGATAACAACGCGTCGGCACTTATTTGCCCCGAAATATCACCTTTATGTGGTGCATAAAAGCCAGGGTGAATTCCGCCTGCAGCCAACCAATAACGCAACTCATAATTGTGCGTTGAGACCGGGAAAACCATCCCCATATTAAAAGGCTTTCCAGCCGCCTTGTATTTTTCAACGACGGGTTTTAGCGCATCAGCTTTAATTGGGTGAACCGGGCGACCGTCCTTCATTTTTGGAATGTTAGGTTTCATCTGTTTCCAAATATCGTTAGAAACAGTAATACCGTTGCCATTTAAATCCATGGAGAAAGGCGTAATGATATGTGCCTTAGTACCAAAACCGATAGTTGCTGCTAGCGGTTGCCCAGCAAGCATATGTGCGCCATCCAAACGACCGTCAATTACACCATCCAGCAATACTTTCCAGTTCGCCTGCGCCTCGATCGTGACATATAAACCTTCGTCTTCGAAATAGCCATTCTCGTAAGCAATAGCAATCGGCGCCATATCGGTTAACTTAATAAAACCAAATTTTAATTCCTCTTTTTCGGGCCAGCCCAACTTTTTCGCTGTAGCAACATTTGACGCTAACAACGCCAAGAGACCAAAAACAGCAGATGCAAAGTGCTTAATAGGAAGCTTGTTTTTGAAAATTGAAAGAAAATTTTTCTTATTAGAAAAGCAGTTAATTAATTTTGAAAAATACATGCGCGAAACTCCGGTATTGAATGAACCAAATGGGTGAGCGCTTCACCAACAATAACGACGGAGTTCATTTCAATATGTATGCCAAGCTTCTTTTTGTTTATATTTTCAACTACTTAAGGCAAGTTTTGGGATTTTCATCAAAGTGTTTTTTTTATTTATGCAAGACTCCAGTGCAAAAAAAATGCACCAACGCACGCGAAAAGCGCATTAACTACACTATTTTTTTATTGAGTCACGATACAGAAAAATGTCCAGCACTAGTATGGTGCAATAATTTTGATTAAACTCACCCTGTGGTTCGAAGAATTCACCCGAGCTGCGATAAGATAGATAACCATAGCCAAAGTTTTTTTGCGCAGGCGTTTTGACCAATGTCTTGCTTTTACAAGCATCTGAGCCCGCCGAGATACTATTTCGTTCTTTCAAAATTAAGAATCACCCAAACGGAAACACGACCATGAAGAAACTAGCAATTGCCAGGCTACTCGTACTGCTACCAGCTATTACGCTGCTTTTAAGCTGCGGTGTCACCAAGCCAAAACTCAAATTAAATGAAAGGGACAAATCAAAGCTCACATCCATCTTGGATGCACAATCTGAGAAAACTCAGGCACGCTACCAATATCGCAACCCGCAAAATACTCTCGAATTTTTTGGCGTAGCGCCTGGACAAACCGTTGTTGAAGCGCTTCCCGGTGGTGGCTGGTACTCACAGATACTCGCCCCATATTTGGGAACCAGTGGCAAATTAATCGGGGTTGATTACGATATCAATATGTGGCCCCTGTTTGGTGGGTTTGCTACGCAAGAATTTATTGAGAAACGTCGCCAATGGGATACAAAGTGGATAGAAAAGTCGAATGACTGGCAGAAACCTCTCGCGCCAATGGTAGGTTACGAGTTTGGCGCGATACCAGCGGAGATAGAAAATTCTGTCGATACAGTATTGTTTATTCGTGCGCTACATAATCTAGCCAGGTTTGAAGGCGAAGGCGGATATTTAACTCGAGCATTGTCAGATGCATTCCGCATATTAAAACCCGGAGGGGTCGTCGGCATCGTTCAGCACCAAAGCGACGAATCCATGCCCGACTCTTGGGCTACAGGTGCAAAAGGTTATTTGAAAGAGTCGTTCGTAAAGCAAAAGATGGAGGAAGCTGGTTTTACCTATGTTAAAAGTAGTAACTTGAATAAAAATCCAAACGACAAACCAACGACAAGTGACTTTGTTTGGCGACTACCACCGAGTTTGGCGGGCGCGAAAAACAAACCGGAACTAAAAGCCGAGATGGAGGCAATTGGAGAGTCCAACCGCATGACCTTAGTGTTTATGAAACCTAAAAAATAAACTTGGCCGACGTTAAAATACCCTCACCAACTTGGGGTGAGGGTGCCAATCAATTAAAGCAACTATTTTTATTTTGCGGCTAAGCTTTTTTACGACGAGTAAGAGACAAACCCAACAAACCGATGCCAAGCAAGGCCAAACTTGCAGGCTCAGGAACGTCGACTTCTACTTGGCTTTTTAACCATACATAATTGACAAAACTATCATCTAAGCCGTCGTCTACAAAAGCGGAATGCGCACTTTGAACACCCTGCGGTGTATTATAGCCATCATTACCGACATCCAATTTATAGTCATCATCAAACTCCATCCCCGAGTGCTCACCCCAACCATCGTACCAACCGGTGTGAGTAATGGTTGTATAATCGAGCGAATCGACCGTGGAAATATAATAGTCTGATGCCGAGCCGCCAAAGATAAGCGCAGCTGCTTCCGTCGCGGAATAGACATCGGGATTGGTAGTCCAGTCAGGGCCCTGATTAACGCGATAGGAGCCCACATAAGTCGGCACCGCATGCGCAGCGACAGAAGCCAGCATTACGCTCAAGATAAGAAGCAATCTTTTCATTTCATTTTCCTTACTTACATCATGTCATTAATAAAATCGATCAAAAAACGATCAGATAAAAGCAGAAAAGATGCCAAGTTCATATACGTTTGTTTTTATTATATTTTTTGTTTTATTTTGATTATTATTTGATCTATTTGTAAAAATTTTCAACAAAATTTTTGTGCATTTTTTGATCTGATTCTCATTACAGTGACGCTTGATTCAACATGATATAAGCGTTTGATCGGTCTCAAATTTACTTAGATAAAAACGATCTCGGCCAAGGTTTGATTAATTATTGACCATAAAAACAAATCGGAAGATACTTAGATACGCTCACAAAATGATAAGGAGATCACGATTTCAGAGTGACGCAATCGATATTTTGAAGCTGTTTGAACCAGCGGTAACGCAGTCTATTTTAAAGAGGCAAGACTTGAAGTCTTTGTTACTTTACTTTTCCGGTCGCCACGTGCAACTCTCGAACGCGGTTCCACTTCGCAACGGGGCTATCTTTGTCGCCGCTGCGTTACTGGTTGCCAGCCTGTTCTACATCGGCAGCAACATGAATACACGGCGATCAGTTCAAGGCAGTGATGAGAATGAGCGCAACTTTATGCTTATCCCGTTTGATGTGCTTGATGCGATACAAATCTGTCGCGATAAATCCGTTAGGCAACACGGCGAGTTACTCGCGCTGCTATATGTCGATTATCACTCGACACGCTTTGACGAACAGGACGGTATGTTCAAAGTTTTCCTAAAAGCTCACCTTGGTACACACAATGACTTTGACGAAGCCTTTATCCACTGTTTCGTGAATCCCGAGCAAAATATCCCAGAGCATTACCGCACCGTCATCGAGACTCGGCGTTCAATTCTTAAAAAGGCAATGGATTTCTTTCGTCGCTTAAAATAACTAAAGATATTTAAAATCAGTACCTTATAAGACTTCTTCTGAAAACATTTAAAACCGTCGACCAATTGTCGGTTTTTTCTAGCCAGCCCATGCGAAAACGGTATTATCACAGCCCAAAAGATACACAACTAAATCTTGGGGAAAAACGTGCGCGGACAGATGGGCTACATGCTCTACGAAACTCTCGCATCTGTTGTCGTTATTGGTGTACTTGGGGCTACTGCCGCACCACACCTGATAAACATGCAACCTGAAGTGCTTGAACAGACAGTGAGAGGTTCTGCTGCAAATCTAGCGAGCGCGAAACGCTTATTTCACGCGAAATGGCTGACAAATGGTCGCATGGCATCAGTTCCTGGTTATCACTCAAAAGCTAGTAAACAAGGCTTTCCCAGCGGGCAGAGCAGTGACAATCGAGCCACTAAAGCGGATTGCGAACTAATCTGGCAAGACCTGCTGCAAACGAGTGCCCCACCGACTTACAGCGAAGTCCCTGAAGAAAAATACTTCAGCTGGACAAGCAGTGCATCAGACAAATCTAATTGCTATTTTGTGTTATCCAATGACAGCGCAAGCGCGGCCATTATTTACAACATCGCCACCGGCGATGTTCGGATTCAATAACCGCTCAGCGACTTAGTTGACCTCAAAATCCTTCCCTCTTTACTTCTGGGACCTCACAACAAAACGTTTAGCAAAGGCGAGTATTTCTCAAATATAAGTCTTTGCATTTTTAACTCCAAAACCTAGCTCACTCCAAAACCTAGCCTAAACGCCCTCCAGCTTGACATCCTGCAGATTTGCGCTATCGTACTAGTACATGAATACAGAAAAAGTACTAATCGATCGTCTCGTCGGTGCATTTCTCAGCGCTAATTCACCTGAAAAAATGCTTAATCGACTTGAAACTCTGCTGACATCTTCTGAATTAGATGCGATTGCCACGCGCCTGGAAATTTTAAGGCTTTTAAAACAGGGCTTAACACAAAGAGAAATAGCTAAACAACTCGGTGTCGGTATCGCTACGGTTACGCGCGGAGCAAGAGAACTTAAACAAGGAAACCTAGAATGAATGCGCTTCCAAAAATTAAAATACCACGTAAACCCACTTACATTCGCATTACACACAGCTGCGATTTTTTCGAAATCTTTAAAAAAATCGAAAAATTATATAATCACTGTTTTCTACTCGAATCCTTAGGGGAAGAAAGTTATATCTCCCGCCATTCGCTTATCGGTTTTGATCCAGAAAAAATTATCACCGCCAACGGAAATACGCTTACCATCACAGAGCGTGATGGCAACAGCAGTGACTATCAATGCGATAACCCCTACTACGCTTTGCGCGAAATTGTTCCGCAAAATATTATTTCGCGAAAATACGCTGGCGGATTAATTGGCTACCTCGGCTACGACGCAATGAACTATTTCGAGCCGTGCTTATCGATAAAAAATAGTGAGTTATTTGACGCATTTAAGTTTGGTCTTTATACCGACGGCATTTTTCTCGACAAAATGACCGACGAGGTTTTTTATTTTTACTATACGGAAAACCGTATCGAAAAAATAAATCAAATTATGGCAATGGAGTATCAGGGCGATGGTGATCTCGAAGTCTCAATAACCGGCGATACAATGACAAAGGAGCAACACTGCAATGCTGTAGACAAGGTAAAAACGGATATTATAGATGGCAAAGTTTTTCAGTGCGAAGTGGGGTTTAAAACGCGTTTGCGAATCAATGGCGACACGATACGCATCTATCAGTCGTTGCGTGATATTAACCCCTCACCACAAATGTATTTTGTTAAATTTGATCAACAAAAATTGATTGGCGCTAGCCCAGAGCTGCTTTTTCGTCTACGCCAAGGTGAAATGGAGACTTATCCCTTAGCCGGCACGACTAAACGCGGTAACGATGAAACGCAAGACAGAGGGTTTGCCCGCACTTTACTTAATGACCCCAAAGAGATTGCCGAGCACAATATGATTGTCGATTTACATCGCAACGATATTGGACGTGTCGCACAATTTGGTACCGTTAAAGTCCGCAGCTTAATGGACATTAAACGTTTTAGTCACGTACAACACATTTCCAGTGAGATTGTCGGAATTATGTCTGACCAAGACGACATGTTCTCGGCCTTGGCCAGTAATTTTCCCGCAGGCACCTTGACTGGTGCACCCAAAATTGAAGCCATGAAAATAATAAACGAACTTGAAACCGATGGCAGAGGACCCTATGGCGGTGCTGTCGGTCACTTCGGTTTTAACGGGGATTGCACCTTCGCTATCCCTATCCGCACGGTTTTTGCAAATGGCGAAGACGCGTATGTACAAACCTGTGGCGGTAATGTTTATGACTCCAATGCGGAAGACGAATATGAAGAGATTCAACGTAAATTCGCCGGTACAAAAAAAGTTTTGGATCAATTTATTAAGGAGTGTAATGCGTGAACATCCTAATAATCGATAATTATGACTCGTTCACCTATAACCTCTATCAAATGATTGGGGAAATCTTGACCCATGAAAAAAAGTGCGGTTCCATTCAAAATTTCAATATCAATGTGAAACGCAACGACGAGGTAAGTCTCGATTCGATTAAAAAATTCGCACCGGACCGCATCATTATTTCACCCGGCCCGGGAACACCTGAAGATGAGGACTATTTCGGAATTTGTGCTGAGGTAATTCTCAAACTCGGCAAAACGATTCCGCTACTAGGCGTTTGCCTCGGTATGCAGGGTATCGCGCATGTATTTGGGGGTAAAGTCATAAAAGCAACACTACCAATGCACGGAAAAACCAGCCCAATAACTCACCAGGCCCTTGCACTGTTTAAAGACATACCCAATCCACTGGAAATTATGCGCTATCACTCCTTGATCGTGGAAAATGGCAGTTTACCAAACTGCCTCGCCATTACAGCCATCGTCGGACAGCACGAAACAGATATACTGAGTCACCGAGACGCGCTTTTAAGCAAAGAAATCATGGCCATTCAGCACACCAAATTCCCTATATATGGAATTCAGTTTCACCCGGAGTCATTTGCGACCGAGGGAGGGAAAGATATATTGAGCAATTTCATTTTTATAAAATAGTTGAAAATAATTGCGAAAAAAAACCGGTGATAAATCACCGGTTTTTTTTCAATCTACGCTTCAGCCACTGATTCGTTTGAAGAATCGGTGAGATTAATTTTTTGATCCTTGGATCCGTCACCGATCGTAATTGAACGAGGACGAAGTTGTTCAGGAATTTCTTTCACCAAAGTCAGCGACAGTAATCCGTCATTCAACTCTGCACCGACCACCTTAATATGTTCGGCTAAATCGAACTTACGTTCAAATGTGCGAAACGCAATTCCTCTATGGAGAAAGTTACTGGGTTCGCTGCGCTTTTCCTTTCGACCTCGAATTGAGAGTACGCCGCGATCGACTTGAATATCGAGTTCATTTTTTGCAAAGCCAGCGACGGCTAAGCTAATCGAATATTCGTTTTCACCTGTGACTTCAATATTATAGGGTGGATAAGAACTTGAAATTTGCTCGCCATGTAAAACGCTATCTAATAGTGATCCGAAGCGGTCAAATCCAATACTGTTGCGGTATAAAGGTGATAAATCTACTGTGTTCATAATGAACCCTCCAAATGAGCAATTAATTACGAAATACAGTTTCGTGCGCACTGAACTGCTTGTTTCAAAAAATCTCAGCATAAACAAGATCAAATGTGACTCTTGTCAGCTTATTAGCAGATATGGGGTTAGAGGGAATCGGTTTCAAGTCCAAGACCAAAAACCTTATCAGAGACTAAGCGAAAACCAATAAAAGTAGTCATGGAATATCGGCTTCAACGTTTATGACCAGCGTCGCTGCGCGCATGCCCCTGCGCTATTTCTTCTTGTGTCGCCTCACGCACATCGACAACTTCCATATTGTAAGTAAGCGTTTTACCTGCATAAGGGTGATTCATATCAACTGTCACCATAAATTTGCCTACCTTCTTAATGCGCGCGTGCATAGGGCCATTTTCGGTGTTGACGCTAATTATCTCACCGGGTGCGATACGCGGCACCCGATCAACCAGATGCTTTTTAGAAACTCTATCTTCCGCGCCCTCAACATATTCGCCGTAAGCATCCGCCGCGGGAACAGTAATCTCCTTCTTGTCTCCAGGCTCCAAACCCTCCAATGCTTGTTCTACAAGAGCAAATACATTGGCATGGCCGTGTAAATAGGCCAAGGGGTGATCTTCATCAAAAGTCGATTCTAATTTCTCACCCGTCTCATCGGTAAGACAATACTGAATTAATGCAACCCTATCTTTTTCAATTTTCATTGATATTTTTGCTCACCTAAGCCCAATATTAAAAAACCGCAGTATAGACTGCTTTACAATGCTAAACAAAATCGTTTTCCCCGTAGATTGACCATTGACGAATAAGTGGAAAATAGAGTGCCGCCCTCACATTTTTATAGCCTAGAGCCTGTATCGCACTGCGATAAAGATAAAGCTGTGAAAAATACAAGTCTTTTTCTCTGTTAATAAAAGCGACTTGGTTTTCGCCGTTGTGAGGAAGACTTATCTTGTAATCAACGACCCACGTTTCATTTTTGTCATTAACAAATAGTAAATCAATTATTTTTTGTTTTATATTGCCATTTTCGCTATATTGAATTTTAAACTCTGTTTTTATTTTTCCACTTTGATTTAGCATCCACAATAATCGTTCGTCATCCAAGATATCAGTTACAGTCTTTTTTAACTCGTATAGCAACGGGTCCACTTTATCGCCGAACAAGCCCAAAGCTTCCAAACGTACACGCCAATAAGGTGCACGCCGTTCGATATCAAAACTATTTCTAGCGACCGGGTCCATTTTCGCAATATCCGATAAAATTTCGTGCACTAGTACACCGAATATTCGATCTGTTTCATCCTGGTATCGCAATAATTCCTCTAAGTGCTCGTTATTATAGTCACTTGGTGGAACATACCCCTGCAATATTTCATTGCGCGTCAATGCCGGAATTATCCAGTTTTGAGAAAGACGTTTTAGTTTCTGGCTATTCTGATGTGGACTTTTATCATCGGCAAGCTGTTGCCCTTTCTCTTCGGAAATGCAATCGATGCCCTGCCAAAGATACGACAGCAACGATGAACTTGGCGGTGGTTTAAATCCTTTTTCAGTGTTATTCAATTCAGCACTTAAATACAAGCGCTGCACTGCACGCGTACAACCCACATATAATAAACGACAGGCTTCCAACAACTCTTTCTTCTTTTTTTGAGATTTCAGGTAATCAAAAATTTTATGGCTGTCTTCGCCTGTCGCCGATCGAGGGGCAACAATTAAATTTTCTGCTCCCTGCAGGTTTAGGCGCTCCTCCCATAAAAACAGTGCCGAGTCTGCACCTCTTTTTTCCTTTGCCAAACCCGGCATAAATACAACATCAAACTCCAAACCCTTAGACTTATGAATCGACATAATTTGGACTCGATCTTCCGCTGTCGGGTCTGGCACTTGAACCAAACGTGCGATCGCCTCGTCAAGCGCATTGGGGCTTTCAAGCAAACCACCAATATCTAATGCCGACAAGCACTCGAAAAAAACATCAGATCGCTCGAGCTCATGTTTTGTCTCCAAACAGGCTGGGCCAGCTAAGGAAACCCAAGCACCTTCAACCCAGTCGGCCAGTGGCAACCTTTGGCGCTGTTCAATGGCTTGATTAATCACATCGTAAAAACGCGACAAACGTGCGAGCCCGTCACTCGAGATTTTTTCCTCTTGTCCGTCATCACCATTCTTTTCGTTCTTACCATCCTCAATCGCAGCAACAATACCCAACCAAACTATTTTCTCCCGTGCAATTATTTCCAGGTCCTTAAGCGTCATTCCACACCACGGCGCTCGAAGAATACTTAACCATGCAATTCGATTAGAGTAATCCAACAGCGCTTTAGTAAGCATGGTCAAATCTTGGATTATCGATGCGTCTTGCATCGGCTCAAGATTCACAGCGCGAAATGCAATCGAAGCCTGCTTCAGTTGCTCAATGATCTTTTCGCCGTGCTTTTTCTGTCGTAATAAAATCGCAAATTTCCATTCCGGTTGCTCTTCCATCAAGCACTTAATTTTATCAGCGATAAATACCGCTTCGTCCTGCTGACCCTGATCCCCTGAAAAACCATGTATGCTCACAGGAGGGACTAGCGATTCTTCGTTAAATGCGCTCGACTTAGAAAATGTAACTGCACCAACAGTCATATCTTCACGACGCGGAAACGCATTAGCAAAAGAATTATTTACCCAATTAACGATCCCAGCCTGCGAGCGGAAATTGCTTGTGAGTTGTATCGACTCCAGTGCAATGTGACCGATCCCATTGTGCTTAGCAAACAGAAATAAACCCACGTTAGCACCGCGAAACCCATAGATACTTTGCATCACGTCACCAACGCAAAACAGCGTGCGCTCGTCATCCGGCAGCCAACCCTCGGTCAATTTCTGCAGCAAATGCAGCTGTGTCAACGAAGTATCTTGAAATTCATCAACCAGGATATGTTGAATTTTGTAGTCTAGCCTCAAGGCCAAATCAGTTGGCTCACTTTCGTCACCCAGTGCGCGCAAAGCTCGCTGACTTACTTCGCTAAAATCGATCAACTTTTTTCGATTAAATACAACTTGTAAATGTGCCAATAAAATCGGCAAAAGCGCTGTGAGATCCTGTAAAATTTGCCACTGCTGTTCTCCATAGTATAGTGCTGGCCAATTTCTAACATCTGACAACAGCTCGAAAAGTCCGGGAATCTCTTGCAGTTGCTCAATAAGCTGAAGAGCTTGTTGTTTTTTTTCTTTTAACGCAATTTCGGCATTTTTATCATTTCCGCTGACAAGTTTGCCAGGAAAACCAATCTTTTTATCAACGGTTTTTCGCCAACTCCCTGTTTTAGTACAAACCAATTCGACCAAACCTAACCACAGTTCGAGATCGTTCTCATCCTCGTCAGGCAATTCCGATCGTTCAATTTCAATATTTAAACATTTGCTTATCGAATTTACCTTTTGTTCTCGCACTAAATTCGCTGCGGCAAATCCTGCTAGATTTAGCCAATGTAACTGCAGCTCTGGGCTGATAAGCTGTTTTATTTGCACCACCGTATCGGTAACAACTCGTCTTAGATTGTCCTCCAAAACATCACGCAAATTCGCAAATGTACTGGGGTTATCGAGCACGGGCAGCCATGTATCACGAGATCTAAGCAGGTTTAACAATAAACTCTCGAAAACATTAGCATTGTTGTCGAGGTGCTGAATAATATTCACTAAAGAACTCAACCAAGGAACATCGTCCTCTAAGTTGGCGTAAAGAGACACGATCGCTTCTTTGTAGAGAGGTTCAGGATCCTCGCTAACCTGTACGTCAAAACCTTGAAATGACTGCAACGGTAACGTTTTAGCTATTTGCGCACAAAAACTATCAAAGGTTGTTATCTTTAAACGATTGCTGTTATAAATTAATTGCCAGCTATATCTTTTGTCCTGTCGTATTACTTGTTGAGCTAATTGCCAAGTCAACTTTTTATGTGCTTGCTCCGGTTCCGGTTCTAATCCGAGTTTTAGCGCTTCTATTATGCGTTGGCGCATTTCCGCCGCCGCTTTGCGCGTAAACGTCATTGCTAATATATTTTCAGGTTTTTCTACACGACTTAGCAAAACAAGAATACGCTGAGTAAGCAATTCTGTTTTCCCGCTTCCAGCTGGAGCCTCACAAATAAATGATGTTGTTACATCAAGCGCGCGCTCGCGCTCCGCTAGGTCGACAAGCTTAACCAACAGTATCACCATTTGTGGTATGAATTCGACACAAACTTTTTAATTCGCAATATTGACAAGTCGCCGGGAATTTTTTGGGGTCGACACGCGCTTCTCCATGAATAAATTCAGATGCCAGTCTGTTTAGGGTGTCACGCCACTGAGTAATTAATTGCGGCCAGTTATCCGGTTGGTTATCACCCTTGATTTCATTTACTTCCTTTAAGCCTGAAAATAAATCTCTCTGCTCAGCAATACCGACATACTCAACTGTCTTGGCATTAATTACCCCAAATGCAGCAGCACCGGCATGCTCGGTCGCAATGCAATAAAGTGGAACCTGAGGCTCATCGGGCCTTTCGCCTTGCCAGCTATTTATATTTGAATCACTCGTTTTATAATCAATAATGGCAAGATGCTCACTATTACCAAGCCGATCAATTCTATCAATACGCATTTTTATCGATAGAGCCCCAAGCTGCACGATAATATTTTTTTCGCGCCTTTCTACTGTAAAACTCTCCCTCGTTTTCTCAATCGCCAACCATTTTAAAAGCATTGTTTCGGTACGAAGCAATTCAATTGTTTTTAACTGTTCTCCGTAGCGTAGTGTTGGCATAACGTTTCGCCAGGCAATTTTAATTTTTTCTCGAACTAACTCCAATAATTCATTTTCTGGCATGGCTAACAAGCGATCTAAACTGCATAAGTCTTGCCAAAGCAAATCCAAACTCTCATGAATCAAACTACCTCTATCACGCAAGCTCATGCCCATGGTTATTTCTTCATTAGAACGAGCGCCTAAACGATAAATCGCGAACGCACGAAAAGGACAAGCTGCTTGATCTTTAAGAATATTAGTTCCACCTTGAGCAATTTCATTCTTACTAAACTTGCTTCCGAGAGTATCAATAAAATTTTCCATTGTGGACGCAGACCGGCAATCGAATAAAACTCTTTTGTAGTCGTTATCAGAAGTGATATTTAATTCTTTCGCTTCCTCCTTAGCAAAATGAGAAACAAGTAGACTGGGATTTAATGGCTGCTCTCCATCCCACTTGGCGTAGCTGAAGATAACCTTGGCTGCACTTCGTGAAAGCCTTTGCGTGACCTCGCGCGCATAATCCAATTCGTGGGCTACACAAGCGCGCGGCATCTCGTGTTCGCGTTGAATATGCACTGGAATAAAAGGATTAGGCGCGAGCGGTTCCGGCCAACTGCCATCTTGCATTTGCGCAACCCAGAGTGCATCAAAATGCATACCCGCAGCTTCAAGTAGCCCAAGCACCTGCACGGGAGAACTCATCGTTTGTACTTGAAAGGGTTTACCCGAGATTTTTCGCAAATATTTTAATGCTTCATCTACTTGTAGTTTATTCTGTGTTTTTTGTAGCTGAGAAAATTCAACTAAGATGTCGGGCCACATTTGCAACTGTTGGTATTCAATCGTGTCTGCTTCACGCACGCCAGGCCAGGCAAATATACTCAGCAATATTTTGTATTGTTTTAACCAGTCTTGTGGGCTGAGAAATTGTGATTTATTGCGTACTTGCATCCATTCATATAGGGCTTGATAAAACTTTTCCGCATTAACTTTATATTTAAGGTTTTCATTAAATGAAGCAAGTTCCGAACGCAACTGAATCAGCGATATACTTTTATAACGTGTTTTTAACTCTGACAAAAATGCCATGCGTGCCGGTAGCTCACCTGCTTCTCCAATAAATACAGACTGTAATATCCGTCCAATTAAATCAATCGGATTTCGCTCGCAATTTAAATTTAGCAGGTCAATAGCTGCACGAATTACAGGCGTATCGGACAGCATTTCCGCCGCCGACACATTAAACCCAGTCGCCTGGCGCGGCGAACTTGGCAGCAGTGATTGTGGTTCAAATTCGCGCTTAAAAATTTTCTCTACTAACCCGCGGTCTCTGCTCAAAGATGGAATCACCACGGCTATTTTTTTATTCTTTTTAGCCTGCTCGTGTGCCCACTGAGCAGCTCCCTCTATTTCCGCTTTTTTACTATTAAATGCTCTATTTGAGCAGTCCGCTTGTACGGTAATATTAAAGTGCTCTACTGAAATATTAGCCGCTGCTAACGAATCCAAAAAACACAGGTTTAAGGGGCTAAGAGTATCGAACCCGAGACAAAATACTTTCTCTGTGCCAACAAAATTTTGACCTTGCCGAAACAATTCAATAATCGTTTCGAGTTGCTGTTCTCTGTCAATAAAGTGATGATAGTCCAACTTATTTTGATAGCTCTCAGCGCAGCGTTTAAAAAATTCAAATTCGACTGAAGCGTCGGAAATTTCTTGCAAAGGTAGCTGCCATTGCTGAAGCAAATGCCAAGCTTCTGCCATAGATTCGGCATATGACTCAAACGTATGCTCGAACAATTCCACACCGTTTTTTTCTTCGAATTCCGCTGCGTTCGCAGCGATACAACGCCGCCAAAGAAGATGTTCTTGGGCAGGAGATAGCAAGGTTTTGGCTGCAGCTTTATGAGCGGCACGAATCTGAATTAAACACCACAATTCTTGTGCCCAAACATACAGCGAATTACAGGGCAATGAATGCCAGGCGGAGCGTTTACGTTGCTTTTGATTGTCGTCAAACAAGGTTCCGATAAAACGGCTAAGGCGCTGATTAGGCGTCAAGATCAAAGTGCGATCATCAGTTTGATCAAAAATAGCTTGGTATTGATTCAGAAAGGTCAAGCGCAAACACCACTGTGTTGTGATTTGGCGAGAAACTAGAAACGCGCTGCATTATA
Organism: Marinagarivorans sp.; assembly: GCA_028281865.1. GTDB lineage: Bacteria > Pseudomonadota > Gammaproteobacteria > Pseudomonadales > Cellvibrionaceae > JANQJB01. The sequence goes on from JANQJB010000001.1 coordinate 26,366, forward strand.
CGGGATTTTGACTGGGGCCTGGCTAGACCAACAAAAAATCATCTCGACTATTTGTATAAAATTCTCCGCCGGTTCGTCGCATTATATGCGATCAGTAGCCCCGAATTAAATAAAAAAACAAGAGTGTGGCTCCGGCAAAGGGAGTTCAAATACCAACACAACTCAGTTTCGACGGAGTTTTTGGCATGCTTAACCACCCGGAATAAAAGTGGATATATCTCACAATGTTCAGATGATACCTGCGATAACGGTCTCATTAACGAAGACAACAATTTGCGCAATGAAAATTTTCCGTAATAATGGTTTGCGTATTAAAGAAGCAAGACACCAAACTTTGTCTTTGCTCTCACTGGGAAGTCGACATACATCAATAAGATAACGATAACTAGGTCAATCGGCATATGGTCGAATTGATTCGAATTGATGAATGTTCCGCGAAAAAGATCATAAATAAATTGGGGCAGGCTTAAACCGGAGCTCGCCAGCCGTTAAATAGGATTTTTAGGCACTTTAAGATTTGCTGTTTTGTCGACGCGAAAACCAAAGCAGCAAGACCGCCAGCTAGAGCGGACCGTTAAGTACCGTGGAGTAAGAAAAGCCAAAATTTACTTTACCCACAACTTAGTGGTTTCGATTTGCCAATAGCCGACAAATCAAACTGCAAATTCTGCCTAGCACAGGTGTCCTTATTCGGATAATCGCATAGAGAGGCCTTCTAAAAGCGACGAATGTTTAAGGGCTAAGTTAGATATCGCATTAGGTGAAAATTATGGCCTACCAAATCGCGCTTAAAATCTCATCGATTGTCATCACACTGGCGTTATGCGCATGTGCCGGCAGCGGGGACGGGTCTTCCTCATCGAGTTCCTCGTCCAGCTCTTCTGGCAGTTCATCCAGCTCCGGTGCCAATGCACAGAAAGGCGATGTCGTTAAAGGCGAACAAATATATAAACAAATGTGCGATACCTGCCACGGCGCAGACGGCTCGCGTCCCAATAGGCCTCTCAATAACGACACTTTGAGCTTTGATCAAATGGCAACGGAGATTCGTTTGCGCATGCCCGCAAATGATGACCCCAGCACGTGTGACGAAGAATGCTCGATTGATGTCACCGCCTATATTAAGCGTTCAATCTTTGGCGGAGGCGTGCCAAACCCGCAGCCACTCGCAGGACGCTTACCTAGACCACACTACGTCAACGCTGTGGAAGATCTGTTTGGCGTAAGCGTAGATGCAACACTCGCTAACAACTTACCTTTCGAGATTATCGAAGAAGATGGCTTTGTAACCGCCATCGAAACTCAAGGGGTGGAAACTGGACACCCATCTATTTATGCCAAAATAGCGCGCAGTATTGCAGATAAAATAGACCTCGGTGCGATAGCAAACTGCAGCTCTACGAATGCGAACTGCCGCAGCCAGTTAGTCGAAACTCTCGGCCAAAAAGTGTTTCGCAAACAGTTGAGCAATGACGAAATTTCTTCATTTACCCAGCTTTTCGTCGACGTGAGCAATATGCAAGGCGCGACTTTCGATCACGCGGCCAACGCAGTTGTGCGCGCCATGCTGCAATCACCTCAGTTTCTATACCGCTTAGAGGAAGAAACCGTTGGCACCAAGGGTGAGGAGCGCACCCTAAACGGCTACGAGCTAGCGACTCGATTAGCGAGCTTTTTGTGGCAGAGTGTTCCCGACCAGGCCCTACTCGCTTTCGCACAGAACGTTGAACGAAATGGATTAAAAGTCTCGGACCTTGAAACACAAGTCGACAGAATGCTTGCCGACAATGCGAAGATAGCTCGCACACGAGACAGATTTTGGTCTGACTACAGCCAAACCTCGATTACGACGATAACCGACGCACGCTCCACTGCTCACGCCGAAGAGTTGCAGGGTAGCCTAATGGAAACGCTCTTGCGCGCCTCGGGATCGCAGGGCAACGAAATTCCATTGCGCAACCTCTTCACGACTACGCAAATGATACTTACCCCGACCATTGCCGGCGATCTCGGCCTGCAATCTAACGGCAACGGATATCGAATGTACGACACATCTTCCGCAGCTCAGCGTATCGGCTTTTTATCGCATCCGGGACTGATCGCCAATATGGCTAGTACCTCGTTTGTATCCCGAGGTCTCTATCTTACGGAACGCGTGCTGTGTGAGCACATAGGCGCTGTGCCTTCAAATGTAGTGGAATTCTCACAGAGTGTCGCAGCTCAATCCGCAGACAAATCGCCGCGCGACGCCAAAGATATTCGCTTTGGCTCGGGAGGCGCATGTGAAGAATGTCATCGTCGCTTCGAACCCATCGCGTTTGCGTTCGAGCAGTTCGACCTTATCGGTAATCACACCTTAAAAGACGAACTAGGCAATGACTTATTTACCCATGGCTATCTGCAAACGTTCGACGGCTCCAATGGCTTAGCCTACGACGACGTTGCCGGCTTAATGAATCTGCTGCGCGACGACGAAAATGTTAACGAGTGTTTGGTCGGCAATATGATGCGCTTTGCCATTGGCCGCTACTACGGTTCGCATGAAGGTGACGAGCGCAACGCCGCTTATTCGGAATACGTGGCAGATGGTGGCACCTTCAGTGCGATGCTAAGAGCAGTTGCTCTAAGCCCATTATTTAGAACCCTCTACGTTGCTAAGTGAGGCTCAAAATGAGAAAAGATCAAGTCCTCAATCGTCGATTATTTTTAAAGGGTGCCGGTTCCGTTGTCGTGGGTTTACCACTTTTGGAGGAGATGTTTCCGGCAAAGGTTTGGGCGCAGGATTCCGCGTTGCCAAAACGCTGCCTTACGATGAGCTTTGGCCTCGGAATTGAAAAGTCGTTGCAAGACGAGCGTTGGGACGGTCCACTCGCTCCGTTGCAATCTGTGGCCAGTAAAACGGCATTCTTTTCCAATTTGCGCAATCAGCACTTAAAGGGTGGTGGAACGGTCCATTTTGAAGTCGGGGCAACGCAATTTACCGGCATCAAGCAAAAAGGCACAACCAGCGCTAACGGCCCCTCACTGGAACAAATTTTTAGGCTCCATTATCACCCCAACGGCGTTCCTAGCTTAACCGGACTACCTTCCAAGTCCGCCGGACTTTGGTCGCGAACCGGTTCGGTGTGCCAATACATTCGCCATTGGAACTTAAACGGAGGAAGAGGCGAGCGCCCCGAGCGACGGCCTAGTAAAGTTTTTGATGCCATTTTTGGTAGCCTGCAAAAACCTGGCAGTGGCGGCGGTGGCGGCATGACCGACCCCGAAGTCGAGCTCGAAAAACGCATCCGGCAGAGCATTCTCGATACTGTTGTCGAGCAATACAATAGTCTAAAAAGCAGCAACTCTTACTTGGGCAACGATTCCAAGCTCAGAATTGAGGAGCACCTCGACACGGTTCGCGCGGTCGAGCGCGAACTCATTAACGGGGACCTAGCAGCCACTGAAATTGAACAAAATGAGCCAGGTGATTTTCCTGTGGCTTCCGACTACCAGGATCCGCCGCTCACGTTTTACGATAACGCCAGTGGCAGACCGCCCGGACCGAACCCACGCTGGCAGGATGCGCAAAAAACGTTTCGGCTTAGCGGCAAGCTCTTTGCCCTTGGTATGGAAATCGACGCATTGCGTTTCGGCAGCATGATTTGGGTTGGCGCCGGCGGCCATTTGCGCTTTACAGGCGAATATAACGCTGAATTAATTGGAAGAAGTTACAACTTCAGCAACACCAAAAACAAGTCGCCACATGATGCTATTTTCCACAGCTATAACAAAGACGCCGTGCGTGTTCACCAATATTTCGCGCTGTCGCAACTTGGTTATGTACTCGAGGAAATGGACAAGGTGACCGAACCTAACGGCAAGACCTTGCTGGATAATTCTCTCGTTGTATTAGCGACGGAATACAGCAAAAATCATAACGGTGGTGCCGGAATTTTCCACGCAGTGTGCGGCGGCAATGGATTGTTTAAAGCGGGGCATTACGATGGTGCCTGGGGTTTCAACGACGTTTATAAAACTGTACTGGACGCCTATCAAATCGACCACAAAATTAATGGCACTACAATAGGAGAAATTTTGGCATAGTCGATATTTAGATCAAATTTGTGCCAGTAAATTTCAACTACATCAGCCATTACCAAGAGTAAGCTGTACTCAATGTTTTTGCGTGCAGCGCTAATGAATTCCGTTTACCGCTTTCACTTAAAACGTTGTTAAGGCATTAAAAACAACCCCCTATAACTAATACTAATAAAAAAGCGGATTTCAAATTTTAGTTTATTAGCGGTCGAAACTAATCTAATCTCAATCAAGACTATGTGATCGCCAAACCTGGTCAATTAACTAAGAATAAATGGTGTTGTACCATGCCAAAATCATCGTCATAATTACTTGTGGCGCGGTTTTTAAATGAAAATTAATGGGCTAAATTTTCTCTAGCTGGAAAGCCGCGTAGAAATCAAAGGTTTCATTACGTCAATTTTGTATGAGAAGTGGCATGTCAGAGTTTAAAGCCGGTCAGATTTGGAAATACAAGACACGTAAAGGTGAAGAAGACTCTCGGGTTTATATCGTTCAAGTCGACAACCACACGAAGTATGGCCGGGTTTACCACATCAGTATTGACGGATTAAATATCCAAAACCCAGAATTGACGGGCGGAGTTCAGCATCAAGTCCCTCACACCGCCGTCAACGAAAACGCGCTTAAAGATTCTCTTATTGAACTTGAAACGACCACTACGCAACCTCCGGATATATCGATTGGCTACCAGTTGTGGGTGGACTCCGTTACAGCCGGACAAACCGGCATTTTCAATATTCAGGTCAAACAGCTGGTGCAATTCATCGAAGATGGTGTTTCGCACTAGAACACCCCTTACAAGTGCCGATTTACTGCGAGTATGCGTACCTAAACCTAAGATCGACCTTGATACGGACTTGTTCACTGCAACTGCACACTGCTCATCCAAGGAAGTCGCTATGTGTATAAATTTGCGATTTTAAGTAGCTTTAGCAGATAGCTTTTTAATCGCTATTCGGCAAACAGAGCATGCGAACGTTGGACATCTTTTGTACAAAACATTAAAATTTCCAGCAAACTCGCTTATATATTACGAAGCATATGCCACGAAATTATGGTCATAGACCGTGCTGAGCAAACTCGACATTCAATTGGCACCAATGCCATCCGAGCGAGATCTCGTTGCACCCTGCCGTTTCATTAGATGCATAGTGATAATAAAATTCGTGATCAATGAATTCGATTAGTTTCTCCGTGACAAAGCTTTTTAGCATCTCCCTTAGCACCGTGTTCAGATTGAACATCTGCTCCCTCGTATTATTGGGCTCCATCGCTTGCTCCCAGAAAGAAGAAAAACAACTCGATCAAGTCTATTTTCTCGATCACAAAATCAAAACAATGGTTCGAACTTATTGCGTCGATTGTCACAACCCAGAGAAAGACGAAGGTGAGCTCGATTTAGAAAGCATTCTCGAGGACAGCTTGAATGAGCATGTCACCGTTTGGGAGGATGTCGCATGGATGCTAGAGGAACGCGAAATGCCACCGGAGGATGAAGAGGACGTCAAAATACCGACCGAAGAAGAATTTGAGCTGAGCATTACGTGGCTAAATGACCGCTTAAATGCCGCTGAAACTGCAGAAAAAATTTTGCTCGCGCAGTCTCCGCACACCGAGCTCGTTGAGCAATATTGCTTGAGCTGCCACAACGCTGAGGATAAAAAAGCCGGACTCGTTCTCGAAACAATTTATCAAGATGAAATTAGTTCACATACCGAAACGTGGGAGAAAGTACTACGCAAATTGAGCGCCCGGCAGATGCCGCCTAAAAATCGCAGGCGCCCACCAGAAATTGTGTACGCAGGTTTTACAGAATATCTTGCCGAGACGCTCGATCAAGTCGCTGCTCAAAACCCTAACGTTGGCAGGTTAGCCACCTTTCGACGCTTAAATCGTACTGAATATCAAAATGCAATACGCGATTTACTCGGTTTACAAATCGATGCTAGTGAGCTGCTACCGGCAGATGAAGCCAGCCACGGTTTTGACAACATCACTGTTAGTAACCTTTCACCGACTCTGTTAAATCGTTATCTAGAAGCAGCGCAAAAAATTAGCCGTTTGGCTATTGGCAGTCCCAGCAACTTTCCCGATGGAAAGACTATTCGCATACGCCCCGATGTAACACAAGAAAAGCATGTACCTGGCCTTCCACTCGGATCAAGGGGCGGGGTTAATATTGCTTATAATTTTCCCGAATCAGGCGAATATGATATTCAAATTAATTTAGCGCGCGATCGTAATGAAAAAGTAGAGGGCTTGGCGGATACGCACATGATGGAGGTGTTGCTCGACCGCAAACCTGTGCAAACGTTTGCTATCAGCCCTCCGCAGGACAAAAAAAATTATTATTTTGATGATTCAAAGTTAGTTGCACGCGTTGATGTTGAAGCAGGACCGCGCGATATCGGGGTGACATTTCAACGCCTAAATGATTCACTTGTTGAATTGCGCAGACAACCCTATAACGCACGTTTCAATTTTCATCGCCATCCGCGTTTAAGCCCCGCAGTTTATCAAGTTTCGATTAACGGGCCATATAATTCCAAACCCATTGCAGGTTCCTCCACACCAAGCCGCAATATTATTTTTAGTTGCTATCCAACATCACAAGACGACCAAGAATCGTGCGCACAGGAAATTATTACGCAGTTAACACGCAAAGCATTTCGGCGTGAAGTTTCCGATACAGACTTGGAAAAACCACTGCAATTTTATCGCGAGGCAATTACCGAAGGGAATTTTGATCACGCAATCGAAATGGCGTTAAATTCTATTCTTGTCAGTCCGAATTTTATTTTTAAAGTCGAGTACGACCCGGAAAACTACACAAGTAAAAAACCATTTCAAATTAGCGATATCGAACTGGCTTCGCGCTTATCTTTCTTTTTATGGAATAGCTTGCCCGACGAGGAATTGTTGACATTAGCCATCGAAAACAAACTTTCTAAGCCAAAAATTCTAGCGGAACAAGTACAACGGTTGCTCGACGATAAACGAAGCGAAGGCATGATAAAAAATTTCGCTTCGCAGTGGTTGTATTTACGCAATCTCGATTCACACGCACCGGACTTTCGTTTATTCACCGACTTTGACGACAACCTTCGCCAAGCATTTCGCTCTGAAACCGAATTATTCGTCGCTAGCGTGTTTAGCGATGATCGAAGCGTCACAGATTTACTAAAAGCAAACTATACATTTCTGAATGAAAGGCTCGCCAAGCATTACGGAATTCCGCATATTTACGGCAGTCGATTTCGCCGCGTAGATTTACCCCACGACAGTTATCGCGGGGGCCTGTTGCGCCAAGGCAGCATTCTTACAATTACCTCGTACGCAACACGCACATCACCCGTTGTACGCGGCCACTGGATACTCGAAAATTTAATTGGAACACCGCCACCCCCCGCTCCCCCAGACGTGCCCTCGCTGGAAGACGAAGAGGTCTCCGAGTCTTTACCCGTGCGCGAACGACTGGCGAAGCATCGCGAGGACCCAAGTTGCGCAAGCTGCCACGATATGATGGACCCTGTGGGTTTTGCACTTGAAAACTATGATGCCGTCGGCCGTTGGCGAACACTCGAGCACGGCAAACCCGTCGATGCGTCCGCCGGCATGCCAGACGGAGCGGAGTTTGTTGGAGTCGCAGGCCTGGAAAATGCGATGTTGGCTCAACCCGATGCGTTTGTGCGCACGCTTACTGAGAAGTTGATGACCTTTGCCCTCGGACGCGGCGTGGAGCACTATGACGCGCCAACTGTGCGCACGATATTGCGCAATGCCAAAGAAGAGAATTACAGCTTCTCGGCACTCGTTCGCGGCATTGTGACGAGCCCGGCCTTTACAAGCCGTATGCCCGCAAGCAAGAATCACAACACAGAACTTGCTCAAACGAACTAATATACTATTGGTAGTTGCATGTAGGTTTATCTATGAATATAAATCTGATTACTAAGAAGTCGCTCAGTCGCCGCACTATGCTGCGCAGCACGGGCGCTGCAATTGCGCTGCCGCTATTAGACGCGATGGTGCCTGCCGCAACAGCACTCGACCGTATCCCAGCGCTAACAGCTCGTCGCTTGAGTTATACATTCTTACCGATGGGTGCAGACATGAGTCGCTGGATTCCGCCCAACGACCACGACCTCAACAAGCTCTCATACATCCTCAGTTCGCTTGAGGGCATGAAACACAAGCTGGCGGTAATTACCAACTGCGACCTGCAAAACGCTTACCCTGGCTCACATGCAACTTCAAATTCCGCATTTTTAAGCTGTGCTCGGGCAAAACTCACCGAAAGCAACGACTATCACCTCGGCACTACAGTCGATCAAATTGCCGCCAAACACATTGGCCAACAAACACAGTTACCGTCAATTGAATTGGCTATGGACTTGCTGCAGACCGTTGGACAATGTGATAACGGCTACGCGTGTGTCTATCAAAATAACTTATCTTGGTCTTCACCCACTACACCGCTTCCCGCCGAAGCACATCCGCGCATTGTGTTCGAAAATTTATTTGGCGCCGGCGGCTCTATTGAACAACGCAAAGCGGCGATTCAAAGACGAGCGAGTCTGTTGGACGCGGTTAAAGACGATATCAAGCGGCTCAATTCCCGTTTAAATCATGCGGATGGCCTTAAAGTTAGCGAATACATGGATACGATTCGCGAAGTCGAAAGACGTATCCAAAAAGCTGAGTCGGACGTGGACAAAAACCCCCTGCCCGACCTTGACCGCCCGATGGGTGTACCCGCTGCATATGCCGATCACGCGCGCCTGATGTACGACTTACAAGTTCTCGCATTTCAAGGCGACATTACCCGCGTCAGCAGTTTTCAGCTCGCACGTGAGACAAGCACACGTACATACCCTGAAATCGGCGTTAGCGACTCGCACCACCCTCTTTCACACCATGGAAATGACCCCGAAAAGATTGCCCGAATGGCCAAAATCAATCGCTTCCATGTATCGTTATTTGCGTACTTCTTGGAAAAGCTGGACGCTATTAATGAGGGCAACGGCTCGCTACTGGACAGCTCGTTACTGCTGTTTGGTAGTGGCATGGGCAACCCCCACAAGCACGATCACAGTAACCTCCCGGTAATGGTCGCCGGTGGCAAATCGTTAGGCTTCAAAGGCAATCAGCATATTCGTTACGAAAAGCCCAAGCCGCTCGCGAGTGTGCATCTTACGCTACTCAATAAAGCCGGCATTGCTATGGAGTCGTTTGCTGATAGTGACGGTACGATTGGCGAATTGTTCGTTTAGGCAATAACATGCGACTTGCATTCTCCGCGCTCCTTACCGCAGCGATATTCGTTCATTCCTATTGTTTTGCTGCTGCCGATATCGCAGACGCTGCCGAGTCTTCTGCGGTTGATAAACTCAAGCAACTTCTCGCCCAAAATCTTGATATCAACGCTGCACAAGCTGACGGAACCACTGCACTGCATTGGGCTGCATACCACGACGATACTCAAATGGCGGAAACTTTGTTGGCAGCCGGTGCGAAGGTAAACGTTAAAAACCACTTTCGCATGAGTCCACTAATCCTCGCGTGTCAAAACGGTAATGAAGCAATCGTTAAACTCCTTCTCGCCAATGGCAGCGACCCAAACCAGAACTACGCAGGCGGTGAAACAGCATTAATGACAGCAGCCCGCACTGGTATCACCGGCGTCGTCCAAGCGCTTTTATCCGCCGGAGCCGATGTCAATGCGCGCGACGACAATTACCAAACTGCCCTGATGTGGGCAGCCGCGGAAGGCCATTTGGCAGTCGTTGAACTGCTGTTGGAAGCAAAAGCGGACTATTCGCATACACTGGCGTCGGGCTTCAACTCGCTTTTCTTCGCTGCGCGCGAAGGCAAAACCGACGTTGCCTTGCGTTTAATCAAAGCCGGTATTGACGTAAATTCGGTTATCACACCAGCAGATGATTTTAGGCTCACTAACAAGACCGCGCTTAAAGGTAGTAGCCCTTTAATCCTCGCAATTGAAAATGGCCACTTTGAACTCGCTGCAGAATTACTCGCAATAGGGGCGAAACCCAACGACCAACGCTCGGGTTTTGCACCGCTGCACACGATAACCTGGGTAAGAA
>JANQJB010000021.1 GCA_028281865.1 Marinagarivorans sp.
GTGATGTAAGGCTCGACGGGATGCTTTACGCTGTCTACCAAAAAAGCCCCAATTTCGGAGCAAAAGTCATAAGCGCCAACGTCGAAGAAATAAAAAAACAGCCCGGCGTCACACATGCGTTTGTGGTTGAGGGAACAAAAAACTTAAAAGGTTTGGCGCCCGGCGTGGCGATAGTCGCCGACTCTTGGTGGCGCGCCGACCAAGCGCGCAAAAAATTGAAAGTCGAATGGGGCAAACAGCAACACGACAATTCCAGTGACTATGCACTTGAGGCACAAAAATTATTAAAAAACGCAAGCTCGGCTACGGTCAAACGCCACGACGGCAATATCGACAGTGGACTTAAAAATGCCGCTAAAATTATTGAGGCGACTTATTACTACCCGTTTGTTTCACACGCCAATTTGGAACCTCAAAATTGCACTGCAGCTTACGACAGCAAAAACAACAGTATGGAAATCTGGGCACCGACACAAAGGCCCCTAGGTGCGAGGGACATCGTAGCGAAAACACTGGGCATTAACGCAGAAGATATCACGGTCAACATTACGCGAATCGGTGGGGGCTTCGGCCGCCGTTTAATTTCCGATTTCGTTATTGAAGCCGCTTGGATCGCAAAGCAAGTCGGTAAACCTGTGCAGTTACAATGGTCACGCGAAGACGATATGCTGCATGACCACTATCGCCCGGGAGCGTGGCACCACTTTAAAGCCGGTATTAATAGCAAAGGTAGCATGACGGCTTTCGACCACCACTTTATTAGCTTCGGCAAAAATGGCCGCCCCGTCGCCGGCGCCTCTCTCTCACCTAAACACTACCCCGCAGGTTTAGTGCCTAACTTCCGCTTGCGCGAATCGTTAATCGACAGCAATGCGCCGACAGGGCCGTGGCGCTCACCAGGGCACTCCGCATATTGCTGGGCTTACCAAAGTTTTTTTGACGAGGTTGCTTTAGCTGGCGGCCGAGATTTGCTTGATTTTCGAATGGAGTTGCTCGCTGAAGGCGATACACCCCTCGATTTAGATCGCCTGAGAGGTGTACTCAAATTCACCGCCGACAAAGCCGGTTGGGGCAAAAAACTCGGCAAAAATCGCGGCATGGGTATGGGCTTTCATTTCGACCACGGTGGTTTCACCGCTCACGTGGCAGAAGTTTCGAATGAAGGCAACGGAAAAATCCGAGTTGAAAAAGTTCACTCCGGTTCTGATGTCGGCCCAATTATTAATTTAAACGGCGCGGAAAACCAAGTGCAAGGAGCAGTCGTAGATGCGCTAAGCACTGCCACCCTGGAAATCACCTTCGCCGACGGTGAAGCACAGCAGCGTAATTTTGATTCTTACGCATTGCTACGCATGGACCAAGCCCCGGAAGTAGAAGCACATTTTTTGCAAACGGATAATTCACCGGCCGGGCTTGGCGAACCTCCTATCGCAGCGGCGACTCCGGCAATAACAAACGCAATTTTCGCGGCGACCGGCGTGCGCATTCGCGAATTGCCATTGGTGAAAGCGGGAATTCGTGTCTAACGCGAACATCGACCTTATCAATCATTGGTACCCACTGCGTGATCAATTGCAGTGGGTGCTCGCGACTATCGTAAATACCGAGGGCTCGTCGTATCGTAAAAAAGGCGCATTGATGCTCATTAATAGCAATGGGCAAAGCTTCGGTCTGCTGAGCGGTGGTTGCCTCGAAGGTGATTTGCGCCGGCGCGCTAAGCAAGTCCTGGTCACTGGTAAACCACAGTTCGCTACCTATGATAGCGGCGATGAAAGTGATTTTTTCTATCAACTCGGTTGCGGCGGTATTATCCAGATTTACTTGGCTCCGCTATCAAAAGATAATCACTATCTCACACTTGATCAAGCTTATCGCGCTTGTCAACTGGGCGAAAACTTTGAAATTAAAATTGAAGATCAAGGCAAAATAGTTACGCAATTTACAATCGCGCCCGCCAAAAGTTTGCTTATTTTTGGCGGCGGTATCGACGCGATTCCGCTAATTCACATCGCATCCATTCTCGGTTGGCAAATTAGTATCTGCGAACCACGCAGCAATTTTGCTTCGCCAAAAGACTTTAGCCTCGCTGACACTATTTATCGCGAACCCGATTTTGATATAGAAGTCGATAAAATAAAAAATGCCGACGCGGTTATCATTATGTCGCATAGCCTTTCGCTGGACGCAAAGGCGCTAGCACTTGCTATGAAAATAAAACCCAGCTATATAGCATTGCTGGGCCCAGAGCATCGAAAACGAGACGTTTTTGCCAGAGCTCAAATTGATTATCGCGATTATGGTGATCGCGTTTCTGGGCCTGCAGGTTTTGATATCGGTGGCGATTTACCGGAGAGTATTGCTCTGTCAATATTAGCCGAATGCCATCAAAAGCTATTTAAATACTCCCGTTAGCATGTCTCGGAATGCAACCAATGACAGTACGAATAATTTTGCAGTTGTTGTACTCGCTGCTGGCAATGCCTCGCGCTTTGGAAGTTGTAAACTCAGCGAAAAAATTGGTAACTCTGCACTAATCTATCGCGTATCTACGATATTAAAAAAGTCCTTCGACCAACCCATTTATTTTATATTAGGGGCTTATAAAGAAAAGTTAGCTGACCTACTACCAAACGAAAAAATTATTGTTAATCCGGACTGGCAACTCGGTATCGGCAGTTCGATAAAAACAGGCGTGAAATTTATTGATGGCAAATGTGATGGAGTATTATTTGTACTCGCTGATCAATATGCCCTTTCCACAGATGACTACTTTACTTTTCGTCAATTAGTAGAAAAAAACGGAGATAAAATTATTTGTTGTCGATACGGGCACGACACCGATCAATTAGGACCTCCAGTTTATTTTCCTAAAAGATATTTTAAAACCCTAGTCGAAATCGACCCCACAAAAGGCGCAAAACATATTGTAAAAAAGTACGAGGCTAGTGTACTTTGGATAGAAATCCCCACCGCTATACTCGATGTGGATTTTCCTGCGGATTTGCAAAAAGCCAAGCTTTATTATTCCTGACGGCTTTGATTCAAATATAAAAAGATAAATTGACCACTTTTAGTTTCTTCTACTTTTTAATCCAAGCGCGTTGGCGAGCCCTCGGGAAAATCTTCCCAAACTAGCTCTCCATGATCAACCAGCGCCGACAACATCCTGCAACGTTTTGGCTCTAGCTCACTATGGCAAGTAATATTTTCTACAATAATTTCTGCAATCGTTATGGAAGAGATTGGCGCAAGTATCATCGATTGATAAACAGGGACCCCCTCGACCGTATCGACTTGTACTTCGTCGAAGTGGCAAAAGATGCAAGACGATGCGTCGCGGTTTATTAATTTAACTTTTTTATAGGGTGCACTCGGTGCGAGATTTTCGAGCACAGGAAAGGCTAGCTCCGCTTTGATCGACTGCATGTCTTGTTTGTCCGTAATATAACTCATTTCCAATAGGTCATGGTCGTCAGCTGAACCGCCGGGAACGTCGTTTTTATCCACCGAAACGGTCAGAATAAGCGGGTCGTACATAAAAAATATTCGCGGGCTACGTACCCCCAAGGCCGGCTGTGCGCTCAATTCGTCAGTCGAATTATTGACTTTGAGTGGCCGCGGCAGACTCTCAACAAAACAGCTGAGTTCAAGCGGTTTTTCCATAGCGTTAATCCATTCCACGACACTATTGATATCGCTCAAAACCATATCTGCTGGTGTCGCACATGCACTATTTTTAGGCTGCTCAACGCCACCGCAAGCACTCAATGCCAACCCGGTCACTATTACAACGAGAATTGAAAAATATGAACGAGATTGCACAAAACTAAACAGTCTAATAACTCTGAAAAATTGCATAATCCGACAAAAACTCGATACAGACTGGAATAGTTTTAGAACCCACAATTGACGTTTTTTCACAACCACACCGACCACAACTCAATCTTTTCCGCCACTAGCCTTTGCAACAAGGCCTGTCGCCACAGTATGTGGCCATCACAATGCTCAATCAAAACAAGAACACTGTATCCAGCGGCTTTCTATTCATTACAGCTTTCTATTGATCACCGCTATCACGATTCAACCCTACCTGTAGACAAAGGTTTCATCGATGACGCACGTCAATATGATGCCAATTATGTTTCAGTTTTGCAGTGCCTAATTACCAAAATACTAAACAGTTAGCGACCAAAACGCTAAACAACTCACCTTTGCTAAATCCGTATTTACCCTATGTGCCATACAACTTCTAGTCATATGCACCCTAGCATCAAGCAGCACGCGGATTGAAACTAGCAAAAATGGACGGGGTATTGATGGGGCTTAAAGCGCTCCAACTTTGCTTTTATCCCTTCACTTTATCCAGCAATACGACAAGTTTTTTGCCCAAATTTAAAATCTCTCCCTGCAACTTATCATCGACTAAATTGCCATCCTGGCTAAAAGCCTTGATTGCCCCACTAACGGCTTTTTGTTCTGGCAGCACAATAATGCCTAAATTCCCTAACAACATACGCAAAAATACGAGCCCGCGCATGCCACCTAACGCGCCGGGTGAAGTTGACATTATTGCAGCATATTTTCCACGAAAGGCGGCAAGTGAGGGTTCATTTTCTGATGTGGAGCGTGACGCCCAGTCAATAACATTTTTAAGCAGAGGGCTAAAAGCACTGTTATATTCTGGAGATGCAATCAAAAAACCGTCGGCTTCGATCAGTAGATTTTTAAATTCCAAAGCTTTTTCTGGAACACCTTGTTCTTTTTCCAGATCTTGATCAAAAAGCGGCATCGGGAAATTAGCCAAATTAATAAGTTTCACTTCAGCCCCAGCATCACTTGCGCCTTTTGCCGCGATTTTCACTAATTTGGTATTAAAAGAATCTTTACGAGCACTGCCAGAAAACGCAACGATTTTAGTCATGCCTCAACTCCAACTTTATTGTGGTAAAAATAAATGGCGGTAAAAATATATTGGAGTTGAGTCTAGCAGATTTGCTTCAAATGTTAACGCTTGTTAAATGAAGTGTCGGGGGTACCAGTATAACACCCCAATATGTATGGATAGGTTTCAGTAATGTAATAACCATAGACCCCACTGACCTCCATACCATTGCATTCATCGAGGTCACCCGTGCCGGCAACATATTCATAGTCATCGCGATAAGTGCCGTCGTAAGTACCGCCCGGATTACCTGCGCTACTTGGCCTTTCACCCATTTTTAGCTGATAACTCGAGGTAGCTTTTCGAACGGTACCTGCATCATTAAAAAAGCTTCCATAAATTGGGAACCCATCAGCGGCAAAACCGATCACGGGCGACTCAAGCGCTGTACTATCATCAAACAAAGCGTTGGGCGGCCCATGGTAATGATATGTACCATCAGGTTGTGTATGTGCATTGTGGCTGTCAATACGAAAACCGTTTGCCGCATGCATCGGATCAAAGCGCCAAGGCTGGTTGATATCGTTACAACCCACGCGCTCGTTACCGACGTTAAAACAAGCAGCAGCTAACAAATCGACTTTCACTCCGTTAAGTAATATTGCATTATCGGTAACCAACGTTAACGGTGTAGGGATAATGGCTTTTTGCGGATCCGCTGTAATTTCAAAGCTTTTATTTTGCGCCGAAACGTTATTGGGAAAACTCATTACTCCGTCATTAAAATCGTGATTCGGAATGATATTCGTCTGAAATATACATTTGTCATTTTCAGTGGTAATAGTCAGTGCGCCATTAAATAAAAGGTTGCGATTAACATCCATAACCATCGATTGATAATTCGACACGTAGTCTGCACAGTTTGCTGTTTTGCGCGTAAGAATTATGTTAGTTATATTTTCGCCCATCGGGTCTACGGGATCTGGACCTATAACTATTTCACCTAAAATAGCTTTTGCTGCGTTTTCAAGTTCACTTACAATATTCGCAGAACTTGCTTCGTTAATTAAGTTATTCGACTCAGTAATCTCTGATCGCAAATCGTATAATTCTTGGCTGCCGCCATTAAAATTAATGAGCTTATGAGTCTTGCTACGGATGGCCCATCCAGCCACGTCATCATTGACTTCTGCAAAAATATAATCGCGCTCTGGTGCAGATGCATCGGTAAAATGTTCGGCAAAACTTCTGCTATCGTGAATAGACTTAATTTGTGCCCCTGCAAGTTCCGCAATTGTGGCAAAAAAATCCGTTGTATTAATTAATGCATCTTCTCGTTCGTTTTGACGCGTCACTCCCTTGCCGGAAACGACCATTGGCACACGAACGCCACCTTCATATAAACTTCCTTTTCCATGCGCACCTATAAAAGCAGTACGATCAATCATTCGGCGCGGTGTTCCATTGTCGCTCACATATAAAATAATCGTATTGTCGCGTTCGGCTTGCGAAAGCGAGTCGAGAAGGCGTCCTATTTCTTTATCTAGCGCCTCAATAGCAGCAAGAAAGTAGGGGCGAGGATTATCAGCGATATCGGCCTCATCACCCGATAAATTACTGCGCTCGTGTAAATCGGCTGGAGGTAGGTGCACAGGTCCATGCGGAGCATTGTACGCCATCCACAAAAACCAGGGGCCATTTTGATTTCGAACCCATTCAATTCCTAAATCCGTTAACTTAGTTGTGTTGTAAACGGTAGTATTTTCACTCGTACCATTTATCACTAAATCCCAACTAAAATAATCCCGGTGATTACCAATAGGCCCCGCAAAATAAGGAACACCTGATTCATTCGGGTGAGTAAGTGAAGCCCCTTGACCTGCAACATGCCACTTGCCAATAACAGCTGATGAATAATCAGAGGTAAGCGTGTTGTTAGCAAGATAATCTTGCAAGGTTTGCTGATCGGATTCCAATAAATCCGGTACCGTATCGACTTTACTGTTGACCGCGTACTTTCCGGTCAACAGTGTCCCACGTGTTGTTGTACAAGCTGGAGTTGCCCAAACATTTTCAAAAACTAAGCCTTGCTGAGCAAGCGCATTTAGCACTGGAGTGTCAGGAAGATCATTGCTTAAACTGTATTGCGCAGACGCATCAATGCCTTGATCATCGGAAATAATAAGCAAAATATTGGGCTTACTACCGACACCATCTCCGCTTGATGAAGCACTGGTAGACGAAGCACTAGAAGAACTTGAAGACGTACTTGCACTCGAGGAACTGCTCGATGAGGAGCTACTAGAATTGGCAGCCCCGGAGGAAGAGGAATTATTTGAGGAAGATGAACTACTCGAGCTAGTAGATGAAGCTGCATTTGCGTCGCCCTCCATACTGGCATCGCCACTTCCACAAGCGGCGACAACACATAAAGATATTATAACAACAGCGTATTTATACATAGCCCGACCTTAAGTGCTGGCAATTAGAAGATTAATCTAACTCTATCACCCAAGGTGAGGGGGAATTATTCAACGATTGTTAAAACAATGTGCAAAATAGACAAAAGCAAACGGAAGACTATCGTCTGCTGTAATCTGTCGACATAAAGGCGCGAAGCACCGTATGTTGAGGGCTTTTTTATTAAGAAGTCACTCTCAGGCAAAATGCAGCAATGCGCTTATTAGCCATTATATAAATGTAAAAATCCTTCTCGTCCATCCATTTATGCAGGATCCCGTGTCAAGCACGGGATGACGCTATAAGGACATTTATTAAAGCAGAAAAGCGAACGCGAGGCCGAGATCTACCTCTGACGGTGCTCTGACCAAGGGCGAGGATGCCACTTTGGCAAACCCTCCCAAGTTAGTATCCCAAGTTCTTCATTTACATCAAGCTGCAAATACTCGTGGCTCTCTGGATCTAAGCCCTCCAACCAATCGAAATCCGGGTCCATATAGTGAACCATACTACAATCATTGCTATCTTTTAGAAAAGTCACACGCGCTTTATTCCATTGCGGAATGCCCGCACCATTACTCATAATTTCATGCAAGTCTATAAAAATAGAATCTAATTCTGATGATGCCTCATAACCAAAACGAACATTCTGCTGAGATAAACCATCTGCAGAAATGTAAGACGCAACAAAACTATGCGAACGCCGTGCAGAGATAAATATATCAATGACAACAGCTGAAAAATCAATATCTTTAAGCTCTTTGGTAATGAAATTAGCGACCAAATTCAATAAATCTTTTTCACTCACGTATATAGGAGCGCACTCGGAATAACTATTTGCCATATTCCCCTCCATTCTCATTCAAGTATTCAATTGTTTAAGTATCAATGGGCTCCGTTAAAATGACTGCGTACTTTTTCTGCAAAACCTTTATTAGGCGAAGGCATCACAAACAGCATCAACAGAGATATCGCAATAACAACAACACTAAAACTCTTGTCTTCGATACTTATTGCAACAATTTGTAAAACGATTATGAACAAAATAAGGATAAAATTTAAACCATACCCCCATTGTTTTTTATTCATATTGATCCCCACGATATCCCACTAAACGGTACTGCCGGATCAGTATCGCCTAATAACCCGAGTCATTATCACTACCCGTTTTTTATATCTACTTTTGCTCAATCACTATTCCGTACATCATACTGCGAATATTTTTTTCTCTTCCTGAAGTTTGTAACTGCTATTATATAGTCTGCTCCAACACAGTACCGACTACTCAGCATCGCTCGCAGCCGCTTGCGACTCATCCATTTTATCGTCTAATTTAAATAAATATTGATCACACGGGTCAAAGTTTTCGAATACATAGCGTTGCTGAAAAAAATTCGCCAAAGTATTGGTGTAGCGATAACAGATCGCAGTACCTTTCGCGTAAGCTTCAATATAAGAACGTGACGGAAGATAGCTTTTAATCTCAGCCTCCAACTCCTCAGGCTCAATCTTCCCCTCGGCAACAAGACGGTATGCTGGCTTAAACTGGCCACGTACAAACGAATTGACTGCCGCAGCTAACTTGCGCCAAGAATGGTCTTCAACGTATGACAAGATTAATTTGGATAAAACTTGATCAAGGTGGTAGACAGAGTTCACCTTGCTCGGTAGGTGTGTCACCTTACCTTCATTGAAATCAGCTGGGTTTCCCACCGATATCCCCCTATTTTTATATTCGACACTTTATAATATTTAACGTTTTAATCTCTAGTTGTAATAAGCCCCAATGTAATAAGGCTGTGGACTGTCCAGAATTCTGGACAGTCCACAGGTTACGAGCGATGCAGTTTTAGTGTCAAGTTCGATTTTTTAAAAAAAGGAAATGCGTGACACTAAAGCTATTTTTAAACCCTAATTTTTTATTCCAGGTTTCTGGAATATAAGCAGTGCCAAAAATCGTGTCCCATATAAACGGAGAATAATTATATTTGTGTAGTCCGTATTGGTGATGAACCAAGTGCATCTCGGGAAGCTGAATCACATACCCGAGCTTCTTAATCCTTGAGGGCGTTTTAATATTTGAATGATGGAAGCATTCAAGCGCTCCCTCAATCATTAAAGCAATTGCAATCGCTTCAACCGAAATATTAAATATAACTTTCCCTAAAAGCAAAATATAAATCGTGTTAATCATTATCTCAAGTGGATGGCGATAAAAAGACAATTTTGCCTCCATATGAGAAGTTGAATGATGCAAACAATGAATGACACGCCACAACCAAGGATTCGAATGCTTCCAGCGATGAAACCAATAATTTCCAAACGAATAAAATAAGTAAGTAATACACCCTTCTACAATGACGGGGCCACCGATTGTCAGATAGCCTCCGGGCGAATCAGTCCAAACAAAAAAAACCATCCGCAACCACATAAGAGCAAACAAACCGATACAGCACCACCAAAAAGTGAATAAACGAGGAACAGGGTGATTAAGATGAGGAAATAACCGCTCCATCAGAAAGAAAAAACAAAAAATAACTATTTGAATATGCGCAATCGTGTATAGCATAGCTTATCCTTTAATGCTTGCGGTAGTTCTAAATAAGCGTAGCTGATTTTAAATGAATGCGCGTATTTTCATGAAAAAAAATTATTAGTGTTTTTTCATCTTTATAAATATTTTCTAAACCCTCGTCCCAAAAACTAATTTGTCAACGATTTTTATAAAAACCGTAAAACATAAAATTTATTAACAATATAAATATTAAAATTTAAAAGAATTTGGACAATAAAAATTTTATAAAAAACAAAGTAACCCAAAGTTTTTATAACAATACGATCATAATAATAACTTATTTAATCTGCGAAACAGATCACAAACAAAAACAGGTTTATATAACTATTAAATCTGATAAATATTGTCACCTAAAATCGCATTATAAGAAGAAGTTAATATGCTCAATATATGGATATCAAACACAGAAGAATTTTTGAATTTAAGATTTTTATATTTAGAAATTAAAGCGCCATCAACATGACATCGACGCCCAGGTCAGCGTTAGATATTGAATCATGTTTGGTCGGGATCAGATAATTCCAATTACTTTGCCTAAGACAGAGAAGATGGAAATGATGATTGAAGCTTGACCAGCAAAATAGGAAAGTAAGTCTACGAGTGAGGTAAGAATTCGAACTCGTATTTTAGCACTTGTTGAGCCACATCCTTGGCACCAAAATTAATTTGACGTAATCGAACTTTGAGCTTGCTTTCGAGAGAACGATTATTCAGCTCGCTCGAAACAATTTCAACTTTCGATACCACACCGCTTGGTTCAATCGTGAGTTTAAAGACTAGCTTTCCTTGTATCGTTGGGTCTTCATCAAGCATTCGGTAGTACAGACTGAAAATTCTCCCTTTGTTTGCTTCGATGACTTTACGCAATTCTTCGCTGCTGCGTTGGCGATTATTAACACCGGCATTTGCCTTATCGTTATCGGCAGCAGTCACTTCCGTCAATTTACTTTCGACACCCGTAGTTTCGCGACCCGATAAAGCCCCTCCACCGGTATCAGTGCTCAAATTACTATACTTTACACCACCACTTTTCGCCGCCACACCACTGCTAATAAAATTGCGATTCGATTGGGCCGCCTGGCCACTTGAGCGCATTTGATCACCGGTATTGATGGCTAAATCGTTCATTGCTTCGCGCATTGCGTTTAGCTCATCCATTTGAGCAAGCGCACCGGTTTTTTTCGCTTTTTCACGTGCTTTTTCACGTTCCGGTGTTAACTTTACCGGCTTTGGTTTGGGCTTGGGTTCTTCCTTCGGTTTTTCTTTGGGTTTTTCTTTCGGCTTTTCCTTCGGTTTGGGTTTTGGCTTAGGTTTTGGTTTGGGTAATTCCTTTTTCTCTAAAACAACTCTTGCTAACTGCGGCGGTAGCTTTTCCATATCTTCACGTGAAACTTCAGGCAGCTCAACACGACCGATCAAAATCCCAACTATCGCAAAGGGAATAAATAATGCGAGAAAAATAACCCAATAACGTCTGTCATCTTCTATCGTTGATGACCAAGGTAATTGCAAGTTGGGCGCAGCTAAGAGTGTCACTCACCAACCTCCGCATTAACAGCTTCTGCGCCAGCAAGTTCACCTTCTTCAACATGTTTTTGGCTCACCGCCAACGAAATATTGCGATACTCGCTCGCAGCACAAGTTGTCATAACACGCTTTAATACCGTGTAAGGAATCGTTGCATCGCCCATGATCGTCACATCACGGCCCTTAATACGAGCGTCCTCTGACGCATAGGGTTTACGTGAAGCTAAATACGTCAATTCTTTCTTTAAATCAGCAATTTCCTCAAAACCTTGATCAGGATTTTCCTGAATATTTTTCTGTGCATCTTCCAATGTTGTAATTAATCGTCCGTTAATAACAATATCGTTTTTACTGACCATAATGACGAGATTATTTTCAGGTTTTTTTTCGGCAACAGATTCCGGCAATTTAATACTTTTATTATTTTGCAATACCTCAACATCGGACGAATTAACCAACAAGAAAAATACCAAAATCGTAAAGATATCCATCAGCGATACAAGGTTTAACTTCGAGCCAGCTTTTTCCCTTTTCTGTCTTCGCGCCATCCTCTTGGCGTGCATTGATTGCCTCACTGAGCAGCCTCCTGCGCAGCTGGCGCTTCAGTCGAAGCCGGGGCATCACCGAGTGATATCTCCGGAAATAGTTCCGCCTCTACAACAGAAGCAGCTAGCACTGTTTTAAAGGAGCGCACCGTATCCATGGTAGAAACGATAGTTTGGTAGTCGGTATCTGGTTGAGATAGAAGAAAAATATCGCGTTTTTCAATATCCTTGTTACGCAATTCGCGTTTTACTTGCTGTAAAAATTCCGAAAGGAATTTGTAGTCATATTCGCCTTCTTTTTTAGGGATTTCACGCAGCCGCACACCGGCAGGATAATTGACTGTCATTTTGTCCTTATCGATTACCACCTCAAGCATTTTATTTTTCGGGTCGTCCTTGGGTTGGGAGCTGCTATCGGCTATATCAGGTAACTTTAAATCCAATACGGTGATATGCGAAAACACCATGCTCATCAATAAGACGGGCACAAGAATAATCATTAAGTTCATAAAGGAAGTGATATCAAGATCAGCATCCTTTTTTCGCATACGGACTCTACGCATAATGGGCTTTCCTAGAAGCGCTCGTTACAGTGGGATACTTTATTTGGAAGAATCTCCTGAACGTGTGCGACTAGACAAGGTTTGCGCGGATAAAATATTCAGGCATTTAACGCCTGCCATTTCGAGACTATCGACAATTTCTGTGGTTTTATTTTGTAAAGTCGTGTGTAGCAGTAGAAGTGGGATAGCGGCCATAAGCCCAAAAGCCGTTGTATTCATTGCAACCGATATACTTTGCGAAAGCAAGGTCGCTTTTTCGGATGGATCTGCTTCTGCCACGGCGGTAAAGGCAGCAATCAAACCCATAATCGTGCCAAGCAGCCCTAAGAGCGTGGCAATATTTGCAAGAGTCGCCAAATAAGCTGTACGCTTTTCAAGCCTGGGCACAGCCTCCAGAACACCCTCTTCCATCGCGTACTCAATATCATCTCGACGCGGAGAGTGTTGCATCCTCGCAAGACCTGACGCCACCATGCGCCCTACCGGAGCTTTGGTGCTGCGCGCCAACTCAATAACACCGGCGTAGTTCTTTTTTTGCAGCATAGGAAGAATGCGATCAAAAGCTTTGCGATTGGCGGCCTTCGCAGCAGTCAACACAAGCCAGCGTTCTATGGCAACAGCGAGGCCAATAATAAGTACAAATCCAATGGGATACATGAAATGGCCGCCGTTTTTGAAGAATCCCAAGACGGTGTCAAAAAAGCCCATGTACAGTTGCCTCCAACCTGAATTAAATTTTGTTTAAGATTAGGTTATCTAATATGCCAACAAACAATCACTACTGTGTCACTTCTTTTTCTTTCATTTGCAGGCGGTAATTTACCTCTCGCTGATGTTCTGAACGATCAACGTGTTTAAAAATTTCTTGTAACTGGCTTTCGAGTGGCTGAACTAAAGCAGAATCGTCCGACGCGTCTTTCCAGGGCACAATGTACAGCACTTTAGGCTGCTCCTGGTTGCCGGTAACGGTGGTCCTTAACGTGATCACACCTTCCTCATCTTCCTGCGCATTGGCACCGAAAACAAACACCAACATACAGGCGACAACACTCACTGAAACTCGCAGTGTTTCTTTTATTTTAGCCATCATGTTCCACCTTGCGCTGAATTTTTTTGCTGCTGTGACATGCGTCGTTTCAGGTCGATAATCCAGCCTCTTAACGTTTTATCGGGTTGATCAAGCAAGCGAGAGCACATTTCGTAGTGCTCAAGTGCAAGATCAAATTTTCCCATATATAAGTCGTACAAAATTCCGAGATTGCGATGCGATTCGATGCTATGCGGCCACACAGCCAAAGATTCTTTATACAAAGCTTCCGCCTCGGCGAACTGCCCCACCTCGCGTTTTTGCAAAGCTAGAATCGTGTAAGCGTCGACATTGAGCTTGTTAACTTCAATAGCTTTACGTAGAGCTTGCTCACTGAGTTCGAGTTTTTCGAGGTTTTGATAAACAATGCCTAAATTTACAAAGGGACCAGACAAATGTGGAAATTTGGCTGTCATATCTTGCAATAATATTTCTGCATTCTGCCAATTTTTCTTTTCAATTTCTGCCAGCGCCTCGCCAAAAGCAGTTCTCGCCTCAGCGGAAATTTCTATCGTTTGTGCATCATACGGGTTTGGAATTTTAACGAGCTTCGGCAGACCGTTTTCATCTAATTCCGGCTCTTCAGCGACTAGCTCACCATCTGCTTTTAGCTTTTTACCTCCACCCGTACTGCATGCACCGAGCAAAAACGCAAACAAAATTACGAATAGCAGCTTGCTAAAATTCAAAACAAACCGACCGCAAATAAGTCGACCACCAATAAACTGCCTAAAAATAAATCGCCTCAAAAATATTGAGATAAGTGAGCTACTAGTGTAAACCACGACTCACCTCTATACGCGATTCTTTTTTACCGTACCTTGCCGGTAATAATTTTGCTAGTTGAAAAAAACTTTTTTTGACCCAGTCGTCATAAAAGCCACCCCAAGAACGTGATGCGTTCGCCTCCAGCAGCGCTACAGCTTTTTTCTTGTGCGGGTATGCTTGCTCTTCAAGCATTAATTCATATTCTTCCAATTCCATTTCATTTAAGTTTTTGGGTCGCTCGGATGCCATCAAATCGTAAAAAAGCTGAGCCGAAATTTCGCCCAGTTTATGATTAGCTTGCGTACTAAAGTCACCAACCTTGTATTCCAAAACTTTATTGTATGAATTAACAACCACCTTCAGCGCAGAAAGTTTGGCTTTTATACTCCGTTTGAAAGGCTGTTTAATTTTAATACGCTCAAATTTTAGATACTCTCGGCCAGCAAATTCAGTTTGCGCCATGGCTGCGAAATAACGCGAGCGGTCAGTTTTATTTTTACCCGCGCGAGCATGCGCCTTAATCATTTGATTCAACCAGAAATCACGTTTATCTTGCATGTCCAGCTTGCCATACAACTCAACTAATTTTGCACGTCCCTCCACAGCCAGCGCGAACGGTGCCGGATAGGTGTGCACGTAGCTGCGATAGCTACTGATAGCTGGCAAATATTTTTTTGACTTTTCGTAATATTCAGCTGCTAAATACAACGAATTCCTGCGAATTTCCTTATCTTTATCATTTTTAGCCACTTCGCTTAAGCTATCAGCGGCCTTATCCCAACGCTCCATAGATTCATAAATTTTTACAAGTTTTGGTGTAATCGTCGCTGCGAGAGAGTGCTTTGGGTTATTTAAACGAAAATCGAGAAAAACCTTTTCCGCGCGCTCCCACTGCTGTAATTCCATTAAATAATTTCCGGCATCATATTGCGCGTTAGTAGCTATTTCTGAGCCAGGCGCAATCGCGGATATACGGAGTAATTTGTCAACCGCAAGCCCCGTCTCGCCAGCGGCGACTTGCAACTCCGAAGACTTAAACATACTCGCTGCAATGCGATCGACCACTGCCTTTCGATCTTTATCTTGCTGCGTCATTAACGTTAGTGTTTTTCGGTAAGAGACTTCAGCGGAATCAAACTGCTCTAGTTCATACTGGCTATGACCAAGCACTAACCAGGCGGTTTTTTGCAATTTTATTTCGGGTTCCGGCTGCCATATCGTAATACGAGTCGCCAGCTCAATCGCCCGCTCAAACTGTTGCTGTTGAAAAAGTATTTCTGCTGAATGCGTTAATACAGGGGCAGCACGTCTATCGAGCGGGTAGGTGTCGGCAAATAAAATGGAACTTTCGATTTCCTTATTTTGCCAAATCGCAAGCTGGTCAGTATCCTTACTTCGCCGTAATTGCTCCATTATTTTTTGTTCGGTTAAAATTGCGGCATAACCAGCTTCTGCACCATTTTTTTCATCTTTATATTCGTAGGCAACCTTTTCATAAGCTGCTACAGCTTTGGGGAGCTGATCAGCCTCATACAAGGCCTCCGCCATCAAAAAAGTAAAGCCCGGAGTCTTAGAGTCATCGGGAAAGCTTGCAACGTACTCACTGTAATAATTGGCTGCCGTAAGTAAGTCGCTGTTAAGCTCTCTCTTAATTTTGTTAGTGATTTTTTTCCCTTGCGCAAGCGTCGTCTTTTTCTTTTGCTGTGCACGAGCGTGATAATAGCTTGAAACTTCGTCGAGATAACTCTTTAGTGTATCGCCGTACTCAACCGCGCCGACGGTACTTCGCTGCTGCCAAAAATTACTCGTAATACCGTAATTATTAATAAATCCTTCTTTCGCAGGTAGAATCATACTTGGAAAATTCCCACGATTATAAACCTCTATCATTTGTACCGAAAATTCTGGTCCATAATCACCGTTGGGATAAAAATCAATATAGTGTTGATACGTATCGGCCGCGTCGCGGTAGCGCTTTTTCTCTAAATACAATTGTCCCAGTTCAATAAACATTAAATGCTGGTAATGACGTTCACCGTTTGCCTCGTATAAGGATGTAATTGATTTAGGGCCATCCATGTAGGAAAAAGAAAAACCCATAACTCGCAAAGTATCGCTCGCTAAATTCTGCTTGCTACTTTCCAAATCAGCGACGAGCTTTTCGCCTTCTAATATATGATCGAGCACTAGCGTAAAAGAGACAACAGCGTCGTTGTAGTTACTGCGTTTGAATTGTGACCAGCCTTTCATATAAATTGCATTTAAATAAAACTGGGTTTGCTGGCCAAAATTTGCAACATTGCCGTAGTAGCTCTCCGCACTTTGGTAATCAGATAAACTAAATGCATGCTCCGCACGACGAAATTCTGCTTCTGCTGCAAATAAGGAATTGGGATATTTTGCTACAAGCTCTGTCAAAGCCTGATCAGACTCCTCCATACGTCCATCAAGCGCATAAGCTTTCGATAGACGATACAGTAAGCGCTCTTCGGATATTGAGGGGTCCTGAGATAAATCGTCTTTTAAAATATCATCGTAATAGGTGATCGCTTTATCGAAGAACTGCTTGTCTTCGTTAGAATCGAGTTGGTTGCGCTCACTGCGCTTCATTTCCAAATCAGCCAGGCGAACTAAAATTTTTCGTTTAGTATTGGGGTCTTCTGCTACCTCTAACGCGGCACGATAATTAGCCTCCACTTCATCTAACGAAGCCTTGGGAACATCCGGAGGATCTGGAGGAAGTACCACTGGCTTTAAATCCGCCAAAGTCGGCCCAAGTTCATCAATGTCTTCTCGAATAATCGAGCACGCACTTAAAAGAGGTACGACCAAAAATAATAGCAATAAGCAACGCATTAGACTCATTCGCCCGCCCCTTTAACATCGGGGTCCATCATCCTAGCGATGGCAATGCGTGATTTAGCCAAATAGTGATTTAAACGACGCTTTTGTAAATACAGAACTGTCTCAACTTGATCGCGCAGACGGCGCTGTGCTTCGTATACAGCTGCACCAATTAGAGCTTGTTGCTCGGCAATTCGCACCTCCGCAGTAGCAATATCTTTGCGGTAGGGCTGCAAGTCAAAACCTTCATCAATTATTTTTTGTATGCGCGTTTCGGTTTTTGTTGCAGCCTCTATTTTACGATCAATTTCAATAATGCTACTCTCCAATGCCCAACGACGATCGGCATAATCCTCTTGAGCGCTCCAGATCTGAACCCCATTTACAAAACGCAATATTTCAAGTTGCTCGTCGGTAATTTCATTCGTACCTTCGAGCAACTCAGAATTTTTCAGCGCGCGATCAATGCGCTCTCTTTTTTCGCGCTCGTCGCCTTCTAGGAGCGCTAGAAAATCACTATTTGTCGTTATTTTCGTAAGTGTAGCTCGACGCTCGTCGCGCAAACGCTGTAGTAGTTTAATTTTTGCTTTGAAATTGCCTTGCTCAACAAAATCCATTTCACGTTTGCGATTCGCATTGCGTTCATCCAACATCTGCGCATAAAACTGCATTTTTGCTTCCCATTCAAAGAGCGCTGTTTGCAGCGCCAGCAAATCACGCAACTCTTGCACTAATGCTAAAAATTCCTCACGCGAAAACAAGACCACTAAATAACTCAACTGCGGAGACAGACTATTTTTTTCCGCATAGTTCATCCAGTTAACATCGAGCGCGCGGTCAATTTTCAGCGCTTCCAATAAATCTTTCTGCTTAAGTTCACTCAGTACCAAATCAAGCGTAACCAGTTCTGCTTCAAAATTAGCTTCCGCTTTTTGATAGTGCTGCAGAGCGAGGTTATAGCGTTCGAGTTTTTCAAACGTGTTAGGAATGGCAATTAAAACTTCTTGGGTAAATTCGTCTATTACGGGTCGCTTAGCCAACTCTTGCCAAGGCATAAGCGCATCTTTATATTGCTCCTGTTCGAAAAAGGCCCAGCCATAACCAAGCAGTGCTCGATTAGACAAAGGACTGTTTAAACGCACACGCGAAAAATACTCTGTGGCTTCCGCCGGGCGCTGCGAAAATATATGTGCATATCCGGCGGCCGTCATGGCCTTATCGTAAAGGCCTAGGAACTCGGGAGAACGTTGGCGAATTTTAGCGAGCTTGCTGAAATAAGTGATTGCTTTATCAAATTTTTCGACCCGAGAAAATGCTGAACCCAAATTATAAAAAATGTATGGGCCCCACTCGGTTTTGCCCAACGATTTATGGTAGAGCACCTCTGCCTCATCAGGCTTGTCCTGTTTAAGTAGCAAATTAATGCGCAATGCCACAATATCGTGAGCCAGTAGTTTTTCGGGTTTTTCGCTGATCTTGCTAAGTGCTTGTTCGGTTCCCTCCCAATCGTTGCGCATATAGCGCAGGCGTGCTAAATAAAACCACGCCGCATCGCGTGTTTTCTGCGGTCTATTTTCATCGAGTAAACGCTCAAATATTTCGCTTGCATGACGCTCCAAGCCATAAGCTAGGTAAAAGCCCCCTTCCATAATTTCGGGGTTATCACCGTGGCCTTGTATGCCACCACGCTCTCTTGCAACGAGCAAATCGCTTAACGCTTCTAAATGCTCACTTTGGTAGTAATGATACAGCGCAACACCATAACGCAAATCGGCAACGGCGCTTAAAGGTTTCTTGGGAATGGCAAAAACAATGGTTGAGATCGACAATCCAAGAAGGATTAAAAAGAGTTGCTTCGCTCTTATAAATGCCATTCTTTAAAGTCGAAATCAGGTTGCATGGTTTTTTTAGAGTCGCGAATGCGAATCTCTAACATCGTCGGGCTTTGGTCTTTTTTTAAATTAAACGTTGCACCACGTTTGTACTCGCGGCGCTCCGGCCCATAGCCGTGAAAAAACGCGGTCAATTCATGCGAACCCGTTTTTAAGTTGCCCAGGTATAAACGCTGGATACCACCGCGAATCAAAGCGCTGTTTTGCTTTTCGGTGTAGAGATGACTGGCCACTAATTCATCGTTAATTTTTAACTTGACTGCATCAAGCTCGAAATACGTACCAACATCCATGGAAACATAAACTGCAATCTGAGTATTGGCGGGAAATAAAAGATCTTCTTCAAGCAGCAGTAAATCACGATTTAATTCAAGGGATGCTTTTTTTATGTCCTCTACTTGAGCACTTAAAGGACCATCAGTCACAGCAATATGGGGCGAATTAATTGCCTCACCATTCGCCTGTTCTGTCGAGTTCGATTCGCTATCTAACGGAACAATTTCTTCTGGCAAACTTGTTAAAGGTTCAACGGATTCATCGCCGAGAGGCTCGGGTCCGGCAGGATCGACCGATACAGCGATATCAGTATTTTCAGTTTGAGATGTTTGGTTTGTTAATACTTCAGTTTCCGGAGCGTCGGTTTTCGAAACATCAGTTTCTGAAACCTCAGCTTTTGAAAAAACGGCAAAAAAACTACTGAGCACAAATATGAAAGCGAGTAATTGCCTAATCAACATTTTGTCTCCAAGTTTTGATCTCAAAAACTATTACCGTTTAGCAATAGTGAGACGGATTTTTGGCTCGCGAAGCCCATTTGACTTTACTTTCATTATCTCAAACACTTGCGCAGTCTAAATTAACAAAGCATTTAAAGTCGTCTAAGTAAGCCGGTAAATGCAACAGCATTCTAGCGGCACGCCTTAAAAGTTCTGGCGTACTTAGAATTATAGAGCTTAACGACGCTAGCCTATTATGAGAGCAAGTATTAGTCGATGCTCAGTTCACATAAGCCTGTAAAAAATTTGTGGAGCGCTTACCAAAACAACATAAAAGGACAGTCTCCGGTTAAGGTCTGATTTTCCACTAAGGTGCAGACGGGTCGACCAAGCCCTCGCTGTAATGCACCTGACCCTTCCGGTCGATAATCACACAGTCAAGGCCCGGTTTACGATTGACTAAAGCCAAGCCCTCCTCGACACCCAGTACAAAAACAGAGGTCGATAGTGGATCAGTTGCCAAACCTTCGGGCCCCAATACCGTGACACTCATAACCTCACTGGCAGAGCGACCAGTACGCGGATTTATGATGTGGTGAACACGTTCGCCACTTTGGCTATCAATGAAGTAGCGCTCATAGTCACCCGAGGTGCTTACAGCGATGTCTGATAAAGGTAAGGTTAGCACGACTGAATCAGTTTTTTTTCCCGGTCGTGGGTGTTTAATGCCAATTAACCAAGGTCTGCCCTTACGGTCGCCAAGAAGCCGGCTGTCTCCACCGGCCGATACACTTGCATGTTTGATACCACGGGAACGCAACAACGCAATCGCTCGATCAGTAGCATACCCCTTGGCAATACCGCCCAAATCGATGCGTACGTTTTTGTGTAAGTACTCTAAAGTCGACTGTTGTTCGTTGAATGACAACCAACGATAGTTGATTGCAGGCTGCAGGGCCTTGCGCTGCTCTGCCGTTGGCTGAATTTGCTTACGGTAATCGTAATACCAACCGAGAGAAGCATAGGTAATATCAAACGCGCCGCCGCTTTCAACGCTTGCGTCTATCGATTGTTTGATTAACAACGCAAGCTCGGGGGAAATTTTAACCGCGTCTTTAACCGCAGTTTGGTTCAGTTTCGAGAGTTCGCTACTGACAATATACGGCGAAAACTGCCGCTCTACCGCACGCATATCCGCCATAACATCGGCGATGGCAGCCTGTGCATCTGCCGCGTCAAGATGCCAAAGCGTTACAGATACTTTGGTTCCCATAATGGCTTGGTCATCAGAATACCAAGCCGCAAAAACGGTTCCAGATGACAACAAGTAAGAGATTAAAACCAGGTACCGCAAACAGTCGCGGACGCCCATTAAAGAGGAAATTTCACTTCAAAGCCACCATCGTCGGTGGGCACTGCGAAAATACTCAGCACGTCTTGTGCCTCTGGGGGAGCCTGATCAGTGAGCCGCACAACACCTTGGACCTTTGGAGGCTCGGAAACACCAATCAAACCAATTAAATTTACTTTGATAGGAGCCTGTCTATCAAAAATTTCAGCCCGCACTGCACCTTCACCGTTGGCGCTCAAGTTAGCGGCATAGTCACCTAACGCAAACCAGCGACCCTCCACTTTTATACGCGAATTTCGCCAACTGAAATTACCGTCAAGCTCGTCCACTAAACCTCTATCACTGACCACAGCCTTGCGCAAATTCAACGACGCATTGCCATCAAAATTGGCATCCCTTAATAAACGGTTTCCATATGAAGCGGGAAAATCAAATTGAAAGTTTTCGACGGTGTTGCGAGCACCCAATAAAGCACGGCAAAAATCCGTACTTAACTTGGCACTTGTGATATTTGCACAAGCACTAAAACCTAGCAGGTTTATGGGCTTTAATTTCCAGCGCAACTCACCCAAATCGACGACTAGGCCATCGATATTAACACTCGCCTTTGCCGCTTTGCCTTTCCAGATAGTGCCTGACACACCAAAGAGTTGCACTCCGGGTGCACTTTTGACAACAAAATAAGATGCCCAAGCTCCGGGAATACTCGAAACAACGAGAAAGATAAAATAAAAAACCAGGCCAACGCCTACCAGCCATTTGGCTAAACGCCCCATAAATTAATCCCGATACAATCGCAAATTCACAAGGGCCTGACCGATATCGTCGCTAGAGGCCACAGAGATATCCTTTATTTGCATACCCTTTTTATTTTCAACCTCATCAAGCCACGCGAACA
Source organism: Marinagarivorans sp. (assembly GCA_028281865.1). Classification (GTDB taxonomy): domain Bacteria; phylum Pseudomonadota; class Gammaproteobacteria; order Pseudomonadales; family Cellvibrionaceae; genus JANQJB01. Next base: position 22,109 of record JANQJB010000021.1, read on the forward strand.
CGGAACTAAGCGGTGCCTTGGCTAAATGAATTCTAACACCGGTAGAGCCGATCGGCTGGAATTTATCGATCGAAAGACCGTGGGCACTTAAGCTATTGTGAACTTCCTGCGTCAGGCTCGTACTGTGGTTGGTGCTCTTGTTCGACTGCTGAAAGCCGAGGATTTTGCCACCCAAGTTTCTCACGGTTTCGCGTTGCTCAAGCGCAATTTTATTGGACTGCAATTGGGCTTTGTGACTTTTAACCAGCGGAACCCACACCATCGCATAAACAAGAAAAATGACCACTGCAATTGCTCCAACACCGAGAAGCAGTTGTTCACGAGGACTCTGTTGTAAATACCAATCTTTAAACGATTCCATTATCGCTCTTATACACCTATTTTGAGATCAACCTTCAGATACCCGAATTTGGGCTTGGTGCACATCGCCCGAAACGGATGCACGCCTTATATCGACAGTCAGACCTTTGTCGGCTATCTGCTTACGCAACTCCTCAAATAAAGCAAAGTCGGTCGCTTCGATAGTCAACTGAACCTCGCCACTATCGTGCGAGTAACGAAAATTATTTAGAGTCAGATTGTCGTTAGCGGCAATGGGCGGCGCAATTTTGGACATCATCAGCATTAACCGCGAGCCTTGTGGCTTGTCAGAATAATTAGATAGCTCTTGCTTAAGCTGGCGCACCGGATCACGAACAGGGCCCTTCTTAACTTGACGATAAAGTTCATCACGCTCGGCAAGTATGGCCGACTGCTTAGCACGCATCATCTTCAACTCGCCCCAAGTGCCACCTACAGCTACTAACAGCGCAGCACAGGCAGCGATAGCGGGTACCTTCCAGTCAGTCCACCATTTTGCAAAAGGCAATTTGCGAGCAATCGGCCCGGTTCGAAGCTCGAGCACAGGCTTAGCCTTGGCTTCAACAGCGTCCCAAAAACTGCCCACGCGCTCTTCTATTTCAATCTCTTCGCTGGTCTCCAATTCACCGGGCAGCATATCGCGCAAGCTATCAAGTTCGCCGTCATCAAGCCCATAAATTGTGATCTTTGCGGGTGGACTTTCGTGACTGGCTAAGAGGCTTTTTAAATACAATGCAGCTGCTTCTTTTTCAACCGAGAAGCCGAGTTCACGATCAAATTTAACCAAGACGTTTTCGCCATCAAGCACAATTGTCCAGCTATCTTCGTCGTGGAATAATTCGAGGTAATCGACGGCACACGACTGCACTTCAGCGCCGATATCTTCCAGCTCAGCCAATGCATTTTCGGCAAACTCAGCATCGACGTAGGCGAGCGGTAATTGGTTTTCTTCAAACGTACCGTAGGCAAAAATCATATCGTCTACGTAGTCAATAACCGTCTCTTCGATTTGGAACGGAACCAATTTCGCGAACAAGCGCTTGTCCTTGGCTTCCACTTCAACTTTGCGACTCACCACATGTTGGCCGGAAAAGATCAACCAAACGCTCGCTCCTGTAGCGGATTCCGCTAATAAGTTGATGTCACCAGTATAAAAAACCTCACTGTCCCACTGGCCGCTATCAGCGATAGCCCGCCACTGCCACAGTCCATCAAGGTTTTTTTTAACAAGTAATCGCGCCACAGTTTTCCCACTTAAAAATATTACTTAATACGGTTTTAGCATTTAGATAAAGTTGCGCCAACAAGCAACACCTGCTTAAGCCAAACGTTTTTTCAGAGACTCTAGCCAACAAGTGCCAAATTATCATCTTTATCAATATCTTACGACAGATAGTTTAATAATAGCCCCACCACATCGAAACTTTGGTCACTGGTTTACGCCACAAAGCAACTTGAGCCCAGTAACACATTGCATATTTAAAAATTAGCATCGGTTCTACGGACAGTGAGAACGCCATCTTTGCCGCGGAAAACCATGCTTTTACCCTTGCGCCGCTGCTCGCCTACTTGAGTTTCTGAAAATACAAAAAAATAACTACTCTTGGTGTCAAAGCCTTCCAAACTAACATCATTTGTTTGCCCAAGCAGAGCTCCGAGCGTTGGTGATTGCAGTAATTCCTGCACACTATCCCACCCGCCATCGAGCAATTCACCTGGCTGCGCTGCCTGGTTTGGATCATCACCCGTTATGCCGGCATTACGCTCGGATAAAAGGGGCTCAAGGTCTATATCCAACAAAGGTGTATAGTCATCTTTACGATTTATCATGCGAAACAACTGTTCCGGCATCGTGTTGATATTAATTGGCACATCCACAGGCAGCGCGACAACCAACGGTAACAACTGCTCGTAGATGAGTGGCTCCATACCCTTGATGACACTTAGCTCGCTCACACTGGTCATCACGTTATTTGTTATCGGAATCGGTATCGGCAGGCTTTCATAATAGTCTTGCTCTGCACCCCCATAGCCAAAGGTTTCGTGGTCTGGATCCAGCCAATCCATCACTGCATCGGTTAACTCTCTCGCATAACCTTCGTCAATCAAATTGTTATCGTCACGTTGCAAAGTTTGCAGCAGGCGAATAAAGCGCTTTTGGTGAACTGTGTAAATTTCTTGTATCTGATTTGCCTCTTCACTATTCGGGTTTGGGGGAGGCACTTTTTTTTGCAAGAGATTAATATTGAAGCGCCCCTGAGCATCCTCAACTCTCCCAGCAATCCAGCCTTCATCCGTTGGAAACTGCTGTTCTTGATTCCAAATTTCATTGAGATGATCTTTTTCGCCCTGCAGTTTGTCCATTTTTAGCGCATAGTGCGCGAGTAGCTCAGCTGCCTCCAAATACGACCGCGCTTGAATACCGTGCCAACGATTTTCATTGCGCGCCATGCCCAATTCAAACTTCCACGTTGTGGCGACCACCAGAGTTGTTACTAGTGATACAACAAGCATCGCCATAATTAAAGCTGAACCACGGAAATCCGCTATATGCTTGAAAGTAGGCATTGGTTTACGATTATCCACTGTTTCGCTTGGCGCCTCCCTGGTTTGAAGGATTTCCAGAGTTGTTGCCTGACCCCCCGCGTGCACCACCGGAACCGCTGCTTGAGCTGCCCTCAGGCAATTCAACCGTCCCGGTTGAGCGATTATCAATTCCGGCAATAAACGAAAATAAGCGTTTAATCTCGCCAAACTCTTCGTGTTCTATTGTAATTTCTATTGCCAGCGGCAACGTTGCCGGGGAGACAGCACCGGCATTCGGGTTGGGCCAGCGCATATACCACGGCCCAGCAGCGAGCGAACTTGCCGTCGGTGGCGGAGGTAGAACCCGAATGACAAGGTCCTCAACCCCTTCCATAATCTTGCGCTGCAGCGTGTCCTCTTGATCCGTCTTTCTCGGGTCATACCAAGTATCGCGCCATACGGCACCGTCTTCCAGACGGTACCCCACTCGAACTATTTCAGTCCTCGGCTGGTGAAGGGGGTTTGCGAGGCCTGCCCGCATAATTGTTAACCAGTAATCGTCAGACTCCTCGACAAACACGGCAGGGATTGGATCTCCGTAGATTGGCAGCACTGTTTGAGGAATAGCATTGCGGACATCGTTTTCCAACAATACCCAGATACGATCCACCGCCGCTAAGCGTTTGAGCGCGGCTTCTGTCGACTCGGAACTTCTGGTAGCACTATGGAATATCTGACCTGTGACCACTGCGATTAACGCCATAATGACTATCGCGACAAGAACCTCTACCAGGGTAAAACCGGTGTTAGCTTTCAAGGGCACATAGCCCGTAAACCTAATCAACCCAGCACGCTTAATCAACGTAGAACCCTGTGATTTCAGCGGCAACGTCACCGCCTTGTGGGGATATTCTTACCCATATTTGGTGAAACCCCGGAAACTCCTCAACGGCGCGCTCCTCTACTTGCCAGTCCCAAACGCGCCCACCCATCTCAATATCACCAGCTGCCCGACCGCGCGGCACAATCTTTTGCAAACGCTGTGTTAGATAAATTTCCTGCATTTTGTTTTCCGCTACCCAGTGCGCAAGCATCGTTTCCTGTGCGCGGAAGGCGGCGTTGGACATAGAGCCCATCTGCATCACGAGTGCAGGCAGGGCAACCGACACAATAATCATCGCCACCATTACTTCGATTAATGTAAAGCCAAGCCAACGTCGCATATTAACGTCCTTCCTTCTCTCTTGCTTCGCGCTCCTCTTCCAATTCACGCCAAACAAGCTGACCGTAATCATCCAGCTCAATATGAGCTTCGATTTCTTCGTCATACTCCGATGTAATTTCAATAGCGATGTCCGATATATCGCCACTCGGGTAATAGACAGCTAGAGGCGTCTCCCGATCTAGGGCCTCCTCCCAATTCCATTCTATCTCACCCACCTCAATTTTGAGTTCCACTCCCGGCGGAAACGACACCGGCGGCATATTGGGGATTTCAACCCAACCTTGATAACTCATAAGTACCCAGTAATAACGCCAACCCATATCTTCGTATTGACTGGAATCTTCCGTTTGCCATTCGGGCGGCTCGAGTCTTAACCCTACTGAATCACCAGCAAGCGTGGCCTTCTCACTAGCAAACTCGGCAATCGCCATAAACTTTTCTACGCCCTCAACCACCTGATATTCCGGGCTATTAGTATTGACCATCACAGCGGCACCACCGATTGCAAGGCCAATAATCATGATAACGGCCATGAGTTCGAGTAGCGAAAAACCCGCCGATCTAAGCTTCACAGCCGACATTTTTAACGGTCGTCGAGGTCATCCCAGTAGCTCAGGTCGGCATCCTCGCCTTCTCCACCCTCGACACCATCGCGGCCCAAGGTGTAAACATCAAACGGATGTTCATCAGCCGGTGCAATGTAAACATAGGGTCGCTGCCAAGGGTCTTTAGGTAACTTTTCAATATAGCCCTCTGAAGGGAACTTGCGCGGGACAGGATCGATATCCGTTTTCGAAACAAGCGCCTCTAATCCCTGCTCTGTCGTGGGGTAGTTGTAATTGTCTAAGCGGTAACTTTGCAGTGCCGTTTTCATGGTGGCAAAGTCACCCTTGATTCGGCCAATCTGCGCGTCACCTACTTTGTCAAAAACCATCGGCCCGACAACGCCTAACATCAAACCCATGATGACGATGACCACCATGATCTCGATAAGGCTAAAACCCCTTTGTCGTTTTAATGCCGCAGCTTTTTTGACTCCGGCTTGGGTTTTATTAACTGTCGCTTGATTAGATTTCATTATTGGTCCCCTTAAACCATCGAATTCATTTGGAAGATTGGTAGCATAATTGCCATAACGATTCCGCCAACTGTAACGCCCATAAATAGAATGGTGGCCGGCTCCAACAAGCTCATTAGAGTCGACAGCGTAAATTGGAGTTCCCGGTTTTGGTTGCGCGCCGCATGCACTAACTGCTCAGCAAGCTCACCATTTTGCTCCCCACTGGCCGCCATTTGCACTAACAACGGAGGAAACTCACGGCTTTGATCCAGCGCCTTGTGCAAGCTCATACCCTCTTTAACTGACACCGCCACCTCACTCGCCGCAGCCTGGATATGGCGGTTGGATACCACCTGAGACGCTATACGCAAACCGTCGAGAAGTGGTACTCCACTTTTGGTTAACAAACCCAGAGTACTCGAATAGCGGGATGCTTCCGCAGTGCGAGTTAGCTCTCCAACTAAAGGCCATTTTAAAATAAATGCGTGCCATTTTTTTTGCCGTTTCGGTTCTTTGAGCATCGCCGAAAAACCCAAAATCAGTAAAACAATGCCAATGAGCGTATAAATCCCATAGTTGACCGTATAGTCGCTAACAGCAATTAGAATTTCGGTTATTTTGGGTAGCTGCTGTTGCTGAGACTCAAAAATGCCAACAAGCTTTGGCACAACAAAAGCCATCAAACCCGCCACGACAGAAAAACTCACCAGTAACAGCACAATAGGGTAAATCATCGCCGCTTTAATTTTTTGCCGCGTTTCTTGGCTCATTTCCGCGTATTCGGCTAGCTGCTCAAGTACCGGCCCAAGATAACCTGAACTCTCACCCGCTTTTACCATCGCGCGGTAAAGATTGTCGAACGCACGCGGAGACTCTGCCATTGCCTGCGTCAGCGATAAACCCTCAAGCACACGCGAACGAACCTGCAAAATCAAACTTTTAATCGTCGGGTTGCGACTTTGATTTGCACAAGCAGCCAATACCTCATCGAGAGGCAAACCCGATTGCACAAGGGAGGCGAGTTGCCGTGTTACCAAGCACAAATCTTTGTGTTTGAGTTTCGGCCCACGGTTGCTGCCTCCAAATGAGAAGCCTAACGGACCAGCGGATTTTTGAGCTTTACCTTTGCGGCTAGAAACTTTTTTAACCGAGCTTTTGACTTCGAGAGGGCGCAATTGTTTTTGCCGCAGTAATGTACGGACTTGCCGCTCAGAGTCACCTTCGAGAACGCCTTTAACAGTCTTTCCTTTGGCATCCAATGCCTGATAACTATAAGCGCCCATAATTGACTAGGTCGTAACGGTTACGCGCAACAGTTCTTCAACGCTTGTGATCCCGACCAACACTTTATCCCGGCCATCCGCATCAATCGGACGACTGCGCGTACGCGCGTGTTCAAGCATTTGTTGCTCACCGACACCCTCGTGAATTAACTGGCGCAATTCATCGTCAACAGGAATAAGTTCATAGATGCCTGTTCGACCGCGATAACCGGTAAAATGACATTTTTCGCAGCCGTTCGCACGGTAAATGGGGGTGCCGGCTGGGATTTTAACGCGCTCTTCTTCACTTTCACCCGTTTCGTAGGGCTCTTTGCAGTCTTTACACAATACACGCACAAGACGCTGCGCTATTAACGCTTCTAAGCTCGACGAAAGCAAAAACGGCTCAATCCCCAGGTCACCGAGGCGTGTGACGGCGCCGATGGCCGTATTAGTATGTAAGGTCGAGAGCAACAGATGACCGGTTAAACTTGCTTGTACAGCAATCGATGCAGTTTCTTTGTCGCGAATCTCACCGATCATAACCACATCGGGGTCCTGGCGCAGGATGGCTCTCAGCCCTCGCACAAAGGTCATATCAACCTTGTTGTTGACCTGTGTTTGGCCGATACCTGGCAAGAGATATTCAACCGGATCTTCAACCGTGAGGATATTGCGCTCTGGGCTATTGAGATAACTCAACCCTGAATATAGCGACGTAGTTTTACCCGAACCTGTAGGGCCTGTGACGAGAATAATGCCATGCGGTTTTGCCAACGCTTCTTTAAAATCCTCAAGGACCTGCTGGGGCATATTGAGCTGTTCTAGAGAGAGCGCTCCGGCAGACTGGTCGAGAATACGTAATACCGTGCGTTCGCCATGTGCAGAGGGCATTGTCGAAACACGAATATCAACCGCGTGGCCGGCAAGTTTTACGGTAATTCGCCCATCCTGAGGAATCCGCTTCTCGGCAATATCCAAACGCGCCATCACCTTTAAACGCGACACAAGCACGGGACCGAGTTGGGCCTTCGGTGATAGTACTTCCTTCATCACGCCATCGATACGAAACCGAACTGATACGCGATCTTCGAAAGGTTCTACGTGGATATCCGAAGCTTGTTCTTGAACCGCCTGTGAGAGTATCGCGTTGATTAGGCGGATAACCGGAGCATCGGCATCACCAGTGAGCAGTTCGCTATCTTCGGGGATATCTTCAGCTAATGCAGACAAGTCAAACTCAGCACCCATATCCTCAGCGGCTTGTTGCGCTTCGCCATCTGCGCTTTGATAAACCTTCGATAACTTATCGGTAAACGCTTTTTCGTCAAGCTCTACCGTGTCATACGCTTTACCACAATGGCGTCGTAACTCCGCCAAAACCTCGAGGCTCGGCGTGCCGGTATAGAAAATTGACTCTTCGTCGATAATGACGTTGTTGGTTTGCGCAAAAGCAAACGGCACACGAGTTCGCGAAATCTCTTCATCGCCAATCTCTTCAAGCGGAGCACCGGATAGGCCCTCGATATTGAGTGACTGGCTATCGTCTTCCGGATTATCGTGATGCAGTTCATTCATCGTCATTGCGCCTGTTATTCCGCTTCGCCAGCCTCGCCTTCAGCCTGGTTATCAGTTGATTCGACTTTCTCAACCTTGTACGGCTTGTCATCATAAGGTAAATCAAACTCCGACAGTTCAGGCATCAGCGGCATATTGTTATTTTTGAAACGCAAAAACCCTTGCTTGCGCAGCTCAAGCTGGCGCTCACGAATATAGCGATACTTCTCCGCCGTTGCTCCGGTTAGTTCTTCATCTTCACGAATTATCGAAGCGCGGATAAAAACAGCCATATTCGACACGGTATTATTCTTCGTGCTCGAACGGAAAAAGCGACCAACCAACGGTAAGCGCCCCAAGATAGGCACTCGGCCCTCAGATTGATTAGCCTCGTCCTGCATCAAACCACCCATAACAATAATTTCACCGTCAGCCGCCATAACCTGCGTCTCTATTTTGCGCTGATTAGTGATTACATCCGAGGCACTTGCACTGGGGGAGATGCTCGAAACTTCCTGAGCAATATCAAGAATAACTTTGTCTCCCTCGTTGACATGAGGGGTGACTTTTAAAGTAATACCAACATCTTGCCGCTGAATGGTTTGGAAGGGACTTGCTGTACCGGTGCCAGTGTTGGTAAAACTACCGGTAACAAACGGAACGTTTTGACCAACCGAAAATGATGCTTCGTTGTTGTCCATGGTCAACAGCGTGGGTGTCGAAAGCACATTGCTTTTGGTATCGGACTCAAGTGCCTTAATAATCATGCCAAAATCAATGTCTTCGTTGGTGCCAAGCAAACCAAATATCTGCCCCTGCCCGGCACCGGCCAATGCGCCGGCCAAATTGGTTAAGTTCTGAATATCCTCGTCCGAGCCGGATTCTTGACCTTCTTCAGTTGCTCCCTGCAGCGCCACTCCCAGAATGCCTGCTGCAGAGTCTCCAGCGACCGAACTACCAAAAGCGGCTTCCTCCTTCTCGCGGAAGAAATACTCAAAGCCCAAATTGCGCCCAGTATCTTCGTTTAGCTCAACGATGATCGCTTCAACCAAAACTTGCGCGCGCCTAATGTCTAAACGAGCAACGACCTCTAGCAACGCATCGAGCGTGTCACCTTCAGCCGTAATCAAAAGCGCGTTGGTGTCTTCGTCCGCCTCAACCGTCGCCCCTGTTTGCTTTGTAGCTTTGCTGTCACCTCCAGCAGGGCCAAGTTTCGACATATTAGCCACGACTTTGGTTAATATTTCTGCGGTTGGCTTAGCCTTGGCGTAATTTAGGTAGATAACGCGAACGCTGCCCGATTGCGCCTTCGGTCTGTCTAAACGGCGAATCAGCTGTTTGATGCGCTCACGCTGTAAATCTTCGCCGGTGACCAGTATTGCGTTATTGCGCTTATCGGCAATCAGCGAGACTTTGTTGGCACTCGCACTACTCGCTTTCTGCTGGTTTTTCTCTAACTTATCTAGCGTAGAGACCATGTCTTCCGCATTCGCGTACTTCAGCTCAACAATTTCAGTTACAGGCATCGCCGACTTATCAATACGCTCAATTAAGTCGCGAATGCGATCGATATTGGCTTTGAAGTCGGAAATCACAATGGCATTAGCAGGGTCATATGCAGCGAGATGAGAATGCTGGGGCACCAAGGGCCGAATAACCGGCAAAACTTTCGCTGCGGCGATATTTTGCAGTTGAATCACCTGAGTAATAAAGCCCTCTTCACTCGTCTCTCCATCGGTAACCGGCACTGGTGATGAACGAGCGTCTTTCATCGGTACAACGCGAATTAAGCCATCGGAATCTATAGTTGTGAAATCGCTAACTTCTAAGACGGTACGAAATAAATCGAGTAGCTCTTCCTCGGTCAAAGGCTTGGACGATATCACCTTAACTCGCCCCTTAACCCGCGGGTCGATGATGATGGTTCTGCCGGTGACATCGGCGATGAATTTAATCACCTCCTGGATATCGGAGTCTTTAAAATTAACTGTCCAAGTTTGCTGCCCACTAACCGACAGAGGTAGCAACAGTACTACACTTAAAAAACTTGGAACTACAATGCGTTTTAACACCCAGTTTTCTCCATCAATCGCCTAAGCGAATTTCTATATATTGCGTTGAGCCATCCCGAAGGACTTCTAAATTAGCTTCAGTCGCCGTCTTTAACGCCTGATAAACTTCGCGAACTTTGGCTGGCTCGTTTACTTCAATACCATTGACCGAAACCACAATATCATCATTCTTTAAGCCGACCTGGTCAAACAGCTCGCGCTTACGCCCAGGCCGAACTTTGTAACCAATCATCCGACCTTCTTCAGTAGCAACCATAAACCGTACAACATCGCTGATACTTTTAACCTGAAAGACGTCTTCTTTCTTAACGGTGACTTGCTTTTTGTCTGAAGGTGGCCGAACCGGTCTCGAACGCGCCGGCGGAGTGTAGGTTCCGGTCGCAAACTTTTTCCCGTCCTCGCCGTAGAGCCATAAAGCCTCTTTTTCACCGTTATTATCCAATATTACTCGCAGGTCTTCGACACGATGCAGTGTCACTTTGCCGGACACACCCGAGATTTCCTCGCCTATACGATAGAGTTTTTGATTGTTAGTCTCGCCAATAATAGCGGAAGCTTTTTGAGGGTCACTACTATTGATTACCCCTTGAAGCTTCAAATTCAATTTGGTTATCTTATTAACTTCTTCGTCAACAATGACCGGTTTTTTTTCCTCTTGCTGCTGAGCGGCAAGCACTGGGTCGTATTCACCGAATAAATGCGTTTCTTGCAATGCCACGATATCAATACTTTCGCCACCAGCTGCACTGCTAGCAGGACTTATAGGGGCTATAGGGGCTGGGGGAGAAGAAGGTGGGGGAAAAACAACCCAAACGAGCTGTGCAAGGCTGCGGCAGAGCCAGATGAAAATAAAGACCATAGCAAGTGCACGCCACCGCGCGATTGGTACGCGGCTTAACGTCGCAGCCACCTGTGCAAACACCGCGTTAGCGCTTGCAACAAAAGAGCTTTCAGCTGCGCGTAACCCGCTCATACGCGTTTGCCTCGAAAGAATGTGTCACTCATTATTAACATGATTAACTTTAGAAATCGCATAGTAACCGTTTTAACATCCAACTACGATTGCATGCGATTTTGGCACGCAGAAATCCCAGTTATTACCAAACTCTAGCATCCTTGGGACCCCGGTCGCGCAACAATGCGCTCAGAACAACCAGAATTCCTAATCATTAGTCAATGATGCATAAAGCGCGACAATATGTCGCAAATCACCTTTAGCTGCAACGACTTTTCTTCCGTTTCTGCCCATCAACTTTAAATATAGCGGGTTGAAGCTGCAGAATGCGTTCGCGTTACCAAAAAATAGGCCGTGTAGCACAACCACGGTCGCTTGTACTCGAAAGGTCCAGTCGGTATGCTTCGCGTTCTGTACCTAAGCGATTTAAAGCGGGTTCTATGCACTACGAGGGTTCAGACCGCACACTATGAAAGAAGTTTATATTTTGCAAAACCAGAATAGCGAGTACCTTAGCCGACAGGGCGAGTGGCTAGATGGAAGCGATTCGAGCAGTTTGTTCTATACACCCCATAAAGACGTTGCCATTAATACGCGTGTGGAACAAACTATTAAAGACCCAACACTAAGAGTTCAATTAGTGGAAAGCCAGCTAGACGAAAAGTCTAATCCAACAATTCAAGTGCAAACAGCTGAACTCGAACTCGAAGCCGGCTAGCGCTGTTAACGAGATTTTGCGATGTCTGCCAATTCGACAGCGCCCCTAGAAGTTCCTAACGCCCTATTTGCAAAAGATAACGCCGCACTGCTCAGCGGAATCTTACGTGGCATCGAGAAGGAGAGCTTGCGCACTACTCCGCAAAATACCATCGCCAACTCCAAGCACCCAGAAGCTCTCGGTTCAGCGCTCTCGCACCCCCAAATCACCACAGATTTTAGCGAGGCCTTGGTCGAATTTATTACGCCGCCGTCGCACAGCCGACAGGCATTAATGGCTTACCTGGAGGATGTTCATCGCTTCACTTATCAAAACCTAGGCGAAGAAATCCTGTGGAATAACTCAATACCCTGCCGAGTTGAAAACGAAGCAACAATTCCAATCGCCCAGTACGGCAATTCCAATCGCGGACTGATGAAGACCATCTATCGCGTAGGCTTGAGCCACCGTTACGGAAAAACTATGCAGACTGTCGCAGGCCTGCATTACAATTTTTCTCTGCCGAAGACATTTTGGGCATTTTTACATCAGCATGAACAAAGCGTCGAAGACCTAAACTCCTTCACCACGCGGCGCTATTTCGATTTGATCCGAAATTTTCGTCGTTACTATTGGCTACTACTGTATTTATTTGGCGCATCGCCGGCAATGTGCCGCAGCTTCGTTGAAGGCCGCGCTCATCAATTACAAGTGTTGCCGCACCACTCTCAAACGCTATACCTCCCATTCGCGACCTCGCTGCGCATGGGAGATCTCGGCTATCAAAGCGCAGCACAAGAGGATCTGTTTGTCTGTTACAACACTCAGGCCACATATGTAAAAACTCTCATCGATGCGATCAACACCCCTTTCGCGCCGTATGAAGAAATCGGTTTACGCGATGGGTCTGGCAATTTCAAACAACTCAACACCGGTGTACTGCAAATCGAAAATGAGTTTTACAGCCCCATTCGACCTAAGCGCACGTCAAACCCCGGCGAGACCGCTCTGACAGCACTGTGTCGCAGAGGCGTCGAATACATCGAAGTTCGCTGCCTCGATTTGGACCCTTTTACCCCCTTAGGCTTTGGCTTAGAACACAGTCACTTTATTGATACCTTTCTTCTATTCTGCCTATTTAAACCCAGCCCGGCGTGTGACCAAGACGAGTTCGCACGCATTCTTAATCGCCAGAAAACGGTCGTGACTGAGGGCCGTAAACCTGGATTAACCCTCGAAGACGACTCAGGGAGTCCCATATCACTCAAAAAATGGGGCGAAGAAATAATCGGTGAAATGCAAACTGTAGCGGAATTGTTGGATACTAATTGTCGTGACAACCCTGAGTGTAAAGAGAACTCTCACGCGCATTCGCTCCAGTTACAACTCGCCAAGGTGCTCGACGCTGGCCTTACACCTTCTGCACAAATTTTGAGTGCACTACAAAATGATCAATTAGGATTTATCGGATGGGCGGAGAAGCTTTCGCGCAAGCACCGAGAGGCACTCCTCTCTAATCCGCTCGAAGATCATTTGAAGAAGCGCTTTCAGGACATGGCAACAGAATCATTGCGCTTACAAGCTCAAGAGGAAGCTAAACCACAGGCGGAGTTTGATCTTTATTTAAAAGACTATTATCGCCAATACAGCGCTTGCAACGAACGCTAAGGCACCTCTGAATAACGCGAATGTTTTTGCTACTGCTGAACGATTAAACGATTGAAGTAAAGATCGACAATCCCGTCAAGCCCATCTTCTTCTTCGATAATTTCTCGAATCTGGCGCAGTGCTTCTGCTCGCAAAGCCTCTTTCCCTTCTTGCGAATTGATACTGTCATCGGTTTGACTAGCGAATAACAACACCAAATTGTTGCGGATGTAGGGTAGATGATGGCGGACAGCATTTGCAGCTGCAGGGCTAGACAACCTCACTGTGACATCAGCCTTGAGATACTTTAAGCGCCCGCCTCCACCATAGTTCACTACAAACGAGGGTTTAAGTGGTAGATAGATAGCGCGTTTTTTTAATACAGCGACGGTATCCTCGCCATTAGCCAGAGCTGCCAGCGGGCTAGCAAAAATTAACATCAGAACCAGCGCTTTAAACTTCATATCTCACCTGAATTTTCTTCTCTCCTGTCTTTAAAGCTTAGTACCATATTGATAACCCGACACAATCGCCTTTATCACTTGACTCAAAACAAATAGAGCATTTTCTGCAAGCCATTACCCAGGAACTTTGACCAACTTTCGTCTTCTAATCGCCGCAACGTTATTCCAAATGCGCTAGTATTAGCGTTTTATGATGATCCCGGCGTTAACCGCGCAATTACCTCGAAGTCGGTTTTACCTATGCACTTGTTACAGTATCTACCCAACATCCGCTTTACATACTTGCTAATATTTCTCGGTTGCACAGGCTTAATGCTTGTCGGCATGTATATGGAGCACGTGATGGAATTAATTCCCTGCCCTCTTTGCATTACACAGCGTGTATTTATCGTTGCTGTAGGGTTGGTAGGTCTATTGGGGTTCATTCACAACCCGTCTGGCTGGGGGCGAAAAATATATGGTGGCCTTGGAGCATTGCTCGCGATTATCGGTGGCGGTTTCTCTTCACGGCAGTTGTATTTGCAGAACCTCCCAGCTGACCAAGCCCCGGCGTGTGGTCCAGGGGTTGGTTATCTATTAGAAAATTTTCCTCTTATGGAGGCGCTTTCAGTACTTCTGCGTGGCGACGGTAATTGCGCCGAAGTCGCTTGGACTTTTTTAGGCGTCTCTATCCCAGGCTGGACCCTAGTAGCTTTCATCGGTTTAATGGGATTTAACATTTGGCAAATAGTACGCCAGCCGAAATAATTAGCACGCATCACGCATTAATTGACTTGCTCAATACGGCCGTTTCACCTATCTTGATTATCACAAGCGGATCAATTGAAGCGCATTTTAGGACGGTAAAAATTTTCAATATTTTTGCTTTTCGAATGTGTTTTTAACGACCGTTTATGCGAATATCCTATTCGAGCCGACTATTAAAATACTTTTAACCTTACCCGGGTTAAACTCGAAGTACATTTTTACCATTGAGGAGACAGCAATGCTGGAGAACTGTCAGTCTGCGCAAGAACGCTGGGGCGGAGTAAGTGAAATCATCGATCGCTGGCTAAAAGAACGCCAAGAGCTGATTGTTGATTTTTGCGGTATTACGACAAGCGTGGATACCTTTGAAAATATCGAAGAAGATGGCCGTGCTGCCAATTTAAAAGACTTTTGCCAAATTTTGGTGGACTACGTTTCCGCTGGGCATTTTGAAGTTTATGAGCAATTGATGAAAGAGGGGCAAGACTTCAACGACAAACAAGCTTTGCGTGAAGCGGCCAACCTTTATAGTTGCATCGACGACACAACAGAAAAACTACTGGATTTTAATGACAAATATTTAGAGACCGACGACCTGGAAACCTTAGAGGACGACCTGTCGAAAGTCGGACAATTCCTCGAGACGCGCTTTGAAGCAGAAGACCGCATGATTGAAGTCTTGCATGTAGCGCATAAAGATCAAGTGATGTGAACAGAGGTGCAAACACGACGCCAAAGGGTGGGCGTCGCGTTTGCTACTAACGGATTTACTGCTGTGAACCGCTTGCGAAGTTAAATTAATAAATCAGATCGGATAGACATGCAGCCTTCAGTCAACGAGCAAAAAAAATGGCACTGCGACACGCTGTAAAGCTCGTTTACTTTGCCTTACATTTTCTTTTATTTTCCTCCCTAGCTTTTTTGTTTCAATGTTCGCAACACGAAAACCCGAGCTTTACGATCGAAGTGGCTTCGGTCGGTCTTAATACGGGTTCGCTCAATAGCGATGGCACTGCGGCTGTGGTTGGCTCTATATACCACGGTGTGAGTTTTTGGGACCTCGAAAAAAATGAACGCCTTTATAATTGGAACCACCAAGAAGAACAGAATACCGTTCTTATCGCCAGCCAGTTTTCTCCGGAAAACCGCTGGGCGCTAACTGCTCAATCTCATTCAATGGTGTTATGGAATACGCAAACTGGCGGCGCCGCGCGCTACTGGGCGGCACCTGCAGAAATTCTTGATGTTGCACTTGCAACCGAGGGGCAAGCAGCGTTATTGGGTTTAAGTAATCATACAGCTGTATTATTTAATGTGAATCGCGGTGGGATTTTACGCACATTTAATCACGCGAATCGAGTCCGCAGCGTCGATTTAAATATCGCCAATAGATTAGCGATTACCGGGTCTGAAGACACTACCGCAAAACTGTGGGACCTTGAAACGGGCAAAGAACGTTTTACTCTCTCCCATAACGATGATGTTCGCCTAGTCAGGCTCTCCCCAGATGCCTCTCACGCATTTAGCATGTCACAGTATGATCAAGCTGTAATTTGGTCCACTCGCACCGGCGAGCCCCTCTATAATTTGCCTTTGAGAAGTGAACATTTGAAACGCGGGCTGATGTATACCGCAGTACGTTTTAATCGCGAAAATACTTTATTGTTAGCCGGTCGGACTGATCAAATTGTCGAGCTTTGGCAGTTTGGCGAGTCCACAATAACGCTTGCACATAAATGGAAGGTACCGAAACGAGATCCCTGGAAACCTACAGGCGCTGCAATTACTGACTTAAACTTCCATTCGAGCAGTGCATCCGACAGGCCAGAAAATATTATTGTTTTGGCGTCGAACGGCTTTATCCATCGCTTCGCCTTGCCCAGTTCCATCTATCATTAGGCGCCCAACCTAAAGCTTCTCTTTTAGCCTTCAGAGCATTTTTTACCGGAAATTAAAACACCAAAGGCCACTGGTGTCCCATAAGTTAATTACGGATTAATAGAAATCTCAAGAGGCACAAGCGGGTATTTCTGTTTACCACCACCGAGACATGAATTGGGGGTTGTATTCAAGACACTCCGTACATACATCCCTGTAGGCTCGATCGCGCGAATCCCGCGCGCGACGGTCTTGAATACAACCCCCAATCCCTGCCTCTCAGCATTTGTGGGACAGTAATGACCAAAGGCAAATTAGTTTTTCACAGACAAATACAAAAAAGGCGCTAAAGAGCGCCTTGATCTAACGTAACAATTGAATCCTGTATGATGCGCCACGCGGCGCGCCAAATTAATGCGGGTTATGCGGATTGTTTGCGTGGGGATTGCCGTGCGGATTAGCAGGTGCTGTCGTTTCTGGATTTACCTCAATAAGTTCGACTTCAAAAACAAGCGTCGCATTTGGACCGATTGGACCTCCTCCTGCTTCCCCGTAAGCTAGATCTGCAGGGATATAAAACTCAAATTTGTCTCCCTCAGACATTAATTGTAAACCTTCGGTCCAACCTTTGATAACACGGTCTACACCAAATGTTGCAGGAGTGCCGCGATTTTTCGAGCTATCAAAGACTTCCCCATCGATAAGTGTACCGTGATAGTGAACTTTAACTTGGTCCGTCGAAGTAGGTGTCTTACCGTCTTCGGGACCTTCGGAAACTACTTTATATTGCAAACCACTTTCAGTCGTTTTCACACCCTCTTTTTTGGCATTTTCGACTAGGTAGGCTGCACCTTCGGTTTTATTTTTCTCTCCTTGTTCTTTGCGTTCGGCTTCGCGAACCTTCATCTGTGCCTGGCGTTTTTCTTCTTGCTTTTTGCCAAATTCAACCATTAGATCATGCTGCTGCTCTTTTGGAATCTTTGAACCGGCACCGGAAATAAAATCATTGATAGCCATTTCAACTATCCGTGGATCAATTTCGACTCCCGTCGCTTTTGCTTGTGACGCCATGTTAAACCCGACCATATAGGTGATTTTGTCTTCAAGCGTATTCAATTCGATAGGTGCTTCTGCTTTTGACTCTTCTTTAGCCGCTTCTTTATTACATCCGCCAAGAAGTGCGACAGCTACAACAGCTGCGGCAATAGAAGTCTTTTTGCCAATTGTAAGTTTCTTCATAACGTTTTCCTAAATTACGAGGCCGCTAGAACCTCTCAGTAAGCTATTGATTTTAATCAAGATTAAAGACTGCCGGTTTACGCTAGGTTGCAATATCGACCACAACGACCATTCCGTTACCGTGTTCCTTATTAGCGTTTAACGCAAACCGATGAATACGCACGGTGGGTACTCAAGCCAACCGGGGCTGCTATGTTACATGAAAACTCCCGTACTTCGCATGCCCTAGGCTAAAAATTCAACAAAATGCGAACCCCTACCATCACCGTTACCGCCAAAATCGGCAGAAGCAAAAGCACCATCAACAAAAGCCGCAGAATTATTTACCTAAGCCAGTTTCGAATTTAGCCGTTAAATTAAGCTGAGCGAGAAGCCAATTATTTGGGCTTTAGCAAAAACAATTTTAAATGCTCATAAAATCAACAAGTTATCTTGATATGTCACCAGTGCTTTAAAAAATCGGCTTGTATCGCAAGAGCAAAAAAAGAGCTTTTTACTATGTCATTTATCCAAGTATTCGATTTTTCGAGCATTTACTTAGCAATCAAATACGCCGTCTAAGCATTTTATTAAGCGCCTCGGAATACGGAGGAAAGTATGCGAATTTATTGTATTTCAGGCTCTTGTATTGCCATGCTAGCAATGGCCAAGTGTACGCACATCGCTTATTAATCCGGCAACAATTACTGTTGAATTAATAAATTAAGTAAAAAAATAACAAAAATATAAAAAAAACCTGAAAAAATTCGCCAAAATATACAAATTAAATTAAAACCACGCTATCATTTTTAATTACGTAATACGTAATTTTCACTTTAATTTAACGTTAAATATGTAGGTGCAAAAACATGGCTGCTAAAAAAAGAAAATCTGACCCGGTCGCAGATTTAGAGAAACAAATTGCCTCGCTTAAATCCAAGCTTGCAAAAGCAAAAGCGAGTAAATTAGCAAGTGCTGAAAAAGCGGTTGCAGGGATAAACAAAAAAGCAACGAAAGCAAAAGCAAAAGTTGCCACTGCGAAGACAAAGCTGGATGCAGCAAAAACTTCCGCAGCAAAAACCAAATCAGCTGCAGCAAAGGCGCGACTAGCGAAAGCAAAAGCGGCATCGGCAGCAGCACGGGAAGAAGCCGCAACAAACGCTGAAGCCTTGCGAGAAGCAAAAGCTGAAGCTGCTGGATTAAAAGCTTCTGTAAAAGCCGACG
The DNA here is from genome assembly GCA_028281865.1 of Marinagarivorans sp. Taxonomy (GTDB): domain Bacteria; phylum Pseudomonadota; class Gammaproteobacteria; order Pseudomonadales; family Cellvibrionaceae; genus JANQJB01. Next base: position 41,001 of record JANQJB010000021.1, read on the forward strand.
CGGCAATTGCGAAAGCTATCGCTAAAATTGAAAAAGAATTAGCGCCAAAAGCTCCGGCAAAAGCCAAAAAAGCAGCTGGTAAAAGAGGTCGACCTGCCAAAGTAAAAGCAGCGGCAAAGGCTCCGGCAAAAGCTAAAGCTAAAGCGCCTGCTAAAAAACGCGGACGCCCAGCGAAAAAAGCCGCTGCACCAAAGGCTAAAACACCAGCAAAAAAACGCGGACGTCCAGCCAAAGCAAAAGTAGCCGCTAAAAAGGCCGCTCCTGCTAAAAAACGCGGTCGCCCCGCCAAAGCAAAAGTAGCCGCTAAAAAGGCCGCTCCCGCTAAAAAACGTGGCCGCCCAGCTAAAGCCAAAGTAGCCGAAAAAAAGGCAGCGCCAGCAAAAAAACGTGGCCGCCCAGCTAAGGCAAAAGTCGAAAAAGCTGCATCGAAAGCGCCAGCGAAGAAGCGTGGACGTCCAGCCAAGGCGATAGCAAAACCCGCAGCAAAGAAAGTAGAGAAAAAAGAAGCGCCTAAAGCCAAAAAGGAAGCCCCCAAGAAAGCGGCACCCAAAAAGGAGGCCCCCAAGAAAGTAGCACCCAAAAAGGAAGCTCCCAAGAAAGAGGCGCCTAAAAAGGAAGAGCCCAAAGTAGAAAATAAAGTTGCTACGCCCGCACCTGCGGTTGAGGAAAAGAAACCAATAAGCGAAGAAAAAGTAGAGAGCAAAGCGCCAGAAACACCTATAGCTCCTGCTCCAGCCCCGCAAAGCGCGCCTGCAAAAGAAGAAGCACCAAAACCTCAATCGGGTAGCTTATTCGGCGACAACACTTAAACAACACAATATTATTACTCTTTTATATTAAGTCAGCCGCTTCATGAAAATGAAGCGGCTTTTTTGATTTCTTATTAAGTCGACAATGCCAGAACAGCACACATGGAAAGATATATTGAATTGCTGGTTAATGGCGCCTGCAATAGAGCAAGTCCCAAACACGATGCCCTAAACGCTCACCACGTTTTTCGAATTTGGTTTGCGGCCGGTAGGCCGGGCGAGCAGAATAAATTGCTTCACCCGCTAAGTTTTCCAGTTCCTCAAACTCGCGTAACAGGTCAACAATAGCCTGGGCATAAGCCTCCCAGTCTGTTGCTATATGCAAAATACCGCCAGGTTTTAGCAGCCTGATCACACGCGTAACAAACTCTTTTTGTACAATACGACGTTTATGGTGCTTTTTCTTATGCCAGGGATCGGGAAAAAATAATTGCAAACGATCAACACTCTTTTCGTCGAAACAGTCCTGCAAAACATCATTAGCATCCGCCATATAAACACGAAGGTTATCTAAACCCGCTTCACCAGCACAATTGATGAGTCGACCGACGCCTGGCGGGTGTACCTCGATACCGACAAACTGTTTGTCTTGCTCAACTCTGGCCATTTCAAAAAGCGAATCTCCCATGCCAAAGCCAATTTCAACAACGAGTTTTTTCCCCGGTACAAGATAGCCTATGTCAGTCAGGCTTCCGTCATATAAACTCAGCCCGTAGCGCGGCCACCACTGCTCGAAAGCGGCCCGTTGACCTTCAGTTATACGCCCTGCACGAATAACAAAGGTGCGAATAGATTTCTCTTTGAATTCTGGTTTGGGGATTTTCAACATAACTACTCGCTAAGGCTTTCGCTCAAAATGACTTAGCAATTCAATATGTGGCGTTTGTGGAAACTGGTCTAAAGGCTGTAATTCACGCAACACAAAATCATGCGCAATAAAGTCGTTAGCGTCTCGCGTCCATGTCGCTAAATCACAAGATATATAAATTACATGCTTGAGCTTTGACAACAACGCTAGTGTAGCCTGAGTTAACTTGAATCCATCACGCGGTGGATCGAGAATCAAAACTTCGGCATGTTGGTGAGCTGCGAGAGCCCGCGACAATGACGCCTGATCAAAAAGGTCAGCACAAATTATTTCTACGTTAGCAAGTTTTTTTGACGCTAATACACCGAGCGCCTCGTCTGCGACCTCAATAGCCAAAATTGTGGCTTTGCTATTTTCGACTATAACCTCAGTAAAATTTCCAGAACCACAAAAGAGCTCAATAATTGTCTGCGTTTCTATAGTACGAGCTTTTTGCGCCAACCATTCACGCATGCGATTATTTTGGGCTGTGTTAGCTTGTAAAAACGGCAAACGCCTATTAATGCTCACCTGCGCTGCGTCGCGGGACTCGTCAATATCTAAAGTAGTAAAAACCTTTCGCTTACCAGGTTGCCAGCGTTTTTCGGGCAACGCCGCAATCAGCTCCGATAAGGTTTCGCGATTTTTTTCGCTTAATATCAGACAATCATCTACTGTGACAAGCTGCTTGTTCCTCGCACTGACAAAACCTAAGCGCTTGCCATTGGTTTTAAATTGTGCCCGATTGCGATAGGAAAACTCGTTTTCTGAACGAACTATAGGCCGAAGAGCCTCTCGGCTATGCGGTAATTTTTCAATACTGCGTTTGACGCGATCGTATTTCGCTTGTAACTGGGCCTCATAGTCAATAAACATCCAGGGGCAGCCGCCACAATCCTGACTCCCCGCTCCATGAAAACGACAAGGAGGTTTGCGCCGGTTAGTCGAAGCGCTTTCCATTCCGGCAATCTCGCCAATAGCGTGCTTTTTCTTGTATTGCAAAATACGAATTTGAGCCGTTTCACCCGGCCACAAACCCGCAACAAAAACGACATAACCAGCGGGATGGCGCACAACAGCTTGTCCGTCGGAGGCAAGATCGTAGGCCTCTCCAGTAAACACTTCGCTCATAAAAATCAGAGGTGCCTTAATTAATCAATCTGTTGCTTGGAACAACTTAAGCAAATGCGCAAACAGCGGAGGTTTTTTTCGTCATCAAACGGACCGCCTACACACAACATCTTGCTACTCGCCGAAAGATAAGGGTTACCATATTCCTCACCATAGGGGTTAACAAAATTTTCGAAAACACCTTCGTTGATTATTGCGTGGGAAAAGTCGAGAGCTTTGCCGGCTTTCTCAGCTCGGAGCAAAGCATTATAAATCGCCATTTTTGCATTAAAATCGTGCATTCTTGCAATATAAGCCGACAAATTAATTTGTGACTGTTTAAGCAAATAGGTCCCAACCGGATTGAGCAACCAGTCACTACCGATATCTTGCGTATCATTACCTAAGAACGCAACAAAGGAATCCGTATCGAGTAATGACGCTTTTGCATACTTCTTATAATAAAGGTGTGCTTGATTAATGGTGCGATTACGTTTGTAAAACAGCTTGAGCAATATTGTAGCAAAATCACCTTCCTCAAAATTATTTTCAATTATTGGCACACTATAGAAAGTTGCGAACTCTCTCGCAAAAGTTTGGTAGTGGTTGCGCTCCTCAACAGAAAGTGGTGGCAACTCGTCATCTGTATTTTGGAATCCGTATTCGATTTGCAGCGCAGTGATTACATCCAAACTAGTCGACGCCATACTTAAAAAAATTAGCTTACCAATCATGTTGTCTTGAAGAGCCATCTGTTTGCGAGCAAACGCCAATTCGTCGAACAGCAAATGCAGCGCTCCAGCTAGATTGTCACGTTTCGCCAAATGTATTGCCTGCATAAGCTGCAATTTATTGGCGTCAGACAGATAATGATAAGGAGGAAAACCTTCATAGATGGAGGGTCGCAACATAATTCTAAAATGATCGAACTGCTTAAAACTTTTGTATCGTTGAATTAACGTGCGATGTATCTTAGCGAGGCTTAGGTAATCGTCTCCTATTAGAAGCAGATCCATGCACGCCTCTTCCCCGAGAAAACAGCCATAGGGTTGCTGAACAGTGGCTAAGCGCTGATCTTGAACGATTCGATAATTCTGATATTCACCATCGCCGGCAAAATATGCCTCGTTGACTTCCATATTTTTTTGAATTATTTGCCGGCCCGCAGCCACCGGGTCATCACCCTCCGACGCCTCAATGCCCATTAGATATACGTAACCCGGGCTATCACCCTCATATATTGCCTCTTGCATGAAAGACGCAGCGCTAATACTCACTTTGCTATCAAGACTTAGCACAATAACGCCACCAACCAAAACAAAGGCTGCTACGATCGAAATTATTTTCCGCATATTTTCCTCTTAACCGGGCTCTCACAGTGGCCCAGTCTCAAATCCGAAAATTTAACAATATCAGTGCAGATGACAAAAAACCAAAAACTTCCTAAAATAGGCGCTTTAGGAATCCGCTGACAAGGAAACTTTATGTCTCTCGCCATTATTTTCACCCGCGCTCAATCTGGCATCCACGCTCCGCCAGTAGTTGTAGAAACCCATCTCTCAAACGGTTTGCCAGGTTTTACTATCGTTGGTATGCCAGAAACAGCTGTCAAAGAGAGTAAAGATCGCGTGCGTAGCGCACTGTTAAACAGTTATTTTGAATTTCCGCAACGCCGCATCACTGTGAATTTAGCTCCAGCCGACCTGCCCAAGGAGGGCGGGCGTTATGATTTGGCTATTGCTATCGGCATACTCGCAGCTTCAAACCAAATCCCTCTGGAAGGCTTGGAGGAACTGGAATTTTTAGGGGAGCTCGCACTTTCCGGCGATTTACGCAAAGTGACTGGCTGCATTCCCGCCGGACTGGCTGCAGCACGCTCAGGTCGAACACTGATAGCCCCCCACGAAAACGAAAATGAAATTGCGCTTTGCAACAAAGACAACGCTTTTGTTGCAGAAAATTTGCTTTCCGTTTGCGCACACCTCAATAAACGAGCTTCGCTACCGCGCCCGCAATATCGAACTAAGACCACCGCGACCAAAGCAGAAGCAAAGGATTTGGCCGATGTTAAAGGGCAATATCAGGCTCGGCGAGCCTTGGAAGTCGCCGCGGCAGGAGGACATAATTTATTATTTTATGGGCCGCCAGGATCGGGAAAATCGATGCTGGCAAGCCGTCTACCCGGAATACTGCCTAGACTGTCTTCCAGCGAATCACTCGAAGTGGCTGCAATCAAGTCGGTCGTCGGTCAAAATTATGAACTTGGGTGCGACAGCCGACCATTTCGCAGCCCTCATCATTCATGTTCTTCTATCGCTCTCGTTGGCGGAGGCACCCACCCAAAACCCGGTGAAATATCACTCGCTCATCACGGCGTTCTGTTTTTGGATGAACTACCTGAATATCCTCGCCATGCACTGGAAGTGCTGCGTGAACCTCTAGAAAATGGCGCCATTACAATATCGCGGGCCAACGCACAGGTCGACTACCCTGCAAACTTCCAGCTTATTGCAGCAATGAACCCCTGCCCTTGCGGTTATCTCGGCGACAAGAATACGGAATGCCGTTGCACACCCGCGCAAATCACGCGCTATCGCAATAAAATTTCAGGCCCACTCCTCGACCGCATTGATTTGCATGTAGCCGTGCATGCATTGCCACTGGAACAACTGCAGGAAAAACCCGACGGCGAACCCAGCGCACAGGTGCGCGCGCGAGTTGAAAAAGTTCATTCACTGCAGCTGGAAAGGCAGAATTGCGTCAACGCTTCACTAACAGGAAAAAATTTGCAGCAGCTCTGCAAGCTAGGCACACAAGAAAAGCAGTTGTTGGCAATGGCGCTTAAGCGTTTCAATATTTCGGGCCGTGCGTATGAT
>JANQJB010000031.1 GCA_028281865.1 Marinagarivorans sp.
CACAGTTAAGCGGTGTTGAACTCGCTTCGCGCCTGAGCTTTCTACTTTGGAACTCAATTCCCGACGATGAGCTTCTCCAAAATGCCAGCCAGATAGCCAACAATCAACAAGCTCTACGCACGCAAATTGATCGTATGTTGGAAGACCCGCGCGCGCGCAACGGCATGCACAATTTTGTTAAGCAATGGCTGCATTTAACAATCAATTCCGGTGCCATCTCTTCAACTGAAACAGCGGAGAATGCCCTGCTCAGTTCCGCTCGCTTCTTTGATTACTTGGTGAGAGATAGTGACGGCACGTTAGACCAATTATTTACAGACACAACGGCCATCATCACACCCGATATAGCCGAGATATTAGGCGTTACTATTCCAAACAATGCGACTCAATATGATGGGGCTTCAATTGTTACTCTAGATGGCAGCCAACGCGCGGGAATTTTGACACGCCCCGGCTTTATATCAAGCTACTCTTCACCCGGCCGCACCAGCCCAACCTTGACAGGGTCTGCTATCCGCGATCGTGTATTCTGCCAGGAAATTCCTGTTCCTGATTCCGTTCAAGATGCGGTGGACTTTATGGCAGCAGATGGGCTTAGCGGGCGCGAATTTGTCAATGCTCACAATGCTGAAAAGCAATGTGCCGATTGTCACCTCTACTTGGATGAAATTGGAATCACTTTTGATGGTTATTCCTGGGACGGTGAATTCCGAACCACATACATCGGCGAAGTGCGCGAAGACCCGGACCCAGAGACGGGCGAATACCCCAGGCTTGAAGACGGATCCTTCATTACCAAACTAGTTCAAAAAGTGGCGGAACCTGAAGGTTATTTCTATCCGCTTGACGCAGAAAACTCGGCACTAAAAGGACGGATTGATGACGCAGTGATACTTTCTCAAATGGCCGCAGACAGTCCGGTGGTAGCAAAATGCTTTGCCGAAAGCTGGATGCGATTTGCGCTGGGTAGAGAACTTAAATATGACGCGCCTTCCGTAGAGGGAGTAATGCAACGATTTAGCGCTAGCGGCTACAACCTAAAAGAGCTGATATACGCGGTAATTGAAAGCGATTCCTTTATGAAACAGGGGCTAAACCCTGAAGCAGCTAACTAAGATCGAAAGTATAGGTGATACTGATATGAAGACGTTTAATATTATTAATCGTAACTGGACGCGCCGTAAACTACTTTCACGTTTTGGTAGCGCAGGTGCAGTCACAGCTATCTCGCCATTTATTCCGCTGCTTGAAGCCGGTGCTGCTGAGGCCCCAATTCAGCGTTTTTTCTGGTGGTATACAGGTCAATACGACAACTCGGTTGCCGGCTATTACCACAACAATACGAGTGGTGATGCTAACTTCCCCAATGGCAGCCCCTTTGCTGACGCCTTAAACCCCTGGTCCAGCAAAATTGCCCTAGTGCAAGGTATCGATAACCAAGGTGCCCCTCAGTCCGGAGGCGGCGGCCCTCACAGACGCGGCGCTATGACTGGCATGACTGGAACAAAGCTCGTCGATAAAAAGGGCGGCGACCCAGACTTATTTAAAGGCAAAACTCTCGCCGGTGATGGCAATTCGCTCGATCAGTTAATTGCCGACAAGATGGTTGCTGATGGTGTAAAGACGGCCTATCGGTCTCTACATGTTGGCTGGCATTTTTCATCTCAGCACCTTGGCGAACGCTCTTTTTCTTATAAAAACAAAGCACCTCAAGCGATTGAACAGAACCCCGCAGCTTTGTTCAACAAGATGTATGACCTAACCGGCGCAAAAAACAACAATAGTTCTGGCCCCAACCCCAAAATCAGCGTTCTCAATTATGCTTTAGAAAGCGTCAAAAGCTTGCAATCTCGCATTAGCGTTGACGATAGAGCTAAGCTGGATAAACACTTAACGAGCATTTCAGAATTAGAGCAAAACCTTAAAGCCATCGACAACGGTGAATTCGCTTGCCCCGAAATAGCAGAGTTAGAGATGAAGGGCGTCAAAGACCGAAATGGAGTGCCGACTGGTATCCTGCAGGCCGGCAACCACTTAGACAAACTGTCAGAATCCTTCTTCGATTTAATTGGCTTGGCCTTCGCTTGTGATATTACTCGCGTGGCAACCTTCCAATTTAGTCGCGGTACTGACGACCACGTTTACACTTTCCTGAGTGACGATGTGAAAAAGTATCCCGGTGACTTCCACGGCTATACCCACAATCGCTTCGGTACGCAAAGCAAGGAAATAAAACAATCAAACGGCATCAGTGGTGTAACGGATAGAATCGTGACCCAAGCTGTTAAATGGCGTTCCGGCCAATTTGCGCGCCTAATGGAACAATTAGACGGTATGCCTGAAGGAGATGGAACGGCACTCGATAACTCGTGTCTGTTGTGGTGGGGTGATGTGTCACAAGCGCATGATTTCCACAGCATGCGCTGGATTTATGCAGGTTCGGCTGGCGGCAAATTGATTACAGGAAAACGCACGCATCATAACAAGACACCAATAAATGGTTTATTGAATACCGTTGCAAGGGCCTATGGTGTCGATAAAGACGTAGGAACTTATGGCAAAGGAGTGGTGTTCAACAACTTGCTTTCCTCTTAACGCCACTGCTCTAAGCTATAATCCTCTATTAAAAAATAAGCGCGGTTACCGCCGCGTTTATTTATTTTCCACCATTTTTCCTTTGTCATCTTAATTTTTTAACAAACCAAGAACGGTTTTTTTGCTAGCGTTAGCTTGAACTTCAAGAAAAACAGTACGGTTTTTGTTGAGCTGATCCTTAATAAACAGCGAGATATCGGTTGCTAAAACAGCTTCATTGGCCGGATGCATGGCGAACCATTCGTTTACTGAGTCAGTACTTAAGTCATCGACATAAGCGCCTAAACGATCGCTACTTTCCGTAATACGATTTTGTGCAGCACTTATATCAGCTTGCAAATTATCGAGTATTTCAATGGAAGCAAGTGCCCCCTCTTCCGTTGCAAGATTAATCTCGTCAAATGAATTTGCTGCAAACAAAGATTTTACCGAGGAGACACCGAGTTCGATATTTCCCTCGTGATCAACCTGAGCTTCAATTATCAACGCGTCCGACTCTTGGCTGACGATAGGAATTTCATTAAACGAGACATTGGACGCGCTTTCGCTTAGCGACGCTTTCAGCTCTTGCGCTTGTCGATTAAGCTCGACACGCTCTTCTTGGTTAGAATCTTCCGACGTGGCGGTTACCGCAAATTCACGCAGAGCCGTAATCCCGTCTTCGAGCGTCTGAATTCCCGATTCCGCCTTTTGCAATAGGGTCGCGCTGTCATTTGTATTCCGAATACCGATGGTTAACTGCGATAACGCTTGGATCTGTTCAAAGGAGTCTTCTGGGTATTCGACAACTTGCGATTGGTTTTCACGGTAAATACTACTGACACGGTCTACCGAGTTATTGTTCATATAGGAAGATAAAATCGAACTTGCCGTGAGAGTGCTACCGATTTCCATGCTAAACCACGTTAATAGTCACTGTTTTACTCTAAGGTTAGCTTAGCTAGCGCGATTCTTACTATTAGATTTTTATATTGATAGCAAATTGTGATTAAAAAGGTTCTAAAGAAATAAGATATCTGCCGACAAGGCAGGTTTTTGCGTTGCCCACACAGAATTGACTTAAAAATACGAGCAATCAGAGAATTTAGGGCTGCTGTTTTAAGGGCTTAAACAGACAAAGATAGTATGGCGAGATCATATGATGATATAGCGCATAACGTCCTTCCAACTCAATACGCCGACAAGCTCTTCTTTCTCATTAACAACAGGCAGCAAACTAATATCGTGCTTAATATATAACTTCCCAGCGTCGCGAATTCCGTCGGTACTTTTCACGGTTATAGGATTCGGAGTCATAATCTGACGTATTTTGCGGCTGAGCGTAAAAAGGTCTTTATCAGATTGAACCTTTGTATTGGCAAATGGGCTAACATTCCTCAGAACATCTCGGTCTGAAACTACGCCAACCAACTTTCCTTCATCAATGACGAGCAAATGGTGAATCGGCTTAGCTTCAAAAATTGCCTTAGCATCCCCTACAGTACTATCAGGAGATATCGAAACCAGCCAGGTTGTCATTATTTCTGATACAGCCATAAAGCTTTACTTGACCTAATGCTGCCGTTTTGTTTTTGCGAGTTATAAGTTTAAGTATAGCTTAGCGTTAGGCCAATTAACGGTTGGGGTTCCACCACTTATTTAATTTGTTTTCCAAGTGAGTTATTTTTGCAGAAAAGCGATTTTCAAGCTCCGCTTTATTTTCCTGCTCTAGCGGATCGCGCTTCAAATTATATAATTCTCTCGTATTTTCAATTTCGTTGACAATTAATTTCCAATCACCCTCGCGAACCCACCTGTGCGTTAGATTAGCTACAGAGTTTCCGAGCTCCACTGCATCGTGGTAATACAGCGATCCGTACACGGCATCACGATTGAGGTTTCGACCCGCTAATTTCGGCGTAATGATATCTAATCCCGGCAGATCTTCCGGCGGTTTAACGCCCGCAATTTCCAGCGTCGTAGGTAAAAAGTCAATTGCTGAGACAAAATCAGCATGCGCTTGCGGTTTTATTTCATCCGGCCACCAAACAAATACCGGCGTTCGCAAACCATTTTCATAAGGTGTCGACTTGCTTCTATCATGAAATTTAAGTTTGCGCCCTTGGTAATCTGTCCAATAAGGAGCGTCAATTATCGGTGACCAACCATTATCAACAATAAACATAATGACCGTATTTTCGGCCTGTCCTTTTTGCTCCAGAATTTTCATTAATTCGCCGACGGTATCATCAAACCAAGTAATATTGGCGTAATAGCGCTGCATTTTGTGGTGCAAACCTTTGTCGCGATAAATCGCTTGATATTTTTCTTCTGCATTATGCGGTTCATGCGGTAAATAGGGCGCGTACCAGATAAAAAATGGGTCGTCGCCCGCCTCATCAATAAAGTCCACTATCGGTTGCATGGTTTTACGACCAATTTGCAAACCTTCATCGCCATGGCGCACACCCGTAGTCATACCATGCGTAAAGCCTCCGTTTTTGTAGTTGCCTTCCCAGAATTTACCGGTTTGCAAACTTTTATAACCCGCCGTTGACAGCAAACGCGCAACAGAATAATCCTGCGCAAGAAATTTATCGGCCACACGGCGGGCACGCTTATCTTTATTGGGTGGGTCATTAAAGGTGATTTTATGTTGGTAAGTGTATTTACCGGTCAGCAAGGTCATCAAGGAAGCGCGACATAAGCTAGTGGGTACATAGCCGTTTTTATATAGAAGCGACTGCGACGCGAGTTTATCAATATTGGGGGTTTTTATGATCGGGTGGCCCATAAACCCAAAATCGCCAAACGCCTGATCGTCAGAAATAACCCACACGATATTGGGTTTTTGTTCGCTGCTTACACCCATATCGTTAGTTTTGGGAATCTCGGTTTTTAGCGGTTTTGAACATGCCACAAGCACAAAAGATGACACCAATAGCGCAAAACACCTAAATACCGGTTTTTCCGCCCTCTTTTCGCCTTTACCACTATTTTGCCAATACTTAAACATCAACACCCTCGTATCACGGACTGAGTATTCTAAATTTCACAAGCAACCGAACAAAAAACATATCGATCATTTTTTAATCACAAAACAGAGCAGTGAGATTCAGTTAAACTTCAATTTCGCTCACTATTGAGCATTATCAATCAAACCATCACAAAAGCAACAGTTGTGTCCGAGGGGTCAATCTTCGGATAAACGAAACGTAAGCTAAACCGACCCAAATGAAATTTAAAGCCATACCAAATACTAAGTAGCAAGCAATGAAATATAAACTGGTATTTGGTGCTCTAGATTAGCGCCGGCTATTGTGAATCTGACTTTTTGCCGCGCTAATAATTACCTATTAATACTAGAAAAATAGCGGTTTCGCTGGCACAATCAGTGCCTTTCGTTCTACCGTCTTTCAAGGTTCAATTGTGGCGTCGCAGAAAGCCTTAGTTGTTGATGATTCCAAGCTCGCTCGCCTATCGCTGCGTAAGCAATTGCAGAAATATGGGCTCGACGTAGCTGTTGTTGAATCTGGGCAAGATGCAATTAAATTTTTGAACAACACTTCGGTTGACATTGTTTTCATGGACTATTTGATGCCTGATATGAATGGCTTCGAAGCATTAAAGTCCATCAAACAAAACCCTCGTACACACGATGTACCTATTATTATGTGTACCAGCCGAGAAGAACCCAATTACGCCAGCCAAGCCATCTCATTTGGTGCCGCAGATACGCTGAAAAAGCCAGCAATGGACGATAAAATAACAGCGGTATTAAATAATACCCTGACTGTAAATAACGGAAATTCATCGGAGAAATTCGTTAAAAACAGCTCTGCGCCTACTAAACCTGTCGTTAAAGCGAAGGTATCCAAACGCCAAGACCAACAAGAAAGCTCGAATAATAAGCAAATAAATGCATTAAAGTCGCAGGTAAAATTTTTGTCCGCTGTCGCTGCTGAACAAGAGCAACATCTTAAACAGATGCGGGAGAATCTAAAAAAGCTTGAAAAGTCGATCAATATTGATAAATCGGCACTTTCCAAGGAAATATCAAAACAGCTGAGCGATTCGATAGAACCTGTATCTATTCGGACAAGTAATAATTTCTCACTAATAGATTCGCTTGCCAAACAACAATCTGCAACGGAACAAACCGTAAACAACCATGAAGACGTTATTTCCGATCAGCTTAAATCAATCAATATCTTCAAAGAAATCTTAACCGAACAAAACGAAATTATCGCAACCCAGGACAAAAAGATATCAGAATTGAAAGTACGGTTAAAAGAGCAAAATAAAAATATATGCGATCAGACGAAGCAATTCGAAGCTCTCGAATCAAATATATCTGATAGAGAGCAATTGTATTTAAATTTAGAAAATAAAGTATCAGATCAAGAAAGTATTATTACTAAACAAAGCCACGTTATAAAAAATTTAGACAGTCTGATAAATACTCCGGTTAAAGAAACCGAAAAACATGAGTCTACATCGCAACCCGCCCCAATTAATATGGAAGTGGCGATGTCGGAAATCGAGTCTCAGCTCGACTTTAAATTACAAACAGCGGTTGACGATGCTGTTGCCAAAAAAACGACCCCAGAGAAGGAACCCAGTATTGAACCTTTCATGGACCAAATCGAATCTTTAATCGATAAAAAAATAAATTCTATTAAAGAGTCATTAGTGGTGCAAAAAAATGGTATTAGTGATTCAGATATTAGCGATATTGCGCAATTTGCAATAAAGGAAGCATTTAACCAGCAGCCGACTGTACCTTTACCTGCATCATTAGACGAGGAAATGCGTGAAGAACTGATCCGGGTAGCGGAAAAGGCGGGTAAAGAGGCTGGTATTTCGAGTGGTAAAAAAGCGGCGCAAGCACTTTTTGAATTCAACACTGAGTCGTCTTTGCCAATGTATAGCGAAAAACTTGGCCTTAAAATGAATACCTTGACTCACGAAATGCAAGAAATTCGCTCGGGTAGCAAATCCATGCGCTTTCCGATATTTATTGCTGTATTGCTTGGAATTATCGCAATAATTCTACAGTTTATGCCAAACTAAACCAGCATTAAATAATTTAAATATCGCTTAACTTTCTTTGCGCCAGGTTGTTCCATCTCGAGAATCTTCTAACGCGATACCCTGATCTTTCAAATCGTTTCGAATTTCATCCGCGCGCGCGTAGTTTTTATCTTTTTTCGCCTGATTGCGTTCTTCAATCAATGCCTCTATTTTAGCCGCGTCGAGCCCGCTGTCTGGCAAACCAGCCTGGAACCACTGATCGGGCTCTTGCTGCAATACCCCCATTAACTCACCGATTGAAAGCAATTCGCCTTTTAAACGTGCAAGAGCTGCCCCCTCCTGATCTTTATTCAACTCGTGCGCAATAGAGTGCATATGACTCAGAGCAATAGGTGTGTTGAGGTCATCCAAAAGTGCTTCGTAGGATTTTGTCGTTTTAACGTCGACAACTTCAGGCCTTATGTGCTTGTGCTTTCGCAACGCACCGTATAAGGAGTCTAAACTCGCTTTCGACTGTTCAAGCAGCTGCGTCGAAAAATCCAATTCTGAACGATATTGCGCAGACAAAAGCGCAAAGCGTAATACCTCACCGCTGTATTTTTCCAACAAGCCGCGCACGGTCTTGATATTCCCCAACGACTTCGACATTTTTTCGCCGTCCATGTTGATATAGCCGTTATGCATCCAGTACCTCACATACTCCTTACCACCGTGGGCACAGCAGCTTTGCGCCATTTCGTTTTCGTGGTGTGGGAATATTAAGTCACGGCCACCACCATGGATATCAATAGTATCGCCCAAGTGTTTTTCTACCATCGCAGAACATTCGATATGCCAACCAGGACGCCCCCTACCCCACGGACTATCCCAACCCGGTATATCTGCTTGTGAAGGTTTCCAAAGAACAAAATCGCCCGCATATTTTTTGTACGGCGCAACTTCCACGCGCGCTCCCTCAAGCATATCCTCAAGTGAACGATTAGATAGTGCGCCAAAATTCTCCATATTTTTTACGTCAAATAGCACGTGCCCCTCAGCAACATAAGCATGCCCCCTATCGATCAGCGTTTGAATCATAGCAATCATATCGCCCACATGATCAGTTGCATAAGGCACTATGCTAGGACGCTGAACTAACAAAGACTGCATATCTTTTTCGTATTCGGCGGCGAAACGCTGCGATACTTCGCTAATAGCCTCATTATTCTCTGCTGCTGCCTTGATAATCTTATCATCGATATCAGTGATGTTCCTCGCGTAAACGACATTACTATATAGCGTTTTTAACACACGAAATAACACATCAAATACGACTGCAGGACGCGCATTGCCAATGTGAATAAAATTGTAAACTGTCGGCCCACACACATACATCGTGATGCGTTCAGGATCGATAGGTTTAAACGTTTCTTTTTGACGAGATTGAGTATTATAAACTTTTAACGCTGTCATTTTATTTACTTCAATAAGTATTTAAGTGCATCAATAATTGATGAATTAATATAATAAAATTATGTATCCTTAATTTTAGCCCAACTATCACGCAAGCCAATTGTGCGATTAAAAACAAGTGTATTGGCTTGACTATCCAGACAAAAATAGCCTTCGCGTTCAAATTGATAAGGCTCCGTCGGCTTAGATTTTTGCAACCCAAGCTCGGCTTTACAGTTTTTTAGTATCGTCAGGCTCTCAGAATTCAGCGCATCGAGAAAATTCTTATCTCCCGCATCTGGCTGCGGGTCGTTAAAGAGCCTATCATACAAACGTACTTCACAGTCAACGCAATCATGGGCGGCTACCCAGTGAATAACGCCCTTCGGCTTGTTGCCATCTTCCGGATTTTTTCCTAAGGTATTTTCAACTACCGTTGCGTGAACTTCGATAATTTCACCACTATCATTCTGTAGATAATCATGCGCTTCGATAACATAAGCGTTGCGTAAACGAACACGCTTGCCTAACACTAAACGTTTGTATTTTTTGTTGGCCTCTACACGAAAATCATCTTGATCGATATAAATTTCCCGCCCAAAAGGTAAACTCCTCGCTGCAATATCTTCACGATTAGGATGCCCAGGCGCTTCTAGTAGCTCAGTCTTTTCTTCCGGGTAATTCGTTAAAACGACTTTTAACGGGTGCAACACACACATAGCACGCGGTGCATTTTTATCTAAATCGTCACGAATGGCATGCTCTAACATCGCGACATCAACCAGGTTATTCGCCTTTGTCACGCCCGTCATATCACAAAACTTGCGAATGGACTCTGGCGTATAACCGGCACGACGTAAACCCGCGAGCGTCGGCATGCGAGGATCGTCCCAGCCATCGACATGCCCTTCGTCGACGAGTTGCTTTAGTTTACGCTTGGACGTGACCGTATAATTGACGTTCATACGCGCAAACTCGTATTGTCTGGGAACAGACGGCACCGGTAACTTTTCAATAAGCCAATCGTATAACGGTCGATGGTCAGCAAACTCCAAAGTACAGATAGAGTGCGTAACACCCTCAATCGCGTCTTCCTGACCATGAGCAAAATCATAAGTAGGGTATATACACCAAGTATCGCCGGTTTGATGGTGTGATTGCTTGCGTATGCGATACAAAATTGGGTCGCGCATATTGATATTACCGTGGCTCATATCAATTTTCGCTCGCAGTACGGAAGCACCATCGTCAAATTCGCCTGCGCGCATTTTTTCAAATAAAACCATATTTTCTTCTATAGTGCGCTCTCGATAGGGCGAGTTTTTTCCGGGCTCAGTTAAAGTCCCGCGGTACTCGCGTGCCTCTTCTGCAGACAAATCACAAACGTACGCATCACCCTCGCGAATTAAATGCAGCGCCCATTCGTAAAGCTGTTGAAAATAACTCGAAGCATACTTTATCTCACCAGCCCATTTAAATCCTAACCAGCTAACGTCGTGTTTAATTGCGTCGACATAGAGCTGGTCTTCTTTAGCAGGATTTGTATCGTCAAAACGTAAATTGCAAACCCCGCCAAATTGCTCAGCCAGTCCAAAATTGAGCCAAATTGATTTTGCGTGACCAATGTGCAGGAAACCATTCGGCTCCGGCGGGAATCGAGTCACTATTTTTGGGTATTTACCCGCTTCAAGATCAGCTTTAACAAGCTGTTGCAAAAAATGCAGTGGTTTGGATTCTGCTGTCATGTTTGTATTCGTTAACCGGTAGTACATTTAGAGGGTCAATAGACTTGTAAGTGCCCCCAAACCGCTTTTGAGCCAGTTCACAGGTTCACCTGGCGTTGCGAAGCGCGTATTATAGCCGCCTATTTCAAGTTTGGGCGATGCAATCGTGCCAAACACTCACTTAATCTTGTTTGGAGCCTCTATGATCACCTTGCAAACCAACTTCGGTGCAATACAACTTGAACTTGACTTCGAAAAAGCCCCAAAAACTGCAGAAAACTTCAAAAAATATGTGGAAGATGGCTTTTATGATGGCACTATTTTTCACCGAGTGATCGATGGTTTTATGATTCAAGGTGGAGGCTTTACTGCAGATATGGAACAAAAAGCCACTGGAGAACCCATTGAAAACGAAGCCGACAATGGTTTGAGCAATGATACCGGTACGATCGCCATGGCGAGAACCCAAGATCCTCACAGTGCTACCGCTCAATTTTTCATCAATGTCAAAGACAACGACTTTTTAAACCATAGTGGCAAGAACACACAGGGCTGGGGCTACTGTGTATTTGGTAAGGTCGTCGACGGTATGGACGTCGTAAATAAAATCAAAGGCGTGGATACTACCTCAACGATGGGTCATAGCGACGTGCCTGCAGAGCCCGTCATTATCGAAAAAGCCACCGTTGCTGAAGCTTAATGGGCTCAAGCTATTTTATTTCTGACCTTCACCTCTCGGAAGCTCAGCCACAACTTGTTGACGCGTTTTTTGCTTTTCTCGACGGAGAAGCAAAAAACGCTGATGCGCTATACATACTGGGTGACTTTTTCGATGCTTGGATCGGTGACGACGACGACAGTGATTTCGCCTATCGAATCAAGGCAAAACTTAAAGCATATTCCAGCAGCGATACCCACTGTTATTTTATGCACGGTAATCGTGATTTTTTAATAGGCAAACAGTTTAGTGACGAGACCGGCTTTGAGTTACTCCACGAAGGGACCTTGGCAGAAATTTACGGCGAGCATTATTTGCTTATGCACGGCGATTCGTTATGCACGGATGATACAGAATATATGCAATTTCGCGCTATGGTTCGTTCGCCCGAATGGCAGCAACAAATTCTTGCACTGCCACTTGCGCAACGGCGTTTAATGGCTCAGGAACTTCGCGCCAAAAGCAAGTCAATGAGCGCAATAAAAGCTGAAGATATTATGGATGTAAATCAAATAGAAGTTGAGCGGGCTTTATTAGAGAAGGATTCCAACATCTTAATTCACGGTCACACCCATCGTCCTAATACTCATCAATTTGAAAAGGACGGATCTGTATTAACACGTTATGTATTGGGCGACTGGGGAGCTAAAGGCTGGGCTCTTCGTATTACAGAAGAGAGTAAAGAGCCTCTAGCAATGTCTTGGCTTATAAATTAACCGTGCCTTAAATATTTAATTAAGCACAAAAGTTATATATTTTGGTAGAAGTATACGTACCTTCCCTGGCGCGCAGTTCTATAGTTATATGCGAGAGTTATACACGAGATTTTTAAGGTTATTTCCTCAGTCCTGCACAATCTCGCAATTACTATTGCCAAAGTTCGACCACACGGTATCAGGAGAACTCCAAAGGATACGACCCACGGTAAAACAATTATCAGGGTCCGGAAACCCAACATTGTAATTTATATTACCCGAAATATCGCCGCGAATAACATAGAAATCACGATAAGGCGTAATCCATCCACCTCCTCCCGCAGGGAGTAATGCAAGAGCAGCTTTTGCAGCGCAAGAATATTTCTGCGGATCATCGCAGCGTTCGCGAATGAAAGTGGGTGGCATCGTATAATATATTTTATGCGTTAAGCCTTCGAGGGTGTAATCACCGACGTTTTGCAAATCAACACCATTCGCATGGCAGGAATCCGTGCAATTTGTAGGAAGTTCAGCTTCGCTAGGATCCATTGCATTTACAAACGCTGAGAGGTCGCTTAGCTCTCCGCCACCCGCGTAAATCCCTCCTCCGCCTTGAACCTTCATGTTGGAAACCGAAACTGAAAAGCCGTTTTGCGATAAAAAGTTATTTTGAATATTGGTGTCTACAACATAATTATAACCACCCTCACTAAAAATCCCGCCACCAGCTGCCAAAGCCTGATTACCAACAATCGTACAATCATCCAAACTCAAAGACGCCGCATGATCGTCCCAGCGGTCGCCATAATGATTGTAAATACCACCACCAATCATAGCCTTGTTATCAGTCACAAAGGTGTTTCGCAAAGTTGCGATGCCTTCATTTAGAATACCTCCTCCTCTTGTCGTGCGTAACACATTGGTCGTTGTAGCTTCATTGTCACTAATAAGGCTATCATTGGCCTCTAAATACCCAATGTTATATATTCCGGCACCACCAACGCCCGGGCCCGAATAGCTATTATGTGTTATATGAACATTGTGCAGAATCAAATCGGCATTTTTTTCAACGCGAACACCTGCTCCCGCCTGGTTAGTATTTGCACCCGTGATCGTAAAGTTATGGAAATTCGCTTCTCCAGCAGCAATTTTGAAAATACGATCGTCAACACTACTGTTAATTGTTACACGCGTTTGACCTGGTTCCGACAAACCCATAATTGTTACGTTTGAATTAACATGCAACGCAGAATTCACAACATAGTCAGCCCCTGAATATATAAAAAGTGCATCGTCTTCTGGTGTCTGGTCGGCTTTCTGCAAGGCTTCGCGTAAACTACACCAATTCATAATGTCGAGGGGCTCACATAAGCCGTCGTTAATATCTTGGAATTCGAATACAAAATAGGTAGCACCAAAAGAAAATCCGGCAATCGAAAATTGGCCTACACTCAATAAAGTTAGAATAAGCAAACGTTTTAATTTTTTTATCATTTTATTTTCTCCCATTTTTAAGTAGAAACTACGAAGTATATTTAAAAGCCGAAATGAAAATAGCGGGTATTAAGTAAACAATTCATTTTTTAATTTCCATAAACAATGAAAATCCCTGTTTAAGTAATTGAGGATGTAAGGATGCTTTTTCCCAAGTAGGGAATCACCATGGCTTTACAGTGCCACTTTGACTTTTTGGCTCGTGCTAGGTGTACCCAGATTCAGTTAGCGGCACGATCCCTGACTTAGAAGCAAGCTCCTTCCATAGAGTGAATTAAACGCGGATTTATTAGGCTTTTCTTTACCTAAATAGACAAAAATTTACCTTAAATTGACAGGATGATTGGTGCGTAATTGGCATTTTTGGAGGCGTAGAAATAGTTTTGTTTTCGCTAGAGTTTTGACTCGTTTAACAAAGCGTGCCCATGTAATAGCAAGGTATATACAGGTAAATGAGTGGCTGCTCCTGCGCGCAGCATTAGCACTTCACTGTGCGTCTACCGAGGTCTTAGAACTAAACCGTCGCTCGGTCGAAAAAGAAAAGGCCGCTCCGTTTTAGTCGTTGAATAACAAAATGTATCTCCGTTGGAATAGCCGGCTCAATCCACCAGTATTTCACTCTGCGTCGTCGCTGATTTTCCGTTACGATCGCTCACCGTTAAGCTCACCTGATAACTTCCTGGTTTATCATAGGTTTTTGTCGGAAATGGATGCTCGCTCGTATCGCCATCACCAAAATCCCAGAGATAATTATCGATATAAGCTAAGGTGCCTGGCATTGAATTGCCCGCACCAAATTCAATGGTCAAGCTCTTATCTTTAGATGGTGTGTGGCTGATGACAGGCAGCGGTGCAACAATTTTTTCAAAGACATTGACCGTTACAGAAAACTGACTGCGCGCTCCGAGCGGGTCGGTGACTGTGCAGGTATTTTCGTAGATACCAGGGTAAGCGTAAGTGTAGGCAACGTCACTGCCCGAGGTTGTGCCACCATCACCGGTATCGCATTTTATATATTGGCTCGGGTTCGTTCTAATTTCTTTCTCGTGTGCTTCATCCCTGTCACTATAGATAATTCGATGTTTGAACTCAAACGGAGCCTCGCCACTAAAACCTGAGGCTGTACTGTGATGATAAGTAAAAGGTGCTGTATTGGCGTCTTGTGTTAGGT
>JANQJB010000076.1 GCA_028281865.1 Marinagarivorans sp.
CCGAGGGAAAGACATCGAGCGTTGCGCGGAGCTGACCAACCAGGTCACGGTGCCCCAAACGAATCACCCCAAAACCCTGTCGTAGTCGTAGCTTCCGAGGATGTCGGCCCCTATAAGTCGGAAATCGTGTCGAGCCAAAATCCACAAGCCATGGCAAGCTGGTTACGCGACAACGGCTATGACTTATCAATCGAAGGCGAAGAACTTATAGAACATTATATAGAAGCCAATATGAACTTTTTGGCGTTAAAACTTCGCTCCAGTGCCGACGTTGGCGACATACGACCTATTATCTTGGAATACGAAGGGTCACAGCCAATGATTCCATTAAAACTGACCGCGGTAGCAGCAGAAGAGGATATGGATATTCTGGTTTGGCTTATCGGTGAAAGCAGAGCTGTGGCCGAAAATTTTTATCATGTTGAGCCTAATTACACAAGAATTGACTGGTTTAACGGCGCCCGCACTGCTTACCTCAGCTACCAGAGTATTATTCCAGATGCAATTGATGAAGCTGAGGGCCAAGGTTTTATTACAGAATACGCGGGCAATGATATAGCACTTATTGAGCAGCTTCCTTCTAACGAAAATATCGTTAGTTTTTTGCAAAGTAACGAAAATATAGAAAACAGCGACACTTGGTTTTTTCAACTTTATAACCAATCTCCAATTAGCCGACAAGAACTCACGCGCATCGTGCGCGAAGCGCAATCGGATGAACCGGAGCCACTAATAAATGTCTCTTCATCTTTTGTGAGTCGCTCTTATTTCTCGCAATTTAAAGAAGAAGAACTATCGCCATTGCGAACTAAAATTACACAGCTGATTGAAACAGAAACAATTCAATACCTCGAAGATTCACTTGCGTTATTTAGTGACTACCCTTATCTCACTCGACTCTACACGGTGCTGTCTCCAGGAGAAATGACGAAAGATCCCTTGTTTAAATTTAAAGCCGATCTTGCAGAGCAACCTCTTGAACGCGAGGCACTGCTCGATGTTAAATGTAATTTAGTTCTAGCACCGTCAAAATCGGAATGGACCTTTACGTTGGGCAAAGGTACCGGGCGCGACGGCGAAGTGATTATGGAAGGAATTGGTCTTCCGCCGACATACTACGACTCTCCCCCCGTTATTAATCAAGAAAATATTTGGAAAGCAGAAAACCTTAACGCCACCGGGGAAGACAAGATCTTTGTTCAAAACCAATTCAAAACCGTGCAGCTCGAATCCAATATCGGTGATATCCGCGGTGCGGGTTCGATTAATTTGTATTGGTTAGCATGCATGGTAATCTTTGGTTTTTTTATAGCTATACATCGAAAAAAGATGTCTGCTTAGTGCTGTCTGCGTAGCCGCGTAACAAGGGGTCGTTTAGACCCCAATCTAATTAATCGATGCCACCAATCACTTTCGTCCGTTTTATCAACTTCCCCCCTTAGTTGACCCACTCCTTACACAATTATTTCTGCAAACCTCTTCTCATATTCATATTGTGATTCGCCGATCACTTACATTACACTCTCGCAAACAAAATAACCCACCACAGCTATAGTCAAAAGCGCAATATGCCAAATTCACCAATAACGGAAACCCCATAATGAAAATAACGCCCTACTTAATCATTCTCTTGCTCTTGACCACGCAGGCCATCGCTAAACCTAATATTGTGCTGTTTATGGCCGACGATCTTACTTATACGGATTTAGGAACCTATGGCGGGCAAGCCGAGACACCGAACTTAGACCAATTTGCTAAGGAAGGTATGAAGTTTAGTCGCGCCTATCAAGCTACAGCTGTATGTAGCCCTACACGCCAAAATTTATTAACCGGCATGTGGCCAGTTCGAAACGGCGCCTACCCTCAAACAGCTTATATTTATAAGCACGTCAAAACACTGCCACAGTACTTTAAAGAGTTGGGCTACCGCGTAGGCATTGTTGGTAAACGTCATTTTTATCCGGAAAAGCAATACCCTTTTGAATATTTGACGAAAGATAAAAAAATGGATTTCGAGGCTGCCGATAAATTTTTGACTAGCGTCGGCGACCAACCCTTTTTTCTTTTTGTTGCAACACCTGAGCCCCACTTTCCCTGGACAAAAACAACCGGTAAAACTTATTCTGGCCCAGATCTGAAATTGCCTAAAAATTGGGTCGACACTCCTGAAACACGCACTGCCTATGCTAATTATTTAGGCGAAGTAACCTACCAAGATTGGGAATTTGGGGAAGTAATTAAGCTCTTAAAGAAACATAAAAAATACGACAACTCCGCTGTATTTTATACCAGTGAGCAAGGCGCGAGTTTTCCGTATGCCAAGTGGACTACTTATGAATCAGGCGTTCACACTGGTTTTGTCGCTCGTTGGCCCAACAAAATTCCCGCGGGTGTAACCAATAATGCCATCGTCGAGTATACTGACTTTCTGCCGACGTTTCTTGATATGGCCGATGGCAAAATCGCTAAAGCAATTGACGGCGTGAGTTTTAAAGAAAACCTATTAACCAATAGCCAAAAAAGTAAGCCCTATACTTTCTCAATGCACACCTTGCGCGGCGAGCCGTGGGGTGGCGAATATTTTGGTGTGCGCACAATTCGCGATGATCGCTTTACCTTCATTCACAACCTCCACCCCGACATGTTATTTGAACAACACCTTACCCGTTATGGCGATGGATTTTTCAATTCTTGGCGTCACAAAGCTTGGCATGATGTTGAGGCGAATAAACTTTTTCTTCGTTATATCAAGCACCCAGAGTTTGAGCTTTACGATCGCGAAGCCGACCCAATGGAGCTTAATAATTTAGCCAACGATCCTAAGTACGCCAAGACAATGAAAAAATTAAAAAAAGAATTAAAGCGTTGGATGAAAAAGAACGGTGATAAAGGACATGAGACAGAAATGGCGGCCTTGGAGAGGCAGGCTAAGGATAAATTACCTAAGGAGGGTGATTTGTGGTAATAGTTTGAGCTAGTACATGCAAGTTTTACGACCTCTGTGCAACGCAATTCTATCTCTGATACAA
The DNA here is from genome assembly GCA_028281865.1 of Marinagarivorans sp. Classification (GTDB taxonomy): domain Bacteria; phylum Pseudomonadota; class Gammaproteobacteria; order Pseudomonadales; family Cellvibrionaceae; genus JANQJB01. Next base: position 3,030 of record JANQJB010000076.1, read on the forward strand.
GTCCGCCCTTGGTGGGTGAGGGTATACGTTTTTCGTTCAATTGTGCCATCCATGGCACGGTCCCTCGCCTATCCTGGCGCTATTCACTGCAAACGTATACCCTCACCCACCAAGGGCTCCGTGCTAATTTTAAGCTTCTTCTGGCTTTGAAAAGTAGAACTGAGCAGCTATCGATGTGCATTGGGTCTTCGAAAAAAGCGACCTTGCAAGCAAAATGAAATTTGTAGAAGACCTAGATCCCAAAAAGAAGGGGCACTACTTTCTGACGGTCACGGAAAAAATGCCAATTCATCAGCTAGTATTTAATCTTAAATGGATTGCAGATAGAATGTCCGTAATAAAAAGTGCAGGTAGAGCGCTATGATTGAGTTTAAACAATATCCTTGTGTTTTAGACTTAATGAGGTACGATATCCAAATAATGTTTATTTGCGAAATCACACGTAGCTCTGCAGAGAAACCGAGCGATAATATTTTAAAAAACGAAATTATAAGCCGTTAATCATAAACCACGCTAACCGCTTGCGACCCATACAAACCCCGCAAATTCTGCAATAGTTCCTCGGTTGGTTTGACTCTCCACACATCGCCCAAGAGCAATTCCGTTTCCCAGTCGTGCTGAGCATAATTGAGTGCGACGGGGCAATTTCCTCCGACATAGGGGTTGAGTGTCTCGTGTAACTTACCGATATAATCGTTAGGAAGTTCTATACCACGCCAATTAATTTTTATTTGTTTGACACGATTTTGGCGTGCGTTCTCAAAACTATTCACAGCATCGGCGCGCATTTTCAAGCCACCGCGATACTCGTCGTAGCTCACCTGCCCTTCGACAGCCAATAGTGCATCTTTAACTAAAAAATTGCGCGTTTCATTATATACATCTGAGAATATCGCAATTTCGATGCGCCCTGTCCGGTCGTCAAGCGAAACGATTGCCATTGAATCGCCGCGTTTGGTTTTCATCACTCGAAAAGCTACGACTAATCCAATAATGGTTTGTTTTTCTTTTCCCGGTCGTAAATTGGCAATTCGAGAAGAGACCAAGTGACGCAGCTCTTCATCATATTCATCAATTGGGTGACCTGTTAAATATAATCCAAGAGTTTCTTTTTCAGCATTTAAACGCTCTTTCATCGTCCATCGACGGCACTGGCGAAATTCCGCGTAGGTATCCGCGCGATTATTATTTTCCGGTACGACCTCGCCAAATAAGTCGCTTATACCCGCGTTGGCATTAGCATTTTTTTGCTCAGCAGCCTGAACCGCCTCTGACAATGCAGCCCACATCACGCTGCGATCGTAATCAATTTCAACTTCCGGACCGAGTTTGTCCATTGCGCCGCTGCGCACGAGGGCTTCGAGTGCACGTTTATTAATTTTTCGCGGGTCAACACGCGCGCAAAAATCAAATAGGTCACGAAATGGACCGTCTTTTCTCGCTTCCATAATATTTTCGACGGGGCCCTCACCCAAGCCTTTAATGGCGCCCAAGCCGTAAATAATATTGTCTTGGTCGTCGACCGTAAACGGAAACTCACCCATATTCACATCGGGCGGTAAAAGTTTTATGCCCATGTTGCGCACTTCCTCAATAAAGGTCACTACCTTGTCCGTTTTATCCATATCAGAGGAAATTGTTGCCGCCATAAACTGCGAGGGATAGTGCGCTTTTAACCATGCAGTCTGATAAGAAACTAAGGCGTAAGCTGCGGAATGCGATTTGTTAAACCCGTAACCGGCAAATTTTTCAACCAGATCGAATATTTTCATCGCGAGATCGGGGTCAATGCCATTTTGTTTCGCCCCGCCCTCAAAAATACTGCGCTGCTTTGCCATTTCCTCCGGTTTTTTCTTTCCCATTGCCCGGCGCAACAAATCGGCACCACCGAGCGTATAGCCCGCTAGAACTTGGGCGATTTGCATCACCTGCTCTTGATAAACGATAACACCGTAAGTCGGTTCTAGAATGGGTTTAAGTAATTCGTGTTGATATTTTGCATCGGGGTAAGCCACCTCTGCGCGGCCGTGTTTACGATTAATAAAGTCGTCCACCATACCCGATTGCAAGGGTCCTGGCCGAAACAGTGCCACCAATGCAATCATATCTTCCAAATTATCGGGTTGCAGACGTTTTATAAGGTCTTTCATACCCCTCGATTCAAGTTGGAAAACAGCCGTGGTTTCGGCCTTGCGCAACATATCAAACGTTGCCTTGTCGTTTAAATCAATCGCCATTATGTCGAGCGGAGGATTCCCTTCGGCAAGCAGACACTTGTCGATCATTTGTTTGGCCCAGTCGATTATGGTTAACGTGCGTAAACCCAAAAAATCGAATTTAACCAGCCCGGCATCTTCAACATCGTTCTTGTCAAATTGCGTGACTAATCCGCCACCACTTTCATCGCAATAAAGTGGCGCGAAATCGGTTAGCTTGGTTGGCGCAATAACAACGCCACCGGCGTGCTTGCCGACGTTGCGTGTCACACCTTCCAACTCCAGCGCCATATCCCAAATTTCCTGCCCTTCGGAATCACCTTGCAGAAACTCGCGCAGTATTTCCTCCTGCTCAAAAGCTTTATTAAGGGTCATACCCACATCGGGAGGAATCATTTTCGACAGCTTATCGGCAAGGCCATAAGACTTTCCCTGTGCCCGCGCCACGTCGCGCACCACGGCTTTCGCGGCCATCGTACCAAAGGTGATAATTTGCGATACGGCATCACGCCCATAATTTTCCGCAACGTACTCAATCACTTGATCGCGCTTGTCCATGCAAAAATCTACGTCAAAATCCGGCATAGAAACACGTTCAGGGTTGAGGAAGCGTTCGAAAAGCAAATCGTATTGCAAGGGGTCGAGATCGGTAATATCGAGCGAATAGGCGACCAGCGAGCCCGCACCCGACCCTCTACCCGGCCCGACGGGAATATCGTGTTTTTTTGCCCATTGAATAAAGTCCATTACGATTAAGAAGTATCCGGGAAAGCCCATCTGCAAAATAATATCGATTTCAAACTGCAAGCGTTCGCGATATAGAGCGTACTTCTCTTGGTAATCAGCGGAATTTTTATCGAGAATTTTCTCTAGACGCCGATTTAATCCCTGCAACGAAATTTGAGCAAAAAACTCATTTTCAGTTAACCCTTCTGGAATTGGGTATTCGGGCAGAGAGTATTTCCCAAGCTGTATATCCACATTACAGCGTTTAGCGATTTCGACAGTGTTACTGAGAGCCTCCGGCACGTCCTCAAACAGCCCAAGCATTTCCTGCTCACTGCGCAAATATTGTTGGTCGCTGTAGCGTCGCTCTCGACGCGGATCATCGAGCGCTCGACCTTCACCAATACAAACGCGCGCCTCGTGAACTTCAAATTGAGAGGCTTCAAGAAAACGAACATCATTGGTCGCCACCACCGGGCAACCAATCTCACCGGCCAGTTCGATTGCCGCATGCAAATAACGCTCTTCGTTTTCCCGGCTGGTGCGCTGTAACTCCAAGTAAAAACGGTCGGGAAAATCCCGCATCCAGGCTTCGGCAAGAGCTTTTGCCTCAGCAGTTTTACCAGCTATTAGTGCTTGCCCCACGTCACCTTCACGGGCACCGGACAAAATAATGACACCTTGACCATATTCACTTAACCATTGGCGATTGATTAAAGGTTGCCCATGATGCTGACCTTGCTGATAAGCTAGCGAGATAAGAGCAACAATGTTTTTATAGCCAACATTATCCATCGCCAACGCGGTGACAAGCGTATTTTGCTCCTCGTCGCCGCCGGGGCGCACGACAAAGTCGCAACCGCAAATCGGCTTTATCCCGGCGGATTGTGCAGCTTTGTAGAATTTGATCAAACCAAAGTAATTCACCAAGTCTGAAACAGCGCACGCCACCGCACCAGAATCACTCAGACGACTGATAAGAGGTTTAACGCGAATAATGCTATCTAATAGAGAAAATTCTGTACGCAAACGCAGGTGAACAAACTTAGCTTCCACAACCAATCCTAGGGCCTGTTAAATGATTTGATTAGAGACTTGTACTGTAACATCACAAAAACGTAAAATAAAAATTTCATGATAAGTGATATTCGAAGAGCTTCTTGGTAGCAGCGGTACACCCATATAACGGTACGCCCTTATAGTGATATACCCTTACGAAGGTTTTAGCACCTACCAAGTTATAAAACCTTTGACTCCTGTTCTTGCCTGAGGTAATGGCTGTTATTTCCTGCACTGGAGTCGCGCTCAACGTTACCGACTTATTGATTAAACGCTTGTCGCTCGCAGCTTACTTCATTTGCGACTAGCGTCGCCTTAAATCAGCCACCTTCACAGATGATTTAAACGCTTGTTTACGAACAAGGCTGACCATACGTTCATTGAGTCACCTCAAAAAACAGTTGCTTCAGGAAGCAGAGCACAAGAGCAAAAAATGGCTGAGACCTAAGCTAAGTGCCTTTTGAATTAATCTGGTGCACCGAGCCAACTTATACTCAGATTTTCTATTAACCTGTCATTTACGTATGCCGGGTTAATAGCACAATAATGCGTAATTCAAGGCCTTAACCTTTAATTAAGTAAAAAGCGCACTTGCAATGACCATTAGGCGAACTGGTATTTTTTTTGCCTAATAGACGACGAAGATACCGGATAAATAAGAAAGACGATGAAATACACCAAATCTGTAATTGCATTGGTATTTGAAATACGGAAAAAAGTTCCACCGCAATTCCGTGACAATATTAAATTGAGCAACCCACAACTCGATATAGAATTTATTGGTTTATACAAAACAACAGATGATGTAATTGTCCAAGCGTTGATTAAAGAAGTTTTACTGCAGATGGGCAGCGAATCTATTGGTTTAATTTCCCCCCAGGTTTCTCAGACAAATAAAACACAAAAAAACAAACCACGAAAAAAAGTTAAAATCTATCGCGGTAAAGAAATCGAAATGGATAATCTTGAGACAAATGAGGAACCACCGATTTTAAAAACACTGGCCGGTAGCAAAGTTAACAAGGACGGACAGCGCAAAAAAGCCAAACGTATATATCGAGGAAAAGTTGTTGAGGATTGATACCAATTAAAATTTGAAAGAAACAAAAGTGTCCAAGCGGTGCACAAAAACCAATACTGCAGCAATGTCCCACAAAAGATAATTAATGCATACATTACAAATCTGGTATAAGAGACTATATTAAAATCAAGGCACTGGCAATGCTGGGCAAAGGCACGCTTTTTCACAATATAAAATGTGTATAATTTGGCGCCAGACTCTCTATTTCCTATCTTTCCATTGCTTAATCTACTGCACCAAATCATTCAGAACGAGAGAAGAATTTGGCAAAAGCTCCAAACAACTCTCTTCATTTAATTGGTATTAGTACTACATTTTCATGAAAATAGCATAAATAAAATACAAACATGCCGCAATATCATATAGCTCGAACTAGAAAGAAAAAAAACGGTCGGCGTCAACTGCTTTTTCCAACAGTTTTATCGTATTTTTTTATATGTGCCTTTATCGCAAAACTCATCATAGTGTGTATATTTTTTTCGACCACATAGCTCTAATCAAATATTACTTTTGTCGTACATTAAGCCTTTTAATTAATTTTTGCGAGTTATATGTTTTCTCTTTTAGTATGTTAGAAGAATCAATGATAAAATGCCGCACCTGAATGTGGCTAAATAGAATTTATTCCTGCGAATAATTATTCAGCTAAATTAAGGATTACACATTAATCAAAATCAATTGTTTTCCCCAATAAAATTGGCAATGGTGTTAACATGAGCCGCAATTTTCCGATTATTTTGTGGTACTTAAACATTACACCTTGTTAAGGCACTCCTAAATATTCCTATTTGTCAAATGCAATTGAATTGTTCGCTGTCGTTCTTTCATTTACTAGTACTCACTTGGTTATCTATTTTAACGAGTTACTGTATAGCGGTAGAGGAAGGAGATACAACGCTAAGTGTTCAGACGATAATGAATATGTCGCTAGAGGAACTACTACAAGTCGAGTATATTAGTACCTCTTCACTAGCTCCCACATCGCGCAACTCCTCTCCATCTTCACTCACTATAATTACACACCAAGATATTGAAAATTCAGGCGCAAGACGAATTACTGACTTACTCGAAATATTTGTACCTAATTTTCAATATATTTTGCAAGGCGTAATTCCTTGGCAAATAGGCTCGCGCGGCATAATGTCTAATGACAAGCAATTATGGCTTGTCAATGGAAAAAATATTTTACAGCGAACCAGCAACGGCTTGAGTTCCGAGCTTGATATTCCTAACTTATCAGATATTAACTACATTGAAGTTGTGCGTGGGCCAGGCTCAGCCTTGCATGGACCAGGTGCGTTAGGCATGGTTTTCAATATTATTACTTTTGATCATACGAGCTTTGATGGTTTTGAAGCCCAGACAAAAGTTGGCATCGCGGAAAAATTTAATTCAGTGGAACTAAAGTTGGGCCACTCTTTTTCAGGCTCCAACGGCATTTTCGCCTACATTAGTGCCGCTGATATGACAGGCGCTAATCACGAGCACGCACCGATGTATTCTGGCCGAGAAACGACGTTCATTAACAGTCTAAACAACACTCAGCTAAATTATGGCCCCACAGAAGACAACGCATTATACGGGCGCAATTACCGTGAAGGCTACGATGACGATATTAAGTGGAAGGGACATTTGCACTATAAATCAAGCCGGTTCGATATTTGGTTAAGACATGTAAACGGCGGAGAGCATCAAAACAATTTTGAAAAGCAGTACCAGCAAACCGGATATGGTCATACGAATTTTAGTTCGACCTACAAAAATGACATCGGAACAAAAAACACTTTAACAGTGACAATAGGTTGGGACAATTTCTGGCTGCAACGTCATTTTTTTAATACCGAACAACAACGTGTAACCGACCGCTCTTACAACGAATACGAATACAATTTGAAAATCCAAAATAAATGGACAAAGAATGATAGTTTTATCGCTGTTGTCGGTGCAGAATATCGCTACGAAGAACTCGGTCGAAAAAAAAATGGATTGCTTGCGCTGCACGGTGGTGGGAACGAAGGGTGGGAAACAAAAAGCCCATCTGTTTATGGAGAAATCAATTGGGTAACATCAGATTCCTTTAAGCTCGTTGCCGGAGCTCGAGCTGATCAGCATACATTTACACGAAATATGTTTTCACCACGTATGTCATTTATCTTCACACCCAATCGTTACGATACTTACAAAATTATTACATCACGCAGTGTACGGGTGAATGCTTCCAATGATATGAAAATCGACATGAATAACAACAGCCCTAAAAGCGATATTGAGACACTAAGAGCACTCGAACTGACTTTCGATCATTTGTTTTCGCCAGACTTTAAGGTGGGTGTCGATGTTTTCTACCATGACTGGGAACCGCTTAGCTTTAATCATGAAAAACTCTATCGAACATTGGGTGGCAAGATAAAAAGCGCCGGCTTTGAAATCGATGGGGAGTGGAAGTGCCAAAATACGACAATTAGAGCTTCACATTCCTACACGAAATTACTCGAGTTTAATAAAATACCTGGGGCAACATTTAACCACTATTCTACGGCAGAAACTGGCCTTGGAAATGACTTTACGTATTGGAACAATCACTCCTCAAAATTGTTCACAACCAATAAATTTGGCAAATGGAACTACAACGCATCGTTTGTGATCAACTGGGGGTCGCCTGGAGGCTATAATTTCGCACTCACGGCCAGCGATCCTGATTTAGGGGGCGATTTGGAGAACTATTTACTAGATGATGACAGGCCGTTCAAGCCATCTATTTATCTAAATTTAGGGGCGCATTATCAGGCGTCGTCCAACATAAAACTAAAGGTCGATTTACACAACGTTCTGGGTCTGAGTAATGAAAACTTAAATAAGCGATGGTCCTGGAATAATGGAAAGTATGCTGGCGCTCATCGTATTCAACCGGCAGCCTTATCATTAGCCGCAAAATACAGTTTTAATTAATAGATTGTCCAAAATACGTTTTACGATGCGATATTCGGCCCGACGTAAAAAGTCAATAAATCCATCAGATTAAAAAGGGCCTTTTGGTAGACAAACAATCAACAAGCAATTTGTTTTTGAATAGATGATAGTAACTCTTCATCCGTCCAAGACTTGTTAAGATAGGA
>JANQJB010000099.1 GCA_028281865.1 Marinagarivorans sp.
AGTCGCCCCAGTATAAATATATTGTATCGTCTTCGGGTGTGGCGTCTGACGCGGCAAGCGCCTCCCTTAAGCTACAACTTAAGTAATTGTTAGGTACGCAATTACCATCGTTAATATCTTGCGTTTCAATTACGTTGTAAGTTGCGGCAGAGGCTAAGCCTGAACCCAGAAGCGAACTCAAACCGATACCACCGATTACCATTGAACGCCTTAAAATAGAAAACATTTACGTTTCTCCTAGATTAATTTTATGTTAATTAAATAAATCTCGTAAGTTCGAAATAATTGAAATATATCGATAGATGTACCGAGATTTAAATTTATTGTTATTCTCGTCCACTTAATTAGTTAAATTGCGGTACACGGACAACATAGTTTCTTTATCGGATATTTATGTTGAAGTATTGAGTTATTTTTTTATTAAAATTTGTCCTAGCGAAACTTAGAAAACGGATAAACCATCCATGGTTTCCCTGGTGTTATATTTTCTTTCCAACTTAAACTCTACTATTAACCCGACATTAATAATTGCCGGGTTAATAGGTCGAATCGTTCCTCACCGTTCCGTCCGTCTATCAGACTGCGCCATCATGGAAAATTTGTCCAAATTCGCTATTCCGTTGACTATATTTAAACCTATGTTGGACTGGGTTTCTTAACCTAAATTGCCAAAAAATTACCTTGAATTGCCAATTGGATAAAATAGGACAGTTTACGATCCAAACTAGGGCTGAGCTAAGAGAATTGCGGCTAGATAAAACTAAGAAAGCGCAAAGAGGTGCAGTGAACCGCATACCACCTAATACAAAGCCACAATAAATAGATAAAAGCTTTATTGAAACAGGGTTCTAATCTGGTTGGTAGTCAGACGGGGATTGGTTCCAATAACGCTTAAATGAATTAGAAAATGCGGCCAAATCCGAATAGCCGAGCGAGTGAGCAATTGTGGTCCAGGAGAGATCCCCAGTTTTCGCAAGCGACAATGCTTGTTCCATTCTGCACCGCTCCTGCATAGCTCGAGGTGATTCTCCAAAACACTGTTTAAACAAACGCAAGAAATGATATTTAGAAATACCTGCTAGCCCCGCTAGCTCATCAAGCTTTATGACAAGCTGAAAGTGCGTATAAATGTAGTCCCTACTATCAATCAATTTTGCAACTAACATCCTTCGGGTTTCAGGTTTATTTACGCTCGCTGAGAGTGCTCGATCAAACCTGGTCACCTCTTGAATAAATAAACTCAATTTTTCAGCTAGGCTCGCAATTTGCGTTGCGCCATTTAATTGCGCCTGCAATGGTGAATTTTGCAATGCCATAATTCCCCTGCCAATAGCACTGGCATTATTACATTGATAAACGGTATAAAAAGGAAAGCTTTCTATAACTTCTTCTGTATGCTCAATATTGAGTAGATTGGGATTAATGTCAACACATAAACCATCCGTGTGAACGCCTTGGTTACCATAGGAGTGATAGTTTTCATCTTTGGGAAATAATACAAACTGTCCGCGCTTGAGCTCTATGGACCTATTAGCAACGTCGTAATATTCTGTGCCTTTGGCAACATACTTTAAAGCAAGACCGCGCGTTTTATTCCGGTAATGGAAGACATCCGTTGAGCGCGAATATTTAATACAACCGTTTTTTTCTTCTTGATAATAAGTGTCATTTGTAAACATAATATTTTGCTCAAAACATCACGTAATACAGCACCTTACTTAATTCACCTTACTCAACGATCTATACTATCAACCGATGTAGCTTGTAATAAAACTAGGTATTAAATTTTGCGAACGTTCTAAAGGTTACAAATAACCTTCGCGTAACACAATATTCAAGCAGAATTTACGCGCATAGTTTGTTATGCATATCGCATTTAGACAAATAAGCGAAATCACTGCTGTCCCAGAAACTCCGAGAGACAGGGATTGGGACTTGTTTTCAAGACCGTCGCGCCCTGGATGACCTCCATGGATGGAGGAAATGCTGACAATGCCGCGGTCCGGCGTCCCGGAGCAATTGTCAGTGCTCGCGCGATCGAGCCCCCAAGGATGGGTTTACGGCGTGTCTTGAAAACAACCCCCAATCCCTGCCTCGATGGTGGTAAGTAGAAATACTGAACCGCGCTTTTCGAGATTTTCATTAATTTACAATTAACTGATAGGGGCAGCAAGTTGTCTAATTGGCTTTTCCGCGTGCGCAGGATGCTCCACCTTAAGGCTTTCCCTAGCTTACCCCTCTACTCTGCGGGTAACGCTTTTCAACGTAGAGAGTATCCACTCGGTTTTTCAAGCTCGCCAAAGCCTCTGCCCTATTATTGACACCAAGCTTAGCAAAAATATTGTGGAGATGGTTTTTGATGGTGGCAGAACTCAGATTGAGTTCGCGCGCAATTTCCTTGTTACTTAGACCGCGGCCCGCTATCGAAAGTACCTGCTCCTCGCGGGGGGTTAAGTCGTTGCTTGAAATAGGTGTGACATCCGCAGGCCGTCGGCGACTGAGCTCTCGCATCAGTCCAGCAGCGACTTTAGGGTGGCACTGACACGCGCCTTCTAACGCTAGCCGCATACGTGCGCAGAGCACATCGATAGAAGCCGAAATCGGCACATACGCGAGAAAGCCTGCATCTGCGCAAGCGATAACCTGCTCAGGTGTTTCCGGCACACCCAAAGCAAGCAAACATACCGATGGCAAGCGTTCAGAAAATCGGCTGGCTTCGTTTAAGGCTTGTTGATTTAGCATGTCGATAAGGACGATATCGACTTTTTTTTCGCTTGCTGCTAAAACTAGGCCCGTCACTTCGTGACATACGCTAACTTCGCTTATATGTTCCTGCGACAGCAAGCTATCGGCTAGAGACTCGCTGAATAAGCGAATACTCGAGTAGATCAGTACCCTCATGGCTCCACAGCCTCGTTCGCTAGTTAGAACCTATCTCAAAATTACTGGACTTGCCCACCAATTTTGAGATGGGTTCTCGATGTGATAAACGTTAATAGCTAATTGAATGATCGAAGATTACAGAAACTGACGATCACTTGGTCCATTACAATCCATGCCGCTCACAACTGAAAATCACACAGCGGGTTTGCATTGGGTGTCAAACTGTTTAACGGATACTATGCCTGCCGTGAGAGGCTGTCAATCGTGAATATTACCTATGTGAAAATTTCACAATTGCATAAGTTAACTAAATTCCGTTTCTTATCTCTCTGCATGCATCACGCTTGAGAACTTCCGAAGAAAATAGATTTTTTTTGTTATATTAGCTCTTCAGCATCTCGTCCAAGTTTTGTCACAATTCTGAAATCATTGCAATAACTCTTCCGCAAACTCCCTTACGTCGCCATCCTTATCACCTTTTGCCACTGAGCTTATTAGATCCCGCGATTCATCCCAGTAGCGGAACGCCACAGCCTGCAAAACAGCCTGGCGCATCAGCGGATTAGCAGAGTTTGTGAGAAGGTTTTGGTAAATTTCAAATACTCGCTGATCATAATTCGGAAACGCAACAGACAAATTAAATAACATATCCACCGTTGTGTCGTGATCACTGATATCGGAATTGAAGTAATCTAACAAGTCTTGCTTATTATAAATAGGTAGCAGATTTATCAGATTTTTTACTATTGTTTTTTCTTCATCTCCCCACACCCACAAGTATTGCACTTCCATTATCGGATCGACGACATAGTGGATCGAATTTTTTTTATCAGGCGTCGCCCATATATCATCAAAGGGCGACTCGCTACCGTCGCCATAAAGTGTTTTCCGGTGCATCCAGCCCTGTTGCACGGCGAGGGAGGTGAACATATGGTGTTCACACTCTTCGGATAAAATTAAAAATTCGCCCTTAATTTTATCCATATATCGCCCTAGCAGATTTAGCCGTATTTACTGTTCTATTTAATCTATTTTTTAACATATTTTTTAACAAATCTTTTGACACACTTTCAAACATACTTTTTAACATATTTGCGCTCTTCAAAAATCTCTACTTTTTAACGCTAACACGTCTTCACCGACGCAACAATTCCTGGATTTTCCTGCGCACAAATTCTTCAACCTGAGCAATTGTAGGTTGTCGATCGAATAAAGGAAATTCATTTTGATGTTTTCTAAACCAAGATTCAATAATATGTTTTTCTCGCCTTAATCGCTCCTTGTAATGTGTCTCCGCCTTACTGCCCGACTGAAAGTTTGTCCCCGGTTTTCCCTGCATACGATCCGTCACTTCGCGCGCACCCGATTGGGCTCCGCCAAATGCCGCAGGGTGCATATCAATTGCCTGAGCTATCGGAATCTTTCTCGGGCCCGTGAGTAAATCCCTGGCCATGTGCGAATAGACAAGGTCACGTTTGTGACCGTAGGGTGTATAGTTCTTCTTCTTCGGATGACTGGGTTCTTTTGCAAACCATAAACCATAAAGCGCCCCGACAGATCCGCGCTGGTCTTCCGTCATGGCCGGCAAAGGCTGCCCGGCTCTAATTTTATTAAACATATCGCCAACATCAACCCCTTGGAGGCGACTCTTATAAGTTGGGTAGGAAATTGAGCCTGCTGCGCGAACATCACGCATACCGTAGATGGCTTGTCCGGCAAACGCGGGTTTGGCATTTTGATGCATAAATCCGATATCCTTTCCGTCGGTTGTTGTTCCGATTTTATAATTCGTTTTCGGTTTCAAACCTTTTGCTAACCTACCTGGTACACCAGCGTCAACTTCATGTGTTCCGCCTTCGGTTAAATCAGATGCATCTGCCGAGGCCAAAATTTCATCCGCTATACGATCAAAAATCTTAAATACGTCGAGCGGATCTAAGCCCCACGCTTCAATGAGATCGCCCTCTGGATTGACTCTTGCGACAATACGCAGCCGCTCCTTTGAACCTCGTATTTCTAGCGCGCTTAGACGATAACGAACCTTCCATATCTTAAGCTGCAATTTTAAACGCAGTTTCGACGGGCGTTTTGCTAGCAGCTTCCTAATTTTAGGCGGCAATTCGCGTTTTGCCTTTTCCAGCCGTTTTCTCTTTTTATCATCTGCTTTTTTCTTATCTTTTTTATTGGCATTCGCCTTTTTATCGGGCTTTCTATCTTTTGTTTTGCGCTTACCTTTACCGCGGCGTTTCTTAAGCCCTTTAGCAATACCTTTTAATTTTCCGCCAAATTTTAATAAACCCTTGCCAAGTTTTAATAGTAGCCAATTGGAGACAAAATCAATTACCGCAATCGCCGCAGCTGCCAGAGCTTCGGCAAAGGATTTACCCGCATTGCCGCCCTTAACTTGTTTTAAGAAAGTAATAAATTTCCCGATCGCGGCAAAAATGCGGCTTATCGATCCCCACGCAGCTTGAATACCTTCAATAATTGCCATTACCGCCCCTGCGGCAGGGACGATCATCGCAACCAGTTTTTCTATCAATATGCTGATCATTGCAGGAGGAATCATGGCTTTTATTGCGCTCCAAGCCATCTGCCCAACTTTAGCTAAGGTAATACCGCCGTTTTTCAGCAGCGTCCAAATTTCTTTTCCTACACCGAGAACGCTTTCGAGTTTTTGGTTAAACCAGGATTTCACCGCTGTGCTAAAAGCCTTCCATAAATGATTTTTAATACCGTCGACAATGGATGAGCCCAAGTTTTTAATCCAACGAATAGGGCCAGATGCAATATGTGCAATTAATACCGCGAAGGTTCCCAACGCGTTGACTATGCCTTCGGCGAATTTAATTGCACCCTTGACAATGTTCGCATAGACATCGACGACCGCTAGCAAACCTTTTTCCAACAAGCTCAACGCAGCGTCAAGCGCTTTACCCAAAGCATCGAGCAAAGCCGTCACGCCTTTTTTAAGTTTATCTGCAGCGGCATTAACGGCTTTTTCTGCTTTTTCGACAGCGCCGTTAATTGCGGCTGCAAATTTTTTCCGCAGTGCTGGAAAATCTTTTAATAACTGATTGCCAATGGCTATTAATACTTTTCCAACCGCTCGAATCGCGGCAACTATCGCTTTACGCGCCGCTTCAATTAAGGCTACTGCAGCTTTCTTCGCTAATTCAATTGCCGCTTTAATCGCTTTACGCGCAAGTTCAAATAACCCTTTGATCGCAGACTTTATCGCGTTAAAGAAATCTGTGACTTTGCTCGCAAGCCAACTGAAAAAGCCTTTCGACTCTTTTTTCGCTTCGCGTTTTTTCTTCGCTGCCTCGGCTTCTGCTTTTTTACGTTCGGCTGCGGCCTTATCGTTACCTTTTTTAATTTCCTTGCCGGCGTCTGTATCCGCCTTTTTCTGGATATTATCGACTTCTTTTAATCCGCCGGTGTAGGCTTTGTTCGATTCCGTACTGGCTTTTTTAACTTTGGCTTCCTGCTCTTTCGACCACTGTTTGCGCTCGCCGGCAACCTGCTCTTTTAATTGGCCGCGCAATTTCGTTTGTTCTTCACCGCCCTGGCGCTCGGCTTCCTGAATAGCTTTTTGGTTCTTCGCTTTTTCCTCTACTACCGTCGTTTGATATTTACCTTTTTCCTTCGCCATTTCACCTTGTGCGGAGGTGGCAGCAGCAGAAATTTCGTCGCCTTTATGAATTTGCGCAACAATCGGAATCGCCTGCGCGTTTTCACCTAAATTGGGTGCGCCACCCAACGATTTTTCTTGCGCTTTTCCTTTAGGAATTGTCGCGACCAACTCCTCATTGGGGTCAACATCTGGAAATACATTATTTTCACCACGATCTTCAGCGACATCAACTTTGCCTTGAGCCACTTCTTTATCTTTGGTTTTTTCAAACTCAGTGTGTTGTTCGGTGGCTTGATTCGGATCGGCATTGCCTTCAAGTTTTACTTTAGGTGCATCGCCCGCAGTCATATTTAAACCGGGGTCGGAAGTGGGCATCCCTCCGATAGACGTTTGCATACGAGAAATATCATGCGAGGTCATTTCACCTTTTTCACCGCCGCTAATACGCGGTGTTACGACATTGTCTGCAGGCGATTTTGGTAACTTGGGTAGTTCTTCCGGTGCTTTTGTAACTTGCTCTTGTCCTTCTTGTACTTCGGTAACGTTGCTATCTTTCGATGTTTCTAAATCCGTTTTCTTCGCGTCTTTTTGTTTTATTTGCGGAGCACCAATCGGGCGTTTTACTTTAGGCGGAGCGTTGCTAAGTTCATCGCGTTTGCCGCCGACATCTTTTGAAATTGCGCCGCCCACGCCAGATAAACCAGCCAAAATTTTATCGGGTGGTAAATTCTTCAGAGATCCAAGCGCTTTGGTTGGCGAGAGATTAGCAACTTTAGGTACAGCGGGTTCAGGCGGTTTTTCAATTGCACTTCCGCCTCCTCCGCCACCTATTTTACTTGCGCTGCCGACAGGCTGCGCAAGTGACAGATCGATGCTTCTCGCTTCTTCGGGGCTAACAGTCGCTGGATCTTCGGAGCCTGACATATCCTGCGCTGAGTTTTCCTCGGCGTTTTCTATAGCCGCACTACTGGTATCGATCGGTTCAAGTTCACCGAACGCGCCATCACCGGTATTTTGGCTAGCTTGCTGAGAAAACTGGCTAACTTCCTGTCTCGTTTGGTTAATATCTTCATTATTTTGTGCACCTTCTTCTTCCTCAACATCAAGCAAATCCTCCATTTCTTGACTGGCGCTTTCCTCTCCTCCCGCAACTTGCACCTCCCCTCCGGAGCTTGCTACGCCGCCTGCAGAGCCGCCACCTGTTGCATTTGCAGCAGAGCTTGCGCTGCCACCTTTATCTTCCTGTTCACTTTTTTCTTGACCGGCACGTGCTTTTTCAGACCCCTCTTTCGCAGAGGCCTCACCTTCCTCAGCTGCTTTATCTTGTTCCGCATCGGGCTTATCGCTTTTAGCATCAGATTCTTTTTCAGCATTTTCTCCATCCTCTTGTTTTTCCTCTTCCCCGTCTTTTTCGCCCTGTTGCTTTTCTTCTTGGTCGTCTTGTTGCTTAGGGTCAGAAGTTTCGTTTAACTCATTTTTAGCTTTTTTATCTTCGCTATCTTTTTTATTTACACTCGCTGAATCGTCTTTATCAACTTGCGGCGAATTATTTTTTTCAGCGCTTGTAGAATCTTGTTGGTCTATCTGTTTACTGCTCGCTTTATTCGTTAGCGAATCCTGGTCTTTTTCTTCAGCTTTATTTTTTTGACTTAGACCTTTTTCTTCTTCTCTAACTTTGGCTTGCGAAGAATTAGCTTGCTCAGCAGCTTCTTTATCTGGCGAGTCATTTGTCGGTGGTGTGTTTAAGGTAGGAAGCTCGTCGCGCTCGGCTTCCGGCATATTTTCAGAAAGCTTACGAGAGCCTAACGAAGGAACCCGGGATTTAACCGGCAAACCCATTGACGCTGTTCCGGCTTTCGAAACCGGGTTATCGCGCATCCATGCTTGAGAGCGCTGATAGCCCATCCGTTTCTGTAGCATGTCGGATGGACTAACAGCCTTGGTCGGCTTAGTTTTATTTTTTACCGACTTTGTCTGCTGACGAGCGCTCTTTCGTTGCGTCTGCCGCTCATTACCCATAAATAATCAAGTACTTAAAAAAGTATCTAAGATTTTTTAGCCGGAGGTTTTCGTGTTTTATTTGTCGGAGTTTTGCTTGTAGGGGTTTTAGTTACTGGTGTTTTAGGTACTGAGGTTTTATCCGGCACCTCCACCGGCGGAGTTTTTCCGGTTGGTGTCTTTCGCACCGGAACTTTTTTTGTCGGAGTTTCCGTTGGAATCGACTCTATAGGTGGATTTTTTTCAATTTTTTCTCGTTCAAGTATCTCAAGTTGTAAACGTTCTTTTTCCAGCAGTTCTTTTTTTATTAATTCTTCTCGGTATAGCTTCACCTCCAGCAGACGTTTTTCCAACTCTTGTTCTTCGATAAGTTTTTCTTCAAGAAGTTTTTTTGCGACGAGCTGATCTTTGGGTAAGTTTACGATGATATTTGGATCATAGGGGATACCTGTCCCTTTATCGATAGCAGTTTGTGTCGGATCACCCTGCGGTATTCCCGTCTGAGCCGGTGTTCCTGTTGCCGGCTGTGGCCGTGAGTCCTTTGTTCCCGGAGCACGATTAGTATTACCAGTGCTCTCGGTCATTTGTTTTCTTAACCCGGAGCCACAAAAACATTCAGTGGGTTTAACAAAACGTCGCACTGATTTATCGAGATCTTTTAAACCCTCGTCGGTCACCTTGACACTGCCAAGCAGCACCCACGATTCGTCACAACACTCACAGCAGTGGCACTCCCCGCAGTCGGTTAAACAATTGCAATGCGAAAGGTCGTTGCGATCGCTGGCATCGGCGGCCGAAGAGGCACGGCTAGATTGCTTGTCAAATTTGCACAAACACAAATTTTTAAGTTCTTCACTTGTAAAAGCACGTATCGTAGTTGCTTCTCGGGCACGGCTGTAATTGCATAGCGGCTTTCCTTGGTTGTCACAATCGCTGCCGTCATTTCTCGGCGCCTCTAGTTTAGTCGTGCGTTTTACTGCGATAAAAACCTCTGTCGGCAAATTGCGGTAATCAAGTGGATTGCAAGGGTCACAAGATTCCGGCTGTAAATTGAGAATTTCCTCTTCACATAATTGGATAGGATTGCCCAAGCAATCCAGCGCTACCCCTGGTAAAACTTTAATACAAAAATTGCGTTCCCCCTCTTCCCTTCTCATTAGCCGGAGATCTAAACCACATACTACACCGCAGCCAAAATAGGCCTGCATAAAGACCCGCATTAAATTCATCGGATACATCATCGCAGTATTCAAGTCTTCAGAATTGACCACCATACCATCTGAGAAAACCGTTGACTGTACCGAGTTATATTGTGTTTTTTCGCTTAATTTAAGTTCGCTCATCGTAAACTCCGTGCAGATTTAGTCTGTATATTTTTTAACTTGTTCAGTCTTTTCGTCGGCTTGCTTCGCCGAGTAAGAAGTATCATCTTGCTCGTATACTTTTTTTCCCGCTATAGCTTTTGGTTCTACACAAAACGCCACAACAAAATCGTTGCCAGGCATCGACTGCCCCGACTTATTTTTTGGGAAATGCAGTGGAAGTGCATTGAGCATATCGCCACAATAATCGCGTAAGTGCGCTCCTCGAATAGTAAGCTCGATGGAAAATGGAAAACTAAAACGTGAAAGATCGGTTTCTATTTGATTAGCTATCCATAATTTAGAAAACACCAACCTGACACCAAGTGCGTAGTCACCAGAATCATCCAGAAATACCATTTTTTCGACAGGTAATCGCAATACATCTTTAAACATTGAATCCTGTTCGCGCACTATCGCAGTAACAAATATACTGGCGGGGTTTAAAGTACTCTTTAATATCGGCTTAGTGAATTTTATTGTGATCCCTTTTGTTTTTATACGGTCTGAAAATTCATCCCAGTCTATCGGGTTTTCCCAGCTATCGCCTTTTAACCAGTCCTCGATACTTAAATCGGATACCCGCGCTAAGTTTTTGTCACACCCCTGTATCAGTTCAAACAACAATGGGTTGCGATAAACATATTTTCGATGTTGGCAAACGAGAGGGTCAGCCGGACAAAATTCAAAAGCGGGATCGCATTTGTCATCATCGCGAGCACATACAGAAACACATGCGAGTGATAAACCTGAGTTTGCGCTATAAAGCCAATCACAAGGTGCTGTTGCACAGGGCTCTGGAGGAATCTGGCATAAATTTTCTAAACATTCTGGCGGATCGATACAGTGCTCGTCGACCGCGCCCAAACGTTCACAGATATAAGCATCGCGTTCTATACATTTTTCTCCTAACGGCGGACATTTATTATTTTCTTTCTCGCACCCAGGCGTTAGCGTAAAAACAACCCCCTCTTCCACCCAATCGACATCGCCATCATCACACCCACAGCGGTGATCGACATCCACACGCCGCTCTGCATAATGAACATGTAAAGTATAGGAGCCTTTCTTTTCAGGTAAACAACCCCCGATATCGCTGATACCTATCCAGCCACCCGGCCAATAAAGCGAACGCCCATAACAATCGATGGCTAAACCACAGCTGATATAGATTTTTCCGTGTTCGCAAACGCAATGGCCGTACCGGTCTGACTGTTTGTCGTGATAGGTTTTGATTGCAAAACCGTAAACAACCCCTACTCCCGCAACACCCAGCATTAACTGACGCATACGTTCGTTGTGGTGTTCGTGAATTCGATTTAAACGATCGGGCGTTAAGCGCTGGTTGCGCTGAAATATCGGGCGCATATTCCAATCGGCATCGCATATTTCATTTTGTTGAGACATCGCTGCTCTCCGTTACTTTATATACTCTATAGAGATAGATTCTGAATACTTAAAAACCGTTAATAGTTAATTTCTAAAACCGCTAATAATCAATAAAATACTCGACGATCTATAAAACTAAATGCGTATCGAGTATCGTATTTGTGCTTAAAGTAATGCCCCGGCCAGAAAACTTAAAAGCCCGAGCGTCCGCTCTTAAACGCATTTTTCCAAGTTTGGAATTCTCAGCTAAGGTTGTTTGCAACGGCGATTGCAGTTGCAAGCTTTCATTAAGTCTTGGTACGCCCACCAGTTGCTGAGATGTAACAAATTTCAAGTTATAACGGCAGTGCACTGGAATAAAGATACGAAAATAACGGTGCAAAAATTTTTCAAGTGCCGCCGTCGATTGTCGACCGGGATCGATAAAGATATCGATTTTTCCACTGCGCCTGTTAAAGACTTCCATTGCGTTGTAGCGCTCAGTACCGAGTGCCTGCTCGCCAACGATGGCTTGTGTGCCCAAGCGAAAAGATTTCGGCTGCTCTGGTCTCGTAACCAAAGTTTCGCAACCTAGGCGCGACGAAAACGAACTCGTTTCCTCAAAGGTCCCATCTTTCGCTTTTGCGGGAAGCACCCACGGACTATTTGCTGAGCTGTAATCGATAATCTTAAATTGACTCGCCACTACAATCGCTAACAGTTTTTCAAGCGCCTTTCGCGTGCCGCGCAATTGCAAGAGTTCAGGTGCCTGATCGAGCAGCTGCCTCTGTTGGCTAAGCGTTAATTCAGTTGCAATCGGCAATCCCAACCAATGAATGAGAAACGGCAGCCAATTATCCGGTGCGGTTAGCGGGTCAATATTTGCGGGAAGCTCATCGAGATATTGAGCAAAATCGCCGTGAACACTTTCGAAAACCGCCAATATCCCGCGCAAAAATGGCAATGTCGTTTGATCTTGCTGAATAAAAGCGGGCAAGTTATTCAGTAACGAAATATTGGGATAATAGACTGTTAACTGCTTGATCTTCGGTACACTTAGGCCATCCGAATTTAATACGCGTATCCGCAACCACAAGCGATTTTCTTCAAAGCTATGTAGTGGAAAGCGCAAGGTTTTTTCTAAACATGTGCCGCCGCGATAAATTTGAGTATTTGCTTCCTGCCAAGGCAAAAGCGCATTAAGCTGCACGATACGCTTTGGTTCGGGTGTTTGATCATTTGCAAAAATTGCCGCTGCATCCCGAACAACTTTCTCACGACTGCTTGCTGATGCAACGCTTATTTCTATCGCGACATTTTCGGGTAAATCGACTAGCAAATCTGCTCTTAACCAACCATTGGGCTTGCCATCAGGAGAAATTAATACAGGTGTAATGATTGTAGGTCGGTGCTCAATCGGCCCATTAATCGACTGCAACAGCTGAACATTAAAAATTCCCCGCTGTGAAGCGATAAAAAATGCATTGGAGTGACTGAGAAAACCTGTAGCGGGTAAATATTTTGCATCAATAGTTTGAGCATATTTGGCTATAAGTTCCCCGTTGACACTGATCAACCATAGTCTACCCGTAGTAGCAGAGAAAAGTGCGAGTCGTTGGTCGCAGTCAATGGCTATATTTGTTGGGACAAACGCGGGCTCATCACAATCGTCGCATAAACTGCGTGAAGGTTGAGAGAATAATGTGATGACTTTTTTATCTGGCTTGGCGCAAGGATCAAATGCATACAAAGACCACAGCCAGTCACGACAAAACTCATTATTTGAAGAACTGTAATCGAGAATAAACAGTCGCTCGCTCTCTCGATCAAATATCACACTCGCTTCAGAAATTTCAAAATTTAACTTTTGTTTGGTATTTCTCTCTGAATGACCATTGATATGGACAATTTCCGCATCAGAGCCATCACCACCGTACAGTAACCAAATGCCCTCCCGATGATCCTGACACAAGGCTAATACGTTTCTCTTCAGATCGACTTCATCGAGTAACTGCAAATCGCTTCGCGCATAAATAAACAGTTGCTGTTTTTGCTGTTTATTTTCTGTCAATATCCAAATTTGTCGCAAACCAACAAACAGCTGGACAACTCTCACCTCAGATTTCTTCGAGGTAAAACCAACTGTGTTTAACAGTCCAAGTGAAACTGCGCTACCACGATAAAGCTCTAATAATTCGAAGGTGTTTTCGCGTATCCAATAGAAACTTCCGCAGCTATCAAAGGCAAAAGCGCTTATACCTTGTTCCGTTTCGCAACCTATTAGGGGATTTATATCAAGCGAACCCGAGCTTGTAATATCATCTGGACCGATTTCAAATTGGTCTGTTAAACAAGCTCGCCATTGAGAAGCATTTTTAAACTTGTAGGATTTAAGGTCAGCGACATTCATAACACTCGCCCCCTTCTTTTAATAATGCCCGCGTTTCTTGTTCCGAATAATCTTGGCAACTGGAATTTCTCGGTGCCTTTTTTCCTTGAATATATTTCGCTTGCTTATCAGATCTTTGATCGAAAACCGTTAACGTGTATTGTGCACCAATTGCGATTTCTATTGGTGCCAGCTCGATATCGTTTTCGCTTGGCGTTTCATTCAACCGCCCAATTAAACACTGACTAATAGCTACAACACCGGGCGTATTTGCCAATAACACTTTTATTTCTTGGCAACTTACAGCTCGCCCAATAGGCCAAGGCTCTATACCTTCAAGATAAGTTTTATCTTCGAAACAACTATCATCGTTAGGAAGCGCGATATCACTCAATCGCGCGTTAAGGCGCTCTCGTGCTATTGCAATAGTTTCATCCGGGTCCGCACCATCCTCTATGATCAATTCTGCTGTGACGGAAATAGCCACCCGCTTACTTGCAAGTACATGTATTTTTTCACCGAGTATATTTTCATCGAGAATACGGCTTTCGATATCACGGCTAAATATCAACGGCACGGGTTCAAGAACGTCCGTCGTCATATCGCGTTTAGGTGTTACAACAACCGTGCGACTTCCTGAAACTGAGTTGCACAAAAAAGGATGATAGCCAACTAATACTTTTGCGCTATCGACGTTACTTTTTTCCAGCGTTAATACACGATCGGTCAATTGCTGATTGCTTAATAAAGCCTTGCGATCTAAAACAAATCTACGTGCAGCGGCGCGAAGCTGAGCAAGCGTCCACCTATCCTGACCCCCGCGAATGGGAAGGCGGTTAAAACCGAATACACCTGCACCGGCAAGCGCGGGTGCCCCGGTTATCTGCCAGGCCAATCCCGTTATTTGATTTCCGGCCGTACCGCGAGTAACGCGGTAATCTAAATGGCGAATCTGGGAATTTTTTGGTGGAATTTTTCCATTTATACCATTGCCGAAAACAACGCGATCTTGCTCACGCAATAATTGAAATACTCGGTCATTTGGCCCTGCTTGCTCTAAACTACTGATTTCGTTCCAGGCAACAAATTGCCCGGACTCTTCGACCTCTAATTCGAGATTTTCAGTTGCGGGCATACTGGCAAGCTCGACTTCAAAGCTTTCATCGGGTTCGCCAAAACTGGTGCGCAAAAAAGGCGAGCGCGGTTTTAACTCAAGCTGTTCAACCGGAATAACATTGTGCGATATAGTGCGAATTTTTACCGGCAGCGGATTCGCACGCTCTGTAATTTGAATACGTATGCGAGAGCGCGAGGTGTTGGGCAGATTCTGAAGAACTTCAACTGCTTCATTGGGAAAGCTAACTAACAGATAGCCGCTGTAATTCAGCGCATTCGTTTCATCATGTTCTATGCGAAGCCGACGCCAAGGCTCCCCCGCTTGCTCAATGCGGTAATCAATTGTCACTTTCCCCTGTAACGATTCGCGCAGTAACTTATTGGAACGTAATTGGTCGTTGTCTAAATACTCGTGTTCGTTATTTACCAGTTCTACTCCCAGACACATCGGGTGGGGAGAAAGTGCTTGTATTAGTGGGCGATCAAAAATTAATTCCACCACACGATTTCCAGCACGACGTTGATCGTTGAGAGAAATAATCGACTCATTAACGAACTTGTCACGCGTGATAAAGGTACTTTGCGTCTCAATAGCAAGGAGTTCCGCAGAGCTAATATGCAGGCCGTGACGAGTTTGATAGCGCAGTTCTGTTTGCTCGGGGCAAAAAGCTGCGGCGCCCTGATCGAGATCGACACCTTGCAACAAAGTTGCACTGTTAATCGGGTCGGTCGGAGGCCAGATTAACCCCTGTGCCGCAACAGCGAGTTGCCGCCTTACGCCAAGCAAGGCAGCAAAAGCTTCAATATGTTTATCGCTGATAAAACCAAGCTGAAAACTTTCTTGATCGACAATCCAGGCAATTAAATCAAGTAGCATCATGCCGGGGTCGTGAACATTGTGGTCTGTCCACTCCGGCGCGTAGCGCGGGATTAATGCACGTGCTTGTTCAACGAGTTCTTCAAACTCAACCTTATCTAGATTCGGGACAGGAAATGACATTATTGCATGCCTCCAAAATCTAAATTCATACGCACATTAATATTATTTTTTCCCGCACAAATAAGGCCAAAATCAGGCATCGCGTCCAACGACTGGCACGGGTCGATCGTCGCAATTGCAATATCGCTAACGACCCTATCAAAACTCGGAATTGTCGCGAGACAGCGCAGGATGTCGGACGGCCAAATTCTGCGTAGAAATGGCCAGCCAACTAGCTTGGGCCCACCGTAAATGGGGTGGAGAAGCCGCGCCAGCTTTTCTCTTGCTTCGCGTTCTAATACCGCCGATAACTCAAGAGACTTGGCTTTTATTTCTAAGTCTATTTTCACGGAGACGTAATCCGGACCCACAACTTCTATTTGCTGATCTTGCAAACCACCCCAAGCCCGTTCACGAATTAAATTTTCCAGCGCTTGTCTTTCTTCAAGCGAAGGAAGCGGACATTCGTCTTCTCCTTCAGCGGCTATTGCGATACGAATAGCTAAATCGTTTTGTTGCGGAAACTGACAGCGCGCGGCAACAATTTTTGGTGAGGATGCGATCGCCAAGGCTTCGAAATCATCGGGCCCTAATGCATTATTGCTGTGGCGAATTTTTTCCGGTGTTGTAGTCGCCTGAACTTCGATTGACGGCGGCTCTGTTCCACCGGCTGCAGCAATTGGATTTGCAACAAGTTCGACACCGGGGATGTTCGATTTTATATTCTCAATTTTATAAGCGGCTAAATTACCCGTTGTTCCGCCACCAACTTGATAATTAATAAGTCGAATGTTGTTGCGTCCGGGTGGAGGTATTTTTGTATTTTCGCCAAAAATAATTTCGCCTAAGCGCGAATTAAGCCGGAAAACACGCGCATCATCATTAAACCCAACAAAACTATCTACGGCCTGCCACTTTACCCAATCGCCCTCTATCGATAAGTCGGTATATTGCACAACAGACATCCGGTCGTTTTCTAAAAGCGCCTCGCGTTCTTCGGCACTTAAATCTTCCCGTACACGCAGTTCAAAATTTTGCGGTAATACCGGTTTTTGACTGATGGGAAAAACCTGTAGTTTTTCTCCTGTACTTGAACCTAAAATTTCTTGCTTGCGCGATTGCACCTGTTCTGCGGGAACGGCATTAACAAAAACGCCGCTAAGTTGAGGCGCCCAACTATCGACACTGACACGCGGGCGGGCGCGCAGCCAATATAAATCACGATCGAACAAGCGTGTCAGGCGCGGCGAAAATTCAATCGATACCTGAATATAACCGCGTCGATGAAAACCCTGCGTTTCATCTGCACTGGAAACACGCCGCCAGCCTTGTTCAGTCAATAATTCAAATGCTAACGGTACGTTGCGCAGTTGATCGGCCGCATCGATAAAAAGTGTCAACTGACCCACAGAAAAGTTTTGCGTAAAACCGAAGTAGAGTAAACGTTGTTGTCCGGCTTGATTAATTTGCCTAACGCCCTCAAACAACTCAAATTCCGCTTGATTCACCAAACTTGCCTGTGTTTGATTGCTAAAACCTAAATTGTTTTGTATCAATACGGTCTCAGCCGGAACGCTGTTCTCCATTTCGAAGCTCGCGTCGACTTTTAATATTTCCGGGGGGTTTAATTTATCGGTGTTAACATTTATTTTTTGTGTTGTTGTTTGTGGGTTTGGTCCCGGTTCTTCGGTGACAACATATTCCGCCTGTCCATAGTCACCGCCAATCAAACGCGAGCGTATCCAGAAATCTTCCTCTCCACCAATTTCAACAGGCTCTATATCGTTAGGGACAATAAAACGAATTTCACCGGTGTTGGCAAGTTGATTTGTGGTATCAAGGAAACCTTGTTCTAGGCGTCTCCAGCTCGATCCGTCGTAATATTCCCACGCCAGCTCGGGGTTTTGAAAACCGCGAGGAAAGGAAAATGTCGACCAAACACTCAAATCATTTTGCACTGTTAACATTGCTGGAGGTGTCGGTGGGTTCATTGGATCTGCCCAGCCGCTGTCGAGCAATACCCAGATATCGCCATTATCACTGTAACTCTGCACAATGGCTTTAACTTGATCGGCCACGTTAGCGCTATCAAAAAAGACGAGCGTACCTTGCTCAGGTTGTTCTGAATTAGCGCCCAAATTACCCAAGGTATTTAAATATTCATTTCCAACATTAATTTGCGGAATATTGCTCGGCTCAAGCACTTCATATTGCACTGGGTCTCCATCAGTTATATTTGTACTGCGATCTAAAGTTGCGATAAATACATTTGGCGCAGGCGAGGATACCGCCGCAGTATAGCGTTCCATAGCGATTTTAATCATGCCATTGGCTGCGGGGATAAAGTGATTTTGCGGTAGCTGGATTTCTAATCCATTATTTTGAGAAACCCCTTGCAAGTTATTGGGTTGGCCTGCCGAGCGCGACCAAAATAACCAATTCCCCGCAACAGCCGGCAAGTTCTGATTAAGCGCGTAAAGTTCATCACCGCTGTAATTAAATTGATTAAGCGGCTGAAACAAATGTAACTTAAAGTCTGCACTCGCAACAAATTCTATAAATTCGGTATTGAATCCCGCCGGCGTTCTCAAGCCATGATGAGGACTAAACGCTGAAGAACTTCCGATAACTTTGCGCGCGATACCCTCGTCCGCAAGATTGACACAGAGGTTGGCTAGCCCTTGACTCACAAAAATATGGCCAGAATCGACAACACCTGCTTCCGGCCTGGGCAATGGAAGCGGCAAAACTGCCAGTTTGCCAGCAGTCGTCATAAGCGCGACTGCCGGATCGCCACTATCATCGCGTCCCCACGCCAGCGCGACCGGTTGTTGATACAGTGCCTTAGGTTGACACTTTAATTCAGAACCCGTTTGCACAGTAAAGTTGGCGACCGAAAAAAATACGTCGATACTCGGAATAATCGTCAGCGCTGCATTTTGATCACTCGCGGCAAAAATAATTAACATATTATTTTCATCGCGCATCGCACATGCATTTATGTCCAATGCAATATTCGGTAAATTGTTCACCGTTTGCATCTGCCAATTGACGGAACTGACAAATAAGTCTATTGAACCCAACCAAAAGGTAGCGTTTTCGTCGAGAACAAGAAACTCAAGCGGAAAATCATTTTTTGGTTTAGGCCATTGTTGCGTTTGAACAATCAAAAGCTGTGTATTGGTACCGAGAACCGGCGAGTTTAGTGGATCTGTAGCGGGAAGATCGAAATAATCATTGGAACTCGTCAACAAACCCAGACCAACGTATAGGCGCTTTAAAGCTCCATCAATAATGCTTAGGATCGAACCGTAGAAAAATGGCGCGTATCCTGCATTTTCATGAGCCAAGCAAATATAATCTGCCGCCATATCACCTGCAGCAGGTTCAGAAAGTTGTGTCCAACGCGAATTTTCAAATGCGGTGTCTCCGGATGATTTGACATCGACTTGCGCCACCCACCACGCGCCACGTCTATCTCTTACAATTATTTGGTCTTCGACACCACCTGCATAAATTGTTTGAATCGCTCGCGGCGCAACCCTTGTATCGAGGTTTAATCCATTTAACGTAGCGCCTTCATCGCCAGCTTTAACATCTTCCATGCTCGGTTGACCAATCTCTTGCCAAACGAGATCATCCACCGCATCTTTAAATAGCATTCCCTGCAATGAGCCGTTACTGCTAACACCGTATACACGTTCGGTGCCTGATACTTTTTGTACCGTCCCCATATGCAATAGGGTCGCATCGGGCAAAGTTACACTTAGCGTTGCTTTCGCATTCTTTTTACTTAGGACCTCTGGAATCGCCAAAGCGAAAGTGTCAAAACGTTGCGGTTCCGGTCCAAAAGGTAAAAAACGCGTTGTCAGTGGTAACGACGTGCCATTGTGAAACGCTTGTGTAACTGTCGCACTGCCCTCAGCGTCGCCTGCCGTTTGGCCAGCCGAGTTTGCCGTTACTAGATTTTGATCCGAGCACGCGCACGCTGAATTCTTACTTACGTTGAGCAGGGCTGTTTCAGTTTCTTCTCCCGTTTTTACTGAGATACTTAAACGATTGACGCGCGTTCCAGCTGTCTTATTTTCGGTTATCGGAGAAACATACTCTGCTCGCAACCACAGGTTTTCATTATTGTTAATCGCGATCTTTTCTACAGCGCCCACCCACTTTTTCTCCAGTACCAATTTATCGCTTTCGCTTGCGCCAAGCTCAAGCTCCACCCAACTGGCCTGGTCTTCATTGGCCAGCTTTGCGTACATGGACCAACGTACTGAGGCACTCCTTAATTGCTCGATAACATTCGCAGGTTTAATTTCTACAAACAAGGTGGCAACTTGCTCAAGCTTAAATAATTCGTTGTGGCCAATATAAAGGTAATGTTTCTGTTTATTGCGCAACGTAAAGGTATCGAAGCTGGTGATTTTTTCGATAACACCATCGGTTTCAGCAACAACATCATTCTCAAGTGCGGGGTGTAACTGAAACACAGATTCATTGCGCAACTCGACCTCGTAAGCCGTTCCGTTAACACGAATAACATCTCCAGCTTCAATATCACCGAGTGGTTTGATCTGTAAAATATTGCTTCCGCTCGATGAAAAACTCGCTGCTTGAAACTGCGGCAACAATGTCGACTGCGGTGCTAAAGCTAAAAAACCCGGTGGCGGTAATTCGATACTGTCTTGATCGCCATCAACTGCTGCAATAAATGTCAACGCGGAGGGTGTTAAATCTATTCCTTGGAGTGTCTCGAATAGAATTTCACCGTCGTCAGTGTTGGCTGAAACTTGGGTAGCGCGAGGAGCAAAAACGGCGTTAGTTCGTTTATCTGACAACTGAAAAACAACGGGAGTTTTAGCCGGTCTCGGCCACTCGATGGGCAAGTCCAAAAAATCAAAAAAGGCCAACTTATCTCTTAGCGGCGTTTCATCGATACCAACACTGGTATTTTCTTGCAGCTGCGCGACTATTTTAAATAAGGCATTTAAATAATCATCATCACCGTGCTCCTTGCTGATCTTCCAGCTCGGTATCATTGCGCGCGCTATTTCAAGTAGCTCTTGATATAAGTGTGAACGACGACGCTTATCGAGTGAAGGCGGTTGAATATCCATGCTTAAAATGCCTCCTTGAAATAAAAGGGGAAAACAAAGTTTCCACTTTGATTTGTGCTGTAGACTTGGTAATCAATCGCAATCAAAATTTTTCCATTAATTGCCTCTCGCGTATCGACGTCGACATTCAGGACTTCTATCCTGGCTTCATATTTTCGCAGAGCTTCGCGAACGCTGTGTTTGATATCGGCAACTAAGCTCGCGCTGATTGCTGCAAATACAAGGTCGTGTATCCCACAACCAAAATCTGCGCGCATCACGCGCTCGCCCTTTGCGGTAGATAAAATAATAAAAATCGACTGTTCAATATCATTCTCGAATTCAACACTTGCGACCCTTCCACTATTTAATGTAGTTGCAACTGGGTAGGCCCAACCTCGGCCTAAGAATTCTTTTTTATCGTTGGTATCGATTTTCATTGTTATCTCAGCATCGCTATCCAATTAATACCGTGGGTTCACCCTTGGCTATCGGGTTGGGTGGCCCCACCTCGATAACCTGGTCAGATTGTCTTGCGGCAAAGCTACCTTCGATCATCACCGTCGTGCTCCCTACAAAAACAACACCGCCAACATGGGGAACAACTCCTGTCACTAGCGGACATGCATGAAAATCCATAGCAACGCGCCACGCCGGTTGACCGCCAATTAATACCGTTGCCGCACCAGGTCCCGGTGACAGCGGTTTACCGTGTGCAGTAGGGTCGTTAAAACGCGCCGCAGGTAGTCCCATTAAGCCTTCCTCTATTTATTCACTTCTAAAATTTGTTTAACATTAATTAATCAAAACCATTTGACCTTTCAAGGTCAAAGTCCCCGATGCTTTAACATCAACGGTTTTGCCTTTTATCGTTACCGACTTTCCTTCTAGATTCATCGCTCCCTTGCACTTTAAAGTCATCGCGCCCGATTGCGTTTCAATTTGTATCGTATTGCCCTTACCGTCTTCCAAAATAATACCTTTGTCATCCATCAATAAATGTTTTCCATCTTCTAGCTTGAGTTCGACCGAGGGTTTTTCTCCATCGAAAAAATGTAACTCTGTATTTGCACGACTGCGAATAATTCGGGAGTCATTTTTTCCGTCGGCATTATCCTTTGGCGGTTTGTTATTACCGTTCCATAAAGAACCCACAACAAAAGGTATTGTCGGATCTCCGCGATCGAAACCAACAAGCACCTCATCGCCTACCTCGGGTAGGAAAAATACCCCACGAGTTGCCATGGCCATCGGCATCGCTATACGCGCCCAATAACTCTTCTGCCCCTCTTCCTGCCATGGAAGCTTAACTCTTACCCTGGCCAGTTTTTCCGGGTCTTTATTATCGATGACCTCTGCCACTGCCAGGCCTTTTAAAAAACCGTCGCTCTCTCTGTCGGCCTCGAGACCACTTTGATCAACCATCATATTCATGTTGTTTATCTCAAGCTCCAAAAACTAAAGAGAAAAATATTGATATCCATCATCACAGCGTCGTTTCCTGCACGCTAAATGTCGTTCGATAACCACTGCTATTAACACTATGCTTTGCGTCTTTCACGTAGTAGGTCTTACTAAAGTTTCTGCCTAAATCGTTTAACGCGATATTCACGTCCGGTACTATTTCGGGCAGGCCAATGCTCTCGCCCTGACCTTGTAAATATTCTTGCGCACGTTCTTCTAAAATAGACTTTGCACGCGCATCAGCTTCTGCCTGGGTATGTACCGAGGCACGCACGCGCATCGTGGGTTTGTTGTTTAGCGCGCTGGCAATTTGCTCTGACCCGCTTCTGCGTCCAGCGTCTCTACCGGTTTCGTCACTTTTAGATGCCACACCAATAATTGTTTTTCCTTCGGCTGCTGACCAACCGGTCACCTCTACTTTTTCTATTTGGCGTGCAAGATTTAATTCAGGTGTAAATGAGAAAAGTCCTTTACCATAGGCAATTTCTATAATGGCTTGTTCAGTATTCTTGCGCGGCCCAAAATAAAACGAGCCTTCACGCAAATAAAATGTAAAGCCATTGCGCTCTGCTAATTTTTTTACAAATGCCATATCGGCTTCTTGGTTTTGATCTATCCTATTTTTGGTTGGTGACGTCGATTGAATATCCGTTGTCAATCCCAGCGCCGAAAGAACTTCTGTCACTGCATCGCTGTCGGTTGAATCTTCCCAAAAGCGCGTGACCTTACCGGTTGTTAAACCGAACAACTGATCGTAACCTGAGACAACTAATTCAGGGTTGTCTCCCGAAGTAAAATTAGTGCTAATTTCAGTGATAATACCGTCAAACAACTGCGTGAGATTTCCCGCATCACCGTAGCCGAAATAAATTTGTACGGGAGTGCCAAAAGCAAACATTTCCAATAGGTCCGTCTGTTGTTCGGTCTCGCCAGCAAGAAACGCACGCGTCTCCCAATCGAAGGCATTAGCCACTGTAAAACTAAAACGCGCGGTGCTTTTTTGTTTCAAATCGACTTCCACATGCGTAACAGTCAAAAAAATATCACGCACAAGATCTTCACCGTTGACCAAAACTTTGAAAGCCGGAACATAAAATTTTTTGTGTTTTTTCTCTAGAGCTATTAAATCCATGCTATTGCTCCAGCGGCGGCAAACTTAAAACAGAGCCGGGTCGAATTGCTCTCGGATTGGCAATACGGCTCGCTTTTGCAATTACACGCCAATATTTCGCATCGCCATATTCAGCCGCAGCAATTGCCCACAAGCTATCATCAGCCGTAAATACATGACGTTTGGTCTTATCAGATGAATTGCGACGAGGGTTTTGTAACTGCTCGCTTAAAGTCTGATACTCTTTAAAACTGACACTTAAGTTTGCCCGAACCGGCTGACCAGAGGCATTAAACATCGTGAATCGCTGATTCACAGACTGCACAACGGCTTTAAAACTTAAATTACCCCAACAAAATTCAACCGGCGGTGGCGCATGCAGATCGGCATCTATCTCAGTTGTTTTTATTAATTTATCAGTCAACTCCGTTACATCGGAACCACCAGCGTTTGTCCAAGTATCAAATAATAATTCCATTGTCAGCATCGTGGCTTGCCCATTTACAAATTGTAAAATTGGGCTCGATAAACCAGGCAGTGACTTTTCTTGAAAATTATTGCTAACGGCAAGAGCATATTCCGTTGGATTAAAAAGCACTTCGATCGGAGCGCCCGACAAGCGGCCTTCTAGGACTTTTATTGTTGCTTTTTCGAGTTTCTGGCTCATAAATTACCCTATAACAACCCTTGCCGCTGTCGTTCAATGCGTATACGTTTGTCAATCTGCTTCATTACATCGTCACTCAATCGAGCAATATCTATATTGGGAGCCGCAACGGGAGCAACCGGGGGCGAGGCTTGTGGCACAGTACTTGTTACTTGACTCGACGAAGATGGGGCATAGGTCATATCGAGCTTGGTAATGTGCATCTGCGAATTGGCTTGCTCCACCGCTCGACTATTGTTTCCCTCCACAATGTCTTCTTGCTCCAAGGCGAATTGCTTTATTCGACGTTTAGAATAGAGCGAAACTCGACTCTCAGAATCAAACTGTACCCGCGTTAAATGTCTATATCGTTTGTGACTCACAGCAAAATCGGAGTGGCCATTTGGCCATCTAAAATTATTGTCGAAAGCAAAACTATTATTAATTGAAAAATTTTGAGAAGAAGAAAGGAATTTATAATTAAAGATATCTTTTTCTTTTTTAGAATTATTAGTTAAATCAGTATTTATGTTATTTTTCACGTACCTTGTAGATCGATTATCAGTAATAAAGTCGGTAAAATATCGATCAAAAATAGCAATTCGTTTTTTATTTTCAAGCTTATCGGAAAAAGCTCTTTCAAATTTGTAACTTACTCCACCACCTAAGCTAAATTCAGCTAGCGGTAGATTTTTAGAAAAACCTATTCTTGTAGAAAGATAAGTTAGATTTGATATCTTGCTTAATGTGGTAGATAGATTCTTTAGACTGCTAACGCCATAGCGCTTGTAGAATTGATAAGCACTTAGAAA
Source organism: Marinagarivorans sp. (assembly GCA_028281865.1). Classification (GTDB taxonomy): domain Bacteria; phylum Pseudomonadota; class Gammaproteobacteria; order Pseudomonadales; family Cellvibrionaceae; genus JANQJB01. Next base: position 24,861 of record JANQJB010000099.1, read on the forward strand.
ACTCTTGTTTTCGATCATATTGAACGAAAACAAAAACAGTGGATTTATATAGTTAGCAATGCTTTCGTGGCTCACTACATCCTTATTTTGATATCCTTCAACCACGCCTTCGCTAATAGCTATATTCTTGAAGCGAAAAAAACTACTTACTTTATATAAGTCGCTACAATTTTCAGTACTTTTATTAAACAAGCCCGGTTTGACAGAGTGCGTTGCTATAGGCTTGCGTAAATTTAAACGACTAGTGTTTTTGCTCGGCTTACTGCACGTATTGAGTACTGAAGTAATCATCATCTGACTATCCCTGCCTCGTTAAACCTTGATGAACAAATTCTATACTTTCCATCGCAAGGTTGTTTCCGACGGCATCGAGATCGGCCATCGTCCATTTACTCGGAAAGGCATCTGCACAAACCCAACGCCACGCCTCGCTTCCTTCCTCATCCATTAATATTACGGATAAGGTTTTTCTCTCGACCTGTCCATCGACGACACCCTGATGCCAATCCCACAAGTCCGCATCAACTAATCCTCTTTTCAACACCAGCGCAGGATAAGTAGTGGAAGTCACAAATTGATGTTGGTAGTGATTAATTCCACCTTCAGTGTAGGGTTCTATTTGACATTGCCGTTCTATACCTGCAACTGACTGAAAGCCACCCTCTATAGCGCCGTCGATCTCAACTCGAAAACGAAAAGCTCTGTATGGATCAGGACGTTGCATATTGACTCACTATAAATATCGACTCACTATTAACCCGGCAATCAAATAGATCGTCCTATCTATTTAATTGCGCGCCACTAAAATACTGGCGAAAATGTGCGAATTTTCTTGTATTTCCGCGGCTTGCATTGCCCTTCAGGCAATGACGGCGTGTCCATACGCCGACTATTAACCTAACAATGATTGTTGTCAGGTTAATAATGATTAGAAATTGATTTTTGTTTAGGTTTTTGAGCATCAAGTTTTTGGTTAATTTTACTGATTTGTTCGCACCATCTACGGCGTTCAGCGTGTTCCATTTCCATCAGCTCCGCATATGACCAATGAAAGTGATAGGCAATAAAAGCCATTTCTTCGTAAAGCTGGACCGTTGGATAGCGCTTCATTACCCTGCCAACTCCAATACTTTCTGATTATTTGTCTCATCGGACTCTATAGAGTCGCTGTTGACTTGCTCATACAACTTTTGTAAATAATTTAGGTCGGATGCAAATAAACCCTCAATAGTTTTGGTATTAACATCGGCAAGCGAACCCAAGCGCGTAATGACTCTTGATAATACGATGATCGTTAAATACGCTGGATTTTGTTGTACGCGAGAATCTTTTAGTGGCAGTATTTCATCCGCCGCCGTTGCTAAACGCATTACACCTTCACGGTGCAATACACCGTCTTTATCTAAATAGCCTTTTGGTAAGCTAAATTCTATTTCAGTTTGAAAAACCATAGCTTTTCCCCAATGTGATCAGGTTTGCCCCAATATGAATAATTTTCCTTTAATTAATCAGGTTTACGCTAAATCCGTTTAATACCCTCGTTACAAAGCTCAAGCGTATCGATAGCAACTTCGTTACCGGTGGCTTTAAGGTCACTAGGATCATATTTACATGGCCACGCTTTAATAATTTCAAAAGCTGCGGTTTCAACACCCGCTTCATCTTGCATACGAATAACCACGTTGCGCCGCGCGTCATCAAGCGGAGTTGCATCGTCAACTATCAGTTGATGCCATTCGGGAAGTTCTTTGGAATCGGTAACACCCGATTTTAATGTGACGTTTTCGTATTTATTTAATCCATTTAACTTACGCACGGTTGTGCGTTCATCACCCTCACGATACTCGATTGGATCTGACGACATCGCACCAACCGTAACTTCGGAAAACCCTGCCTGAGCTATACCGTCAATCTCCAAACGAAAACGAAAATTACGTAATGGATCTTTTCTTTCAACCATTTGTTATTTCCCCTGTATTAATCAGCTATTCACTTCTTATTTAACCGTTTACTGTTTATTTAACTGTTTACTGTTTATTTAGCTATTTACTGCTTATTTAACTGTTTACTGCCTATTTAATTATTCGCTTCTTGAGTTTTTTGATATACCCTGAAAATCACAAACTCGGCTGGGCGAACGGGCGCTATACCTAACTCGATAATGAGGCGTCCATTTAAAATGTCGTCTTCTGTCATTGTTTCTCGACCAACATTAACGATGAAGGCTTCTTCTTCCTTCGCTCCAAATAAAGCACCTTCGCGCCATTGCGTGCGCAAAAATAGCGTGACAGTCTGCTTTACTCGATTCCACAATCGTTCATCGTTGGGTTCGAATACCACCCACTGCGTCGCACGGAAAATAGAAGCTTCGATAAAAATAAATAAGCGCCTTACGCTGACATATTTCCACAATGGATCTGCAGCCAAAGTTCTTGCCCCCCAAACACGGATGCCGCGACCGGGGAAGCGGCGTAAGCAATTAACACCCTTCGGGTTTAAGTTTTCTTGTGTTCCATGATCAATGTCGTATTCGAGGTCTAAGGCTCCAATGACAGTTTCATTAGCAGGAGCTTTAAAGACGCCGCGCGTGTTATCGGTTCGCGCATAAATACCGCAGGCAAAACCACCCGGTGGAACTTTTTTGCGCTGCCCGGTGGAAGGATCGCTAGTAATAACCCACGGATAGTAATAAGCAGCAAATTGACTATTGAGAGGCGGCACTTGGCTGCGCGGATCAAGACTGGTCGAGTTAGCTGTATTGGCAGGCGAATCAACCACGGCAAATCTAAAACGATTATTTTCGCAATGCGTAATGACCGCTTGATTAATATCATCGGCGACAGCCGGGGCATACACAATCGCCACATCGCGATATTTGTCCAAATCAAGCGCCGATAAACCGCGCCGATCATCAACGTTTGCAGCAACACCTTGATAATTAGTCACGGTTATAGCATTACCATCGGAACCGCCCGCAAGCGCTTGCTGCGATGCAGCGCCGGGAGGTGCAGTAAAGTCCGGTACCGATAATTCGACTAGCGCGGAGTTTCCATTATTTACACGTTTGTCATAATAATCGGGGTGGGATGGATCTGTAGAAAGATCATCAAAATCTTCTGATAGCGTTGGACGTGGCAGTTGGTTTGGATTAGCAATGGGATCAAATACGGCGGTATTAGGTGGAAGTTTATCCCAGTAAAATACCCGAATGCGAAAACCAATTGGCCCGTTAGCATCGGTCGTTGAACTGTCTTCTACTTGCACCCAGGTGCGATCGCCCAATACACCAGGACCACGCGCATTAACGGTAAACGCACCTAAAGTTGCACTCGAAGCGACAGCATTGTCGCCGACGATGCGGGTTATATAACAACGCCGCCCACCATTATCGAAAAAGCTTTTTACCGCATAGGGTAAATATTTTCCCGGGTCAAAAATGCTACCAAAGATACGCAAATAATCCGCATAGCTGGTAATAAAAGTTGGTAGCACCGGACCACGTGCCGCCTCACCTAAAAACGCAGCCGTGCTTGTCGCAACACCCTCAATGGGTTTGGGGCCACGCTCGATTTCTTCTATAAATACTCCAGGAGCTAAATATTCAGGCATAGGATGTACTCCTTTTAATCATTAATTTTTTGGTCATTAATAAAGGTTAATCGGTCGTTTCAGGTTCTTTGCAATCGTCTTGCGCTTCAGTTTCGCTGTCCTCGGCGCAAGGATTACATTTATCCTTTTTGCGCAACGCTTTACGTGCGGAATCGCGTTTCGCCACTTCACTAGATTTTTCATCGTATTCCTGCTGGTTAGCCGCAACCTGATCGAATTTACATTGCGCCATCACTTGGGCCACACCTGCGTCTCTCCAGCATTCATACAGACGAGCGACTTTACAGTTGTACTGTTCTGGATCAATTAACCAAGGAAAGCCACAGCAACTTATTACCGGTTCATCCGGGCAGTCTTGGCAGCAATCTTCGCAATAGGCCTTTTCAGGGTTTGTCTCGTGCAGCTCCAATGACTTGGGGTCGTATTTTAATTTTTTATGTGATGGTAAGAGTTCAAAATAAAATATGTACAATGCAAATAATCGATCTTCGCAGTTATCCAATGTACAGATTTCATCGATTAATTTTTTGTTGTACTCTAAACGCGCTTTAATCCATGCTGAGATAGTCTTCCATGCTTCGAGTTGATTGGTAGCTAAATTAAAATCTGCATTCGCCTGATCTAAGCAAATTTTTGCGGGGCCACTTTCTGCCTTTATTTTTTCTTTGAGGCTCCACAAATACTGGATGACATCTTTGCAAACAGATTCTTTTAAACATTCTTTCCAGTCGGGGAAGCAATCATCCAAGTGGCACTTTATACGAGCCACCTTTTTATTTTGTTCCTCCCACTCTTTGCTAAAACCCTCGTAAGCATCGAGATACTTATCTTCTTCCTGTTTAACAGCGTCTGCTAACTGTAATAATTTTGTTTTTGCTAGCTTTAAAAACTCTCCTTCTTTGGATTTTTCAGTTGCTTTTTCAACTAATTCGTCTAAGCAACTCGGCGATTCAGTTTCATCGGACATCATTGTTCTCCTTTATTCATATTAAGCGCCAAACTGAATAAGTGGCGGGTTATTTGTAGCAGCATTGCCAGTGAGATCGACGGGCTGCTCGAAGCTGTAGAAATGCCTCTCTTCAACGTTGCGAACAAACTGACGCTGGTCTGCACCCTCTTGCATCGTAAAGGTAATAGCAACCGGACCCGTTGTCGCATCTTCCGGCAGCCTAAGCGGAATTGCGAATGCACCGCGTTCATCACTGCGAGTCACAAAAGGTGATAACGGCAATAATGCGGGAGGAACTAAGGCGGGAGGAATTTCCGCATTTATTTCTGCGTTCTCAACAGCACTACCGTTGCGTTCAATAACGCCGGCCACAACTGTAGCCTGCAAATTCACTGCGTGTTCTGCGCGTCGATGTAAATAAAATTCGACGCGTCGTTTTTGGATTAATAACGGATCATTTGCGGCGGGAGGGATATGATCAAAAATAGCAGGGTCAAAATACCCGGCATCCTTAGCAGATAATCTAATACGATAAAATGCTTGATTGGGTAAGTTGACAAACACCCTCATGCCAGACAAATTTTCGCGTGGTAAAAATGGCAAGGGTTTGTTCGCATTGTTTTGATCGAGCAGCTCAACTTTAACCCCTTCGCTGATCACTTCGCCAGTGAAGGAATCAATCGCCATGACTGCAAAATTGACCAAGTCTTGTGGCTGCGCAACATTGTCATAAATTATTCGTTCGCGCCTAATCATCTGCACTAAACCTCGTTACTCGTTGTGCGCGGATTTGGATCCATACCGGTATTTTGTGAACGCTCTTGCACAGGCACACCAGCAGGTAGTATTCGAGCATCGACATAAACCGGGCTCGCCGTATACACAATCGATGAGCGGTAAGCATCCTGGCTAAACAAACCCCAAATGCGGCTCAGATCTTCCATAGAATAAGGTTCCGGCGTCATTCTAACGGTTCGACTTTCTAGATTTTCACCGACTAAATTGGGCTCGGCTTGTAGTAACTGAATAATTAAACCCAACAGCGATAATTCGTTTGGTGATTGCGCAGAAGCATCCGGTGTTCTAAAAACAGTAATAAGAAATCGAATGTTAAACGGTAGCGAATCGACTTTTTCACGAACACCCTGCACAGGCTCAAGAATTGGTGGTGGCCTAAAATTTAATTGGTTGCGTAATTCTTTGTGCACTTCAAAATGAAACGGAAAAATTGAAACGCGTGCGATACCAACTTCGTTACGGATAGGCGCACCAATATGAACGTTATTAACACCACCAACGACTTGTCCAATATGACTTCTTAAAGCCTGCGCTGTGTTGAATATCGCCGCTTCGCTCATACACCCACCTACGCTGCCAAACCGGCTAAAGTTCGCTCGGTATCACCGAAGCCGAGTTTTTCCAGTTCTTCTCGCGCCGCCTCAGTAATATGTTGCATGGTGATATCACTTTTTTCCTGTACGGCAAAAAAAGCGGCACGAATTGCGATCTGTTGAATATTACCGCCCGGTAATTCAATTTTTCTTGCCAGCACTGCGAAATTAATATTGTTTGCTAACGGAGCCTGAGCGGGAAAAACCTTTCGCCATATTAATTCGCGCTCTTGTGTACCCGGGTCGGGGAAATCTATGACGAAGCGCAGCCTACGCATAAAAGCTTTATCCATATTCTGGCGTAAATTAGTAGTCAGAATAACTAAGCCGGAGTACATTTCCATACGTTGCAAAAGATAAGCAACCTCGACATTGGCGTGGCGATCATGCGAATCTTTAACTTCCGTGCGTTTGCCAAACAGCGCATCTGCCTCGTTAAATACGAGTACGGCATTCGACTTTTCGGCAGCTTCGAATACTTGGTCGAGATTTTTTTCCGTTTCCCCAATATATTTCGAAACGACTTTAGCTAAATCAACTTGATACAGCTCTATATCGAGTACGTTGGCAATTATCTGAGCCGCCAACGTTTTACCTGTTCCACTGCGCCCGGCAAATAACGCTGTGACACCCTGCCCTATCGGCATGCGTCTCGCATAACCCCATTGCTCAAGAACTTTCGCAGAATAGCTTACGTGATTAGGAATTTGCTTAAGGCGACCTAGAACACTGCCCGATAAAACAATATCGTCCCAATTAAATTCTGTGGCAACGGTTTGTACCACTTTTGGTGCCGCATAACGAATAACATCTTTGGCTTTTGTTTGTAAGTCGCATAAGCTCGGTGATTGCGATTGAAAATGGTTTAATACCGCATCGATTTCAACCTCGGCAAAACGATTAATTCGCGCAATGTCTTCCGCTACTTCTTCGTTTAAACATACATCCAGATTTTTTGCTCTATCAAGCCATATCTGTTTTCGCAGCCCGACATCAAGCTTTTCACGCTGAATGGGTAAAATGGATACAGCACCCGATGCGCTCCAGCTAAAAGAAGCAAAGAACACGAGTTGCGAATGAATGTTACAGAGATTATCAACAAGTCGATTAAAAAAGTAAGCCTGCCCCCAGCTTTTTTCGATTGAGCTAGTCGTATGTGCCACGATGAGTAATGCATCGTGCATACGAGCAATTCTTGCTGCAGTTGTACAATGATACTCAACTTGGTCATTCAGTTGGCTTAAGTCAAGATTTGATGCCGTATTTGCGATCGCACTGTAATCAAGTAGTACTATGTTTTTATTAATTTCTTTTGCCGCTGTTTCAAACCACCGTAATGTACTCAAATCGCCTTGTAGTTGAACAATAGTTTTTAGATCCTTTTTTTGTTTCAACCATTGCGTTAATTTGTTACGCAAAGGTTCTGTGCTTACCGACAGGTTTGCATCATCCACCTCTTCAGCCAAATATATTTGAATATGCTCCGAATAGTTAGGCTCAGCGCGCCCTGTTTCGAGAATGTAACGACACACATCGGGCGCCAAAATTAAGCTCGCGTCGCTAATAGGCATAGCGTCGTTCGACTCAATTTGCACAAGCTTATTTAATCCTAAAGCGGAAGACGCTTGAATCACATTGAGTATTTGCCACGCTTCGCTTCTTTCTGGCAAAAGTATTTGCGCTAACATAGAACAGGTAAAATATCGACGACTCAAATCATCGTTAAGAAAACCGGCTATTTTCGAGAAGCGTCCATCTAATTCTGGTGCTGCAACCAGTAGTACTATTTCACGCTCAATTTGCGAAAGCGAAAAAGCTTGATTTAATTTCGCGAAGCTGGACTGCGCTTCATCAAATAAACTTTGCTCCAATTGTCGCTTCAATGAAAACAATTCCCCATCACTAAAGCTACTGTAATCGTTTGCTAACAAAGCTAAGATATTATCCGTCGCTATCTGCCAATGCGATTTTTCTGTCTGATCGTGAACATCGGAATTGGATGCAGAATTAGGTAGTGAGACGGATAGTGATTTAAGATACAAATAGAGTGTCAAATCAACCCAAGCGAGCGCCTCTTCTACAACACTTTTTTCAGCAAGTGTCGAGCGAGAAAAGTCTCTGTCATCTAAATAATGTGCTTGCCTATTTATCAGTTGAATATTATTTATCTGCTCAGCATCATTTTCACTTATAGCGTTAAGCGAGTTCGCCTGAATATCGGCCGCAGAAAAAGCATTAAGCAAACGCAAAAATAGTTGGCGGTCAATATCAGAAAAGCGTACCAACATTTCCGAACTATTCTCATCGACGCCGATAATGACTAACTTAGGAAATTCATTGAGATATTCTTGGCACCTAGCCTGCCAACGTTGATCATGTGACGTATCGCTAGAGGATAATTTGGCGATGGGTGTTGCAAGAATGAGAATTTGGGGATTCACTTTGCGCAGGCGGCAGTTTGTCCGCTCGTGCCATTTAACGCGATGAATACAAAAATTACCCTCTTTTTCCAACGATTGCTCTAACGACTGCCAGAACAAGCGATTGGATCCGCGCTTTATTACAATATGGCTCGACGCGTTTTCCACGAACTCGGGGTCTCTATGAGGACAAGAGACCTTAGTATCAAGAAATTTCTTGCGCCAATATATGGGCTAAGTGGTCTAATTTGGGTCTAGTAGCGGCCTAATAAAAGGCCTAGACAGATGGTCTATTCGGACTAGACCTAGGGTGAATTCTGGCAGTTAACTAACAATACTTTATCGCCTATTCAATTCTCCTATTACACAATGATGGAATGAATTCATAAGCTATACCACGTTGCGCGAGCTAAGCCATGACGTTTAATACGCCCGGCGTTTACCAATTCACGCAGTCGTACTTTCAACGTATTTTGATTTGCACCGGATAACTCAACCATTTGGGCGATTGTTAACCGCCTGTGTGATGTTAAAAGTTCTAAGACTTGGACAGATAGCAAAGGCAGATCTACTTCGTCTGTAGTGCTTTCCTGCTCAATTTTCTGCGCAAGATTGTCTTTCTGCTTTTTTAAGCAACGCAAGAAGAATCCAAGCCAAGGCTCCCAGTCAGGCTTATCGTTCTGTAGAGTTGTTTGGGTACGGCGCAAAGCTTTGTAATATAGGTCTTTGTTTTCTTCTACGACACTCTCTAAGGAAACGTAAGGCACATATTCATACCCCGCTCGCAGTAATAATAAAGTTGTCAGTATGCGTGACAATCTTCCATTTCCATCCTGAAAAGGGTGAATTGCCAGAAAAACCACCTTAAACACGGCGATAATAAGGAGCGGGTGCATAGACAATTCATCTGTAGCTTTTGTGGCCCAATGCACCAAAGCTTCCATTTCTCTCGGTGTATCAAAAGGCGAAGTTGTTTCAAATACCACACCAACCTCACGACCTGATGCGTCCTTCGCCACCACATTGTTGGGCAGTGTTTTGTAGCTGCCACGGTGTCGTTCATCTTTGGTACTGTGCCGAAGCAGCGTTTGATGTAATTGACGGACATGGTTTTCAGTTATCGGCATGTCGCCATAAGCTTGGAAAACAAGATCCATTGCCTCGGCATATCCAACAACCTCCTGTTCATCTCGTGTTTCAAATGAGGCAACGCTGAGGTTTGATAGTAGTGTCTCTACCTGCAGATCGGTTAGCTTGGCCCCTTCGATCCTGGTTGAGGAGCCAACACTTTCAATGGTTGCGACTTTTCGCAACTCCTGCAGACGTTCTGGTGAGAGTGTTTTCAAAGCGCGCCACTGGCCCTTAAACTCATCAATCTCCGCAATAAGCTGCAACAGACCTTGGCCAACAGCTATTTCAGGCTCTTTCATGCGCTCCTCATATCAAAGGAATACCCAATTTTTATACCTGATTATACCCGATAATATCCAGTTTGTTACTTCCGACCTTGTTTGCTAATTCTGACCTTAAAAGCAAAATATTTGACTGCCAACTGGGCCGGCTACTTGAAAGAATAGAAACTTTCTTTCTAGCACCATGCAACTAAACTGTTCTCGCCAAAACCATTCATACTAAAACTACTCTCCATTTAAAAAGTCAAGAATCGTCTGGTAGTCAAAACCGCGATTTAGCAAGAATCGTATACAGCGCTGTTTTTCTTTCAGATCTTCAGGTTTTTGTTTGAATTTTTTTCTAAAAGCGAACTCAAGCTTATCTTGAAATACGTTCTGATACTGTGACAATGCCGTCTCAGCCTCATCCGCTGAAAAACCTTTTTGACGCAGATCTTGTGCTATTCTTAACGGCCCATAACCACGCTCACAACGCGAGCCGATAAAACTCCGCAGAAAGCGCTCGTTACTTAAATAGCCCTGCTCAAGCAGTTTAGAAATAATATTAGTGATGGCGTGGTCGAGGTCCAATTCATCTCCATATTCCTCCCTAGTTTCGTCCTTATATCTATCCCTATGCTCGTCCTGGTTAACAACATGACGAGTGAACTCACCTAGCTGCTCACAATGACGAATATCTGTTCCTTGCTTAAACGCTGAATCGATATTTTCGTCTGCTGTTTTTCTGCCTCTTATTTTTCCGTTAGTTAGTTTTCTTTTAAGGTTGGAACTTTTAGGGTTGGAAAACTTTTCTCGCAATTTTTTGCGTAGTTCCTCTACGGCATATTCTCTGCGCGAAAGCAAATGAATAGCCGTATTGTAAATGTCCTTGAGAAAAGCTTGATTTGACAATCTTGTTGTTTGATAAATGAGTTAATTATATTTCTGCCGCTAATTACACCTCAGCCATAGCCTCATCTTCGTGCGTTTCTGTGTTTTCTGCTTCCGACTCGGCATCTCCGATTAATTCAGCTTTAATTTTCGCTTCCAATGATTCGGCCAACCCAGGATTTTCACGCAGATATTGAATAGCATTTTGCTTACCCTGGCCAATTTTATCGCCTTCACAACTATACCAAGCACCCGCTTTGTCAACATATCCCAGTTTGACGCCATAATCGAGAACCTCACCAAGGCGGTTTATTCCCTGACCATATAGGATTTGAAATTCAGTTTGTTTAAACGGCGGAGCAACTTTGTTTTTAACAACTTTCACCCGCGTCTCTGAGCCTACAACCTCTTCGCCTTCTTTAACGGCACCAATTCGACGAATATCCAAGCGCACAGAAGAATAAAACTTTAATGCGTTGCCACCAGTGGTGGTTTCAGGGTTGCCAAACATTACGCCAATTTTCATCCGAATTTGGTTAATAAATATTGCTAGGCAGTTAGCGTTTTTAATATTGCCGGTAATTTTTCGCAATGCCTGCGACATCAAGCGTGCCTGCAATCCAACGTGGGTATCCCCCATATCGCCATCAATTTCCGCTTTGGGTGTTAATGCTGCTACTGAGTCAACCACTAACACGTCTACCGCGCCGGAGCGCACCAACATATCAGCCACCTCCAATGCCTGCTCACCCGTGTCCGGCTGAGAGACAATTAAATCATCAACATTGACACCTAATTTCTCTGCATAAATCGGGTCTAGCGCATGTTCTGCATCAATAAAAGCGCAAGTACCACCCGCCTTTTGCGCTTCGGCAATAGCCTGTAACGTCAAAGTCGTCTTGCCCGATGACTCAGGCCCATAAATCTCAACGATGCGACCTTTGGGCAAGCCGCCGATACCCAGCGCAATATCTAAACCGAGTGAACCTGTCGATATACTGGGAATTTTTTCACGTTCCTTATCACCCATCCGCATAACAGTGCCTTTACCAAACTGACGCTCAATTTGAGTTAATGCGGCTTTTAGTGCTTTATCTTTGTTTGCATCCATATCATTTTCCCCCTTCTAACGGAAATTTTAAAAATTGGTTGTAGCTTATATATCGTTGGTAACAATCTATCACCGGTAACTTGTATCGCTGCTAGCAAAGTGTAACGCTAATAGCGCTGCTAAAGTTCGGGCAACCAATGAAAATTTCACGTATTTCCATCTTTAGTTGACCTAAACACCTAGGGAACCTCTGATTAACCCTAGCCTCACATGCAAATTAGAGTAACTCAAAAATACTGTATATGCAAACAGCAATTGTAAATTTATACAGTACTATTAACCCATCACCTAAATAGTCTCCGGATTAATTTGACGCAGCACCTTCTTTTATCATATCTATCGTTTGCGCCAGCGCTTCTATAACAGATGCCGCGCGAATATCTTCGCGTCCACCTTCAAAGAGAAATTTGTGTGCTTGCGCAACACCGCCTCTTTTTCCGAACGCTATCCAAACGGTACCAACGGGTTTGTCATCGCTGCCACCTTCTGGCCCCGCAATCCCGCTAACAGCAATAGCATAATCGGCTCGAGCCACCTGTAACGCACCCACCACCATTGCTTTAACAACAGGTTGACTCACCGCGCCGTAATAGCTTAACAACTCTTTGGGTACGCCAAGCCTGCGGTGTTTAACCTCATTTGAGTAGCAGACAAAGCCCTCGTGAAACCATGCCGAGGACCCTGGAATACTTGTAATGGCTGCAGCGAGTCCACCGCCAGTGCAGGACTCCGCAGTCGTAACACTTGACTGAGAATCATTGAGTAACTCACCTAGCTCACGCGCTAGTGACTCCGCATCTTTCGATGTTGGCTGATCTGTCATAAATATATTGCCCTGAGAGACTTGTTCGGCTTCTGCTACAATGCCCAGCTATTTTCAATCTTCAGACAAATTTTGACAACATCAATAAACGCACAAATCCTTGGGGCCTGTTAACACTCGTGGAAAATCTTGCAGTGGACAAAATCGAAAAACACACGCCGATGATGCAGCAGTATCTGCGCATTAAATCCGAACACCCTAATGAGCTGGTGTTCTACCGCATGGGTGATTTTTACGAACTGTTTTTTGAGGATGCCAAAATCGCCGCCAATACCTTGGATTTGACTTTGACTGCACGGGGCAAGTCGGCAGGAAATCCAATTCCGATGGCCGGGATACCCTACCACGCTGCCGAAAACTATCTCGCGAAGCTAGTCAAAAAAGGTATCTCGGTTGCCATTTGCGAGCAAATAGGTGACCCGGCCACATCCAAAGGCCCAGTAGAACGAAAGGTTGTGCGGATTATCACCCCCGGCACTGTTTCCGATGAGGCCCTGTTAGACGCTCAGCATGACAATTTATTAATCGCAATCAATCCCGCCGATGAAAGCAGAATTGGTATTGCCACTCTTGACATGGGTAGCGGCCACTTTTCAGTTTTTGAAATCGCTGGCTCACAAAAGCTTGCGGAAGAACTTGAGCGACTAAAACCCGCCGAATTACTTATCAGCGAAAGTGTAAGCGATAGCGACTACCCCTTGCCTAACCAGGGTCTGAGGCGGCGGCCCGACTGGGAATTTGACTTAACAACAAGTAAGCAAATACTTAGCGACCACTTTGGTACCCAAGATCTCGCCGGTTTTGGCTGCGATCATTTAACTGCGGCCATTGGTGCGGCGGGATGTCTATTTGCTTATGCAAAGGAGACGCAACGCACTGCACTCGATCATATCGCTCAATTGCAAATTGAAAATCTCGACAACGCCGTCTCGATTGACGGAGCAACGCGCCGCAATCTTGAAATTGATACCAACCTCAACGGTGCAGAAGAAAACACCTTACTCGCTGTAATGCAGTCGACTGTCACAGCAATGGGCGGCCGAATGCTGCGTCGCTGGCTGAACAAGCCTCTTACTGATGTCGCGGTGCTCGAAGCGCGACAATCTTCAATTAGTAATTTACTGAAAAACTATCAATATGAGCACCTGCGGGAAAACCTCAAGCCGATTTGCGATCTCGAGCGCATATTAGGTCGCGTCGCGCTGCGCTCGGCTCGACCGCGCGACCTTTCAAGATTGTCGGATTCCCTGCAACAGCTGCCGTTGGTCCGCGAGACGATCGCCAATTGCGGAAGTCATCACGCTGATGAAAACCGTCACCTTGATGAAAGCCATCACCTCGATAACTTGTCCGAAAAAGTTAGCGAATTCCCCGCGCTGGCGAATGAATTAGTCAGCGCGCTAGTCGAAAATCCGCCGATGGTGCTGCGTGATGGTGGGGTAATCGCGACGGGCTTTGATCAGGAACTCGATGAGCTGCGCGGTATCAGCAGTAATGCCGGGGATTTCCTGGTTAAATTGGAGCAACAAGAACGCGAGCGCACCGGAATAAGCACGTTGAAAGTAGGTTTCAATCGCGTGCACGGCTACTTTATTGAAATCAGTCGTGGGCAGGCGGACAAAGCACCGACCGAGTATATTCGGCGTCAAACCTTGAAAAATGCGGAGCGCTTTATCACGCCGGAACTGAAGGAATTTGAAGACAAAGCGCTCTCGGCTAAGAGCCGCGCTTTAAGTCGAGAAAAAGCGCTTTACGATGCGTTGCTTGAACGCATCAACGAGGACTTACAAGCCCTACAAACCAGTGCTGCTGCAATTTCGGAGCTCGATGTACTAGCGGCGCTGGCGGAACGCGCTGAGCATCTTAATTTGTGTCAACCAAGTTTTTGCGATGGCCCTGGCATCCAAATTAAACAAGGTCGCCATTTAGTTGTCGAGCAAGTACTCGATACGCCATTTGTTGCCAATGATCTTGAACTCGATAATGAAACACGTATGTTGATCATTACCGGCCCCAACATGGGAGGTAAGTCGACCTATATGCGGCAAACTGCACTGATTGTTTTGCTCGCTCAAATCGGTAGCTTTGTCCCTGCCGAAGCGTGTAACTTGAGTTTGGTTGATCGAATTTTCACACGTATCGGATCCTCCGATGATCTTGCCAGCGGGCGTTCTACCTTCATGGTTGAAATGACGGAGACCGCTAATATTTTGCATAACGCCGGCCCTAAGAGTTTGGTTTTAATGGATGAGATAGGGCGTGGCACCAGCACCTTCGACGGCCTTTCTCTCGCTTGGGCCTGCGCCGAACACCTGGCAATAAAAGTAAGCGCGTTTTGTCTGTTCGCCACGCATTACTTTGAGCTCACCGAATTGCCTCAGCAGATAAGCAGTGTGCAAAACGTTCACCTTAACGCCACTGAGCACAACGAGCACATCGTATTTTTACACAACATCCAACAGGGGCCAGCGAGCAAAAGTTATGGTTTACAAGTGGCAAAACTAGCCGGCATTCCCGGGGAAGTGCTCGCCAATGCCCAGAACTATCTGCATACCCTTGAACAACAGGCCGACCATTCTCTGGACTCTGCAAGCGACCAAGCCATTAACGCAACGCAGCAGAAGCAGAAACCGAGTGTCTCTCAAAGTAAGCGTGCGAAAAACGATATGCAATGGGATATGTTTAGTGCCCCAGCAGAGCGCGACCCAGTGGCAAAACGCGTTGCCACCATCAACCCCGATGAACTTAGCCCAAGGCAAGCGCTCGAATTACTTTACGAACTGAAAAAGCTTCAACAATAAGCGCGTCGGCGGGACTCACCGTCGCTCCTATAGGTCTTTAAATTCTCACGGCAGTCCTGTTAAAATGCCGCGCTAAAGCAATAGTGGTTCAAAAAATAACCATCGTTATTAAGAGGTTAACAACATGACATTTGTGGTGGGTGAAAATTGTATTCGTTGCAAGCATACTGATTGCGTGGAGGTGTGCCCAGTCGACTGCTTTTATGAAGGACCTAATTTTTTGGTGATTCACCCTGACGAATGTATTGACTGCGCTCTGTGTGAGCCCGAGTGCCCTGTCGATGCAATTTACTCTGAGGACGAAGTGCCTGAGGAACAAATTGCCTTTATTGAACTCAACGCGGAGCTCTCCGAGACATGGCCCAATATCACCGAGAAAAAAGAAGCGCTTGAAGATGCAGAAGAATGGGACGGTGTTGAAGGAAAAATTCAATACTTGGAACGTTAATTAAATAGCTTTTTACCGCACCAACTAAAACAAAAAAAGCCGGCTAAAAACCGGCTTTTTTTGCTTCTTCGATACAGCTCAGATTTTACATCGCACCAAAAAGCGACTCGGCATTTAGACCTTGTTTTTCTAGGATATCGCGCAGACGACGCAAAGCTTCAACTTGAATTTGTCTAACACGTTCACGGGTTAAGCCAATCTCGCGACCTACCTCTTCCAAGGTGCTGGATTCGTGACCGCGCAAGCCAAAACGTCGGGCAACAACTTCGCGTTGCTTCTCGCTTAATTCGTCAAGCCAGCCATTTAAACTCGAGCTTAAATCACTGTCTTGCAAAAGTTCTACCGGGTCGGAAACTTGTTGATCGGCAACCGTATCGACCAACGTTTTATCTGATGAAGGGCCGATGGGTGTATCCATAGAAGAAACGCGCTCATTTAAGCCGAGCATACGTTCCACATCTTCTACCGGTTTATCAAGTAAATTTGCGATGTCTTCAGGCGAGGGTTCGTGATCGAGTTTTTGCGAGAGTTCACGAGCAGCTCGCAAGTAAACATTTAGTTCTTTAACAACATGGATGGGCAAACGAATTGTGCGCGTTTGGTTCATGATAGCGCGTTCGATAGTTTGACGAATCCACCAGGTGGCATATGTGGAAAAACGGAACCCGCGCTCCGGGTCGAATTTCTCAACTGCACGAATTAAACCCAAGTTGCCTTCTTCGATTAAATCGAGCAAGGCCAAACCGCGATTCACATAACGGCGAGATATTTTAACAACGAGACGCAGATTACTTTCGATCATGCGCTTACGTGCTGCTTCCTCTCCTTTAAGAGCTTTACGCGCGTAAAACACTTCTTCTTCCGCGCTTAGTAAAGGAGAAAAGCCGATTTCGTTTAGATATAACTGTGTAGCGTCTAGATTTTTTTGATAATTATCTTCTGATTCCAGGGCTGATTCGGTCGCGACTTCCGGTTCAGTAACCGTTTCCGTTGCGAGCGTTTCCTCGCTCGTTTCTGAAAATGTTGCATCATTCTCTTCAGTATTTTCAATCGTATTGGCTTCAACGACTTTTTCGTTAGCATCATCAGAAGCGTTATTACTGTCGATATACATTTGTTGAGCTGCCATCACTATCACCCTCAAGACCAATAAGTTTATTATCGTAAGTGTGTAACCCGCGTAAACTGCAAGCTTTTTTGGACCACCTACGCATTGCTTGCGCGCTGCATATCATCCAAATGCTTTTCGCCTAGTTCACCCTCGTTTCGTCTTGCGCTGAGCCTCGTACCGCTGTCCCCGAATCCTTAACGCTTGTCGACTTATAAGGTTTTCGGCAAAACTCTGAGATCTTTAGCACTTTTAAATCTATTTTTTTAATTTTTTTTGCGAATCCCTACGCGGAAGACGGAAGTCTTATTTTGGAAGGTATTTGAGCGGATCGACTGGGTCGCCATCAAACCGGATTTCGAAATGCAATTTCACCCGGTCCGTTCCCGTTGATCCCATCTTGGCAATTTTCTGGCCCGCGCTAACGCGTTGGCCTTCTTTCACCAGGAGTGCGTTATTGTGGGCATAGGCACTTAAGAGTTTATCCGAATGCTTCACAATCAACAGCCGTCCATACCCCCTTAAGCCACTACCTGCATAAACAACATGTCCATCAGCGGCTGCCAAAACAGACTCTCCCAATTTGCCGCTAATATCAATCCCTTTGTTTAAGCTCCGAGATCCGCCAAAATTTGCCACTATAGTGCCACGTACCGGCCAGCGCCATTTGATAGGACCAGTTTTTTTCGTATTGCCTTGGGGTACGGGAGCATTTTTCGTTTTATTTTTTAAACGATGAGTAGAGACAACTTTGGAGCCTTGACCGGGTTTAGTTGTGCTTGTGTTTTTTTTGCTCGCCTGAGCGACAGTTTTTTTAGGGCTTATTGCCGGGGTACTTTTCTGAATTTGAGGAACATTAAGCACCGTTTTTTTCGCTTGCTTTTTGTCCGGTTTGCGCTTCGAAGACTTTTTTTGATTTAAATCTAATTTTAATTTTTGGCCTGGAAAAATAGTGTAGTTTTTATCAAGCTTATTGACTCTTGCCAGCTCTTTAAAGCTGAGATTGTAACGCCACGCGATAGAATAAACAGTATCGCCTTTCGCCACTGTGTGGAAACCTTTTGCTACCTTGGAACGTGTTTTAATGTCTTCAACCGGCGCAACGTAAGTCTTGCTTGCACAACCCGTCGCCAACAACATAACGATTAATATTTTAAACACCCTAGACAAAACCTCGAACTTTATCCGCTGCTTTCACTCAGGTTATCAACAGGTTATTAAACCAATAATTCAAGCATCTTAATAACTTTTAAAATAAAAAAATATTAAATTTATTCTAATAAAATCTAAATGATTCATGTTAAAAAATGAGTTTTTTTATCAAATTCCGATAAACATTCATTAATAGTTAATAAAACTAACTCAGACTATTGATGCCTTTTGCCAGAAAGACCCGACAAAAACTCAGTCGAAAGAACCAAAATTATGCCAAAGAACACGCAAATCATACTTGTCAACAACATCGGATCACCGCCAGTGAGCATTTCAAACTCCGTTGGCAAAACATTTTGCTGCACCAATGGCACTAACTCTCCATGGCGGTCTGTGTAAGAGCTTACAGTTTGCTTCCAAGGCCATGTTACATAGAGCGAACCAACCAAAAAACCAATCAAAACGGACAGCGTAAGCGCGTGATGATGATTTAACAACCAAGTAAGCACTTTAGAAAAAGTCATCAACCCAAGCATACAACCGACACCAAATGCCGCAAGTAACGGTAGGTTTAAGTCGTTAATAGCATTAATAAATACCGGGTATAGCCCAGCGAGCAGCAACAAAAAACTTCCCGATACGCCAGGCAGGATCATGGCGCAAATCGCGATAAAGCCCGCAAAAAACATAATCCACCAATGGCCTGGCAACTGCGCTGGGGTAGCGATTGCAATGCCATAGACAATCAGCGCTCCCGCAGCACATGCAAACCAATGCTTCCAACGCCAATTTTTTTGTTGTTTCACCAGCAGCGGAATCGATGAGACAATCAAACCAAAGAAGAAAGCCCAGACTAAAATGGGATATTGCTCAAGCAAATAAGCAATCAGCGCGGCAAACGTTTTTATACTGAGCAAAATACCCGTAAATAAAGCCACCAAGAAGTTGCCGTTGATTTCTTGCCAGACCGCTTTAAATCCGCGCTTAAAAAGCATTGGCAGCAAAGAAGGATTACAGCGACTGAGTGAATTTAACAGTTCGTCGTATATTCCCGTGATAAATGCAATTGTTCCACCCGATACTCCAGGGACCACATCGGCAGCGCCCATCGCAATGCCTGTAAAAAGTATACGCATATAGTCGCCAAAGCTTCGTTTTTTTATTGTCATTAACGTGTCGTTCCCGTCAACATCGGTACAAAATTTACATCTTCAATCACTTCGCGTTCAAATTCTTCTGCTTCGCCAACACGCTTAATAACATTAAGCATTTGTTCTTGCCCTCCGACCGGAATAATAAGTACGGCATCCGGGCTCAACTGTGACAACAGCTCTATGGGAATCTCATCCGGTGCAGCGGTAACAACGATTCCATCAAACGGCGCTTTCTCAGGCCAGCCCCAAGTCCCGTCGGTTAAATCAAGCTTTACGTTTCGAATACCATAACGCTTGAGTTTTTCTGCTGTCCTCTCATAAAGTGGCTCAATACGTTCAACACTATATACGGTGCGAACAAATTGCGATAACACTGTCGTTTGATAACCAGAACCTGTACCAATTTCTAAAACACGATCAAGTTTTTCAGCACGCAACAAAAGTAATTCTGTCATGCGCGCAACAATGTAGGGTTGCGATATGGTCTGCTTAAAACCAATCGGGATGGCGGTATCTTCGTAAGCCAAGTGAGATAAGGCTTCATCAATAAATAAATGCCGAGGAAGGTGGCCCATAATCGAAAGCACGCCTGGATGACTAATGCCTTGCTCTTTGAGGCGATGAATCAAGCGGTCACGCCAACGCTTAGACGTTGGGCCAATGCCCTGCAAGCGAATATTATTTGCGGTGTTGTCTTGAAGCTGTGAATCGACTTTTGTCATGGTAATTCTTGTTGGTAACCCATAGTCGAATTTTATACTCGAAAGTAAAAAATTATGCGTTTAACTCGCCTCTTTGCCCAGAGTTTTCTGAACGGGCACCTGAGCTATTTTTTAAAACGAAAA
Organism: Marinagarivorans sp.; assembly: GCA_028281865.1. GTDB lineage: Bacteria > Pseudomonadota > Gammaproteobacteria > Pseudomonadales > Cellvibrionaceae > JANQJB01. Next base: position 44,954 of record JANQJB010000099.1, read on the forward strand.
ATTCACGCAAAACGGAAGTTGCGTAACTACCCGGCGGTAAACGAAAACCGAATTCTACTAAGCCTTCATCGCGCTTGTAATACATATTGTCCGGCAATAGCGACAAATCACGCCTTTCTTGACTTAATCCACAATGCTCAAGAGCCTCACGCCATGAATTAAAACGGTCAAGGATCTCTGTTTCTCTTTGCAAAAGTGGCATTTGCGCCAAGTTGCGGCCACGCCCCCAAAGCGGTCCGCTCGGGGACTGAACACCAGCACTAACCACTTCACCCTCTACCACTTCTTGCCAATCGCCATGCTTAACCCGATGAGATAAAACCAAATTAAATAAATAGGAACGCGCAGCCGAAATAATGATCGAAGGCATTTTCTTCCGTTTTTGTGGTGCCCACGAGCTAAAGAGTTCATCCGCTTCAATTAAATTTCCACCCTCAATGCCAAAACGTTGTTCACCAAAATAATTTGGTACGCCGCAGTTTTTGATAGTATTGAAACGTTTTTCAAAATTGTCCAGGTCTCGACTATTTGGATAAACTCGAATGATAAATTCGTTGTACTGATGATCTCCAGGGCGTAATTTTTTGTTGTGGCGAATATGCTGTAAAACTTTCACGCAATTTTGCGGGAATTGCTTTTCAAATACTTGCCAATCACTGGGAGCTTCTTTTGGTAAACAAATGCTAAACCACTGCGTCGTCAACGCGTGGCGGTCTTTTAAACCACAATAACCAACATCACGATTTTTGACTCCACAGAATGAAGCCAACTGCTTGGCAAGCCATTGCGTATTTTGACCCGCCTTGCGCACGTGGACACAAACATGTTCGCCCTCTCCGTTCAGCGGCGCAGCTAGTTTTTCGTCGACAACAAAGTCCTCGGGTTCACGACGAAAATCAGCTTCCGCGAGCGGTGCGCCGTAAGCGCGGGTAAAATCTAGTGGAAAATCACTCATGTCGCTTAAGTCATGCGGGGACAATCGCGCTAGGCGCATCGAGAAACAAGAACGGTTGCAAGCGCAGTAATACCCTCTTTTCTTCCGGTAAACCCAAGCTTTTCCGACGTTGTGGCTTTTATACTGACTTGTTCTTCAGTTGCACTAAGGTCTGAGGCAATATTTCTTTTCATAGCGCTTATGTGCGGTGCCATTTTAGGTGCTTGCGCAATAAGCGTCATGTCTGCATTTGCAAGACAGTAGCCTCTCTGCGAAATCAGTTCATACACTTTTCGCAAAAGCGAGCGGCTGTCAACTCCACGGTATTGATTGTCCGTGTCGGGAAAATGTTGACCAATATCGCCGAGCGCTAATGCACCCAGCAGAGCATCCATCAACGCATGAATCAGTACGTCGCCGTCTGAATGGGCAATGAGAGACTTCTCAAATGGAATTCGAACACCCCCAATAATAACTTCATCGCCTTCACCGAAAGCATGTATATCGACACCCTGGCCTATGCGGATACCCGCGTTCACCGTTGCTTATCCTCCGCTTTATCCTGGCTGCGCAGAATTGCCGCAGCTATGAGCAAGTCTTCTTGAACAGTAATTTTAATATTTGAACGCACATCAGGCACAATCAGAGGTTTTGCACCTGTCGACTCAATTGCAGAAGCTTCATCAGTTATTTGCAGACTATTTTTATATGCTTCGTCGAGCGCGCGAAACAAAATACCCGCTTTAAACATTTGTGGTGTGTGAGCATGCCATATATTTTCGCGATCAAGCGTTGCATCAATTTCATAGACTGCAGAGGCATCATCACTTTCTTCGTTACTTTCTTCGTTACTTTGATTGCAAGGGGCAATACGTTTTAAGGTATCGGCAGCAGGGCTTGCAAGAATAGCCCCGATATCACTTTCAAGCGCAGATTTAATCAAATTTTGTAAAGACTCATGAGATACGCAAGGTCTAGCGGCGTCATGCACCATGACCCAATCATCGTCAGCTGCCGATGCTCCCAATAAAGCTGTCAAAGCGGCCCGTACCGAATCGGCACGCTCAGTGCCCCCTGTACAAGTTTGCACCCAGTGATTTGAGGCGATCTCAAGTTTGGGAAAATAATCATCGCCAGGCGCCAAAGCGATCATCACACCTTTTACATTGGGCAGCGCCAAAAATTTCTTCACCGAAATTTCTAAAACGCTCTGTCCAAAAATTGTCAAATATTGTTTGGGAATTTCGCTGGCCATTCTTGTCCCCCGACCAGCTGCGGGAATTACGACCCAAATATTGTCAGTCATTTGCGATGGGCCTATTTAGATAATTGCTTACGCTGACTACGTACATTTACTGCTTATCTTCGTCCACAAAGAGATAAAAGGTTTCACCTTTTTTTATCATCCCCAGATCCGTGCGGGCTTTTTCTTCAATTGCTTCAGTTCCCTCTTTTAATTGCATAACCTCCGCTAACAAAGCTTCGTTTTTTTCCTGAGTTTTCTGATTATCCGCTTCTTGCTGCTGAATTTTTTGCTCCAAGGCTTTAACCTCTAAAACGCCTCCCTCACCAAACCAAAGGCGATATTGTAAAAAGCCAAACAAAATTAACAGTACAACGATAATGCTTTTAACCATAAACTTAGTCTTTCAGTCAAAAGATGTCACACAATAAAAATAGCACAGTTCCCGGGCTATTCTAGTGCGCCTCTGAGATGCACTGACATTATTCAGGGGCGCACTAGGACACATCCGTGTGTTTTATATTTAATTAAATTAAGCTACTTAAACTCGCCACGACCGCGGTAGGGAGCATCCGCACCTAATTCCGCTTCAATACGCAACAAACGATTATATTTTGCCATTCGGTCGGAACGGCAAAGTGAACCTGTTTTGATCTGGCCCGCCGCTGTCGCGACAGCAAGATCAGCAATCGTGGTATCTTCGGTTTCGCCAGAGCGGTGAGAAATAACCGCTGTGTAACCTGCGTCTTTCGCCATCTTAATCGCATCCAACGTTTCACTCAGTGAACCAATCTGATTGAACTTAATTAAAATGGAATTCGCAATACTCTTGTGGATACCTTCTTTTAATATTTTCGTATTCGTCACAAATAAATCGTCGCCGACGAGTTGTACTTTGTCGCCGATCTTTTGCGTCAATGTTGCCCATCCATCCCAATCACTTTCGTCCATTCCATCTTCTATTGAAATAATGGGATATTTCTGTGAAAGCGCTTGCAGGTAATCCGCAAATTCCGTCGCATTATACGTTGCGCCTTCGCCAGCGAGGTTATAAATACCCTCTTTATAAAATTCTGACGCAGCGCAATCAAGCGCCAATGTCACATCTTCACCCAAAGAAAAGCCAGCTTTAGCCACCGCCTCTGCAATAACCTCCAGCGCAGCCTCATTTGACGGCAGATTCGGAGCAAAACCTCCCTCATCTCCGACAGCGGTATTAAGCCCCCGGCTGGATAATACTTTTTTCAAAGTATGAAAAATTTCCGCCCCTGTGCGCATTGCTTCAGAAAAATTTGCTGCGGCAACAGGTTGAACCATGAATTCTTGAATATCCACATTGTTATCGGCGTGCTCACCACCGTTTAGGATATTCATCATCGGAACAGGCATCGTGTATTGACCTAGTGTCCCATTTACTTCTGCAATATGTGCGTACAACGGTACTTTTTTGAACGCAGACGCAGCTTTTGCGGCCGCCAGTGAAACGGCCAAAATTGCGTTTGCACCAAGTTTCGCTTTGTTTTCAGTACCGTCCGCGTCAAGCATCAATCGATCAAGCTCACGCTGATCGGCAACATCTTTTTCAAACAATAATGGTTTGATCGTTTCATTGATATTTGCAACTGCTTTTAACACACCTTTGCCGAGGTAACGCGACTTGTCACCGTCACGCAATTCAAGCGCTTCGCGTGAGCCCGTCGAAGCACCAGAAGGCGCACAAGCACTGCCGACTTCGCCAGTGTCTAAAATAACTTCTGCCATAACCGTAGGGTTACCGCGCGAATCAAGAACTTCGAAACCTTTAATATCAGCGATTTTACTCATATTGTCCTACCTCCAACTGGAATTTGTATTTAGCTCTTTAGTTAATTTTTATTAATTAAATCTGAAAATATTTATTACACCGGCGCGCTACATGCACTAGAAAAACACGATCTAATTGATATCGAGACTTGGAAGACTTTTTACCAAATCATCTATTTGTTTCATCTGCGTTAAAAAGGGTTCTAATTTTTCTAACGGCAATGCACTTGGGCCATCGCACAACGCTTGACTAGGGTCGGGATGGGCCTCTAAAAATATTCCGGCGATGCCAACAGCTAAACCCGCGCGCCCGAGTTCTGCTACTTGCTGCCGGCGCCCACTGGACGCCGCTCCCATAGGGTCACGGCATTGCAAGGCATGTGTCACATCAAATATGACCGGCAAATTATTGGAAACTTCTTTCATTGTGCGAAAACCGAGCATATCAACTACTAGGTTGTCGTACCCCATACACGTGCCACGCTCGCATAATATGATTTTATCGTTGCCACACTCGTTAAATTTTTCAACGATATTTTTCATTTGCGCCGGACTTAAAAATTGCGGTTTTTTTACATTTATTACAGCACCCGTTTTTGCCATTGCTGATACTAAATCAGTTTGCCGAGCAAGAAACGCCGGTAACTGAATAATATCGCAAACCTCTGCTACCGGTTGACACTGCTGAGGTTCATGCACATCTGTAATCAACGGTATGTCAAACTTTTCTTTTATCTCAGAAAATATTTTTAACCCTTCCTCCATTCCTGGCCCGCGAAAAGAATGTATTGAAGAACGGTTGGCCTTGTCAAAAGAGGCTTTAAATACGTAAGGAATATTTAATTTTTCAGTGACTTTAATATAGTGTTCAGCGATACGCAGAGCCAAATCGCGCGATTCCAAAACGTTCATTCCGCCGAACAATGTCATTGGGCGCTCGTTGCCCACTTTTAACGATCGAATCGCAATTTCTGTCATTTAACTTTCTCTCGGGCAGTCGAATATATTTTTAACGTGACTGCTTTTGCCGCGCATATTCAATTGCCGCTTTAACATAACTAATAAACAATGGATGACCGTCTCGCGGAGTCGAAGTAAACTCGGGGTGAAACTGGCAGGCAATAAACCAAGGATGATCAGGTAACTCCACAGCTTCTACCAACTCATCTTCCGCGGACCAGCCACATATCGTCATACCTGCGCGGCGAATTTGCTCGACGTAATTATTATTAACCTCGTAACGGTGGCGATGACGCTCCTCAATAACGTCTTCGCCATATATATCTCTTATTTTTGTCGCATTTTCCAAACGGCACTCTTGTGCCCCAAGGCGCATGGTTCCACCCATATCTGAGGACTCATCTCTGCGCTCTACTTCACCCTCTCCGGAAACCCATTCAGTGATCAATGCGATAACAGGGGCAGGGGTCTTAGGGTCGAACTCAGTGCTGTTGGCATTCTCCAAATTCAGTCGATTACGCGCAAATTCGATGATGGCACATTGCATGCCCAAACAAATACCAAGATAAGGAACGTTGTTTTCCCGCGCAAATTTAACCGACGATAATTTCCCCTCAAGCCCACGCTGACCAAACCCACCTGGTACAAGGATGGCGTCGACATCGGCTAATAATTCTGCGCCCTGCTCTTCGATCTCCTCCGCGTTAATATGCTTAATATTCACACGTGTACTTGTATGGATACCCGCATGGCTCAACGATTCGTTTAACGATTTATAGGCATCAAGCAAGTCCATATATTTGCCTACCATCGCAATGGTCACTTCATTTTTCGGGTTTAATTTATTTTCTGCAACCCAATCCCATTCCGTTAAATCGGCTACGGGCGCTTCGATGGTAAATTGATCCAAAATTATTTGATCGAGTGAGTACTCTTGAAATAAACGCGGTATTTTATAAATGGTGTCGGCGTCTGGCAGCGGCACAACTGCGCGTTCGGCAACGTTAGTAAATAGGGAAATTTTACGTCGCGAATCGTCGTCGATGGTTTTTTCCGAACGACATAGAAGTACTTCAGGTTGCAAACCAATTGCCCGCAGCTCTTTTACCGAGTGCTGAGTCGGTTTTGTTTTTGTCTCCCCGGCAGTCGTTATGTAGGGGACTAAAGTCAAATGAATGAGAATCGCACGCGCCGGCCCCAAATCAACTTTTAGTTGCCGTACAGATTCCAAAAACGGCTGCGATTCGATATCACCAACTGTCCCACCAATTTCAACAATAGCGATATCGTAGTCGCGACCACCCTCAAGAATACGGCGTTTAATTTCATCAGTGATATGGGGAATAACCTGCACGGTCCCACCGAGATAGTCACCACGTCGCTCTTTGCGCAAAACCGTTTCATAGACACGGCCGGTAGTAAAATTGTTGGTGCGTTTCATACGCGTGCGGATAAAGCGCTCGTAATGCCCTAAATCTAAATCGGTCTCCGCGCCGTCCTCGGTGACATATACTTCACCGTGCTGAAAAGGGCTCATCGTGCCCGGATCGACATTAATATAGGGGTCAAGCTTTAAAATGGTGACTTTTAACCCCCGCCCTTCCAACAACGCGCCGAGCGATGCTGATGCGATACCCTTTCCTAAAGAGGAAACCACACCACCGGTTACAAATATAAAACGTGTCATTTAAGCCCTTATGCTTCGATCTCAAAAACTCAAATTGGCACTTGTGCCATGCTCTGCATGATTAATCAGATTGTGCGCTAAGAAATATTCAGGGAGGGGTGTTGCATGCTTGAAAGCCGCTGGATATTCGCGTGTTTATTCGATTTTAGTATAATAAAAAGATTAAAAATCGTACAAGCTAAACCCAATCTACCTCTAATTTCGCATACAAATAGCCTAATAAACCAACAATATAACGTGGCGCTTCAGACTATTCACCAACCAAGACGGGCGACCAGGGTACCAGAAACATGAGCCGGCCTCAAATTTGCGGCTCATTCGATTCATCACCAATATTTACCGACCCAAACACGAAACAACAGCAAAAGATTGTCTAAAACACAATACTTTTTGAGATCTGGTAAGAGCTCCTTAACTCATTTTTCCTCAATATTATTGATTTATTAATTCTGCTAGAAACATCATTTCCTTATTTTACGCAGACTTAATATTGCGCCGGCAAGCGCACTTAAGAAAAATATAAATAACGGTGAAACTGCTCCGCCCCCACTGGAACGGGGATTAGAAACCATTCCCGATGAACTGCTTGCACTGGACGCGCTGGAAGAACTCGAGGACGAAGATGAGCTTGACGAGGCAGACGAACTTGATGAACTCGACGAGGACGATCCAAGTGGAGTACAGCTTACACCACTGCCAACTTCACACCCACGAATCGCCAAACTCCTTGACGTTCCAAAAGATGTCGAAAACTTCATCAAAAAATTCCCCTCACCATCAAATTTATAGACGGCGTTGCCTAAAGAGACGACATAAAAGTTTCCCTCGTCATCAAATGCTATCCCTTGTGGCACGATATTGCTGTTAGGCTCAACGTCATTCGGTAAAACTGTTCTAAGCAGATTGCCCATTTGATCGTATTCATAAATCGCCCGATCACCACCTCCGGAGGTCACCCACACGGTATCGTCAGAAAAGCCCTGCATATTGGGGTCACGCGCTACAGCCATAACGCTATTCATACCCTCTTCCGATACGCTAAATTCAAAACTATCTGCGGCGCTAAACTTATCTAACGCACCAACTATATTGCTTTCCCCACCCAGGCGATTCGTAACAAAGAAACTTCCGTCGCCCATAAATGCGCCGCAATTTGGGTCGTTGAAATTAGCTTGCGAAAAACGACGTTTAAATTCACCCGCTTGGTTAAACACCATAATCTCATTGGCATTTGAGTTACTGACATAGACTTCTTGCTCAGTCAAATCGATGCCTTCCCGGCTCGCAAATGCCACACCTACTGGGCCATTCAGGCCTTCGTGAGAAATAGCACGTAAAAATTGATGATCGTGATTAAATATAAATATTTTATTCGCAAATTCCGCCGCTACCCATATTTCGGCATTCGCTGGATTAAACGCTATGCCACGCGGACCATTCATACCCTCTGCCGTAAAACTACCCTGGCTTTGGCCGTCGGGAGTATAAATTTCAACTTCGTTCGCCTGCCACATCGAAACATAGAGATTACCCGTTTGATCAAACGGCAGCAGAGCGAAGCATGTGCGAGAATAGATTAAAAAAGTGAGAGAAATGACAATTAGGGAAATAATTATTCGCATAGCTAGCCACCTTCTATTTTTACATCAGGAGTTTACATAAGAAACTCCATTAACTTTTACAAAAACCTATCTCAAAATTGCTGCGCTCGCTAATTTTGAAATAGGTTCTAAGAATAAAACCAGCTTAATTCAAGCGCTGGTTTTCCATTTTTAACAAAAAAAGACTTCTCGACCCAGAGGTCCCCAACCGCTGCAATTTGATCGCCACAATAAATTATCGGAACACGATCACGGAGCCAGGGCTCCAGTTGATACTCCTGCAATAGTTTTTTTAGTGTTTGCGAATGTCGACGCCCATACGGGTGACAACGCTCTCCGCCTTCGCGAAACTCTATGCGATAGCTTTTCTCGGCATCCAACCCACAATCTGATGATCGCACCTCTAAGCAGCTGCCATCATTGAACGCAGTATAAGAATCGCTTAACTCGCAGGCCTCTATACTTTCCTCCAGTAAAGGAAGGTAATAAAGCTTGTTATCATAGCGGCTTATTACATGTTGACCCAATTGGAGTCGCGGTTGTGCGTCTTGCGCAGCAGTGGTTAATTTAATTATCTGCTCCATTTGATCTCTAGAAGGATAATTTTCTCCTAAACGCCTAAACCACTCGCGCAAAACTGCAATTTGCCGTAAGCGGGATAACGAGATAATGCTACCCAAGTTAATCGAAAACCCGAGCCGCTCTTTTTTGCAAACAACCTTTTCATAATCCTGGTTGACATATTCCTGCAACAGCTGCGCTTGTTCGTTCAATAACTCCGTTGTCTCTAGGCAACGTGAAATCGTTGCAGGCCAACGTTTTTTTAACGGTGGAATAATATTATGGCGGATGAAATTCCGATCAAATTTTACGTTCGTATTACTAGTGTCGTTCACATAAGCGATATTATTAGCTTCTGCATAAACGATTAATTCTTGCTTCTCTATTTTTAAAAATGGACGTAGCAATACCCCAGAGCCTATTTTACGTGTACGAGGGATAGCCGCTAAACCTTGCAAACCCGCACCGCGCAATAGTCGCAACAAAAGAGTTTCTGCTTGATCGTCTGCATGGTGTGCTAATAACAGTAAATCATCTGTTTGCAAAACCGATTCAAACGCTTGGTAACGCGCTATCCTCGCTGCTTTTTCCAGCCCACCAGCCCCAGCGACATCGACTTTTGTTGTGATTAACGTAATGTCGCGCAAACTGCAATAATGTTCAACTTCGCGCTGCCACCCGTCCGCATCGCCTGACAGCTGATGATTGATATGTAAAGCCAGCAACGGGAAGGTTAATTCTAGACAACTGACACAATGGAGTAATACCATTGAATCAACACCGCCGCTCACCCCCACAACAAGGCGATTAATTTTGGGCTGTGCATTTATTTCAGTTGCAACGATTTTTTGCAAATCTGGCATATTAATTGTCCAGGCGCGCCTTAGCTCAGGCGCACGTAGCTATCGTGAAGCCAATATCGTCGCCCCAGTTTAACCCATTTTGCAAGATTGAAGACACACAATAATATGAAAACTAAACAAGAATACGGCACATGGCCATCAATTTTTGACGCACAGGCCGTTGCAAAGAGCGGTGTCCGTTTAGCTGAACCTAAAATTATAGGTGAGCACTGTTATTGGCTGGAATCCCGTCCGTTTGAAAAGGGTCGCTGTGTCATTGTGGAAAAGCAGTATACGAAGACAACTAGTCGCGACGTTATACTCTCTCCTTGGAGCGTTCGCTCAAAAGCGCATGAATATGGTGGTGGTGCATATTGTGTAACGTCAAATACTATTTTTTTTGTCAACGCCGTAGATCAAAATATTTACCAAGTAAAACGAACAGATCCCAGCGCTGTTCCATCCGCTATCACCAATACACACAACTATTATTACGCAGACCTCTGTTTTGATCAGTTTCACGAATGCCTATTTGCTGTCTGCGAGTCACATAAAAACGAAGGAGAAGCAAAAACATTTTTAGTACGAATTGATCTGAGTAAATCTCCTCATAAAGTATCGATTGTCGCAGAGGGGTGCGATTTTTATTCAAACCCTGAAGTTTCGCCCGACGGCAAATACCTATCCTGGCTAAGTTGGAACCATCCGCATATGCCCTGGCAATCGACGCAACTTTCAGTCGCACATTTGTCCGAAAGTGGTGGCCTAGGCAAAACCTACTGCATCGCTGGAAGCGAAATAGAACAAAGTATTTTTCAACCTCAGTGGTCTCCCGCGGGTGACTTATTTTGGGTGTCAGATAAAAACAATTGGTGGAACATATATTCGTGCAAGCAAAGAGAATTATTTAACAATACCGAGCACAATCAAATCACTGCTCTTGCAGCTGAATTTGCAACACCGCAGTGGGTATTTGGTATGTCGACCTATGGTTTTTTAAATGCATCGACAATCTTAGCCACTTACACCCAAAACGGCGAATGGAAATTGGCGGAAATTGATCTAAACAACAGCCAACTTAACGACATTAATATTGATTGTACTGCTGTAAACGCAATTGATTGTCAGGAAAATTGCGCCGCTTTTATAGGTGCTTCTCCCTGCACAGAACCAGAGGTGTTTTTTTACCAACAGAAAAAACCGCAACGTCTGACTGAACACTCAAAGCTATTTGAAAAAAACTGGATTAGCAAACCAAAAACATTTTCTTTCCCAACAACAGATAACGAAAAAGCGAAAGCATTTTATTACGCTCCTTGCAACCCAAATGCAGAACCGCTCGAGGACACTAAACCCCCAGTTATTGTTGTTGCTCACGGTGGGCCGACCGGAGCAACGACAACACAAATGCAAACAAAGATTCAGTTTTGGACAAGCAGAGGGTTCGCTGTTATCGACGTGAACTACCGAGGCAGTACTGGCTACGGAAGAAAATATCGCGACAGTTTAAATACTCATTGGGGAATTAAAGACGTTGACGATTTATGTCGTGCTTGCGAATATGCAGCAGATCAAGGTTGGGTCGACTCCGCAAAGAAAATCGTCAAAGGTGGTAGCGCAGGAGGTTTTAGCGTACTCGCCGCATTGACTTTTCGCGATACTTTTGATGCTGGGACAAGTTTGTATGGCATTTCCGATTTAGAAGCACTGGCAACAGATACACATAAATTTGAGGCACATTATTTGGACTCGTTAGTGGGTCCCTACCCCCAATTTAAATCCCGCTATCGTGAACGCTCTCCGATTCACGCCATCACGCAGCTCAAAAAACCCATCTTAGTGCTGCAAGGGGGAGAGGATAAAGTCGTACCTCCGAATCAGGCAGAGCGCATCGTAAATGCAGCAAAGGCTAATCTTGTGCCCGTCGCTTATGCCTATTATCCAACAGAAGGCCACGGGTTTAGGCAATCTGAAACGTTAATCCACTCACTCGAGGCAGAGTTGTATTTTTACCAAAAGATATTCGGGTTAGAATGTCACTCTAAAAATCCACCAATTAAAATTGAGAATTTTTAACTGTGAGGTGTTGGTAACTATGGGGCGCTGGCGACCGCCGACAAAACAAGGCTCATCCTATATTACACCAGAGGGCTTTCAATCTTTAAAAGATGAATTAAATCAGCTTTGGAAAATCGAACGCCCCAAAGTTACGCAAGCGGTCTCTGACGCGGCAAAAAATGGAGACCGCTCGGAAAATGGTGATTACATCTACGGAAAAAAAAGACTGCGGGAAATCGATCGACGTGTTCGCTATTTATCTAAACGTATCGAACAGCTCACCGTCGTTGACCAATTACCGACAAACCAGAGTAAAATTTATTTTGGCGCCTGGGTGGAACTAGAAGATACAGAAAGCAACCTATTTCGCTATCGAATAGTCGGCCCGGACGAATTTAACATTCGCGAAAACAAACTGAGCATGGATTCACCGCTGGCAAAAAAAATGTTGGGAAAATCTATTGACGATGAAATAGAAGTAACAGTAGACGGCAATACAACGCAATATTATATCGTTGATATCCGTTACAGCTTGCCGTAATTTAACCAGCCGGTATCCTGATAGTCTCGAACCGAAACGCCGTAGTCTTTATCTTTCAAGACCTGCTTTATCAAGTATTCGCTTGCGAGCTCTCCAGAAACGGTAAAACTTAAATCGATAATACGTGGTTTTTCTAATTTTTGCTTATTTTCGTCACGCAGTGCGATTACCCGCGGTAGTTGCCGATACTTTTTATTTGTTTCTATTACGATACCAACAATTCCATTGCCAAGTTCAACAATACTGCCAACGGGATATAAGCCAACCGTTTCTAGAAATTTAAACGCGAGTTTTTCATCAAATTGTTTACCGCGCTCTTTATAAATTATTTTTAATGCCTCGGAGGTCGTACGCGCCTTCTGATAACATCGATCTGCAGTCATTGCATCATAGGCATCGACAATTGAAATAATACGCGCGTATTTTGATATACCATTACCAGCTAAATTCCTGGGATAACCCATACCATCAGCGCGTTCGTGATGACTAAAAGCCACATCTATTGCACCCGAATATACATCCGCTGATTTGAGCAATAAATTTCGACCGTGAACCGTATGAGAACGCATAATATCCATTTCTTGTGCTGTCAAAACACCCGGATTATTCAAAATATCGGCAGGTGTTTGCATTTTTCCAACATCATGCAATAAACCACACAAGCCAAGTTTATGCAGTTCATTCTCCGGTAAATTTAAGTTCCGACCAAAAGCAATTGCAAGGATACAAACATTCAAACAGTGGTCAGCAGTGTACTCACTTTCGTCGCGGATTTTAGACATCCAAGTCAATGCATCGGGATGTCGAATAACCGACTGAACACAATCGTTAACTGTTTCATTAACATTTTGAGAATCGATACCGCCACCAAATTGAATTTCTTCAAGTAATGACTTTGTGAGCGCACGCGCGCGTTTAAAAACCGGGGCGCTGCGACGAAATTCTTGCGCAAACGTAACTTGAGTGGAATAGCGCCCTTGAGAGTGGGATACGGTTGGATCTGTTTCTGGATAATCCGCCAAATTCGGACAACGACTAAAGTCAATCCATACATGCTTGCAATACCGCGCAACAACATCAATATCGCTCGCGCTTTCAATATAAAAACCTTGCATTAAAAATGGCGTTTCAAGCCAGTCACGATCGAGCTTGGCAACGTACATTCCTACGCGAAGATCAACGACAGGTATTTGCTTTAACTCTCTCGACATAGCAGTCCGTTACCACGTGACCTTTCTGGCCAGAGCTTTTAAATCATACGTTTTTACAACATACAATTTAGCTGACTGCAAAAATTTAGAATCGACAGGCTCCTGCGTCTGTCGGGATACCCTACCAACGTATAAAAAGTCATTTTCTCTCGAATAGTCTTTTATCATCGTCAGCTCTCAAGTACCTCGTTAAGCGCTTCGTTGATCGACACGCATACATACCTTAGATTACATTTATTTAGGCCCGGAATACTAGCGCGAGACGAAGACATGAGATAAATGCCCTTTTGCTGTATCAAAAACGCGACATGTTTATCAGAGAGACCAAGAAATGAGAACATACCTTTTTGTTGTGCTATGAAGTCGAATTTATGATCATTTCTTATGTCGCGCATGAATGAGCTAAACGCACCCCTCAAATCGTTAATTCGCTCTCGCATTTCGCTTAATTCTTTGAGCCAATTTAATTTCAATTCGTTATTTTCAAGAACTTGGGCAACAATTTCTGCACCATGATCGGGCGGCATCGAATAAATCCCGCGGGAGGCATTTATCATCTGGCTGTTGATTGCGCGAGCTTGCTGAAGGCTATCGGTTTTTATATAAACGGCACCAACACGTTCGCGATATAGTGCAAAGTTTTTTGAACAGGAAACGCATACCAGAACTTCCGGAACACTCCTAGCAAGAATGCGTACACTTTCTGCATCTTGATCAACACCATCACCGAAGCCTTGATAAGCCAGATCCACACAGGGAATAAAGCCCTTGCGCTGCGCTAAATCAGCAATGACCTGCCATTGGCTCGGGGTTAAATCGACACCAGTTGGATTATGGCAACTACCGTGAAACAAGACCACGTCATTTCTAGACACTTGGTCAAGAAAAGCGACCATTTCGTCGAAAAGGAGCTGGCTGGAGGAAAAATCGAAATAAGGATAGCGCTTTATATGCAGCCCTACCCCTCCAATCAAGGGCTCGTGATTTCCCCACGTGGGTGTGCTGACCCAAATCGTTGGCTTGGGACTGACAGCACTTCTGAGAATAACTTCAGCAGCTATTCGCAGAGCCCCACAACCACCTATTGTTTGCATACACGCTATATTTTCGCCCAGCGCCTCATACGCGGCCGAGCCAAACACTAGGCGTCCAAGCTGATCCAGAAAACGCATATTTCCCTGCGGCGCGAGATAAGATTTGCTCTTTTGCAGATCAACAAGATGCTGCTCAGCTTGCTTAATCGCACTTAAAACCGGTGTCTGACCGTCTTCATTGCGATAAACACCAACTCCTAAATCGACTTTATTTTCCCGCTTATCTTGCGCAAATCGCGAAATAAGGCCCAAAATCGGATCATCGGGCAATACTGCAGTATTCTCAAACATGTAGCTAACTGATGTGATAAGACCGCTTGTTTCTAAGTTTCAACAGCAAAAATAGTTTCAACAGCAAAAGAGTTTTACCGGCAAAGGTAATACAACAAACGTGATTTTCTATTGCAGACCATGCAATAGCAAAGCTTTTAAAATGCTTCGAATCGAAAAAATCTCGTAATCGCCGTGAAGCCCCACTCAAGTGCCCAATTTTTTATAGTTTTGCCACGCGTTTAAGTTATGCCTGAAACACCTGCTCCTGCCCAACTATCCAGCGCAATGAGAGTCGAGCCAGCGCAATGGGAACCGAGATTAACGAATCCAAACCAATGTTACAGACTAAAAATGAAATCAGGTTCGAAGCAAGATCGACGCAGCAAACACTTTCCGCGTGAAGCAACGCACATATTAACGACAAAAACGCACAAGTCTAGCGTTATTTATCAACATAACTTGCCAAAACAGCACTACGAACCAACCGCGGTAAGTTTGCGGGAATGCAAAAGCTCAGACGGAGTTCAATAAACCGCAGACGCCGATAAAATTCCGCGGCGATCTTTGCTAAACTTTGACCCCGCCTACCGGTCGAAATAACGAATTTTCGGCGTGATTGATGACAATCGAGCAGGCGTATTAGTTATTAACAGCGGCTTTACCGTGGCTATTAGTCCGATAATAGTGATTGCCGGGTTAGATAGTTAGTGCCGAGTTAATAGAACAGGAAAAAGTATGTTAAAAATTCAGCAGTATCCGAGCTTCCTTGCCCTCCCGTTTATGTTCGTTCTTATGATTCTCGGGCTCAGTAGCTGTAAAAACGGCTTCAACAAGTTGTACGAGCAGTCCAGCGACGAAGACGACCAAGAAAGACAGGAAAGCATTGCTTGCCGTCCATCGCCGGTGTTGGACAGCACCGATAAGACGGAAGAAGTCTTAACCATGATCGCCAAGTTATCATGCGAAGACAAAGGCGTTATATCCGGCCAGAGCCTTGGGTACGGCAATGAAATCGTCAATGATGCGGTTTCCGATTCAATCATTAACAGCTATAAAAATCTGATCGAACCTCTTGCCGATCAGCGCTACACGCTCGGCATTGTTTCAATCGATTACGAATACAACGGTATCTATACCAGCGACGAACTCATAGATGCAAACGACAAGCTGAAGGAGCACTGGGACGTTAACGGTTTGGTATTAGTCAGTTGGTCACCTCATAGCCCTTGGTTGAATCCGTTTTTTCTCCCCGGAATCGTGCGTGGTAGCGATGTGGACTTGGAGTATTCCAACGACGTAGATTTGACTGAAATCTTGGACATCGGTACCGACCCTTACGATTTATGGATTCAAAAGCTTGACCATATCATCGAAGCACTAAAAAACTTACAGGCACAGGGCGTCGTGGTGCTGTTCCGCCCGTTCCCTGAGATGAATACCAACAACTTCTGGTGGGGCACAGACGCTACAGCCGATAGCGACGAAGTGTTTATCGATATTTGGCAAGATATGGTGGAAGCTTTCCGCGACGAAGGCCTCGATAATATTCTCTGGGTTTTCGCTCCAACGGCAAGTGCGACGGGCAGCTCAAGCAAAGATATAACCTGGGGATACCCAGGCAAAGACTACGTCGACATCATCGCACCCGTGCTTAGAAAAGATTCCTTGAGTTTGACCACTTCCGAATATAACTCGCTCAGAGACGACTTTGACGGATTGCCACTAGGCTTTAGTGAGCTTGGCCCAGCGTTCGAGGACGAGGATACTGAGAATAACGATGCAACAAGCGGGGAATTTGATAACCGTAAATACGCAGATCAGTTACTCGATAGTAACCAGGCAATCGCCTTCTGGATAAGTGGTCACGACCGACAAATTGACGCTGATACGAAGTCATTTCATTCGATTGAAAATAATGAAAACAAACGCGAGCTATTCGACTTTAATTCCGACATTTTTACTGCTGAAAGAATTGTCGATAATGAGCTCTTAAGTGCCCCGTAGCAATTTTTATTTTCAAAAGCAGCTGAAATTATTTGGCGCTTAAGAACCCGTATTTTGCTTTGGCTTACCATTTAATTGGCGTCTGGGAGGCGGTGCTCCGATATGCGATTGGTTGCGCGCTTTTGCGAGTTGTATCTGCTTTTGCCTCTCGGAAAAACGCTCCCGCTGTTCCGGTGTTTGATCAGCGTAACAACGCGGACAATGCACACCTTCTAAATAATGCTCCGACTGCTTTTCTTCTTCCGTTATCGGATGGCGACAGCCATGGCATTGATCGTAAGAGCCGACTTCTAGGTTGTGTTTTACCGCAACCCGATTATCAAAAACAAAACACTCTCCTTGCCACAGGCTTTCCGCTTCGGGCACTTCCTCTAAATATTTTAATATCCCGCCCTTTAAGTGATAGACCTCATCGAAGCCTTGCTCTTTTAAGTATGCGGTCGATTTTTCGCAGCGAATTCCGCCGGTGCAAAACATCGCAACTTTTTTATTTTTTTGCGGATTTAAATTTTGTTTAACATAGGTGGGAAATTCACGAAACGTCGTAGTATTCGGGTTCAGGGCGCGCTGGAAGCTACCAATGTTAAACTCGTAATAATTGCGTGTATCTACAACAACAACCTCCGGGTCCGCAATTAAAGCGTTCCAATCCTTCGCCTCAACATAGGTGCCAACACTCTTATTGGGGTCAACCGTGGGCACGCCCATCGTGACAATTTCCTTTTTTAATTTGACCTTCATTCGATAAAACGGCTGCTCGACATCAAACGATTCCTTGTGCTCGATATCAGCCAACCTTTCATCTTGACGCAGGTAATTAAGTAAAGCATCAATTGCAAATCGCTTGCCAGATACCGTGCCATTAATACCTTCATGTGCCAGTAATAAGGTTCCTTTTAAGCCTTGCGATAAACAATAATCGAGCAACGGCTCACGAATTTCCCTGTAATCCGGCAACGCAACGAATTTGTACATCGCTGCAACAACAAAATCACTCATCTAGCAATAACCCCATAGTACATGTGGGCGAATTGTAACCAATTTAATGCTCTAAAATCCACCCAATTCACGCTCAAAAGCACCGACAGAAATTTTACTGTTCGACAAATTTACTCCAAGCCCAAAGTTCTCTAGGATACGCCGAGTTTGATTAGGGTTAAACAAGAGCGAAACATGCAAATTACACTCATTGTCGGCAGCGTTATGGGAACTGCTTTAGGCGTCGCAAACGCGCTAAAACACGCTTTAGAAACAAACGGCACAGCAGTAAGGTTGGTGGAGCAATTCCAAGCCTCGGATCTCACGCTTGATAAAGAAGACGTCGTATTAATCTGTACATCGAACACGGGAATGGGCGACCTGCCAGCCAACATTGTTCCCTTTTTTGAGCACCTGACTCAACAGCTGCCGCAAATTAGCGGCAAGCGCTTTGGAATCATTACGCTTGGCGATAGCTCTTACCCTAATTTTGCCGAGGCGGGCAATACGCTACGCAACGCAATGCTGGATTTGGGTGCGACTCTCATTGGGGAACCACTCGTTCTCGACGCAATTTTTGTTGACGACCACGAAGAAGAAGCCCTGCAATGGTTGACTAGCTGGGCTGCACTGCTATGACGGAAAAGTTTGCGCCAATCGGTCTCTTTTACGGCAGCACCACTTGTTACACTGAAATGAGCGCAGAAAAAATCCAGCGACAATTAGGTAAGGAAAACGTCGACCTGTTCAATATCTCCGAAGAGCCACTCACGACGATCGAATTTTACCGTTATTTAATCTTTGGCATCCCAACCTGGGATTATGGAGAACTACAGGAAGATTGGGAGGATGTTTGGGAAGATATTGACGAACTGAATTTAGAAAATAAAAAATTCGCAATTTTCGGCCAAGGCGATCAAATCGGCTACCCGGAGTGGTTTTTGGATGCCATGGGGTATTTGCATCACAAATTGATCTTGCGCGGCGCATCTCCCGCGGGCTATTGGCCCATCGAAGGTTACGAGTTTTCGAATTCTAAGGCGCTCACCGACGATAAGAAAAATTTTGTTGGGCTCGCACTAGATGATGAAAATCAGTTCGAACAATCCGACCAACGCATAGCTCGCTGGTGCCAGCAATTAATAGACGAATTTGCTGTTCGATTTTAATGACAAGCGAAACTAAACTACCGCATTTGCAATGGAATGACCGAGGCCATCCACGCTCAACAAAATTTGACGACGTCTATTTCTCTGAAACTGATGGTTTAGCCGAAAGCCGCTATGTATTTCTCGACGGAAATCAGCTTGCAAAAAAATGGCGCGCACTTGAGCCCAATTCCGTCTTCATTATCGGAGAGACAGGATTTGGCACCGGTTTAAATTTTCTTGCGTGTTGGCAATTGTGGCAAAAAACGGCTCCCGATAATTGCCGTTTGCATTTTATTTCCGTCGAGAAATTCCCGCTGTCAAACCTTCAACTTAAAAAAGCTCTCTGCGCATGGCCCGAGCTAAAAAACTTTATTGCCCCCCTTCTCGATCAATACCCACCTATCCCCGCGACAGATTTTCGTCGACTCGTTTTCGATGAAGGTAAGGTAACTTTAACGCTTTTATTTGACGACGCGGAAAACGCTCTAACGCAATTATTACCGATCGACAAATGTGGCGCCAAAGTAGGATCAAAAAATATCGCTTTAGGCTCGAGCCAATTCAAGGTTGACGCTTGGTTTTTAGATGGTTTTGCACCCGCCAAAAACCCCGAGATGTGGACATCAGAAGTTTTTAAGCTTGTTTCACGCCTCAGTCGGCGTGGAACGAGCTTTGCTACTTTTACCGTGGCCGGTGAAATACGTCGCAAGTTGGAAAGCGAAGGCTTTAAATTGACCAAGTTGCCTGGTTTTGGGCGAAAACGCGAAATGTTAAGCGGAGAATTAACTCAACCGACGATACCTGCCGCCTCACCCAAACCCGATGCCAGCTGGCATTTAACCGAAGCACAAAATAAAAATAATAAGTTGTTATCAGTCGCAATATTAGGTGCAGGAATCTGCGGTGCAATCACCGCAAATATTTTGGCTAAACGCAATATTAAAGTCTATGTGATTGAGAGAAATACAATCGCGGCGGGAGCATCCGGCAATCGTCAAGGAATTGTTTACGGCAAATTGTCCCATGCCAATGACGTCCTTGCGCGCTTTAATTTAATGGCCTTACATTTTGCTCATCACTATTATCAACGCCTAGGTTTTTTTGAAAAATGTGGTGAGAAATGCGGCGTTATTTATATCGCACAAAATAAACGGCAACGCGAAACCTATCGGGAAATCGCGGCAAAATTTAGTGACGCAAAAAATTTTGTGAAATGGGCAAACGCCGCAGAATTATCGACACTAGCCAATATCCCCCTAACTCACGAAGGACTCTATTTAGCTGATAGCGGTTGGTTGAAACCCAAGGAGATGTGTCGATCGCTACTCGACCACACGAATATAAACGTTATCGAGAATTCGAAAATCGATACTATCCGTCAAAGTAATCAGCGTTGGCACATGTCGCTAAAGAGAGAGACACTAGACAGAGAGACGCTAGAGCAAGAGACACTCTCTTTGCACACCGACGCCCTAGTAATCGCCGCCGGAGCCGAAATCAGAAACCTACCGTTGACTGAGCACCTGAGCGTAAAATCGATTCGCGGGCAAGTCACACATGTCGACGCAAGCAGCGACAGCCAGCAGCTGCGCAGCGTTATTTGCGGCAATGGATATATTGCACCTGAAAGTGATAACCAACACTGCATCGGCGCCAGTTTTAATTTGCACGAACACACCTGTGCCATTCGCAACGAAGATCAGCAGGCGAATATCAATGCAGTGGCAGAATTGACGCAAATGCCGCCTCTTCAAGCCAACTGCAGCGATCGTGGCAGAGTAAGCTTCAGAGCCACAACGCCAGACTATTTGCCAATAGTAGGGCCGGTTGCAAAACCCGATGTGTTTATCGACCGCTTTTGCCGTTTCCGAACCAATCTTAAGGCAACAGTAGATGAACTCGGGGCCTACCACCCGAATTTGTATACGCTAACTGGCATGGGTTCACGCGGGCTGGCATACGCTCCACTATGCGCAGACTTACTAACAAACCTTATAACAGGCGAGCCTATTCCCCTGCCTCTTGAGTTGTACCAACACTTGCACCCCGCTCGTTTTATTGTGCGTGATATCGCTCGCAATCGGCTTTAAAAAGCAGCTCTTTCTCAGGAACGGGTTGCCAATCAGCGACTACACTAATAAAAAAGTAACGGGAGAAGACAATGCTTCTGGGTATAAAACGCTACAACAAAACTGACGAATCAGGCCGTGATTCTGTGCATAATTACTACGAAAAATTGGTTTTTGAAGAGATATTGAAAACAAGCACCGAAGCAAAAACCGACGGCAATTTCCTTGCCGACGTCGCCTGTGTTGCGCTCAATCGCTTGCCTCCGCGCTATGTGCGCTACGACGTTGATATGAGCTTTTTCCTCTCGCCCGTCGAACTTGAAGAAATCACCCACAAAGTTAAAAACGCAGTACTAGAAGCTATCGAATACGTATCAAATAGTGACAAAAATCGTGGAGCCAATACGGCGAATTGATATACTGGCTGAAAACAACTTGCGGATACGAGGTTAGCGCGCAAGACGTGGCTTGCGACTGTGCTATCCCTATACCCGTTCATTTAGCTTCCACTGCAACAGACTCCCGGCATGCACAATATTTCAAAGTCTCATGTATTGTTGCATTGCTTGCTTATAATCTTGATTATTTGCTCTACAAGCGCTGCTGCTGCCCCACAAATTACGTACACAATTTTAGAGAAAAAAACGCATAATTCAGATTCGTTTACCCAGGGCCTTGTCTACCAAGATGGCAAGCTCATTGAATCGTCCGGCCACTATGGAAAATCCTTTATATTCGAATATTCTGCGGCACAAGGTACTATCGGCTCATTTTCGAAACTACCGCGCTCTATTTTTGCCGAAGGTATTACACTGTTTAATAATCATATTTATCTTCTAAGCTGGAAAGCAGGAAAATTATTCGTATTAGATGAAAAAACTTTTGCAATTGTCGATACAAAACAATTCAAAGGTGAAGGTTGGGGCCTAACACACAACGAACAGCATTTTATTTCGAGCGACGGCAGCGAATACCTTTTTTTCCGCAATAAAGAAACCTTTGCCGTTGAATCGAGACTAAAAGTTCTTGATGGTGCGAAACGTTGGAGCAAAATAAATGAGCTTGAATACGTCGACGGCATTGTTTGGGCAAATGTTTGGATGCAAGCGAATATATTAGCGATTGACGCTAAAACCGGTCAGGTTCTTGGCGTTGCTAATTTTTCTTCGCTTTTAAAAGAAAATACTCGGCGCCCGCTCCACGAAGTATTAAACGGCATTGCTTATGACAAAAACAGTCAAACTTTTTGGCTAACAGGTAAAATGTGGCCTTATCGTTATCGAGTAAAATTTAATTTAGAAGATTTAAAAAGCCACAAAAAATTGAGATAATCTGTTTCTGTCGCGCTCATAAAAACAGTATTTCAAACGTTTAATCAATTACTGAGTTGACGTATATTTAAAAAATTAGAAGTTTTTATAGCGAGAAAATTAACCCTGTTGTTCGTGAGGAAGGCGTTTTTTGTCTGTGACAAGGCGAATTTGAGTGTTGGGTAAATCCGAGAGCCAGAGCCAAGGAGTCCGAGGCCAATGAAGTCACGGTCAAAAAGAACTTGTTCACGAGCAACTAATTTAACTGGAAAATAAAAGTAGTTACAACATGCCTGGAGATATAGATTTAGCCATCGCATTAATTGATGCGGCCAACCGCAAAGACCCAAATAAAGAAGCCTCCGGCGACCCTAAGGAACTTGTTTATTCCAAAAGAATGACCGATAAGCTTCTAGCGTTTGCACCCGAGGCATCAGACCACCTAAAGTTGGCGGCGCGAGCACAACTTATCGAACGCTGGACCAGCCCACGCAGCGACTATCCTGAGGGACGCACTGGCTATAAA
>JANQJB010000139.1 GCA_028281865.1 Marinagarivorans sp.
TTTCAATCCGAGTCCATCCCCCAACTCGGTGATGACCTTCAATATATCGAATACGATGGCGGGACTCGTTCGCTATTTTTTACCGGCGTAAACGATAATAATATTTACCACTATGATATCGCCTCCGGAACGCGGCAAATCGTGCACACAGTTTCTTCGCAACATAACTTCTATCATCAAAACATATCGTATTACGGCATTCCAATCGAGCACGACCCAGAAAACAATCGCATTTACGTAACGGAATCGGCACCAAGTGACAATGCTTCAGCCGGCCTCAGCCAGACTGATTTTTCAATCCATCAAATCGATCTTGAAAATAACTATGCTGCGACGGAAATTGCTAAGTTTGATGAGGAGGAGCTTAAACTCACACAAGTCAAACACCTTGAATTAGACGCTAATCGAAACTTGCTTTATATTTTTGATAATGCGGGTTACCTGTCTCCTATCCGCTCAGTCGATATTCAGAACGGGCGCAAAAATAGATACACAGGCTGGTTTGACGATTACGTAGCCGCAATGTACTTTAATTTCAGTTCACATGGGGTCATTGACGGCGATATCGGTTACGGCAACGGATTTCGCTACGATCCTATTACCGATCGCTTTATCTTGCTAAGCGCACAAACACCGACAATCGGTCACGCCTTATTCAACCAAGGTGAAGCAAGCCCCGGCTTTCTAATGGCGAACAATAGAGAAGTGATGACAGAACCTGAACGCTCTACCATTGATCATTACGTTCTGTTTAATTTCAAGCAGCGCGAGCAAAACCCGGTTCAATCCGATAACAGCACTGAATTAGCTATATGTTTAAACAAAGCCGGAAACAAAGTATATGTGTTAAGAGGCACTCAAATCGTTTCTGTTAACTTAGAAAACCCAGAAGATTTCCAGTTAATTTCAGAATTTGGTGCGCGCGGCAACGGCACGCCGATCAGTGCTTACATTTTTTCCGATATCGAAATTGACCCAGCTTACCCTGTCTTATATTTCAGCTCGGTAGAAGGTATCTATGCGGTTAATTTAATTAACGGAGACAGAGCACTGCTGGGGCTAAAAAATTAATAGTGACGCAAGCTCGCCACAAGCGAGCTTTTTAAACAAAAAATTACAAATATCGACCACGCATTTTAATTTCATTTATTCGCCATTGCCGACGATTATGCGGTGCGAGATTAATAACACGAACATATTGAGCGGTCTTGCCTAAGAGCTGGTTTTCATCGTACATTGAGCCAGTCAAATTTTTAACCACTTTTTCCCAGCTTTTTCCGTCACTCGATATTTCGATTTCGTAGGCGCGCGAATAGAAATTATTAAGCCCTCTAGAGTCAATAACCAATTCCGTTAACATTGCAGAACGCGGCAACGCTATCGTAATCGTATCACCATTGGCTCTCGCAGTTCTCGCACTAAAGATCTTTCCTTGGTCTGTAGGAATTAGAATATTTTCCAAAGCGAAGCGTTTATGAATAGGAAAACTTGTGGTTACCCGCCATTTATTTTGCTCTGGGAGAAATGCATCGAAATAGGTTTCAAGTTCTTTCTGCGTCCAAGGTTTATTGCGCTTGGCATTCAATGCGCGAATAGTTTTTACTTGCGCGGGTGTAACCAGACTTGCAGAATTATTAAAACTATTGCGTAAATAGGTAAGAATATTAGCCAGCCACTCATCGGAGTTACTTGCCAATGGCTGCATCGAACCAGCGGCATAATTTTTACCGTCAATAGGACCAACCATACCGTGCAACAGCGCGTTTGTTAGCAGCGTTATATTGCCGTTTATACGCGGGTTACCAATAAAGCCTGGCGCAAGCATCGCACTACCCGCAGCCGTACCCTCGCCTTTCTCACCGTGGCAGGTATAACACAGGGTTTTATATATTTTTTCTCCCTCAATTACTGCAGTAGCAAGTTCGGCATTTCCCGCCGCTAATTTTTTACGTCGTTCAACTAGGGTCTCCAAGCCTTTCATCGATTTTTCAATCGCAACCAAGCCTCGAGTTTTCCCATGTTTTTTTTGCGCAAGCTGTGTAAATTTATTTCGATCTTTGGAAAATACTTGATAAGCCGACAGGATAACTTGTTGCACAATTTCGATATCGGCATCGGATGCTAGCTTCATCCATTGCTGAGTAATTTCGCTTTCGTTTTCCTTAAATAATTGTTCAGATAATCGAATGGCTGTCATCCTAACATCGCTGTTATCACTATTAAGGTTTTTAAATAGGATGCCTGTATCAATAATACCCAAACCCTCTAAGGTCCACATCGCATGTATTTTTGCTAAGGGATTTTTGTGCTCAGAAGCCATTTTTTTCAATTGCGGAATTACACTTTTATCCTGAGCTAAGACAATTAATTTCTGTGCCTGCAAGCGCCACCATGCATTTTTATGACTTAAGTGCTGCAGCAGTTGTTTAGGCGATTCATCAAACATCCGCGGTGTTTTATAAAGTTGTGTTCCGTTCTTGGTTACGCGAAACAAGCGACCGCGACCAATAATGCGATCAAACCCGTATTGATCAATCACATCACGTAGGTAGGAACCTTTTTGTGTCCAGTTACCTTCTTGAATAATGCCGCGATACATATCCAGAATCATCAGTGAACCGTCCGGAGCTGTATCGGTCCAGACAGGGCGAAAGTTCGCATCTGTCGACGCAATAAATTCTTTTTTCTGTTTTTGATAGGTATTTTCCAGCACAGAATAGCCTTCTTTTCGTATCACCTCAGCGCGCCGAATTAAATTTCCTACAGGCTCAGTAATAATATAATCGCCTTCCATATCCGGAAATAACCCACCCAGATAAATACTTTGTCCCCCGCCGCCGGTAAAATGATTTAGCGTATTATCGTCGCGCAATAACGGCAAACCACCTTGTACGTCGGGTGTTTTATCGAGTGGAAATACCTCGCGAAAACCCGGCGCCTGCTCGCCCTCCACGCCAACGTAACCGTAAACGCTCGGGGCCTGAAAATTCATCGCGGGGTTCTGTCCACCGGCAGTCGAATAATACATACGGCCGACATGATCCTGGCCCACACCCCATTGGCCACCGCCCCACGGCAACTCCTGTGCAATCACTTTGTCGTCGGTAAATTTGTAGCGCTTGTCGGTGTATGTCACATAGAGCCAATTATCGATCCCGTAAATTAGACCGCTGGGCTGATGCTCCAAATTACCGCCGCGCCCACCACCTTCATAGACAACGGTGGTTTTATCGGCTTTTCCGTCGCCGTTAGTATCGGCCATTAACAGTAAATCAAGCGTGTTGGTTTCCCGCACCAAAATTCGACCATCGTCCAACGGAAGTACCATGCGCGGCAGCAGCAATTTATCGGCAAAAATGGTAAACCGGTCCATCGTTCCATCACCATCGGTATCTTCTAAGCGCTTAATTCGACTTGTTTTTTCAAATTTACCGCTGCCATCGGCATCCTGCATATAGGTCAGCATTTCTGCTACATAAAGCCGCCCATTGCCATCGAAAGCAAATAATACAGGCTCTTCTACCATGGGCTCCGCTGCTACTAACTCGATGGAATAGCCATCCTGAACAACCATCGTTTTCAGGCTTTCCTCCGGCGATTTTGGCTGTATTTGCTCGTGAAGTTTCGGGTCAAAAGCCTCAGCAAAGCAGCTGGAAGCGAATAGCACTGACAGACAAAACGTCGCAAAGGCGGTGTTTATTGATTCAATTCGCATATTACTCTTACACATATTTAACTAATTTATACACAAACATTAAGCAAAACGATTAGCTTAGGGAAATATAGACAGCAAAGCTAGTTTAATACAGTCAAAACATTGGAAAGAGGGGTACTACCGCTTAACCAGCGCTGTTCGGAGCAGTAAACGCAACAAAAAAGCAAACAATGCATTCAACGCAAGAGCTGTACTATCAGCCACTGTATAGAGTTGCGAATACAAAGTTTGTTTCTAAAAAAGGTTGTCAAATCGGAAAGGTGAGAGTGGTTTAGCCAAAAACGCACGCAATCTTAATATTTTTTAATACTTATGCTATGCAACTAAAGTGGAGTAGTTTCAACAGCCTTAATCTCAGGGCGCATAAACATTTCTTTAAACATCTCCATTACGCGTTCTACCACCGCTGGTTTTATATGCCTGTGGTCTACCTCCTATGGCTCTTTATAGCACTCCTTCACAAATTCGTAACTCGGCAAGTAAAAAACATCGTCTTCGGGATTATCCGCCAATTAACGGACGACATAGTTGTACCCCACGTTGCAAAAAACGCGCGATTTTCGCTGCAAAACAAGAGCCCGCCAAACCAATTGGCGTGTGGCGGTTCATTATTTTAGTTTTATGCAAGTAAGGATAAAGTTTAAATTTATTGAGCGGGTATTTTTCATGTGCCGGATTCGGCCACAAAACTGCTTCAGGTTTAAGGTTTGTTTTCTCTAACATAAGTTAGAGACGAATCTATCATTTTTTTTTCAAATTACGTGCGAACAAACATTCGCCGTTAAAAGCTGCTCACCGGCAAAAAATCAATCGTCTCGTCACTCACGCTCAGTTTTGTATTCCCACGTATTATCCGTAAAATTACTATCAGTCATCACCCAAAAAATGTCCAATTAAACTCGCGAGTTGCGAATCGCCGCTATGTGCAGCGATAACTTGCGCCGTAAAACCTTGAGCGTTTTTCGCACCAATATCAACACCGTTCATCATTAAGGTATCGGCGGCGCTGTATTTCCATTGTTTTGGCATTTTTGATTGAGTCACTGCGAGCAGCAAGGTCTCTTGGTTTTCGTCTAGATAATTAACTTCGATCGGCTGTTCTAAAAAATAATTGGCCAGTTCAACTTTCTTCTCAATTTTATTCTCTGTAATTCCATTAGATATACCATCTATTGCACACGTAAACAGATAGGTATTACGCTGAGCATCGCTGGAGTCATAGGCAGTCAAGTCTAATGTGCCCTGTTGGGCATCGGTGCATTGTTTTGCCAAAATTTCTTCCGGCGTCATTTCTTTTTTGCTGCAAGAAATACATAAAAAAAGTAATGCTAAGGTAATAATTGGGCTTCTTTTCCAACAAGTACTTAACATATCTGCCTCCAACAATATTTGGGCTCTATCAGGATTAATCACTTTTCATTCACTGCGGATAAAAATAAACGAGGGCCTATGCGGAATCTAACAACTCTGCTTGTCTTTACTTGACTTGAATTACTTGATTCCACCCCGTGTTGACGCGCAATATTACAGCCGTGCGTAGTATATCTTAGAATGTAAGAGGTCAGTACTGACAAGGGCTCAAATTTTGTGACGCCTTTCGCGCGAGGCTCGCTAATCCAGTGCTCTCGATTTTAAGCTTGGCATTAAAAAATAGAGTTATCTGAGACAAATTAAGGGTTAATTAGGTTTAGTTTTAATGCTTTTGCCACCGCATGGTGACGATTGTTGACTTCAAGCTTCTTATGGATATTTTTCATATGATAATGGACGGTATTTTCTGAAATATGCGCCCGCTCAGAAATGCCTTGTGAGTTTAGGCCAACGGCTAACCAGCTTAGAATGTCCTTTTCTTTTGTCGTTAGCTGGATGTCTTTTTGAACTTCCAAGTCGAGTATTCTAATTGTAGCTTCATACAAATAGATGTTTACTAAGCTAAGGGTGGGTAAACTTTGCAACACATCTTTGTCAGTTAATTTGTCCTCCCGGTCACATAAATAGCGGAACCCTCCGATTAGCGATCGTGGCCCATGCGCCGGAAATGTAACAATTGATTGGATGTCGAACTGCCGGATAGCATCCGCCATTTTAGGAGAGAGTCTTTGTAACTTGCCAATATCTGTATTTGCTTTCCAAACATGTGGCGTAGTGTTCTCTTTGCAATAAGAGATCAGTGGATCATGAGAAAGCAAGTTTCGGCGGTAGTGCTTTACCCATTTTAAGTTTCCGCTACATATGCAGTGCAGGTTGGCAGTCGTTCCACGTAATATTGCTGCGCCCCCTCCAACAACTGAATAACCAAAATCTTTCATTACTTTATAGGCAAAAAAGTGTAGATCTTGGCTGGTATCAATTGCAAGTGCATGTTCAATATAATCGTAAACGCCGTATGTTCGCCGGTGAGACGGGTGCGCGGTAGCTTTTTTAATCTCGGAAACTGAACATTTGTGCATACACTGAAGGTGTATATTGGAAGTAGCTGACAACATGATGACTCTTAACTCCAATGCGATGCATTAATTTCTCAAAATACCAGCGCCTATTTTTTGGGAATATTTAGGGACCTAAGCACTTTCAAAAAGTGGCTTGCTGGGATAAGTCACGGAAAATAAGACTGCCAGAAGCAACCGAGCTCCCCGGCCTCAACTAAGCCAGCACGGTAAATCCATCCATATACCTATATTCCGCTGGACTTATTTAAGCCCACTCCGACCTGGTCGTTCTTACCCAAAATCGCCAAATAGTTGACCTAAAAGGACAACCCAGTACAAATTGATCAAAATTTGCACAAATGCAAATCTTGGTTCTATCGCGTTAGCCTATTAAACCGGCCACAGTATTCGGTTAAGCGGGTGATTCATCAGTGGGTTGTTTGATCCGCATTCATCACTACCCTGAGGCTTCAATAACAGCGGGCCTTCTGCCACGGAGAGTGCGGTCATTACTAGTTTGGCTGGAGGAAAAAAGAATCACTCTGCAAGTGGAGTGATTCTCGGGGTGTTGGTTTGCTGAAATAGCTATTAAACCGAAGGCGTTAGCGGCTATCCATCGCTATCTAGGTATTATCACTCTGGCCAAGCGCCGTCGATAATTTCGCGTTACGATAGCCCGATTTTTCCGCAATAATCATCAATGTGTCGAAAGGGAGGTAAAAAAAACCCTGAAGAAAACCCCCAGGGCATGGTCTACTAGGGTGGCCTAAAGCTTGTTACCGTACGCGCCTAACCACGACTTTTGCTACCGGGCCCTGCCAATCGTATGCAGACCGAGTGAGTTCACCTTCACCGTGAATACCGGGGCTAGGATAGACATAACCTTCACCATCATCTTCTGGAGAAAATGGTACACCGCCACACTGAGGGCCTGGGATGCTCATACAAAGCTCGTCATTCATCTCGCTACCGGCGTCATAGGCATTTGCATAAAAAACTGCCGAACCACGACGCGGCAATGCAACTGAATTTAATGCGACAAAGGTATCGTTAGTCGGCAGAAGCATTGATGCCAAACTGAGGCTGTTCATACGGCTGTCGGAAACCAAACGCAATCTTACCGATGCTCCAGGTGCCAATAAGCCCTCTGATTGAGCCAAACCGTTAACGAGTCGAGGCCTTGACTCCAAGTATTCAATCATTGGCGCGATATCGCCGCCCTCTGCAATCGCCGCGAGCGGTTCAGATGCTTCTTCACCAACTTCAAAGAAAGCGAGATTGTCTCTATGAGCCGCAGTAAGGAAAGGCGTAAAGTAAACACCTTTGGTAATATTTGTAATTTCAACGGTGTAAACAATACGAACGCCTGAGCGGTGGCTTTCGGCGTAAGCCGTTGAAGCAAATGCAAAAAAGCCAACTAAGCACGCCAAGATAATGTTTTTCATTTCGGTCTCCGGTAAATTCTTGTCTAATTGATAATGGAAAAAGCGTTAGAGGGTGACAGAACACGACTCCCTACCCGCAGCAATATTAAGAAGGAAGCTCGGAGAAGTACTCACGAAAAAATCAACAAATTATCACGGAAATTTTATGTTTTTTTGGGGTTCTTTGGTGTAACCATCGGAGAAAAGATGCGTCTATGCTCAGTTAATCCACTTGTGAAGGTTGCCAGCATTTTCCTGCTACCCAACCTGATCAATCGATAAAAATATCTTTATAGGAGAGGAAAAAGGAAGCGGCGAATAATGGTATAACAATCAAGAGCCCCAGAAGCAACGGGATCATCCCCAAAACAAATACAATAGAGATGACGGTAAAATAGATGAAAAGCGGAACGAAATTCTTAAAACAAGCTTTAAAACTCAATATAAGAGCTTTAAAAATTGGAACTTTGTTTAGAGCGATTAAAGGAGCCGCGTAACACAAGCCCATATGAACAGGTATTAAGACCAAGTTTACTATCTCACCAGCTCTCTGTATCTGAGCAAAATTTTCGAGTAACGAAGGGACATCCGTACTACTTGTGGATATTTGTGTTAGTACTGGTACTAACACGATAAATATTAAACCAAGAAAAACCAATATCATAATAACTGCTAATAGTAACAAACTGCCAAACCCCGCTGAAAATCCGGAAAACAAATAACCGATAGTTAACTTATCCCCATCATAAATGACTTTGCAACTAATAAGTAAGCCAGCAAACCAAACATAGATAAGAAAAAAAGAAATAATATTAACGAACGGAATTATCAGAAGTACTAGCATCAAGATGAACCCAGTAATCATCATCAGAATCCAGGTCAATGCCTCCTTTTTAAATAGTCCAAACCCTTCACCTATCCACTCGAAGCCTGCGAAATAACCAGCAAAGCGCGGCTCATGTAATGAGAACGAACTCTTCTTTGTTGCCTCATCTTCTCCGGTTAAGTTACTAGCAATATCAGAATCAGGTGCTCGGTAAGGGTTTTTATCATTGTTCATTCCACTAATCCTCTGTCAGAAATTAACATAACTCAATGTGATAGTATGTGCCCGATAAATGGTAACACAACAAAAGAAAGTCAGACGGCCTACTTAACCGAGAAACAGGTGGAAACACCGCAATAAGATAAAGCGCATAGTTCACTAAATAATTTATTGTTACAGAATTTGCTCGGCAAGCGGCTTGATGAAAACCTCATCCAAACAATGCACCTAGTACAAGGGTAAGGTTAAAAATATTGTCTAATGTCTACTCAGCCTGTTTTTTCCGTTGTCGGAACCTTGACTCTTAAACGCTTACCTTTGCGCTCAATCGTAACCAATACGATTCCGTCAAACGCAACCACGCTCATCGCTGCCAATACATCTAAAGAATTAGCCACATTTTTATCATTTATTTTAAGGATGGTATCACCAACACAGAGGCCGTATTCCAAACAAACTTCGGTGCGAGCCACCGCAGTGACAACAGCTAAAGAACCGCCAGAGCTATTCTCGCCTTGTAGATGGGAATCTTTTACCGTGATCCCCAGCTGCCCGCGCCGAACCCTGCCATATTGTTTTAAATGCTGGAATACAAATTCAGCAATATCAGCAGGGATGGAGAATGAAAGGCCGATAGCCTTTCCTGTATCACTAAAAATATGAGAATTAACTCCCACGACCTGCCCTGTTAAATTAAATAAAGGCCCTCCTGAATGCCCAGGGTTAATCGCCAGCTCGGTTTGTATAAAAGGAATATAAGAAGATCGGCTAATTTCTAATTGGCTTCGAGGCTCAGCACTGACGACACCGGTATTCATTGTATGGCCAAAACCAAAAGGTGCGCCTATAGCGAATACCCAATCCCCTACCTCAAGCTTAGAACGACTCGCCAAGCTTAAATACGGCGTACCTTGCCTATCGACTTTTAATAAGGCCAAATCAGAATCGATATCTTTGCCAATAATTTTAGCTTGAAATATATTTTCGCTAATATCCTCGACAAGGATTTTTTTGGTATTCTCTACCAGGTGCCAACTCGTCAAGATATAACCATCGTCAGATACATAAAAACCCGTTCCTACACCAGTTTTAATTTTACTGCTTTCTTTATTGTCTTTTGGATAAAACAGATGCTTGAGGTTCTCCGGAATATTTTGATTTCCAAGCGCTGTTCGTGTCTGCTTTTCAAAATGTAAAGTTACAACAGCAGGAGAGACTTTGTGATATTGCCGCGACAGTGAATTTGGAAAATGCGTACAAGATGCCAATAAAAAACTTAATATAAAAACCGAGCACAGCGCACAAACGCAAGCAATTATTCTCATAAAAATAACTTGTTTATCTATTAACTTTTAGTGTTTCAAAAATAAAAACCCAGCACTGTTAAAAACACTGCTGGGTATTATTTTCCCTATCTACTTAATTGAGGTTAACCTGAGCATCCGGTTCGATACGTACATTTTTACCTGCAATATTCAGCGTAGAGCTTCTAGAAAACACTGTAACGTCAGCATTGGGTGCGATAATGGTCGCCTCCATATCGACATCCGTCCCAAGTGTCACTGTATTCGCTCCGTTAGAATAAATAAACAGCCTTTCAATTCCGTCACCTTCAAATTCAACAAAATTGCCGATCTTGATATTGCCTGCAACAAAAATCTTCACGCTACCATTGCCTGCATTTACAATAATTTTTGAATTAGACTCAATGTTCAGTGAATTAAAATGATATTCACCTCCAGCACTAAGGTGTAAGGTTCCACGCGCGCGCAGTGTTAAATCCTTATACGCTTGCGGTAAAGTACGCACATCTTGATCGTTCCCAACGATAAGGTCTTGGCTTCCTGGATTCACAGTAAACCGGGGAGCGACGGGCAAGACCGGAACATTACCTTGCGCAACATTACCGGTTATCGTTACGTTATTTTGCTGATTCAACTGACCTGAATAATTAAGATCGCCATCCAAAGTCGAAAAAGATCGTAAATTAACATTGCCGTCAACAATAACATCACCTTGCGCCAATGCATTGGCACCTAATTCAAATTGTTGTCCCACAACAAGGTCTCGTCCAGAACTTGCAATAACTTCACTACGATCTGATACAACCAACGAACCGCTTGCAATAATCGGGGCGGCCAGTTTCAAAGAAGGCTTAACAAATACTGTTTCAAAGAAATTACGTTTAAAGGGTACGCCGTTGTTATCGACTCCTGTAGCCGTGTATTGAATAAAATAACTCCCGGCATTAGGTAAACTGTATAGCGTCGAGTAAAAACCGTCGTTTGCGCTATGGTCACCATTCTCTCCATCGTCTGTTAACGGTACATCAATCGTAAGCCCATTGGGGAATACGATTTTTGCATTGACAATGGCATTTAAGATTTTTG
The DNA here is from genome assembly GCA_028281865.1 of Marinagarivorans sp. Taxonomy (GTDB): domain Bacteria; phylum Pseudomonadota; class Gammaproteobacteria; order Pseudomonadales; family Cellvibrionaceae; genus JANQJB01. Next base: position 11,004 of record JANQJB010000139.1, read on the forward strand.
CAGTATCACCCATAAATACAAGCAGGTTAATTCGTTGTCCCGGTGTTAAACGTCGATTCGTAATATTGGCAAACATATTCGTATGCGAATAAGCCGAAACCATTACCTTATACCGAATATCCTCATCTAACGCTTGAACAGGAACAAATGCTCCATTATTTTCACTGCTAGTAACTTGAGGAGGGGGAGGAGGCAAGGTACCCGGCTTTTGTACCGTTATTTTAATAGTCCCTGGAGCCGGATTATCTAAACGACACTGTACGTGTGTATCATCGCGAATAAATTGCCCGCCCATTTCAACACAACTGTAATCGTCAATTTTCAAATTTAATGTATCGAATTTTGACTCCCAATTAACTGAAATTAATACCTCCGGCAAGCCACTTTCAAGTTGCATAAAGAAGTCATCTTCCTCACCCAGATCAACTAAGGTTCCATCCCAATCGCCAATTCTTTCTTCTCGACGTGCTTGTTCAGCCATCGTTTTATATAAATTGGCTAATTTATTGGGCAGAGTTTCCGGCCCGTTAAAAGTTTCTGCAACGGGAACAAATTTCGCTTTAGGTAGAAGTGAATTTATCGCAGTTGGCGGTTGTTCATCCGATTCCACTCTAAAATAACGACCGTCTGTGACATTGGCGATGTCGCGCGCCAGATCTTCAGCTGCATCAGTGCCTAGGGTCACCATGTCAATTTGAATTTTCTGCGAGGCGTTAATGATAGCTTGCTGAACCTCCCCACCAGGTCCATCGCGCCAAAACGGCGCTAAATTTTCGTTGTCATCCGACAGCAGCGCCATATGCCAAATTTGATTTTCAGCTTGCCCGCCAGAAATCTCAAATTGTTGTGCAGCTAATTTCAGTCCCTCTCCCAACGCTGTCGAACCCGACGCGACCCATTGTTTAATTTCCTCTCGGGCTAACGTACGAACATTATTTTGCTCTGGCACGCTATCATCAACTTCCGTCAACGCAAAATCCAATTTTGCGATATTCGCAAAACTAACAACACCGAGCTTATCACCATCGCTCGCATGGTCGACGTATAGAGTTGCGGCGTTAATAGCAGCATCGATTTTTCCCTCTGTTAGCATACTGCCTGAAGTATCTCCAACAACCATCAAATCAACGGGGCGACCCTCTGGTGCGAACGTAACAGCACCTTGCTCGACAACCGTTTGGTTAGGAAAACCATCGGCGGAATAGTGGACCTCTAGCCTGCGCGTAAAAGGTCCAGCAATTTTTTTAGGTTGCACGACCATCCAAAATTGCGTGTCGACCATTGTGCCAGATATGATTTGCGCTTCCTTAGCCGCGACAAATATTTTGTAGTGGCTAATGTCCGGTACAACATCTGACGGAGGATTAATGATGACAAGAAATTTACCAGGGTCATCGTGAAAACCAGCTTGTACAGGCTCATCCTCGCTCGGAAAGATCAGCCGAAGCGGCCCGCCGTTATGACGAGTCACTCCACAACTAATAGAGCTGGGAGGGTTTGGATTCCCGTCTTTATCAAAAGGCTTTAAAGGAGGGACTTCAACCGATTCCCCATTTGGCAATGATTCTCTGTTGTTATATCGTCTAACAAATTCTTGTGCGCACGCTTGAATGTCTCGGGCAGCTTCGTAATTAAGCTCGTCATAGACCACTTCCCCTACTATTTCCGCTGGAGTCTCATCGGGGTCTTGTTTAGAGAGTTCGCAATTTTCCTGCGCTTCCTTTTCAAATACAGGCTTCATCCAAATCGGCGAGCACCAACTATGATCAATCTTGTACTTATTACTCTCGCTATCGTCATTGTTTTTGCTGGTATCATCTCGATTGTACTCATCTGCTGTCGAATTCGTGGCAAATAGAATGCCCGTACCCTCTGCACCATTGGCACTATCGCCTGTTACGCTAACACTGAGTCTATGACAACCTAAACAGGTATTATTGGGTACATCGATGCGATACGTTTTCCAGCCGGAAAACTCCTCTCCAACAAACCAATAGGGACTGCCGCTAAAGTTAGGCGAGAGTTCTTTTTCGCTATAATCGACATCATATTGAATATTATTTGGAGGGGGCACATTAACCATGTAGGGGGTTCGCATCAGTGGGCCGTTATCGTGGCACCTGACACAATTATCTGCGAGCGTACCTTCTATATTTTGCCACGTAAAAGTATTCGCTGTGTCCTCGGGAATGCCATTTTTCGGAGAAGGAATCAACTTACCATCCTGATGATAAGCCTGATAAAAGCAGGTTGCACCGTTTTTACGATTATGTTGTATTACGGCAAGATCAGCATAATGTGTGTCTCCCTCTTCGCGATAGATTTCTTCTGATTTTCGACAAGACGCGACAATAAACGCATCTTCATTTTCCTTAATGATTTGTATCACGCTCTGTTCATCACATGACCCTGTTAGACGCGCTGGAAAGCGGCACTGGCTACCTGCTTGTTCTGGTCCGTTGCCCGGAATTTCATCTTCCTGTCCAATAACATTACCTCGCTTGCCATTGGTAGAAATCTCGCAACTATACGTTGCCGGAAATTCGATACCTGTCGCTTCGTTACAGGCCTCCGTATAATCCTTTAACGCTTTACTCTCCGGAGAGGTACCTCCGGCCTGAGCGAGAACATTGCTTGATATAAACGTCAATAAAAAACACAACGATAAAATCGTACCCTTCATAATTATTTCCCACCATATTTCGTAGATTTTTAGTATTTTCCAAATTACTTCTACGGCTATTCCATTTCGCTCAAAAACGACTTATATATTATTATGTTAATTATAATAGTGGCCCCGCTTTAGCCAATGAATGAGCAGGATGTCAAACAGACTATCACGCCAAAAGTATTGTTAATATCGCAAAAATTGGTGAATTGACTTGCTGTATCAAGCCTAATACGAGAACCACATATCGAAACTAGAAGAAGCTATTGTCCGGCCGTCCGGAGCATACACCGGACACTATAAACGGACACTCTTATCTACTTCTTGAAAATTCCATCGCTGACTATTTCTGCGACTGGAGCGATATTGTCAAGTTGGCATAGCTTTTGTGTAACTTGCCAAGTATCTATCTTATTCAGAGTCCTAACGCGATTTCAATTTAGAGAAAATGATAAGCACAAACGCCAATAAGGAGCCCATCCCCATTAGGTTCCAAAACAAGATAAATATCGCTGACACAAGCGGACAGGATACGCTCGTTGAAAAAGAAAAGTCGCGTAAGCCTATCTATATTGCGGCCGCGTCTGCCGCAACTATTCTGTTAATTATTTTTGCTATTGTCCCTTACTACAGCCAAATTTTTTCAGCCGATGAAGTTATCTCTCGCGAAAGTATTCGTACTTCAGTTGTTCGCCAAGGTTTACTGGAAAGCGATGTCGTCGCTCAAGGTAGAATTGTCACTGCAAATAGTCCGACACTGTTTAGCCCAGTGGTTGGAAATATCGATCTAAAAGTTAAGGCAGGTGATGCGGTTGACAAAGGACAATTACTCGCTGAAATTTCGAGCCCCACGCTTATAGAGGAACTCGCGCGCGAAGAAAGTAAACTCTCGGGAATAAAAATCCAATTGGAAAGACAAAAAATAGAAGCAAGACGTCAACAGCTAGAATTAAAACAAACGGAAGAATTAGCACAAGTAAGTTTAAAAGCGATGGAGCGAGAAATGTTGCGCGCAAAAGCCTCGATGAAATTACAACTCATTAGTGACTTAGACTATCGCACCGCCGAAGATGAATTAGAGAAAGCAAAACTGGAGTACCGCCAGGCCCAACAAAATTACTCTCTTGAAAAAGAAGCGCTTAGTTTTGAAACGCAAAATTTAGCGCTACAAGTTGAGCATCAAGAATTAATTGTTGAAGGTATTAAACGGCAGATAGAAGAACTCAAAATCATATCTCCCGTAACGGGCATGGTTGGAAATGTGCAAGTCGAACCATTCGCCGCAATCACGCAACACCAAGCTCTCATTACTGTAATCGACTTAACCTCTTTCGAAGTTGAAGCTAGAGTATCACAACGATACGCAGATGAACTGTCGGTTTCGATGACAGCAGAGATAAGACTTAACGGCCAGAATTTTACCGGCGAAATTGTCGGTATATCGCCTGAAGTCATCAACAATGAAGTCATTACCCGCATTCGCTTTACCGGCAATAAGCCCTCTCAGCTTCGCCAAAACCAGCGCTTAACCGCACGGATTATTTTGCAGCGTAAGGAGAACGTGCTGCTTGTCGACAAAGGTTCGATCATTGACAATTTTCAAGGCAATGTTTTTAAAATTACAAATAATGAAGCACAGCGTATATCGATTCAAATAGGCAGCACAAGTGTGCAACACCTCGAAATCACAAGTGGCCTCGAACCGGGAGATGAAATCATTATTGCCGGGCCTGCGATAGAAAGCGAAATACAATCTATTTTAATCACCAATTAAAGAGATAAATTAATATGTTGAATATGGATCAAATAAAGAAAGTTTTTCGTACGGACTTAGTTGAGACTTATGCTTTACGCGATTTTAGTTTAAACGTACAAGAGGGGGAATTTGTTGCTGTAACAGGCCCATCAGGTTCTGGAAAAACCACGTTTTTAAATATCGCAGGCCTGCTAGAAACATTTGAAGCCGGCACATATTTATTAGATGGAGAGGACGTCAACAGTTTATCAGACCGACAACGCTCCGCACTACGCAACGCAAAAATCGGTTTTATCTTTCAAAGTTTTAACCTCATCCCCGATTTAAATATCTTCGACAATGTCGATGTCCCGCTGCGCTATCGCGGGTTTAACGGAAGACAACGAAAGGAACGCATAATGAATGCCTTGGAGCGGGTTGGGCTCGGAGCACGGTTCAAACATATGCCATCTCAATTGTCGGGCGGTCAACAACAAAGAGCAGCGATCGCTCGTGCACTTGCCGGAGAACCACGTTTTTTATTGGCCGATGAACCCACCGGTAATTTAGATTCGCTTATGGCAAGGCAAGTCATGGAACTGCTAGAAGAAATTAACGAAGGCGGAACCACCATCGTAATGGTAACTCACGATCCCGACCTTGCCCGCCGTGCACAACGCAATATTCAAATTGTCGACGGTCAAGTCACTGATTTTCAATTGGGGCCAATTCCACCGGCGCCCGAAAATGATCGTCAAAGCGCTACACCTTACGCGTAAGGAAAATAAGATTATGTGGCTCTATTTTTTTAAACTCGCTTGGATTAGTGTTCGACAAACGCCAATTATGTCGACCTTGATGATCATCGCGGTGGGTATTGGCATAGCAGCTTGCCTAGTAACTTCTACAATTTACATGTCGCTATCTAAAAATCCACTGCAACATAAAAATAACGTGCTGTACGCCTTACAGCTAGATGCTTGGGACCCACAGGAAGCCTATGACGGCCCTAATGATATGCCAACTCAGGTTACCTACCTAGACGGTATCGCAGTGCTCGAATCCGATATTCCAACTCATACCGTCCTAATGTATAAATCCGGTTTTGCCGTTCTCCCAGAAAACAAATCTATTAGACCATTTCAAAGTTTAGCGCGAATGACAACAAGTGACTTCTTTCCACTATTTGACGTTCCTTTTATTTTTGGCAGTACGTGGAGTGAAGAGGCAGATAAAATCCCCGAGCAGGTGGTAGTCCTTTCCAAACAACTAAACGATCGATTATTTAACGGCGAAAATAGTGTAGGAAAACAAATAAATCTCGATGGTAGACTATATAAAATATTAGGCGTGACGGCGGATTGGCATCCAAGACCAAAAGTGCATGACTTAAATAACGGCGCGTACAATAGAAGAGATGCTATGTATGTTCCTATGAGCGTAGGAATAGAGCTCGAAATGTATTCAAGAGGCAATACCAATGCTTGGGAAAGAGAAAATGTCGTAACGTTTACTGACACCTTACAGAGTGAACACATTTGGTTGCAAGCGTGGGTACAGCTCGATACAAAAAAACAAATGGAAGATTTTAGTTCCTATATCGAAAATTATATTCGGCAGCAAAAAAAACTGGGCCGTTTCCAGCGACCATTAAAATACCATTTAAACACGCCTAGCGAATGGTTAAGTAAAAATAATGTTGTCAGACAAGATAATCGTATTTTGTTATGGTTATCTGTTATTTTCCTACTCGTTTGCTTAATTAACACAATCGCCCTGCTACTGGCAAAGTTTCTTAAAAAAGCCCCGTCTGTCGGCGTAAGGAGAGCATTGGGTGCATCGAAAAAGGCAATATTTTCTCAACACCTCTACGAGACACTCTTGGTTGGCATAAGCGGTGGCGCTCTCGGTTTAACCCTGTCTTGGTTCGGATTGTGGGGCATACGCTATCTTCAGCCCGGACTAAAAGATGCGGCAATAATGCATTGGCCGACGTTTGTTATGGCGCTCTGCTTTTCGCTGCTGGCAAGTTTATTTTGCGGTTTGCTCCCGGCTTGGAAAATTAGCCATACACAACCTGCTCGATATCTAAAAATACAGTGATCGTTAAGGAGACCCAAAATGTTAGAAATAATGCCTATTTTAAAAGTCTTATGGCGCGGGAAATTAGGTCCGATACTGATAATTTTACAGCTGTCGCTAACATTAGCGTTAGTCAGTAACGCTCTGTTTTTTATTCAGCAGAGGCTCGAAAATATTAATCGACCGACAGGTATTGGAGAAAATACTTTTGCAATTACTATGTTACCTATTTCTGACGACGCCGATCTACATAGTTTTATCCAGGAAGACCTAGCAACTATCCGCGCACTACCCGGAGTAGAGGCTGTAACCATCACAAATCAAACTCCATTATCAGGCTCCGGATCCTCTACTATGGTTTTACTAGACCCGGATGCAGACGCCGTAGCTGCCAATGCTATGTTTTATATGGTTGACGAACAAGCAACTCAAGCATTTGGCAACGTAATTTCCGAAGGGAGGGATTTTACCGCTGAGGACACAACGGTGAACCGCCCTGGCGAGTTTAACCTGCCTTCGGTTATTATTATCACAAAAAAACTAGCTAATGAGTTGTTTCCAGGTGAGTCCGCTATTGGTAAAAGAGTTTATATAACGCCTGATTCCGCCTTGGAAATTATTGGCGTTATTGAACGAAACTTAGGTAGTTGGCCTAATAATAAGGAGATCGCGGGCAATGTCATGCTTATTCCAACAACCTTTCTCGGTATGGGTAGAGCGACATATGTTATCAACACTGAACCAGAGGAACTCGATAAACTTATGTTGACCGTACCAGAGAAGCTAAATGCGAATAACAGCGATAGAGTAATCGAAGACGCTAAAAAGCTTATGCAAATGAAGCGCAACCGGTACCGCGGCGACAACGCGATGATTAAAATCTTATCACTGGTTTTAGGCCTGCTCACCTTCGTGAATGCTCTTGGAATTATCGGTTTGTCTAGTTTTTTGGTAAACCAACGTCGTAAACAAATAGGTACTCGACGCGCACTTGGAGCAACAAAATTTGCGATTTTACGTTATTTCTTACTAGAAAATGGTTTAATTTGCACAGTAGCAATAATCATCGGTGCCGCTTTTTCTCTGGTCATAAACGATTTATTAGTTAGAGAGTATTCCCTGGCTGTGCTACCTTGGCACTATATTCCAATTGCAGCGCTAACTGTATTTATTATCACTTTTGTTGCAGCTTATTTTCCGGCCAAAAGAGCCACAGGCTTTTCACCTGCGTATGCCACCAGAAATATTTAATTGCCAATGCAAAAAGTCTTAATAATCGACGACAACGCTTCGGTTTGCGAAGCTATTCGTTTACTACTTGAGATTCACGATATTGAGTCGCAAGTAGTGCTCACCCCCCAAGCGGGGTTAAGTATTCTTGGTAACAGCAACGATATCGGACTTGTTATACAAGATATGAATTTCACCGAAGATATAACATCGGGCACGGAAGGCAAAGAATTGTTTCACGCCATCCGCGAGCTAAAACCCGATATTCCAGTTATTCTTTTGACCGCTTGGACACACCTCGAAACAGCAGTTGAACTCGTACGTTTAGGCGCTGCAGATTATATAGCCAAGCCCTGGGACGACAAAAAACTTATTACCACCATTATTAATTTATTGGAGCTGCAAGAATTACAGACCACGCAACTAGAACAAGCGCACGACCTATTGCACGACAAGCAAGAGCTGGAGAAAAACGCAGACTTACGCGATTGCATTTACTTTAGTAAGAGTATGCAAAGCTTGGTCAAAATGGCTGTACAAGTTGCCAAGGCTGACATCCCTGTACTCATTACCGGCCCTAACGGTTCAGGAAAAGAAAAAATTGCAGAAATAATTCAAGCCAATTCCGCAGTTAAAGACGGCCCCTTTATTAAAGTTAACGTTGGTGCATTACCGAGTGAATTGATTGAGGCTGAACTTTTTGGTGCAGAATCAGGCGCCTACACCGGGAATACTAAGAGGCGCATAGGCCGGTTTGAAGCGGCAGACGGAGGCACACTCTTTCTCGATGAATTGGGTAATTTATCCCCCAGCGGCCAGATAAAATTGTTGCGTGTACTGCAAACTGGCGAATTTGAACGCCTCGGGTCTCACGAAACCATTCGCTGTAAGGTCCGAGTGATTAGTGCCACTAATTCGGATTTGCTTGCGGATATTTCTGAAGGACGCTTCAGAGAAGATTTATACTACCGACTTAATGTCATCGAACTTAAGCTACCTCCGCTATCAGAACGGCGAGAAGATATATTACCGCTATTACATCACTTTTTAGGTGAACAATATTCTGTCGATACCGCAGCGGCAAAAATACTCTGCGCTTACGATTGGCCGGGCAATGTAAGAGAGTTAAGAAATGCCGCGCAACGCGCAATGGTTTTCGAGGAAAATAGACTCTTAAAAATTGACGCGTTTGATATTAAACTACCCTACTCTTCTTCGAAAAAAGTTGTGGTTGAGCCTACTGTGGATATGATAAAAAGTGCGTTAAAACAAAATCAGGGCGTCATCTCACGCGCGGCCAGCCAGCTTGGGCTAAGCCGGCAAGCGCTCTACCGACGATTGGAAAAGTTGGATATTGAATACTAATGCGTTTTTCCCTCGAAGGAAAAATCTGTTCCTTAGTCAGTATTTGTGTAGTTATCTCCGTACTTTTTGTTTTTTTGTTTTCTAGTTGGCAAGCGCCTTGGGTCCTTAAATACTCCGCTACTCTGCTATTTGTATTGCCTCCAACTTGGTGGGCTACTAGAAAAGTTGTTAGCCATATTACAAGTCGATTGAAAGCACTGGAAAACGGCCTGCGGAATTTTCAAGATCGTGATTTTAGTATTAGCATAGTGAATAAACATCGAGACGAACTCGGTGCAGTAATCGGTTTTTATAACGCCGTTGGCGACCAACTGCGAGAGGAGAGACAGTACCTTTATCAACGGGAATTATTACTCGATACTGTGATACAAAATTCGAACTTGAGCCTCCTTTTATTGGACGCTAAAGATAGAATAATTTACTCTAATTACGAAGCACGGAAATTATTCAACGCAGGAAAACCGATTCAAGGAAAATTTCTTTCTGACTTTTCGCGAACAACACCTAATCAACTACAAGAAATTATCAACAAGGGTGGAGACGGGTTGTTTAATATAGAGACTGAAAACCAGAATCACGCTTACCATCTATCTCGCAATCGATTTGTGCTAAACGCACAAGAGCATCATCTTTATCTGATAAAACAACTAACGAGTGCACTGCATAAACAGGAAATCGAAACATGGAAAAAAGTGATACGTTTGATAAGTCACGAAATCAACAATTCCCTAGCCCCGATTTCCTCAATGGCCCATTCAGGAAGGCTGATGTTAGAACAAAGCAAAACGGAAAAGCTGTTTAGAGTATTTGATACAATCTCCGAGCGATCAGACCACTTAAAATCATTTTTAAATGACTACGTCAGCTTGTCAAAGCTGCCGACACCAAAAATGCGTCCGGTAAACTGGAATTTATTTATCGACAAACTAAGAGGCAGTATCAACTTTCAAATTCACTCTTCTATTCCAAATCAAGATGGCTACTTCGACCCCATTCAGTTGGAACAAGCGCTCATTAACCTGGTAAAAAATTCAGTAGAATCGGGATCGCCAAAAGATCAGATTGTCGTGAACATTAGCCAAACAAACGAATTTAGTGAAATTGAAGTATCTGACCGAGGCAAGGGAATGACAGACAAAGAACTTAAAAATGCACTGCTGCCATTTTATTCGACTAAACCCGATGGCAGCGGCGTTGGCTTAACACTCTGCAGAGAGATTGTTGAAGCCCATCGCGGAAAACTTAGCATCACTAATCGTAAAAACGGAGGCTTATCCGTCAGGCTTTGGATTCCCAACATCAAAGATATCAATGATTAGGCCGCCATCAGTGATAGCTTGAAAGCCGCCTGCTGATAATCATCAGACCACACAAAAAGCATGCTTTCTCGGCGCTATTTCGATATTTCACCGCCGTTCGCAGCCTTTGCGACATGCAATGATATGTTGTATCATGGCAGGTTTGCAAATTCTTGACCCTATGCCCTCGCAAACCTTAGTTCAAGCAGCATTGAGAGACCCATGGCTCAGAGTAATAAACTACCCGTCACCGTGCTTTCAGGCTTTCTTGGAGCCGGTAAAACCACGGTTCTCAGCCACATTCTAAACAACCGACAAGGCAAGAAAGTGGCCGTGATCGTCAATGATATGAGTGAAATCAATATTGATGCTGCGATTGTGCAAAACGAAGTCTCATTGAACCGAAGCGAAGAAAAGCTCGTCGAAATGAGTAACGGCTGTATTTGCTGCACGTTACGAGAAGACTTGCTAGAAGAAGTGAATAAGCTCGCTCAGGACGGGCGCTTTGATTACCTCGTCATTGAATCCACTGGTATTTCCGAACCTCTGCCGGTAGCGGAAACCTTCACGTTTGCCGACGAAAATGGAGTTTCGCTATCCGATGTCGCCAATCTGGACACGATGGTGACGGTAGTGGATGCGGTAAATTTTTTGCAAGATTACGACGAGGCGAAGTACTTACAAGAAACAGGTGAATCTCTGGGTGAAGAAGACGAACGTAGCGTCGCTGATCTATTGGTTGACCAAGTGGAATTTGCCGATGTTATCCTTGTAAGCAAAACCGATCTCGCTGATCCAGCTGATATTGAGCGCCTGACTGCCATTCTCAAAACGCTTAATACCCGCGCCAAAATTGTTCCTATTTCTCACGGTAATGTAGAAATTGACGAAGTCCTTAGCACAGGTTTATTCAATTTCGAGCAAGCTCAGGAAGCCCCCGGCTGGCTTAAGGAGATGCGTGGTGAGCATGTTCCCGAGACTGAAGAATATGGTATTGGCAGCTTTAGTTACATCGCACGAAGGCCTTTCCATCCAGACAAGTTTCACCAATTTCTCCACGACACAAAAAAATACGGCAAGCTGATTCGCTCTAAAGGTTACTTTTGGCTAGCTTCTCGCCCTGAATTTGCCGGTCAGTGGAGCCAGGCGGGAGGCATGGCTCGCTACGGCTTCGCGGGATTGTTTTGGAAAGCTGTACCCAAAAAAAATTGGCCTACAGATAAAGATTATCTTGCCTCTATCGAAAAGCAGTGGGAAGAGCCTTTTGGCGATATGCGTCAGGAGCTAGTATTTATCGGGCAAGGCTTGGATCAAGCCAATATAACAGCGGCTCTAGACGATTGCTTGTTAAGTGAAGAAGAAATACTAAAAGGAAGAGCATACTGGACATCATTAAATGATCCATTTCCAGCATGGGAGCAAAACGCATGATATCCACCAATTCAATAAAGGTTGCGATCTTCAAACCTTTTGATCACACCCGAAAAAAAAGCCGAGTAAGTTACTTACAAATTGGGCTAACCAGACTTTTCCAACTAAAATATAACTCCCGCATACAGCGTATAAACCTAAAAAAAAATACAGCTGAATTATTAGCAATGGTTTTACTGCTGTCTGTTTCAAGTATTGCAAAAACAGAAAACCAAGAAGCACATGTTCACGGCTTGGCAACACTCACTGTGGCGCTAGAAAAAGATATGTTAGAAATACAATTCGAATCCCCATCAGCCAACTTAATCGGATTCGAACACAAAGCTAAAGCACCTAAAGAGAAGCAAGCAGTAAAACAAGCAGAGACTACATTAGAGACGGCGAAACTTTTGTTTTCGTTTTCCGGCTCAAGTTGTACACCGACAAAAACAACGGTAGATGTATCGGAAGTTATCGAAAGCGAAGACAGTCATCAAGGACACCACGATCACTCGAAACATCATGATCATTCAAAGCATCACGACGACTCGAAACATCATGATCACTCGGAACATCACGACCATTCGAAGCATCATGACGACTCAAAACATCGTGATCACTCGGAACATCATGACCATTCGAAGCATCACGACGAGTCAAAACATCATGATCACTCAGAACATCATCATGACGAGACCCATAGTGAAATAAGTGCGAATTATCATTTCAATTGCAAAAATGCTCAAAAATTAGATTCTGTCGCTACTGCATTATTTAGTCAGTTTCCGGGAATTGAGAGAATAAAAGCGGTTTGGGTAACGGAAACCCGCCAGGGATCAGCGCTGTTAACTCCCAATAGAAATAAATTTTCTTTGAGATAAACGAGATGAAGGAAATAAAAGAATTAATTGACCGCGCCGAGCAGCGTTGCAAGACTCGCGGATCTCGCTTAACAAAAAAACGCAAACGAGTGCTATCGGGCTTATTGCTATCCGAAAAAGCGATGTCTGCCTATGAGTTAATTGACTTTTACAAAACCGAGCATGGTGAAACCATGCCAGCAATGTCAATGTATCGAATTCTAGAATTTCTGCAAAGTGAACATTTAGTTCATAAGTTAAATCTAGCCAACAAATTCGTGGCTTGTGAAAATATTGATTGCAAAGGCAGCCATGCAGCTCCTCAATTTTTAATTTGTCAGATATGCCAAAAAGTTAAGGAGATTGGTATGAGCCAATCAACGGTCGACGAACTTAAAAAAAATGTGGAGTATGCAGGCTTTCATTTAGTTAGCCCGCAGTTAGAAATGAATTGTATATGCGAAAATTGCCAAGACAGTGCAGCTTAAAAACTAGTTAACCATGAACCGAGATTATTTTAAGAAACTTGAGCACGCGAGCGACAACACATCATTTAAATTAGATGAAGTGATAGAGCACCTTGCATTTAACGACCAAGGCCTAATCCCTGTTATTACGCAAGATGCGACAAGCAAAGATGTGCTTATGTTCGCCTGGATGAATAAGGAATCATTAAACCTTACTTTATCGACAAAACGTGTGACTTATTGGTCTCGCAGTCGGAATCAACTCTGGGCAAAGGGTGAAACAAGTGGGCACATACAAGCCCTTGTTTCTATGTCTTTCGATTGCGATGGTGACGTAATATTGTGTCAGGTCAATCAGTCTGGAGCAGCCTGTCATACCGGGCGCCCCGATTGCTTTTATTTAAAAGTCGATATTGAACGGCAAAAGGTAGTAATTTCTGGAGATGCACCCTAATGTCGAATTACCAACAGACGCTAATAAAAAATGCCCGGATAGTTAATGAAGGGAAAATAATAGAAGGTGATCTTCGAATTAAAGATCAACGCATTGAAGCCGTTGATAATGAGATTTTAGCCTCACAAGAAGATCACATTATTAATGCTAGTGGTTTATATCTTTTGCCTGGCATGATTGACGATCAAGTACATTTTCGCGAGCCGGGCCTAACCCATAAAGGCACGATTGCCAGCGAATCCCGTGCAGCGGTTGCTGGCGGTATTACAAGCTATATGGAGATGCCCAATGTTAGCCCGGCGACCACATCAATTGAGGCGCTTGAAAAAAAATATGTCATAGCCTCAGAAAACTCGATGGCGAACTATGCTTTTTATTTAGGCGCAACGGAAGATAATATCGATCAAATAAAACTGCTGGACCCCAAAAAATACTGCGGCGTAAAAGTTTTTATGGGTGCGTCCACAGGCGATTTGTTAGTTGAAAACCCCGAAGCATTAGAAGCAATTTTTCGAGAGAGCCCCGCGCTAATTGTAACCCACTGCGAAAGTGGCCCTATTATTAATAAAAATCTCGAAAGAATTCGCAGTTCGGGACATGTACCAACTATATTGGATCATCCAAAAATACGCGATACAGAAGCCTGCTTCGCGTCGTCGTCTTACGCGGTCAATCTGGCCAAAAAATACCGAAGCCAATTACACGTGCTGCACATCACGACAGAGAAAGAACTAAGCTTATTTGAAAGCGGCGCAATAGAAAATAAACATATCACCGCGGAGGCCTGTGTGCATCACCTGTGGTTCTGCGATCAGGATTACCCCCGATTAGGTAATTTTATTAAGTGTAATCCAGCCATTAAAGCGTCAACAGATCGAGAAGCATTGATACAAGCTTTACACAGCAATCGCATCGATATTATTGCCACTGATCATGCCCCCCATACACTGGAAGAAAAGCAAACTAATTATAACGGCGCCCCAGCCGGTTTACCGTTGGTAGAGCATGCTCTATTAAGTTTGTTTGATCATGTCAAACATCAACGCCTTAGCCTGGAGCAAGTCGTCGAAAAAACGGCTCATAATCCAGCGAAACGATATGCGGTAGAAGATCGTGGGTTTATTCGCGAAGGTTACTATGCGGATTTAGTTTTAGTGGATATGCACAAAAATACACTAGCAAGTCACAAAAACACCCGCTATCACTGCGGTTGGACACCTTTTGATAATCATCAATTTTCCTCAAGTATTGAAAGTACTTGGGTTAATGGTCATCAAGTATTTAATAACCAGCAAGTTATTGCTCAGTCGGCACCATCGATGCGACTTGTATTCAACCGATAAATTGGGAGAAAGATATTGTTAACGCGTGCATTACCAGACGTCACATCGGATTTAAATGCTGAGACCCCATCGACTTTGCAATGGGTGGGAATGGAAGATATTGCTGTTCCAATTTCTATAAGTTCGCAAGATAACAAGTTGCAAACTACTTCAGCAAAAGCTAATGTTTATGTCAGCCTTGATACTCCAGCTGCCAAGGGCATTCATATGTCGCGGCTGCATTCTGTTATCAATCAGCTCGCCGAACATGAATGTAATAAAGAGACTATTGAGCAATTGTTAGTTGCGTTGATTCAGTCACAAAGCGCAATTGGGAACAGTGCAAAAATAGAGCTAATGTTTAACATGTTGTTAAAAAAAACCGCTTTGTTAAGTGGTGAAAGCGGCTATCAATCTTATGCGGTTAAACTAAATGCAGAGAAAAACAAAAGCGGTTTATCCTGTGAGCTTGAATTTACTATACCGTATTCAAGCACCTGCCCGTGCTCAGCATCTCTCGCGAGGCAATTATATGCAGACGCGATTAATGACGTGTTCTCAAGTGCAACAATCGACAAGGCAGAACTGATGGAATGGATCCAATCTCCTGCGGGCTCGATCGCTACACCCCATAGCCAGCGATCTTTCGCTTATATTCGCATTTCTCTAGGCGACAATGATTGGCCCGAGCTACCGTCACTTATTTTCCAACTCGAAGAAGTTATCGGCACACCGGTGCAAACGGCGGTGAAACGAGGAGACGAACAAGAATTTGCAAAGTTAAATGCTGAAAATTTAATGTTTTGTGAAGATGCAGCGCGACGAATTAAATTCGCACTTAATCGTATGGATTTTGTAAAAAATTATTGGTTTAAGGTAGAGCATCAAGAAAGTCTGCATGCTCATAATGCTGTGGTCATCGATCAAAAACTCAACGGCGGAGTAATTTCATGAAATCGTCAAAACCAACAAGCCAGGAACTATCTGAACAGCAGATTTTAGAAGCGCCTGAATCAGATTATATGAACGTAGAACAACTCGCATTTTTTAAAAACAGGTTGTTAGAGCTTCATGAGTCAACTCGCGCCCGAATTGAAGAGGCCCGCGAACAAATGGCCAGCCCAATGAACTCAAGCGATGCGAATGATCGCGCCTCATCTGAGGAGCAGTCCGCTATCGCGCTTCGAATTGTCGAGCGAGAACAAAAATTGTTGCCGAAAATTCAACAGTCACTTGAGCGTATCCGCGCAGGTACCTATGGATACTGCCTTGAGTCGGAAGAGCCAATCGGCATTCCACGCCTTTTGGCGAGACCAACTGCGGAATATTGCGCAGAAGTAAAGACCTTAAAGGAAATGAAAGAACATCATTACAACGGTTAACCACATGGATGTGGTGTATACCAGTTTTGCAGGAGCAAAAACTGGTTAGCTCATGGATGTGGTGTATGCCAATTTTGCAGGAGCACAAATTGGTTAGCTCATGGATGTGGTGTATGCCAATTTTGCAGGAGCACAAATTGGCCAGTAACATAGATTTGGCGCATTCCAATTTTGCAGGAGCAAAAATTAGCGAGCACCATAGATTTGGTGTACTCCAATCTTGCAAGAGCAAAAACTAACTAACAACTCAGATTTTGCACATTCCAGCTCAGCAGGAGCAAAAATTGGCTAATCCATAAATTAAAGTTAACAGACGCTAGTGTGTCTGTTAACGGCTTCTAGTGAAAACCACGTATGAAAAGTGTTGACGTAGTCATTGTGGGTGCAGGCCCTGCTGGCATTGGCATGGCCCTCGAATTAAACAAGATAGGCGGGCTCAACTACGGTGTTTTAGAAAGCGACCACATCGGCGAGTCCTTTCGGCGTTGGCCTGCTCAAACACGGCTAATTACGCCATCTTTCTATAGCAACCCGTTTGGCCTAGCGGATTTGAATTCTGTTGATGCAGCCGGTTCGCCCGCCATCTTTGCCGGTACAGAGCATCTCAGTGGCGCACAGTATGCAGACTATCTGAAATTCGTTGCCGATGCCGCCAACTTGCCAGTCATCTGCGGATGTAAAGTGCTACAGGTAGATCCCAATCCTGACGGTGGCTTCCACTTGGTCACAGAACGAGGTGAGCTATTTACGCAGTTTCTGATTTGGGCGTGCGGAGAGTATCAATTTCCAGATCTTAAGCCCTTTCCCGGCGGACAGTTGTGCCAGCACTATGCACATATAGAAGATTGGAGCATTCTTGAGAGTGGCCCTTATGTCGTGATAGGTGGATACGAAAGTGGCCTCGATTCGGCGATAAATCTTGTCAAACTAGGCCACCAAGTTCGCTTACTCGTGCGCCGTCCCACCTGGGATTTGCCCGATATCTACGACCCAAGCCAAGTGCTCTCACCCTACACGCGCGAACGCCTGCGCGAGATAGAGTCCGATGATCGATTGGAAATTATCTTTGATGCGGACGTGGTAGAGGTTACACAAGAAGGTGATCATAGTTTTCGAGTCCATGCGGCAGATGGACGGCACTGGGATGTGCAGCAAGCGCCGATTCTCGGCACAGGTTTTCTCAAAGGTGGTGGTGCACGCCAGATAAAAGAACTCTGGCTATGGGACGACGAGGATCGCATAGTTCTCAGTGACGTTGATGAGTCTATTTACACGCCTGGGCTATTTCTCGTCGGACCTCAGGTGCGCCACGATCAACGTATTTACTGCTTCATTTATAAGTTTCGTCAGCGCTTTGCACGTATCTCACGTCAAATTGCTCAGCGCTTGCAACTGGATATCGAATGGATCGACGGTTCCCAAGATGGTGTTTGGGGGCCCTTTGGTAACAGCGAATGCTGTGAGGGCTGCGAATGCTGAATCTACTCTCAATTGATCGGCTGTCTGTTGTTGTTACAAGCTCTTTTATACTGATTGCAAGCATAGTTACAGGTTCATTGCTTGGTCATTTCGTCCCAGCCACCGGGGAACAGCTGGGTAATTATATGGACTACACGCTACTCGCGTTGGTCGGCTTGCTGTTTTTTGGCGTTCGCTTTGATGCCCTGCTCCAAGTTATAACACGTCTGCGTTTCCTAGCAATTGCTTTACTGGCCAACTTCGTAGCAGTGCCACTGATAGGTTACGGTATTGCCTCATTGTTCCTCTCAGCGCACCCCCTTTTTGTGGTCGGGCTGGTTATCTATTTTATGGCGCCTTGCACCGACTGGTTCTTGAGTTTCACGCGGCTCTCCGGAGGCGATGTCGCTTTGGGTACTGCGCTAATTCCCGTCAATATGATCACGCAGTTATTACTATATCCTTTCTACCTGCAGTGGTTTACCGAGAACAGCGTGCAACTTGAAGCTGGCTTCATCGGTAGCACATTGTTGCAATGGTTCCTGATACCGCTGCTCGTGGCTCTCGCGGCGCACCAATTGCTGCGCCTGTTGCTAAAGCCCAGCTGGTTCGAGTACGTTCTGGACAAGGCCGACCAAGCCACACTGTGGGTTACAGCCTTACTGGTACTGCAGATATTTGCCAGCAATATTTCTGTAATACTTGAGCACCATGCAGTGCTCATCTGGTTACTGCTAGCCGTATTCTCCTTCTTCCTGCTCACCTTCCTGCTCAGTGAGGGCCTCAGCTTTTTATTTCGGCTTCCTTATCCAGAACGCGCCTTGCTGACAATGACAACGGCTGCTCGTAACGCACCCATGATGCTCGCAGTCACCCTTGTAGCGCTGCCTGATCAACCGCTAGTCTATGCTGCCGTGGTGATCGGCATGTTAATTGAGATACCTCATCTGACTGCGCTGCGGCATCTGCTACTCAGCAAGCGTCGGCACCTTTCGCCTCAATAGAACGCCGCCGGCTAATTTCACGCAAGCCCAAAAAAGTGTATCTTGTCGACAGTGATTCGAATTTAAATCCAGACTAAAAGCAAGTATCCCTGTGCGGCGAATAAGCCACTCGATAAAAAACCCATGAGAAAAATATTACTATGAAGATACTTTTGTTTGCATTTCTTTCAATACTTTCGTTTAGCTCACTGGCAGCTAAAAAACCACTTGTCCAAGTGCTGCTGATCACCGGACAGAATAATCACAAATGGCAACAAACTACCCCGATAATCGTTGAAACGTTGAAATCCACCGGCAGGTTCGAGGTGGAGGTGAGCGAAAAGTTTGAAGCTTTTTCACCGGCAAGGCTCAGCGAGTTCGACGTTATTTTTAGCAACTGGAATTTATGGAAGCAGCGCAAAAATCTCCCCCCTGAATTAGATTGGTCACCAGAAATGCGCAAAGCCTACGTCGATTTTGTTAGGAATGGCGGGGGCCACGTCGCAATGCACGCTGGCTCGTCGA
The DNA here is from genome assembly GCA_028281865.1 of Marinagarivorans sp. Taxonomy (GTDB): domain Bacteria; phylum Pseudomonadota; class Gammaproteobacteria; order Pseudomonadales; family Cellvibrionaceae; genus JANQJB01. The sequence goes on from JANQJB010000139.1 coordinate 30,243, forward strand.
CTTTCTTCGATTGGAAAGAATACCAGGAGATCTGTATTGCAACCTGGAAATCCGGCACGCACCACGGCCCCAAACACGTGTTTGAGGTGCGTATTGAAGACAAGGCACATCCGATCACCTTAAACCTTGGCAACTTCAAAAAATATGACGAGCTTTGGGAAAAACTTTACATTTCCGCTAAGGACGTAACGGTTCTGACTTCAAGTTTTGCGTCAAGCGAATTCAAGGGAGACAATGTATGGGAGCCCAGCACTTTGATCAGCAAGTTCGGCAAAGGGCGAACTGCCTATACAAGCTTGGGACACGATGCCAAAGCATTCGAAAGCAATGAATTTCGAGTTTTACTAGCGCGTTTAACGGAATGGGCGGCAACTGGAAAAGTGACTATTTCACCAATTTCAAAAAATGACACAAAAAATAAGTGAATCAATTAAAACATTATTAGCGACCCACCAACCTGAAGGATTCGAAAAAATTCAATCGAAAATGGAGAGGGTAGAAATAATTGAGCAAAAACTATTTTTTTATTTATTTGCCATATGCTCGCGCTGGTTCGATGCAAAAAACATCGATATTAAACCCTCTTCATATTGGCAAAAAAAAGATGCTTTTGGCATTTTTTCAACGTGGCAGTGGACGAGTTTAGCTCGCCTTTATATTCTTTTATTGGTCGCGGAGAGAAATACCAAAGAAGATTACATTCACCTGTACAAAACGCTCTTTAACTCTGCCGATATAAAAGAAAGTATTGTGCTTATTCAAAGTTTGGCTTTTGTACCCCACGCCGAAGCCTTCATTGAAAAAGCGCGAGAAGCTGCACGTTCTAACATTACGACTATGTTTATAGCTGTTGCACATAACAGCAACTACGCTTTTAAGCACTTCGACGAAGCCGGTTGGAATCAATTGGTGCTGAAAGCGGCATTTTTAAATGTACCCATTGTCAAAATTTATGGGCTTAAGTCACGCAACAATAGTCAATTAGTCGAAATGCTTTGCGACTACGCCAGCGAGCGCCAAGTAGCTTCTCGTTCAGTGCCTTGGGATTTATGGTGTTGCGTCGCTTGGGCCGCTGATAGCGAAGAAAACTATCAATACTTAAAAGCACAGTTTGATTGTGGTGATATTAAGACCAAAGCGGCCATTGCGTTAGCATTGACGGAAAATCAAAACGAGTATGCTGTTACGTTGGGTCAGCAACTTTCGCAAAACGACACACTAGGTGAGCTGCCAAACCCCTTGACCTGGGAAACCATATCGACTTACAACGATACCTAAGTGCGACACGATGCCTAATTTAAAAAGTAGCTAAGCATGAACATTAAAATTGCAACAGAAAAAATTTATAAGTGAATACCATGTATATAGACCCGCATATTCATATGAGTGCGCGTACCACTGACGAATATCAAGCGATGGCAGCGGCAGGTATTGTTGCTGTTATTGAACCCGCTTTTTGGTTGGGCCAGCCGCGCACCTCCGCCGAAACCTACCGCGACTATTTATCTTCATTAGTCGGGTGGGAGCGGTTTCGGGCGTCGCAATTTGGGATTAAACACTACTGCACGATAGGTTTAAATTCTAAAGAGGCTAACAACGAAGCGTTGGCAGACGCCGTTATGGATATACTGCCACTATTTCTCGCGAAAGAAGGCGTTGTTGCCGTCGGCGAAATTGGTTTTGACGAACAAACAAAATTGGAAGAAAAATACTTTCGTGCGCAATTGGAATTGGCAAAAGAATTTGAACTGCCAGTGATGGTGCACACACCACATCGAGACAAACTAAAAGGCACCGTGCTGACCATGGATATTTGTGAGGAACACGGCCTTGAACCCTCGCAGGTGATTATCGATCACAACAACGAAAACACGGTAGAGGTCGTATTAAACCGCGGCTATTGGACAGCATTTACGCTTTACCCCCAAACAAAAATGGGTAGCCAACGAATGGTAAATATCGCAAAAAAGTATGGATCTGAGAAAATTTTTATCGATTCCAGCGCCGATTGGGGCGTGTCTGATCCGATGTCGGTGCCCAAGACCGCTCAGCTCATGTTAGACTCAGATATTTCTAAAGAAGATGTCCATTTAATTTGTTATGCCAATGCCCTGGAAGCTTACGCACAAAGTGGCCAGATAAAGGAAGAACACTGGCAAAAAGCTCGCTATGATCAAAGCGAATTATTCGAAGGCAATTCAGTTTTGCGCGGTCAAAAACCGCAAGTTAAATAAAAAGCCGATCTGATTATCGGCGATGATATGAGTAAAAAATAACGTTTATATAAACGAAAATAAAGAGTAGATAAAATGATGCTAAGTGAAAAACAAGCAAAAGAGAAAATTGTTTTATATGCAAAGTCAATTTTTGAGCGCGGATTAACATCCGGGGCTTCCGCCAATATGAGCGTCAAAATTGATAGCGGTTGGGTCATTACACCAACAAATACTTGTTTTGGTTTTTTAGATATCGATAGCTTATCGGTCGTTGATAAAAATGGTGAGCTTGTCAGTGGGGCAAAACCTTCGAAGGAGTTTTTATTGCACAAGCGTATGTATGATAAACGCCCGCAAGATACCTGCATTATTCATTTACACAGTACTTGGGCAACCGCTTTGTCGTGTTTACCTGTAGAGGACGAAAGTAATATTGTTCCAACTTATACGCCCTATTTGACCATGCGCCTCGGTCCCATCGCTAGAATTCCATATTTTTCGCCAGGCGATGAAAAACTCGCCGATGCCATAAGCGAAGTAGCGGCTGACCACCCTGGGGTGATTATGGCTAATCACGGCCCGATTGTTTCTGCAGAAACCGTTGAGAAAACAGTCTACGGAATGGAGGAACTGGAAGAGAGCTGCAAGATAGCTTTTATCCTGATGGAGAAGGAAGCGACGAAGTTAAGCCGTGAACAAATTGATGAGTTATTTAGGCGCTATCGATAGTTCGCAGCAGGCCTAGCTCCGTATGGCTTAGTTCCATATGGCTTAGCTCTATTAAAACCTTGCACAGTCTGCCCGACGTGATACGGCAAAGAGATGTGACACGGCAACGAAAAGTTGCTTAGAGCCTCAAGACAAATTTAAAAACGTCTCAATATAAGTGGGCGTAAATATTAAAACTATAAGCGCAAATACACATTACTAGGAGTATAAATTTGAGCGAAAATGAGATTATGTCGCTGTTCGATGAGTGGAATAACGCACTGCAAACTGGAGATCCGAGAAAAGTCGCTGCACTCTATGATGAAAGTAATGGCATTCTACTCCCAACGGTGTCCAATGAGGTCCGACATAACCGCGCAGAAATAGAAGAGTATTTTGTTCACTTTCTTGCCAACGGGCCGAACGGAAAAATCAATGAGGCAAATGTACGTATTTTCGGCCAGCTCGCCATCAATTCAGGCGTGTATACCTTTACATTTAAAGATGGCGCAACAGTGCAGGCACGGTTTACATTTGTGTATCGCCAAAATGATGGACGCTGGATAATTGTAGAACACCATTCTTCGCAAATGCCAGAATAACTAACGCGTTACATGTTAGTTTATTATGATTGAAGACAATCAAACATCAACAAGCGAGCTGCTTGACGATAAAGAAAGCTGTTGTGCGTAAAACTTATAGGCTATTACTTGGGCTCTTACTATGGAAAAATCTTTTATACCTCAAAATTTCGAAGAATGGCGTCACTGTATCGTTGTCGAATGTGGCCTGAAGCTAACACCTAGTTTTATCGAGGAACGAATAGCTTCGCTACAAAACAGTAACGAACATTACACCAAGCAATTTATTCGGCTATATGGTGAACAGCATCTTCAAAAAGTACTTGGCTGGTTTATACAAGCACGCGATATGTCGTAATATTGCCATGCTTGAGATATGCATTAATTAAGGTGCATAACAGCTTTTGCATGTTAATTTGTTATCAATATAAGTTAAGTTGGCACCCTCCAAGCAGGTGCCAACTGATATCCATTATTTTGGCATAGGCCCTAGTTTTACTCCCTCTGGATAATATTTCCAACCATCTCTAATTTTAATTTTCTCATCCCAGGGCAACTTATATTTTCCTTCAGCAAGATCGGCTACCCACGTAAGGTAGTTTTCTTTCTCACCTCCAGGTTTACCCACGTATGCGCGACAGCCTACGTTGAACACATTATTCTCCAACGCCCAATTTTCTCGCGCCTTGTCCACTAGCCTTGGGAACAATTCCGCTGTAACAATTTCCCAAGGGTTACGATGCCCTTGCTGGATAACATTGCCGTCATAGTTGCAAACCGTGCCTTCGCCGAAGTAGTAGAATACGCCGTCGTAACCTGCAAGGTTAACCGAAATGGTGTACATTAAGTTTTGCCAAGCATTTGTTCGGTTAGTCCAAATCCACTGGTCATTGACTTGAGTTGAGTAACCGGAAATGCGGATATAGACATTAGCGCCTTTGTAGGCGGCTTCTCGGGCGAGTTCTGGGAACATGCCATCGTGACAAATACACACCGCTAATTTGGAGCCTTTTGGCCCATCACACACCGGCATACCATAATTACCTGGCGACCAGGGTTCGATTGGTACCCAGGGCTGAAGCTTACGATAATGCAGCGCTATTTCCCCTTGGTCATTGATGATCAGCGCTGTGTTATAGGGTGGTTTAGAGGGGTCCTCATTTTGCTCCATAATCGAGAACACACCCCAAACCTTATTCATAATACACGCTTCCTTAAAGCGCCCAACCTCGGGACTATCAATGGAAAGAAGCATTTCGTCGTAAGTCCAAATAGACGTGTTTAAGCCTTGCGTTGAATATTCAGGCATAACAATCAAATCCGCATCTGGGTAACCTGCTTTGGTGGTACCAACAGCTTTGCAAATTTGATCAACCTGAGTTTGAATGTCTTGAGGACCCGTTATCACGGGTACCGGGTACTGAATCATTGCGATAAGAAGCGCTTCATCCCAAGCGCTTACGCTACCTGTACTGGCCATAAATAGTCACCTCTGAATTAGAAAATGTAATTAGAAAGGTTCTTCAACCTTGTAGCCATTATTGATAGCAAACTACCGATAGGTAAATACGTCATTTGACGTAGCTTTACTGCAGCCAGCCAGTTTATTGGAGGGACTTTTGAGCAAAGAAAAATTGATTAGCTTTTAAAATAAACAGTAGAAGTCATTCAACTCTTACTAAAAATAAATAAAATTCGAACTTAGAGCAGCCTGTCATAGATGATCGGTATAGGCTTCGTAGTAATGCATTTTTAACGAATACGCCGAGATGGCCACATCGTTCTCGGTTAGTGACGTTTTTAAAACACCCGAAACCCAAAACGGGTCATATAGAGCCTCCAGTATCAGACCTTTAGGGTAATCGACAAGTATTATTTGATTTGGCGGCGGCGGTGGCACATGAATACAAGCTCCAAAAAACGGCACTAAGAAAAATTGTGTAATAGTTTGATCATCATCAAATTCTAGCGGTACAACAAAACCCGGAATTCGAATCGCCCGGCCATCCATTTCCGGAACCACACGCTTGGAAACAAGTGCTTGCTGATAACGATCATCACTAGCGGGCACGCTATTATTTTTAAGCCTACCTACAACCTGATCTTCCTCTGAACCGTCTTCAATATCAGTAACGTAACTGGGTGGGTTTAATATCGCATCCAAATCCTCTTTAGGCATCAGGTCTACCCAATTGACGGTTGTGAACGCATCCTTTGGTAGAGGCTTCTCAAGCTCAACCTTTTGTTCCTCTTTTTCCCCTTTCTTTTTATCCAAATTCTCAGCAGCCTTAACAGCCTTTGTCGCTTCTGCTTTGACTTCGCCAAGCTCTGGTTTTGGCTCGGGCTCTGGATTTGTTGACTGTGCTTTATTGCAAGCACTTAACGAAAGTGTCACCAGCAAACAGAAAAAGAAACCGAAGATCAACTGACGAATATTGTCCATTTTGAAGGCTGCACACCGGATAGGGATTTCAAGTGATAAAACAAAATGATACATTGCAATGTTTAGTCTTGGCAATCAGCCCGGTCGAACCGTCAATGAGCAAACCGTCGACAAATTATGACCATTAGTCTTAGCAACGTCTGTTTCGCCTACCCGGATGCGCCGGATAAACCTGTGCTCAATATACCGAGCTGGAACGTGGCATCGCAGGAGCAAGTCTTTGTCCATGGTCCCTCAGGAGGAGGAAAATCCACCCTACTTAATCTGCTCAGCGGCATACTCGCTCCAACGAGTGGTGAAGTTTCAATTTTAGGTAAAAGACTCGATAAAATGAGTCAGCGCCAGTGTGACCGATTCCGAGCCAAGCGAATTGGCTATGTATTTCAACAGTTCAACCTGATCCCCTATTTAAATGCAGTAGAAAATGTGCAGTTACCCACACATTTTTGCCAGCACGGAAAAGCAAGCGCACGGCAAGAAATAGAGGGCCTTTTGGCAAAATTAAACGTTTCTCCCGATAATTGGCACAAACAAGCTAATAAACTCAGTATCGGGCAGCAACAACGCGTAGCTATTGCACGGGCGCTTATCAATAAGCCTGAGCTATTAATCGCAGATGAACCCACCTCATCACTGGATCAAGATAACCGCAATAACTTTATGTCGCTGCTGATGTCCTTAGTAGCAGAAAACAATATTACGTTGGTCTTTGTCAGCCACGATATGTCCTTATCTCAATACTTTAAACGCATTGATGCCTTGTCCGACATTAGCTGTTTAAACGGAGATAGCTAATGTTTTTTAAACTCGCATGCAAAAGTTTGCTTAATCGCAAAGGCTCGGTGATTTTGGCATTAATGGCTATGACGGTCAGTGTTTTTGTTTTATTGGCCGTCGAACATATTCGCTATCAAGCAAAGGAGAGTTTTTCCAATACCGTGTCGGGCGTCGACCTTATTGTGGGAGCCAGAACGGGCAGCCTTAATTTATTATTGTATTCAGTTTTTCGCATAGGTACCCCCACCAATAATATTGCCTGGGAATCTTTCGAGGATATTGCTTCCAACCCTCAAGTAAAATGGGCGATACCCATTTCTTTGGGCGATTCGCATAAAGGCTATCGCGTAATGGGTACGACCAAGGATTACTTTGAATATTTTAGTTATGGCAAGCAACACAAACTCAGTTTTGACAAAGGTCGTGCCTTTGATCACGTATTTGACGTTGTGCTCGGCTCAGACGTCGCCAAAAAACTTGGCTATTCATTGGGCGATAAACTAGTTTTAGCGCATGGTATAGCCAGCACCAGCTTTAGCTTACATGATGATAGGCCATTTACGGTTGTCGGAATCTTAAAACCCACAGGGACGCCGGTTGACCGAACTCTGCATGTCAGCTTAGAAGGAATTGAAGCTATTCATATTGATTGGCAACACGGCGTAAAAATCCTAGGAAGTACAATTACCACTGAGCAAATTGAAAAACTCGAACTCAAACCCAAAAGCATTACTGCGTTTATGCTGGGGTTGAAATCGAGAATAACCACGTTTCGAGTACAAAGGGAAATTAATAATTACGCGAAGGAACCTATGCTTGCGATACTGCCCGGTGCTACTTTGTCGGAGCTTTGGCAAATGATGAGCATACTAGAAAATACTTTATTCCTTGTTGCCATCCTGGTATTTATTGCAGCAGTGCTGGGCCTTAGCGCAATGCTATTATCCTCTATCCGCGATCGCAGTCGCGAAATCCAATTACTCAGAATAATCGGCGCACCGCCAAGCTTTTTATTTCTACTAATAGAAATGGAGGCTGTACTGATAACACTCACAAGCTTTGGTTTGGGTGCAGGCCTTTTGACAACTTGCCTGTACGGCGCCCGAGATATCTTAAGCCATTTTAATTTGCACGTTAGCACGAATATTTTTTCTGAGAGCACCTTATACTTTGTTATTAGTATCGTAGTGGCTTCAATTGTGGCTGCAGCGATCCCTTCGTTAAATGCTTATGTAAAAGCGAAAAACATTGAAAGTTAATTATATGTAGGGATTATGAATCAGTCTCGAGGAAATTCTACAATACCGGAATAACCGACCCCCCACTCTTCTCCGTTGATTGACCTCCATGTTTTTAGATATTTATCCTCATAGCCCATTAAATAGAGTTTGCCGTTGTGCTGCAAAGGGGTGTTAAAATACGGGACTTTAAATTCACCTTGTATGTCTATCGCTTGCCAATTTTTTCCATCGGAGGAGCGCCACAGGTCATGTAAGGTTCCCACTAAGTTTTCCGTCCATCCACCAAACAACCAAATATTATTATTAAATACTAGCAAGCCGCTATTTTCTCTTACAGGGACTTCATCGATCTGCGCCTCGTCTTGCCAAATGGAAAGATCGTAAGAAGACTTAAAGGAATTCGTATTAATCGTACTCGATTCACCAGGAGCTAGAAAAACCCATAGGCGGTTATCAAAGTTGAAAAATTTAACCACATCATCAACAAAGTCCAAATCAGGATTATATATTCGCCAATTTTCCCCGTCTTCAGAAGACCACAGCTCGAAGTTCGACTTATCTGATCTACTCGTGGCAATAAATAACCAAAGCGTATTATCAAACTCAATCAAATGTGAGTATCGACCGTCGCGATAAGCCTCGGAATTCGGTAATAGGTCGTGTTCAATCCAAGTAAAACCATCAACACTTGAATAAATAACGCCCCTTTCTGGACAACTCATCCATAACTTACCTTTGAATATTGCGGTAGACTTTTTGCAGTATTTTGTTTGCATTTGATGATCGACTTTCTGCCAATCGATGGCGTTCTGCGAAAAGTAAATTTCGTCCCTTCCTCTCGATGCGTCAAACCGAAAAAACAGTTGGTTAAAATGCTTTAGATCAATGTCGGAAGGACTAAAATATACTCCATCAAGTCGTTCCTCCTGCCAGCTATCATCTTCTATACGGTAACTCCATGCATCGTTTTGAGCTCGACCTATATCTCCGCGAATTTCTGTGCCGCCCACTAACCAAAGACTATCCTTAAACGCTACCAGTTGCGGGTCTTGTCTAAAACCAAAATTTATTTTTCCTCGAGCAGTTTCTCTGTTAATCATTTGCCAGTTGACCATATCGCTAGACTTCCATTGCTGCTGAAAACAATTTTCGACAAGGAAACTACAATTATGATCTTGCCCTAATAGAATTAACTCATCACCTAAAACACTTAGCGCATGCGCGCGAATAAAATTCGCATTTTCGGCATTTATAATCTGCCAGCTTTCTCCATCTTTCGAAACACGGATTTTTCCGTCAAACATTTGTGCAACTGCGATAAGTTTGTTTTGAAATACAGCATATAAAAAACGATTGGTTCTTGAAATCGACAGATTAGTTGTAAACGCTTGCCAATCTACTCCATTGTCGGATACCCAAATATTAGGATTTTCGCCATTAGTTGACTTGCGTTCGAGCAAATATAACTTGTTGTTGAAAAACAATACTTGATGAAGCTCGTGCTCAGCCGGATAAGCATCCATAGACTCGATAACCCAATCCCTACCATTGAATGAAGATTGAATATGCTGTTTAAAATCATTTCCAATCTTACCGCCAAATAACCACAATCTATTGTTAAATTCGATAGCCTGCATACCTTCGCTTGCGGGCGAAGGCATAAATTTGCTTTCTATGCGCCAGCGGCGTCCGTTGTCAGACGACCAGATATCACGCTTGACCCTACCTCCAATTATCCAAAGGCGATCGTTGAAGGTTACAGTTTGATGCTGTCTTCTGGCTTCAAAGTGTGTTTGTACGGGTGCTATAAGCGAGCGCAAACTCGCTTCCCGTTCATTCTGCAACCAGAAATAAGTGAGATTATTGACATCAAAGTGAACAGCATTTTCACCACTTGCTAACAAAGGTGTGGACTCTAAATCGCTGCACGTATGAACGGTTTCTTTATCGCAAATTGAATCTTCAGACTGATAAAGCGTATAGGTGCTTAAATTGTGAGAATTCTCGAATTCAATCGTGGAACCACCTGCACCTATCCAGGCTGTATAATTTATGCTGCGAGATTCTGTTTTAATTTGTTTTTCACCCGAACATGAAAAAGCGCTTAATACAAAAACTAGAACCACTAGCATTCTGGTCATTCATTATTCTCAGTTAGCGTTATTGGGACTAGGCAGTGTAACAGTTTAACCGGTGACCACTAGTAACCAATTTTGGTGAAAAACGTCTGAGTGAGAATTGCTTATGTTCTTTTTGGTGAGAGATTTATCAAAAGCCGGTACTTTAGTCATCCGGCGAGCACCCTGAGCAAAGAAAACTTCTAATCCTCCAGATACTTACCAAAAATTTTCTGGTCCGCCGAATATAATACACACTTTATTATCATTGCGTAGAATAACGGCAAGAACATTATAGCTACCGCTACACCGGTATTATCCTGAAACCCTTCTCGACCCATATGATCACTTATGGAAATCGCCCCAGTTAAAAAGCCTATACAGCCCAGAAAGATACTCTGATTTCCCATCACTCGAAGAAATCTAACAGCTCTTCTAGCGTCAGTTTTTTCAATATTATCTTCATCACTAAATGCTAAACGAAAGGCAAGTTTAAGACTTGAAACAGATGTTGCCGCTATTCCCAATGCGATCGCAGGGGGCAATACAACCACCATCGAAGGTACATTATAAAAAGTACTTAAGTGGCCGGAAATAAGCATCTCCAAAAACATTATTGCAACAAAAAATAAAAAACCTAAAAGATAAGCCATAGTAGAGCCTCGACCTTGCCAAATATAAATAAGGGCGCTTTTTATCGCTTGTTTCCAATACCAATAATCAGCGCTAATTTTTCCCCGTTTTGACTTCTCCAAGCCCTTAAACTCCTCTTCTAAATCACCGAGCACTGGTTGCTTTAGGTGTGCTGGCAAGCAAAGCATCAAAATATTGCTCGCCAGTTTAGGTGGTTTCCTATTCCCACACTTTGAGGAGCAAGTATCTTCTGTTACCAAGATATATCCCTCCACATCGTTTCCAAATTGCTCCTTGTCCGTGTCAAGGCGCTCTTGCCCAGCGAAGTCAGTTCAAAATACCGCTTGGCTCGCCCCCCTCTTTCCGCTGTTGCTTCACCCAATCTGGACTTAACAAACTTCTTTTTCTCCAATCGCTCTAAAGTGGCATAAAGCGCACCAATAGAAACATCCCGATGGATCAGGTCATTTATGGTTGTGCGCATACGCATGCCATACGCGTCTGCCCCTAACCTTAATATCGCTAGGAGTACGATATGTTCGAATTCACCAAGATAGATATCTTTTCTCGACATATTGGGTATATGTAGCTGGCATTTATTCTATATTGTAGAGTATATAATCACAGAATCAACGTGATTTTATCTGTTTAATAGATAAAATTGCACTAAAACTTAGCAATTCATTAAGTTAGCAGACTTATGCTGGGGTGTATGGAATAGCTATCGGCGACAATGACAACAGAGTGCATTTGTACAGTTTCATGTTTCTCTGATTCTACTACGACTATTATACAATTCTCGTAAGCGATCTGTTTATGATTTTCATATTCTATCTCGGAGGAATGTCGAACTCTCGGGAATTCAGGCCCGACAAAAATACCATCTTTCCAAAATGAATTGTCATTCCAAATTTCTTCCTTTTTAAATGCAAAATCCTCTTTCAATGAGGATACAGATCTTATGCCATTAAAATGAGCATATATGCCGCTATCACACCATTTGCAGCAGTTTCCGAACCATACTCTAAGTTCTCCCGCACTGACCACCTCTAACAACGAAGAATCAACTCTCTTTTCGTTAATTGTAGTAAAGTCGATATTCATATTCTGGGTTAAAAAAAGTTGGATAAGAAGTAGGATACATTAACTACTCTTCAGAAAAAGAACAAAGAAGGCTAGAATTAAAGGACATCCGGTCAAGCACTAACAATTGAACGGATGTCTAATCAACAAGTAAACCTAATTGTGAAATTATATGCGCTTCAATTCCCTGCAAGTTTTGGTGTAAAGCTTGGAAATGGTTTAGACGGCCTAGCAAAGTATGCAACGATTTTCTTATTTTCCGTATCATTATACAAAGACATTGCACCGGCAGAATTCCTTAATTTCATTGCCATCGTTGTTATCGCACCTTGCGTATCAGCGGTATCAGTAAAATATGTAAAATCGATCCTACAAAGTGTCTCTGCGCAGTTAATCTCGTTATATTCGATGTCCTTCGAAAAATCTAGAGCACTATTGTTGAGACCTAGCGCATCAACTATTTCAACCTCCCAATTTGAATCCGTTCGCTCACTCCCTCTAATGCTATCAAAATAATTAAAGCGTTGACGATAAAATATTCGTTCATCATTTACAAGATCTTCGTAGGTTTTTACATCTTTTTCATTGATTTCTGATTTTATATTTTCCTTTGGTTGAGATACAGGATTATCATTAGTTGCCACAGCCTGATCCAGCGATAATGTTCCAGCACGATCCGGCGTTATTTTTGACGCACTAATTTCATTAGCAATACTGAAATAATCTTCTTTTCCAGTATTTTGATAAAAGAAAAAAGCACTCGCAACAACACCAAATATAAAACCAGATACGCTAAAAAGTATAGCGCGATTATTAGCTGTCTTATCCATTGGTAGTTACCACTATACTATAAACGCTTGTTTTTTGCGGAAGGCTGCAATGTAGACCAAAAACAGCGTGCTCCGTATTAGCCTGTACGCTATCTAAATCCGAAGAATCAAAACTAATAACTGAAAAAGTTCCTGGAGGAGTCGGTTGAATCAATTTCGTTATATGACTAAAAACGATACCGTTATCCTGACCAACGTAGAGTGTGCACGCTTGATACTCTTGAGTTTCATCGGGTGACGATTTTATATAAATATCAAGTCCGTCACCCAATTTGTTTATATTGGTATTTAGTCTTGGGATGCCACATGTAAATCCCGCGCCATCGCTAGCATTGTCAAAAAGATGCGTAGGATAATGCGTTACCTGGACAGGGTTTCCTCCTTGGCCAACCATGCAATTCGAAGGATGGAGGATATATGTTGCATTTGCAGAAATTGAAAAAAATAATATATTAAAAACTATAACGTAAAAATAGTAATTTATCGACTTGGTCATATTTAATTCTCTTTTGTTAAATCTATTCGACAATTGAGAGGGAATTTATCCACGTTATCCCACTCCCACCTAACACACAGTTAGTTGAATATGTAGCAACATTATTGGGTGCAATCGGGAGTTCACTCTGACTCCATTGAAATTGTTGGTGAAGGGATGTACCACTTACGCCTGAAACACTTTTTGCTGGAGATGTTTCTGTCGACCCTGTAAGAGGTGATGTGGCATGAACAATACAGGAAACAAAGCTACCCGTATTTACCGTATAGTCAATTTTAACTGACGTTAGCCTATCTACTAGCGTATTGCGGCGAAGAATTGGGCATATATAATAATCCCAAAAATCATTATTTTTAATTCCTTGCATATCATACACTGCTTCACCAGGAATGCTTTCAATACATGCAGTAGCGTGCAAGGTATAACTTTGTGAAGCATTCGAGGCAACCGGAAAAAATATGGAAACATATAGTAAAATCAGGTTGCGAAAACGCCTTGACTGAATGTTGAAGTTTAGATTTTTCATTTTAATCTCACCTTGATCAGTTTTTGTGTCACTCTTCAATGCCAATTGATCCAATTCCTCCACCCATTATGCAATACAAGCTATAGGCGGAGGGACTTGAAGGTTGCGGAAGATTCTCGATTTCGATTAGCCCCGTTGGAGATTGGTCCATAGTAGGAATGGACATTGCAGATGACGTTTCAAACGTACCTGTGGAAGACCTCGCAAACACCCAACAGGTCCCGCCATCAGCACCGTCATCACGGTTAAAATATTCTAAAAATATTTTTTCATAGCTTGATGTACTAGTAAATTTATAGAGTGGGCAGGTAAATGTCGCCATTCTCACCGGGCGAAAATGTGTACGTCCATTCTCAGAGGAAATGTCTCCTTTATCGATATGAAATCTTGTATATCCTTCGCAAAGGCTGCCGGGAATAGTGTGGTGGTACGCATGAACTTTTAACGAGAATAAGAGCAGAGCCCCAAAGATCAACATTGATATTTGTTTCACGTGTTTTTCTCCAGTAAATTATATTTATCGGTTAATAAATTCTATTGGCATTGCTTCGGATTTGAATTGTTAAGTCGTTTTTTTTAAGGTTTCCATTTTTAACTCACAATGCTAATTTTTAAATCATGACACTAATGTAGTTGATGATTTAGTTGATTAGCTATCTACACTCAAATCTGGTTCATAAATTATCATCCATTCAGAATATTGGGTACTACAAGATCTTGTAGGTTTTTATAAAGATAATGTATACGTGTTCTATGTTGCACTGAAATACGACAGGCATAGAACCCACTTGAGTATGAATTAATCGGGATTGGGGTAATCTTTGAAGGTTCGCAAATAGCCCCCCCTCAAATGATATATGGGAGCGACATGCGAATGTTTAATATGCGTTTATGCGCGCCTGAATTGCCTACGATATTGGCTGGGGGATAGCTTTAAGTGTTTTCTAAAATGATGTCTCATCGTCAATACGCTTTCAAAACCTGAGTTAAGCGCAACCGTTTCAATGGAATCATTGCTTGATTCCAATAGTGACTTTGCCAAATTTAATTGCTGGATAATAAGCCATTCTTTTGGGCTTAAATTTAACGCAGCACGAAATTT
>JANQJB010000156.1 GCA_028281865.1 Marinagarivorans sp.
CGCGTTAGATTGTTCTTTAGTAAAGGCGATCGAAGTACAAAAGACATCGCGGGCCGATCAGCTTGAAGGTGGCGTTGGTGGAACCATTGCATTGATAAAGCGCAAGCCTTTTGACTTTGATGAGCAGACGGTTCAGGCCAAACTTGAATTGAACGATAACTCGCTTGAAAGCGATTTAGGTTATGAATTCGGTGCTTTTAGTACAAAGACCTGGGATTTAAGTAATGGAGGACGGATCGGTATTTTAGCCAATATAAGTCGGTCGGAAAAAAATCAAGTCACGGAGAGTTTTAACGCGAACTGGGACGGGATCGATTTGCGCCAAGTTGACCTGTTGCTGAAGGGCCTCACCGCCCCAGATCGGGAGTTGATGCAACAAAATGATCACCCGGGCCATCCCACTTTCTTTATGAATAATGCGGCGATTTCTCGCAAGTTTTTTGAAACCGAAAATACGACAGCAGATTTTACGATTCAATGGCAAGCCAATGAAGACTTAATGTTTTATCTTGATGGTCGTCGATCTGTAAAAGACCAATGGCGCTCAGAATCAAAACTGACAACGCATTTTGTTGGTACCGGTAATAACAATAATGGCAATAAAGTTCATTTAATACCGGGCCGTGTTGATCTGCAAACTTTTTCTTACGGTCCAAGCGGTAATGAATATACCAATGCCACGCTACCTGTAAATGTAAACTTGTTGCCTGAAACGAATCCACGCGATATTAGGGCTTGGTTAGCGGCAGAGAATTTAGCTGCGGTAAACCCAAATGCGGTGCTTAATCGTTCGTTTGTTACCGCAGCGGAATTTCACAATAGAGAAACTCGATCAAACCAGCGTTCTCCGATAAACCCTAATTCTGGCCTAAGAAACGAAGAAATTATCCAAAACGGCTTTGCGCTAGGAACCGAGTGGCAAATTAATGAGACAATGTTGTTGGATGTAAAAATTTCTAGGTCAACTGCTGATCGCACGGTTGCGACCTGGACTTCGGCTTTAGATTTCGAGTACTCCACTCCAGAAATTGATCTATTTTATCCAAGCCCTTTTTACGATTTAAATCAGGGGACGGATATTCCAACAATTGGGTATCAACTGTTGGATCCCGAAGATTTCAATAATGAGATTACCAGCCTAAATATCGATTTAGTCGACGCTGCTAATAGAAATGCCGTGCATCGCGTGCGCAATTTGGACCGCGATATTGAACCGATGGAGATCACGACAGAGGAATTTACTGCTGATCTTGACTGGGATGTTGAGTTAGGTCCCATCACTAAAATTTCTTTTGGTGTCCGTTGGAACAAGGAGAATAAATTTAAAGATTTCTATGAGCTGTCTACGCCGCTTGTGCCAAATTCATTTGTCGATGATGACAGGGATGGTATTCCAGATGATCGCAATGGCGATGGTGTGCTAAACAACCAAGATTTCCAATTTAGGCCTACTAATCCGCAGGCTACAATTGAACAAATTATTAATAAGACGGATGGCGTAGGTGGTGATCGAAATGCTCATTCGACACTTACACCTGAATTGGCAGACCAGTGGTTTGAATTAAAAAATTCTATATCGGGGAGTGTTAGCGGTAATTTCCCTCGCCAGTATTGGGGGACGACCGATGATCCTGCTGTTTGGGATGAATTTATCGCTGCGGTATACGGTGGGTTTGCATTAGTTGAAGATCCTACGCGTCATGAAGAAATTACTGAAGAAACCACTGCCGCTTATTTTATGCTTGATTTCGAGCACGAAGTTTTGGGGCGTGCCTTGACGGGTAACTTTGGTGTCCGCTATTTCACGACCGACGTTAACTCCGAAGCCTATCTCAGCCGAAATTTTGTACCTTGGGATTTAGGCGAGCTTGGAAGATTGACAAAGGACATTACCGTAGAAGAAGGCGGCGAGATGGTGACAAGAACAGTAGAGCTTAACGGCGCTGAGTACTCTGAACGTTATCAAGATCTTTATCAGAGTGGTACGTATCCGTTGGGGCCGAATTTTACTGTGGAAACGCGTGGCGAAAACTTAACCGGCACATTTGGCTTAGTCGGCAAAGATTACACCTGGTTTGAAACGAGCTATGACTACTTCTTGCCGAGCTTAAACCTAGCTTATGAGCTTAATGATGATCACATGTTACGGTTAGCGTTGTCGCGAACAATTAGTAGGCCCGAAACCAACGATATCATTATTGATCCGGCACGCTTAGGTCCAGATGATTTCCGCCGAGGAAATCCCGAGTTGGAGCCTGCCGAATCCGATAACTTTGATATTTCTTATGAGTGGTACATCAACGATAGCGACGCTCTCAGCGTAGCGTATTTTGCCAAGGATAGAGACGGCACGATAACATTCCTTACGTCGTTCAATGAAATTTTGGATGGCTATATGAGAATACCTCAAAATGGTGGATCTGAATCGCTAGATGGTTTTGAGATTGCTTATACAGGCTTTTTTGATTTTCTGCCCGAGCACCTGCAAGGTTTTGGTGTGCAACTGAATTACACGGCCACTGATTCCGAGCAAGATACCGGAATAAATGATTTTGGCGGTTCGAGTCTTCCAGCCTTAAGATTGTCTGACTCTAGTTACAACATTATTTTGTTTTATGAAAACCATGGGTTTTCTGTGCGAGCCGCTTATAATTGGCGCGACAGATTTTTGCAAAACGTTGGGCGCAATTATATCGATGCAGACGAGCCTTATGGGCAGGGTACCTTTGAAATTGATAATGAGTTATCTTCTGCAATTGGTCAAACGGCATATGTCCGTTCTAGCGTAGCTCCAAATCGCTGGGTGCTCAGTCGAGGACAACTTGATGTATCTATTGATTATCGATTTAACGATATGTTTAAGGTGTTCTTTCAAGGCAACAACATCACCGAGGAAGCAAATGAAGTTGTATTGGATAGCAAGACAGCAATTAAGAGCTTTAACGTTCCGTCGACGTTTTATCGTTTAGGTGTGCAGTACAAATTCTAAATTACTAGACTTTTCTGCCATATATAAAAAAGCCGCTGCAATCCGCAGCGGCTTTTTTTTGTTTAATATCTATAAACGATTATTCCGCAAACCTAGGTTCCATATAAACTCTCTTTTCCGTTATCAAATCCACTACAACAATTGTTTGCAACAAATCATCAACAACATAAGCGATTTGTTTTTCTGTATCAATGGTTAAGCCGCGTGATTGCTGCAAGGGGTTTTCCGAGTTTTCTTCCGTCGCTTCGGACACCGCAGTTCTGCCGCCGCTTTCGAGGTCCACTTTGATTAACGCATCGGCAACTGAGTCCGTTACATAAGCCACGCCTTGGCTTGAGTCGAGTATAAGATCGTGCGGTTGCATAAACGGAGTTGTATCGTTTGGCATTACGTTGTTGGAGAGTAAACTGAATTCGCCGCTCGCCAAATCCATCGCCAGTATCGCTTTTTGCGAACCATCTAAAATAAGCGCGCGAGGAGAGTCGGCTTGTGAATCAATTTTAAAACCTGTGGGTCTTTGCAAATTAGTTTCTACCCAGGTGCGTTGCTGATTATTCGGCCATAGGCTGAGTTGTTCATCGACAGTATTAAAAGCTGAGATAAAGCCAATTTCTTGAATAGGAAAATCCGTAAGCCTGGAGGAGCCGGGTTGTCCGTTATCAGCGTGGCTGGCAAAAAGTATACGTTCGTCGGCCGGATTGAGTGCAATGGAAATCGGGTTAGCAAATAAAAAGCGCAGTGCTTCCAGCGAATCGAGCATCGCTGTTCTTTCTCCGGTGGCAATATCAACGCTGTAAAGCATAGGAACAACAGTGGAACTGGAAAACAATATTTCCTGTTCTTCATCGTAGATCCGGTCAATTTGTCCGGTGACGAAGAGCGTATTGTTATCGGCGTTTATCTCCAATTTATTCGGCGCACTGAGTATCGGGTTGACCAAATTATTTGCGCCACCGGTAATAGGGGTTAGCGCGTTGCTTGCCAAATCAATGTCAAAGATCGAATCCAATGTAATGTCACTGACAAATAATTTTGTCGAATCGGAATTCAGCACAATACTGGCGGGTGAAAGTAAGCTATTAAATTGTGATTTAGTCACCTGATCATGGCTGGCAATAACTGAACGTGCTCCGCTTTCTGCATTGATTTGAATCAGCGCCTGCTGACCGCTGTCAAGGACCAAGTAGTTATCGTTATAACGTTTAATTTCAAATGGTCTTAACAGTGGATAGTCGGAGGAGGGTTCGTCAAAATTTGAAAGTAAACTGCGGCTACCGTCTGCTAAATCAACTGAGAATACAGCTTGTCCCACTCCGTCGAGTACAATAAGCGCCGTGCCGTCAGCATTTAATGTCGCATCGACCGCAGAAGCGAATACATATTGATCTTCCTCGACCAAGGTATCGGACGTCAATACTGAACGCTCTCCGCTGGCGAGGTCTACCTCCACGATCGATGTCGCTAAGGCTAGCTCCCCAGTTGCAAAAGCAAACAGCTCTCTGCCGAGAATATAGGCTTTGGTGCCGTCTGCGTTTAACACAAGAGAGTTTGCTGTCAGCATGTAGGGGGTCGAGAATTCTTCATACAGATCTTGAAACAGCGCAGTTCTCTCGCCCGTGTTCAAATCTAATGAAAAAAATGCCAACCGCGAGTCATTCACCGTGCTTGAACAAAAAACCGGCTCTGGTTCTATCGTTTCGGTCTCTGGGTTGTCAATGTAGTAGCCAATACAATCGACAATAATTAGGCGCGGGCTAGCTCCGCTGTCGTCGTAAGCGAACTGTGTCGGTAAACGCAATGCAAAAGGCGTAGTGCTTGTGTCCTCAACCGTATTTTGCCCAATCAAGTCGCGGCTTCCGTCTGTAAGGTTAATTCTAACGACCGCGTTTAAAATTCCGTCGAGCACATATAGCGTATTTTCCACAATAAGCATATCGCGCGGGCCTGCGGGGATATTATCCTCATCGCTTTTAGCATCTAGAAATATCTCGCGCGTACCCGTTTCAAGGTTTACCTTTAAATAAGTCGCCGACGGCCGGTCGAACACGATAGCAGTTGTATTGTCCACCAGTGCATACAGCTCTGGCAAAGTCATCGGGATTCTTTTGTTTACCGTTAAATTAGCGATGTTATTGCTTTGACCGCTGGACATTTGCGTTACGGAAATAGCATTCTCGCCACTAACAAGCGGGACTTCTGCTTGCCATAAACCTTCATAAAGCGTGCTTGCGAGTGCGCTTGGAGCAGCGCCGTTCACGCTAATGGAGTCAATCGCTGTGCCTTGCGCGGCAATTCCCCGTACCAACACAGAGTCACTTTCAGTGACAGAATAAGTCGCAGGGAAATGGACTGCCGTGGTATCGGAGGTTTTTAATGCTTTTCCAATTGAACCGGAGGTGCTGCTAGACGAGCTTGATCCGCTCTCGGTATTTGAGGCGGTTTCGTTGCTTTTGCTGCTACCGCAATTGATAAGGAGTAGACACACAGAGGTGATCCCAAGCAATTTTATTATCTGTGTACTGTGAATTGGAATGGCAAATAGCTTCATCAAAAGGCCTACGGCGTATGGTAATTTCAAGCAAAAAGGATGTGAGCTTAAGCGGCCATCCTCAATAAAATCAAAAGAGCGGCATTGTAACGCAGAGCGCCTACAAGCACTAATCTGACCGCGAGAATGGCGATCGGTGCCGGCCTGTTTGTTACTGGCCGGGATGTCGCTCGACGGGGCTGTTATGTTCAGGATATGTGCCATAGAAGAAGCGGGTCCAAATAGAAGGCTAGGTAGCTTAAATCGAGAGGCATTCATCTAAGCGTATATTTCATCTAGGCGTATATTCATTCAGGCGTATAGCGGCTTCAGATGCGCAGCGACATTTTGTTGTTGCTGTTTGCGATGCTGATTACGCCATTTTTGTATCGCACTTATGAGCGACTTTGAGTCAAAGTCATTCGATGCTTGCTGACTGTATAGAGCCGAGTCGAGTTTGATTAATGCGGAACGAAGGTTCTCGTCTCTGCTCCGTTGCGCGATTGTAGCTAGCGTGACCGCTTGATTTGGCCAGACAAACTGAGCCCAGGCCAAAATAGCGTCGCGAAATTCCTGTAAATCGCTGCTGCCAGCGGCATCTTTCATCGCATTAAAGGCCTGTTTTTCATTGTCCAACTGCGCTTTTAAGCGCAAATCAATTTGGGATTTATTAGGACCGGCATGGCGTTGCTTTATCCATAGCAGGGCCAATAAGATATTGGTAAATGCTAAGATCGCTGTAGCAATTATCCAGATATAGGGCGGCTCGGATTTTACCACTACCCGCTCAGTCTGTTGCACTTGCAAGCTATCTTCGGGTAATACCGCAAGCGCAGGAGGGCGGTTGTCTTGGTTATTGGTTTGAGCCTGTACTGCTTGAACAGATAGCGTTCTCTCTGCTATCACGGAAGTTTCAACCTTCTTTTCCCTGGTGTTCCACCACGTGAGCTCGAAGCCTGGCAAGACTAAATCATCGCCTGCCCGCTTTGGCACCACTGCAACACTTTCAATTCGTGTGGCGACTGTTGCTTTAGAGCCCGTTTCAGTGTCGAGAGAGGGTTTGTCTTCGTAATAAGTAAAATCCTGGTTGCCGCGTGAAACGATTATCGGCGGTAATTGTTCGCCTTTTAAATTCATTGCACGAACTGTAATTGTGCGCGTTATCGGTTCGCCTTCCCTAAAGGTACTTGGGTTCTGCTCCCATTCCTCGGTCATTTCCAACTGTTCAGTTGCCAACCACTCGGCGCCGACAGGGTATTCCGGAGGGATGGGTAAAACCTTGAGTTTAATTTCGTCAGTTTTTAGTGCTATTTCGATAGGGCGGTAATTATTTTTTCGGTACGAAACATACCAGTTCTGCTGTGGAATAATAATCTCGCCGGCTTCTCCAGGCGTGACGGCATAGTTAAACTCCACAACCTGATAGTGCTTTCCCGCTATGGTTTTTTTATAGTTGTTATCAGCCAAACCGACAATATCGAGGTTCTCTACCTCTGGCTCTTTACGATTTAGCTGGGGACGAATGGCATAGAGCAGGCGGTAAGTCATCGTGACTTGCTCTTGAATATAAAGCTCTGTTTTGCTTATCTCCGTCTCTAAAATAAAATCGTTTAGTGTTCCTTGAATGACTTTTTGTTTTTCAACCGAAATAGTAATGGGTTTGGTTGTTAGATTTTTATAGCGAATAGGTGGTATCAGTAATTTGCCCGCGCTTTTAGGAGCGAGCGTCAACTTTAGATAAGTTGTTGTTGTACCTCTACCATTGGTATAGGAGGAGCGCGTTTCGGTACTGGAATTTAAAACATCGAAATTTTCTTCTAAATTTGCAATATCCAAACGCTCGTTTCTGTCAACCTTGCCGGTAAGTGCAACGGTTAACAGAAATGTTTCGTTTTGCGAAATATTACTCCGGTCGACAACGGCACTGACTTCAGTCACCTGTGCAAGCAAGCTCTTACTTGTAAATAATAACATTATAACTAACGTCAACTGGCCAACTGATTTCTTCATGATCGTCAAAATATTTACATTTTTTAGGTTTTAGGTTTTAGGTTTTAGGTTCTAGGTTTTAGGTTTACAAACGTTTTTCAGGCGCCTTCGCCGGGCTTAAATTACGCGGCTCTTCGATGCGTTGTCTACGCTGCTGATATTGGTAACGAAATTTTTCGCGCAACAGGCCCGACGGATCATCTTCAACTTTTCTTAACCATTGCTGTAATTTAAGCTCTTCCATTGTCAACGGTTTGCGTTCAGTGTTTTCACCCGTTTCTTGCTTGTCGTTTTTTTCTTGCAAGTAGTTTATTTGGCTTTGATCTTCTTGTGCGAGCTGTTCATTAGAAGAGTCGCTATTTTCCTCACCTTCTTCAGCTATACTGTTTTGTTCGCCATCTTTGTCGCTATCATTCTCTTCATCAGTTTGTTCTGCAATCTGGGATTGAGACTCTTGGTCTTTCTGTTCTTCCTGCTCTTGAGGATATTGATAGTCATATTCGCTGTTTTTATCGGTATTATTATTTTGCTCCGAGTTTTGCGCAGCTGTATTTTCTTCGGCGCCAGAATTTTCGTTTTCGGAAGCGGTTTGTTGAGCCTCGTTTTGCTGGCCATCTTGCGAGCCATTTTGTGGGTCGCTTGCTTGTTGTTCGTTTTGCTGTCCTTGCTGGCTCTGATCGCTATCACCTGAATCTTGCGAATCTGAGTTCTGATTTTCTTGGCTTTCCCCTTCCTCTCCTGATTGCTGGTTATTGGCTTGCGAGTTTTGTGCAAGTGATTTTAATTTTTCTGCGATGGCGCGATTATTTTGCGCAGGTGCGAAATCTGGATCTAGCGCTAAGGCTCGATCAAACGCTGCGATGGCTTCGTCGTACTCACCGGCAAAGGTTAAACTATTACCCAAATTATACTGTCCTTCGGCGGATTGATTATTTCTAAAAGCATCCGCAGCTGCCTCATAATTTCCGCCAATAAAATGTGCCGTACCTTTCCAGTCGGGGTGTTCGAATGTTTCTGCTGCTGATTCGGCGTCGCCACTTCGTAACAAATCTTTTGCACGTTGGTCTTCGTTTTTAAATAGCGTGTCAATTGAATTCGCATAGCTATACTGTGGTGCGCCTAGGAGCGGAAAGACAAACAATAAACTCAATAACCAACCGCGTCTAAAGCCCAGCGCTAAAAACGGCAAAATAAGCAGTGTCAAATACTGTCCGTGTTCATACCATTGATCAAACTCACGTTTTTCCTCGTCCTCCTCGTCGTTGTCTTGCTCGACCCGGCTGATTAACTGAACTAGCGTTTGTATATCGCGGTCGTTCTGTACCATTGGCACATAGTAGCTGCCGGTTCGCGCTGCAAAATTTCGAATTTCCGTCTCATTTAATTTGACCAGGGCCACACTGCCGTCGGCGTTTTTGTAAAACCCACCCTGTGGCAATGCGATAGGTGCTCCGGCTGTTGAGCCTACTCCCCAGAGCGTTAATTGGTGGTTAGATGATTCTACCGGCGCTTCCATCAATGGAATAGCGCTGGCGTCGATTTCATCGGTAATCATTAAGATATCACCGCGCGCAATATTGGCGTTCTTCAATAAGTCTTCGGCATAATCAAATGCCATTTCAGGGTTGCTGCCTGAAGAGGGAAGGGTCGCAGGACCTAAACCGGGTAACAAGTTAATAATTGTGTCGATATCATCAGTCAGAGGTGTCACGACATGGGCTTCGCCAGCAAACGCGATTAGTGCGGTTAATCCGTCGCTGCGGTTCTCCAACAGCTCAATAATCTTTAAGCGCGAACGTTCGACCCGCGAAGGTTTTATATCCTCCGCTAACATGGAGGGCGATAAGTCCCAAACGATGACAAGTGCGGCGGTATTGCGCTCGACTTTTTGCGGCAGTTTTTTCCAGGCGGGTCCTGCGAGAGCAAACACCGTTATCGTCCACAAAGTGATTAAGCCCCACACCCATATCTTTCTTTGTTTCTTTTCAACGCCGTCAATTAAAAAAGGCAAAATATGTGGCGCGACGATATTTTGCCATTGCCCCGGTTGCATTTGTTTTTTTATCAGCGAAATTCCAATGGCAAGGCTTGGAAGCAAAGCTAAAAACCACCACGGTCTTAAAAAATGAAAATTTTCTACTAATCCATCCATGTTAATTTGGCTCACCGTTCGATTTAATCGATATGAAGTCAAAATTAAGTCGCAGCGCCGACAAAGCCAAGCTGATAATAAATGCAGCAGCTAATGGCCAAAAGAAAAGCGCTTTAATGGGGCGAAATATTTCACCCTCCTGGTCGATAGGCTCTAGTTCGTTTAATTCAGCATAAATTTCTTGCAGTTCTTTGGCGTTGCGTGCGCGAAAATATTGTCCACCTGTAGTCCGTGCGATGTATTGCAAAGTATTCTCATCTAAATCGCGGTCTGCACGTGTCGTTTGGCCGAAAAATCCGGTGCGCAAAACTTTATCTGAGGCGACGCCGATGGTGTAAATTTTTATTTTCGCAACTTTTGCGTGTTTGGCCGCTTCGGTTGGGCTGACCTCACTGGCTGTATCTTGCCCGTCGGTTAACAAAATAAGTACACGGCTCGACTCCGGACGTTTTTGCAGGCGCTTGATGGCAAGGCCGATTGCGTCTCCAATAGCCGTGGACCGCCCGGCAAACCCCAGTTGCGCTTCCTTTAACAACGTGCCCACGGTCTCTCTATCAAATGTTAGCGGTGCCTGTACGTAGGCATTTTCGCCAAACAAAATTAAACTCAAACGGTCTGAAACGCGCGTCGAAACAAAATCACTGACAACAATTTTGACAAGTTCTATTCTCGAAATAGCGCGCCCGTTCCACTCCATATCGTTTTCGTCCATGCTTAACGACAAATCTACCGCAAGTAATAAATCGCGTGCCTCTGTCGGCATTGCAACAGGTTCACCGACCCATTGGGGCCTGGCCGCCGCGGCAATTAATAGCAGCCAGAGCAGAATAGCCAATAATTTTTGCAGAAGTTTCTTTGGCTGAAAAAGCGATTCGTTTTCGCCTATGTTTGCCAACGTTTGATAAAACGGTACGCGCAAAGCACTGCTTTGCTCCTTAACTGCTGGAAGAAAAAAATAGGCCAGCGCCGGCACTGGTGCTAGCAAAAAAATCAGTGGCCATTCAAATTGCAGCATGCTTGACCTCCGCCTGAGGATATTGTGCAGCTGCTTTTTTTGTCGTTGAATCTAGCGCTTTATGTTTTTTAATCCACTGGCGGGCGAGCCCTAAAAGAAAACGCTTTTCTAGGTTTAGATTTTTTTGGTAAAGGCCGCTAAAGAGCGGAAAACAGTCTTTTGCATTAAAAATTTCTTGTCGCGCGCTGGCATTTAAAAAACTGAGCCATTTATTGCCGTAAAGCTGCAAAATATAATTCTTTTTGCGTGGGTAAGCCGACAGCGCGACTTGCTTCAGCAGCGTTGTAAGTGTAATGGCAAACTGTTCGTCATTTAGATTAGGGTCAAACTGGGCTAACTTTTTCAGTGCTTCTCTGCGGTAAGCTGTTTGCTTAAGATAGTTTACGCTCGCGATTGCACCAGCGGTAACCAGCGTGATGATCAAAACTAAAACCACCCACCAGCCAAGCGCCGGGGGCCAAATGCCAATCGCTTCGGGTGGCGCGAGCGGTTGCATTTGTTCGAGCAATGCCTGAACCTGATTGTTGACCGGAGAGGTGTTTTGTGTCGCTGGGTTTGCTGCGGTAAGCGGGGGTAAATTTACCGCTTCCGAAACCTCGGGTTCGGGAGTGGAGGGCGATGAGTGTGCAGGTAGATGCGAAGCAGAATCCATTAATCCACATTCCCCGGAGCTTGACGGTATTTTTTATTCCTCTTAGCTCCGTGTATTGTCAGTAGCATTTCTGTAGCGGGAATCTTTGTTGTTGCATCGACATATGAAATACCTGCATTTAAGCATTGAGCCTGCAGTAACTTCTTACGACAACTAATAACATGGGCATAATCTTCGCGCACGGCGGCCGCATCTATGCTCATCCGCTGCTTGGAATTTGAGACAGTAAATACGCCGCGATTGGGTAGAGATGTTTCCAACGGGTCAATAACATGGAATAGATTGACATCGGAGTGTTTACTTAACATCGTCAGAGTTTCTGCGCAGCTTTCATCTATATCGTGAAAATCAGAAATCAAAACGAGCAAACTTCCCGGCCGTGCAATGCGCCGAACCTCCTGCAGCATGGCTTCGATGTTGATAATGCTGCCAGTTGGTATTGGCTGTTGTAGTTGATGGTTGAAGTGGTTGACGCGATTAATAAGCTCCATTAACGCGTGTTTACTATTTTTCGGTCGGATGTCAGCTTGTTCTTCATCGCCAAAAATAAGAGCGCCAATGCGATCGTTGTTGGCACTCGCCGCCCACCCGACGAGGGTCGCTATATATGCGGCATAGACGGACTTAAGTTGCAGCTGGCTGCCAAAGAACATCGGTGAACGTTGGTCTAGCATGACGAAAACGGGGCGTTCGCGCTCTTCCTGAAAGAGTTTGGTATAGGGCTTTTGCGTACGCGCGGTCACCCGCCAGTCAATTGTTCGTATATCGTCTCCCGCTTGATAGGGGCGAACTTCGGCAAACTCCATCCCTCTGCCGCGATAGCGCGTGCGAACATTACCGGAGAGCATGGATTGGCTGCGCCGACGGGCACTAAGATCCAGTTCATGAGCATATTGGCGCAACTTAACCAGCTCCTCAGTGGTGGTATAAATTCCGTTTGTAGCGCGGTTTGCCGTGCCCATAATCTTGCTGATAATTCCTATAAAACTGACACGTGTTGCAGTAAGGTATTAATCACATTGTCGGGCGTTAAGCCGCTCGCTTCTGCTTCAAAACTGAGTAACAAGCGGTGGCGATAGACGTCGTGAATAACCGCCTGTACATCATCGGGCGAGACAAAATCGCGCTGACACAGCCAGGCGTGAACGCGCGAACAGCGATCCAAGCTAATGGTAGCGCGGGGGCTAATGCCAAATTCAATCCATTTACCGAGTTCTGCACTATATTTTTCCGGTGAGCGTGTCGCCTCGGTAAGTTGAACGATATAGGTTTCTACCGCTTCGGACATATGCACGGCTTGCGCCTCGCTGCGTGCAGCAAAGATAGTCTCTTCGCTCACGACATCGGCTGCTTGTGGCTGGGTCTGCGAAAATTCTTGGCGGGCGATTTTTAAAATTTGGCGCTCCGCCTCGACGTCGGGATAATCGACTTTTACGTGCATTAAGAAACGGTCAAGTTGGGCTTCCGGAAGGGGATAAGTACCCTCTTGCTCAATCGGGTTTTGTGTCGCCATCACGAGAAAAAGCGAGGGGAGTTTATAAGTCGATTTCCCTACACTAATTTGGCGCTCTGCCATTGCTTCAAGCAGGGCCGATTGCACTTTAGCGGGCGCGCGGTTAATTTCGTCGGCCAGTACAAGGTTGTGGAAAATGGGACCGCGCTGAAATTCAAATGTGCCGGTCTCAGGCCGGTAGATATCGGTGCCTGTTACATCAGACGGCAGCAAATCTGGGGTAAACTGCACGCGATGGAAATTGCCTTCGATGCCATCCGCGAGAGATTTAATCGCTTTAGTCTTGGCCAGGCCTGGAGCGCCTTCTACTAGAAGATGGCCATCTGCGATAAGTGCGATCAAAATTCGTTCAATTAAATCGGGTTGACCTACAATTTGGTCATTTAGTGAGCTCTTAAGTTTTAATAAAGCTTCAAGTGCAACTGACATATGAAAAACTAAAGCCTTTTTCTTTATTTAAACGCCAATATTAAGGCGAATTTTTAGGTTCAAAATAAGTCAAAGCCACCTTCGACGTAATGCGTTGCCGACTAGTTCCCTATTACTCAGCCAAATGCTATGAAAAGCGCGTCCGATGGGGCGTAAGCGGCTATATTACTTATAGAAACTTCGATTTCGTATAAGCAACGGCTGCGCATTTTAGTGTTGTCACAGCATAGAATCCAGCGTGGCAGCCGCAGCTCGGCTAATTTGGGGCTTAGGTAGCGAAAGTTAACACCCGTTGTACTGTCGATAGCCCCAGTGAGCCTAGGACCCTGTCGTTAATAAAAAGAGACCGAAATATGACCATTGCTGCAAGTATTCCGAATGTCGATGAGCTTAAGCAAGCTTGGAATCAAACGCTTCCCTTTGAGGAGCAACCGCACTACTTGCGTTTTGTCGATGCGTTTTATACTCAGTTTCCCTTCGTCGATGTCAGCCAGCGGCAGAAGTCCGACATGATTGCAAGCCTGGCGGGTTCGTGGCGGAGTGTACGCGAATTCGATGTTTCCGGCACCAAAGTTGAAGTTTTTAATCCCAGTTTAAAAGAACACGGATGGTCTTGCGGCCGAACAGTGCTAACGGTGTTGCAGCGCGATATGCCATTCTTGGTCGACTCGATTCGCCTTGAGTTGAACCGCAGGGAGCTGCCGATTTATGTGGTGAAAAGCACGGTTTACCGAGTGGAGCGAAACTCAGAGGGGACGGTTCATCATTTTTATACCGAGGATGGCCCAGAAGATGACGCCAAGGGCTCCAAGGAAGCCTTTGTTTATTTCGAGATAGGCATAATCCCCGAAGAAGATGAGCGCAACGCGCTAGCCGAAAATATTCGTCGCGTGCTCGAAAAAGTGAGTGTCGTTGTCGCCGATTATAAAACCATGCTGCAGAAAACGAGTGAGTTGCAAGCGAGCATCGAAAAACAAATCGATAGAGCGGCTAGCGAATACGTTTCACTACGTGAAGATGCTGATTTTATTAACTGGCTGGGCCAGTCGCATTTTACTTTTTTAGGCTATCGGGAACTTGATTTGGTCAATGTCGGTGGCGAATCAAAATTGGTCGAAAAAAACGACGAGCGACTCGGTATTTTTCGTTTGCTCGATGAGCCTGCCGCTGATATAGATGCCAATGATCATACTGGCGTTGCGCACTTCTACGAAAGTAAAACGGCGATTTCTTTTTCGATGTCTTCGCGACGTTCCGATATTCATCGCTCGATATATCCGAATTATATTGTTGTAAAGCGTTTTAGTCCGGATGGAAAGGTGATTGGGGAAGGGCGCTTGATAGGTTTTTTTACCTATTCTGTTTACAGTCATACACCATTTGAAATCCCCATTGTTAGAAAAAAAGTGGAGCGCATAGTCGGGCGCTCGCAGTGGCATCCCACGAGCCACGACGGAAAAGCCTTGCGCAGAATTATCGAAATTTTTCCGCGTGATGAGTTGTTTCAAGCGACAGAAGATGAATTATTCGAAACCATTATGGGTGTGGCAGGTATTAACGAGCGCCGGGTTGTAAGGCTGTTTGCTCGGCTCGATCCGTTTGAAAACTTTGTAACTGCAATTGCCTATGTGCCGCGCGATATATACAACACGCGTATTCGCAAAAAAATAGAAAACTTTGTTGCCGCTGAAATTGGTGCTGTCGAACACGAAGCTACGACATTTTTTTCCGAATCGATATTAGCTCGTGCTTATTTTGTTTTCCGGCTCTCGGGTAAAGATATTGACCAGCAAAAGTTTGCCAATTTAGAAGCCAACGTTATTGAGCTTGTTAGAGCCTGGGATGACCATTTTGAACATGCGTTAATTGACGCTCATGGTGAAGCCGAGGGTTTGCGTTATTTTCGGAAATTTCGTCACGCCTTTCCAATAGCCTATCAGGAAATGTTTGATGCGCGCGAAACCGTTCAGGATATTGCGCTGATGGAGCAATTGCGTGACAGCAGCGATATTGCAATGAACTTTTTCCAATCTCACAATGCCGGCAAACGTGATTTGCGCTTCAAGGTCCTGCGCATCAATCAGCCGATTGAACTCTCTGACATTATTCCGATATTGGAAAATTTTGGTTTGCGCGTTCTCGGTGAACATCCTTTTTCGATTAATTTCTTTGACCATGACGGGCGCCAATCCACTGTAAGGATGCACGATTTCTCCTTACATTTGGCCTCGGATGTTGAGATGTCAATCACCAAACTTCGGCCTATTTTTGAAGAGGCTTTCGCGGCGATATGGCTCAACAGGGCTGAGACAGATGGCTTTAATCACCTGGTGATATTGGCTGAGTTGAATTGGCGGGAAGTTGTAGTGCTAAGAACTTATGCTGCGTATATGAAACAGACGCAGTTTAATTTCGGACATGATTATATTGCCGATGTTTTGGCTCTGCACCCTAAAATCGCCAAACTTTTAATTTCCCTATTCCATGCGCGGTTTGACCCGACAAATAGCGATACCGAAGCCGAGGAGGAAATTCGCAATTCGATTTTAGCGGAGCTCGAAGGTGTAAGAAACCTAAATGAAGATAGGATTCTACGTCGTTATGTCGATATGATAAGTGCGACGTTGCGCACGAATTTTTACCAAGTTAACGCAGAGGGCGAAGCGGCTGATTACTTAGTCATAAAACTTAGCCCGATAAATATTCCCGATATTCCGGAACCGCGCTTAAATTTTGAGATATTTGTTTATTCACCGCGTATTGAAGGTGTACATTTGCGCGGTGGTAAAGTCGCTCGTGGAGGCTTGCGTTGGTCTGACCGTTTGCAAGACTATCGCACGGAGATTTTAGGCTTGGTTAAAGCCCAACAAGTTAAAAATTCAGTGATTGTTCCCAGTGGTGCGAAAGGTGGCTTTATTGCTAAACAGATTCCGGTGAATGCATCACGCGATGAACAATTTAAACAAGGTGTTCAGTGTTATCAAAAGTTTATCTCCGGTTTACTTGACGTAACGGACAACTATATTGACGGCAAAGTTGTCTCTCCGAGCAATGTTGTGTGTAAGGATGACGATGATCCCTACCTTGTTGTAGCTGCGGATAAAGGAACAGCGACTTTCTCTGATATTGCGAACGAAATTTCTTTAGCCAAACAGCACTGGTTGGGCGACGCTTTTGCCTCCGGTGGAAGCCAAGGTTACGATCACAAAGCGATGGGTATCACCGCGCGGGGCGCTTGGGTGAGTGTGCAGCGTCATTTTCGTGAACGCGGTTTAGATGTCCAGACTCAAGATTTTACTGTCATCGGGATAGGCGATATGTCGGGTGATGTTTTTGGCAATGGTATGTTGTTGTCGGGGCATATTTGTTTGGTCGCCGCATTTAATCATCTACATATTTTTGTCGATCCTACTCCAGATGCTGCCACCAGTTTCAAAGAACGGAAAAGATTATTTGAATTGCCGCGCAGCAGCTGGACGGATTATAACAAGGAATTAATTTCGGCCGGTGGTGGTATTTTCTCGCGTGCCGAGAAATCAATTGCGATATCAGCGGAAATGAAAAAAATATTTTCTATTGAACACGACAAATTAGCGCCACACGATTTAATCAATGCCTTACTTAAGTCTCCTGTTGATTTAATTTGGAATGGTGGTATTGGCACGTATGTCAAAGGCGAACAGGAATCCCATGCCGATGTGGGGGACAAAGCCAACGACAATTTAAGAGTGAATGGGTCTGAGTTGCGATGTAAGGTCTTTGGCGAGGGTGGTAATCTCGGCGTTACGCAGTTGGGGCGGGTCGATTTTTGTTTGTCCGAGGGCGCATGTAATACCGATTTTATTGACAATGCTGCGGGTGTTGATTGTTCGGATCATGAAGTCAATATCAAAATTTTGTTAGCCGAGTTAATCAGCGCTGGCGATTTGACTGAAAAACAAAGAAATATTTTGCTTGAAGAAATGACCGATGAGGTAGCTGAACTTGTATTGCGTAATAATTATCGCCAAACACAATGCCTCAGTTATGCGGAGAGTCAAGTTGCCGTGCGTTCAAGCGAATATAGGCGTTTAATTCATTCGCTAGAGGATGAGGGTAGACTGGATCGCGCATTGGAGTTTTTACCTGACGAAGAAACACTCGGTGAGCGCAATGCGCAGGGGCAATATCTTACTCGGCCAGAATTGTCGGTATTGCTCTCCTACGCCAAGGTGATGTTAAAAGAGGAATTTTTAAACGCGGCCATTCACCAAGATCCTTATATCGTGCAGTTTGTTGAAGGTGCCTTTCCGAATAAATTAAGACAGCGTTATCGGGAGCAAATATACTCTCATCGCTTGTTACCAGAAATTGTCGCCACGCAAGTTGCCAATGATCTTATTAACAATCTCGGCATAAACGCTGTACATCGCCTGGTAGATTCTAGCAGTGTGAATATCTTTGATATTGCTAAAGCTTACGTTGTCGCGCGCGATGTTTTCAGTTTTGAAGATATTCAAATGCTAATCGAGTCTTTGGATAATAAAGTGCCGGCAAAATTGCAAATGGAAATTTTTGAAATTACTGTGCGCAGAGTTCGACGAGCGACGCGCTGGTTTTTGAAGAACCGGCGCAATCGTCTGGAACCGAAACAAGAGGTTGAAGCATTTAAATCAAAGTTGGTTTGTATCGTTAACGAGATTGGTAACGTGCTTGAGGGCGGGGCGAAAGATGCTTGGGAGAGCCGTTTAAATTATTTTCGCGAATTCAATTTAGATGAATCTTGGTGTAAATGGTTGGCGATGCCGGATAATTTGTTTGCCGGTCTCGGTATGGTAGAGGCCGCTAGAGTAGCGGATTCGGAAGTCGAGTCTGCGTTGAGCGTGTTCTACCATCTGCACGGTAGTTTGCAAACGGATTGGTTGGCTACACAAATTTCTTCCGTTGCTGTTGAAAATATTTGGCAAGCAAAAGCTCGAGAATCTCTGCTCGATGAATTAGAAATTCAAATTCGTCGTTTAGCTGTCGCTATATTGGGCAGTTGCAGGAGTAACGAAATTGCCGCGTGTATAAATCAAAATCTTCCCGCTGATCACCCGTCGGTGCAACGTTGGAATGAATTGATTGCGGAGCTTAAATGCGTTCAGCGCTATGATTTTGCGATGTTCTCTGTCGTTAATAGTGAGCTGATTGGTTTAGCGAGTGCGGTGCAAAAGGAGTTGGAACAGTAGTACATTAAAGCCTTTTATAAAAAATCGCCAATTTTTAAGGTTTTGTGATGGTCGTAACGGAAATAGTGATCACTTATAAAAGCGCTTTACTTTGTAAGTTTTGATTGAGGATAATTATGTCTGATAGCATATCCGTAAATTTACATATTTCAGCTGAAGAATTTTTAAAATTGTATAAAGGCTCGGCAAAGTCGGTTGTTACGGAATCTGTAGATGGGCGGCGAATTCGCTTTCCAGCACGTATCTTACAACCTTATGTGACAAAGAACGGAGTCGAAGGGAGTTTTAAGATATATTTTGATGAAAAAGGAAAATTTAAGTGGATAGATCGCCTGTAGTTTCTAAGACATCGCATTTTATATTCAGCAAATCGTTTAAGCGTTGTGTCATCGTTTTCTTTTTATTTGTTTGCGCAGTTGGTTGTGGTAGCGGAGGCAGCTCTAACTCTGTTAGTGATAACGGTGACGCTGGTGAAGAGGCGCGTTTGGAGTGGCAGCAAGGCGTTTATCCAAATTCTGAATTATTCATGTCCCAATGTGAAACCCCGCGCAACGGAATAGATCCCCTTAGCGGGCGGTTTTATCAAGATTCCCTAGGCTCATTGTTGCACGAAAGTTTTTATCTGCGCTCATTCGTAAATGAATTCTATCTGTGGTACGACGAAGTTGAAGACAGAAACCCACGCGACTTTGCAACACCGCAAGAGTATTTCGATGTGTTGAAAACCTTCGAAGAAACACCTTCTGGGCAAGAAAAAGACGAATTTCACTGGTCAATGGATACGGCCGATTATATCAAGCAGTTTGAACAAAATATTTTTGCGGGTTTTGGTGTTAATTTTGTTTCGCAGCGTGACGGGCAGGGACTTTTAAGAGTGCTGGTAGCGTTTGTGCAGGAGGGTTCCGTTGGTGACTTGGCTGGATTAAAACGCGGTATGCGTGTTATTGAAGCTAACGGTGTTAACTTTGAAAATGAACTTAGCGATAGTGATATTGATAAGGTCAACGAGGTTTTATTTAGACCAAGCGTTGGACAACAATATAGCTTCAAGATGCAGACCTCGAATGGAGAGCAGGACTTTGATTTGATAGCGGAAGATGTTGCGATGGAACCAGTGCAAAAGGTAGCCGTAATCGAATCTGAATTGAATCGCAAAGTTGGCTACATTCAATTTAATGACCATGTCTCAAGTGCTGAACAACCTCTGATTCAAGCCTTTGCGGACTTTAATGAAAATAATGTCGAAGAGCTTATTCTCGATTTGCGCTACAACTCCGGCGGTGAATTGGATTTGGCAGCTCGTTTAGCTTATATGGTTGCAGGGGCTGCGCAATCGCGGGAGAAAATATTTAATCAGCAACAATTCAACGACAAGTGGGGCATAAATGACCCTTTTACGGGTTTAGCTTCAAACACGCCTTTCTTTTCTTTCTCATCAAATCTTCGTCCTTTACCCTCGGTGAATTTAAATCGTGTTTTTGTCATCACCACCGACGATACTTGCTCTGCAAGTGAGACTATTATTAATGGTCTGCGAGGCATAGATGTAGATGTTATTCAAATTGGCGGTAAAACTTGCGGTAAACCCTATGGTTTTTATCCCGAGCCTAATTGCGGCACCACTTATTTTACCGTGCAGTTTAGAGGCGTAAACCACAAGGGATTTGGTGACTATGAAGTAGGCTTCGCTCCAGCTAACGCAAATGAAGCCTTTGCCATTGAGATTCCAGGCTGTTTTGTTGAGGACGATTTGACGCGCGAATGGGGTGACAAAGAGGAGGCGATGTTGGCCGAGGCATTGCGCTGGATTGATTCACAAACATGCTCTGAGCAAAGTGAGTTGAGTGCGCAGAAAACCCTCGAGAAACGTTTTTACAAAACGAGCTTTGTCGAAAACGATCAACAAACCAAACGCCTTATCCCATCGAAGCGCATTCCAGGGGTAATAAAAACGTTTTGAATGCTTTCTAAATGAACCGTTGATGTAGAAGCAAAAGCGGTTTACTTCGTCGGCGCGCTTTTTAAAATAGTATATCCATTGCCTTCGCTTAATAGAGTCAGCTCGAGCTCTTTGTCAATCGGATAAACAACGACATTACCCGTGGTATCTAAGGCCAGTATCGCTTGTGTTTGTGCGTCGCGAATTTGCAAGGTATCTTCTCCGTTAGCGAGCCAGGTAACCCGCACGCCGTTATTTGCCGCGAGTGAGAGTTTTGGTGACGGAGATGTTTTTTGTAAGCCGGGGTCCGTTTTGCTTATGGTTTTATTAAAAATTGTTTCGCCGTTTTGGGTAATCTCATAACGCCCAATTGCAGCTGTTAGCTGTTCTGCAGGGATTTTCACTGTGAAGTGGTATTCTTCAGCGTGCGCGACATTAATGATATCGAACGCAGCAGACGTCATTAACTGCCCGGAATCCCCATAAATATTCATGACATATTCGCCGCTATAGTATGTCGGCTCTGATCCAGTAACGGTATACGCGGGGTAGAGCTTAAATTTACCACCGGATTTAACACCGCGAATAACACGAATCTTTTTGTTTTTCGGTGCATTAAATTGGATTTTTTGCATTTGTCCCTGTTGTTTGTTGCGCGCCGAAACTTCCTGTCGTGAGAGCAATTCTGCCATTGTTGTGCTGTAGCTAAATGCGCTGGTCCACGCAGGTTCACAATAGCTCATAAAATCAGAGAGAACGGGTCTAACCAGCTCCTGAGCAATTATATCCCAACCCCAGGTACCGGTTCTCGCGTTTGGCAGCGGGAAACGGTTTTCCGGGTTAGCGGGTCCACCGCAATCGGTGTGACGAAGGCTAAAGCTATGCCCGATTTCATGGGCGATGGTTGTTCCTTTTTTGCGGCTTAAGGCTGTTAAAGCTTCAAACGGAAAGCGTGACAGGCGATTAGGGCGGTAAGCGATGCCGGTTGTCAAACCGTCATTAATTCGTTCACTGACTAAGCCCAAATAGTAACTCTCGGTATTGGCCATGTTGCGCAAATCATCGAGTTGTTTCAGTGCATCGGTCCAACTATCCCCCGAGTAAGTGAACGGCTGTGAGCGGATAGTGTAGTTGTAAGTTCGCAACGGGTGCCACTGCATAACAACTTCAAATAACTCTTCCACCAAAGCGGGTGTTATTCCAGGATCCGTTTCGTTGATTACCACGGGTACGATAACAAATTCTGGTGGTTCAATATCCGCGACGCGCATCTCGAGATAACCTTGTTCGGGATAGCGGTTATTGGTTTTATTCGCTTCCGCGATTTCATTTTCTGGGTCGATGACGACAAAAAATTCGGTGCCTGGCTCAATGATTTCAGGCGGAATAAGGGCGTTGTAAGTTCCCGCTAGTGTGCTTTCATCTGCTTCAAGCGGTGCCTCCGTTGCGCCTTCTAGTAGAATGACGCCAGTGCTACCTGTTTGAGTTTTGTAATGGAATTCAACTCTCGGCTCTACGTTTGCCAATTCGTTGGCTTTGGTGACGAAGGTTCTAATGATTCCTGGCCGACCTCTGACCAGGTCGATACGCCGGTCCGGAGCGTGAAGCGTATCGATTCCGGGGACTGCCTGATTGATGTAAAACCGGTCGAAGGCCAAATCGAATTTGGTCCCTCGTGTGCAGACCTGTCTAATTAAAATCGGAGTAATAAATTCACCTGGATCCCAAACTTCAATTGTCGCTTCGCGTACAAGCTCATTAATGCAAGCAGGCGTTGAAAGCCCGATAATCATGCGCGTTTTGGTCTCAATTTCAGCCTTGGTTTGCGTTGCTGTCAGCCAAGCAGGCAGCTGTTTCAGTTCGTAGTCCCCGCTTAGGTTGCCGATATTATCGATAATAAGTTCTTGCTCAGCGCTCTCGCCGATATTGGCAATTAAATCGAGCGAGTCGTCCTTCACCCTCCAGTGGGTCTCGAGTAAGTTAAATTTTACAGTGACCGGTTCGCTGGCGTTGCCCTGCGCATTTTCCTCGGAATAAGCGGTAATAATAAACTCGTGCTCACCGCGAAATAACAGCCAGCGGTCAGGGTCTAAAAATTGTGTTTCCGAGAGCACAAATTCTTCTAAGTTGTCTGTGCGATAGTTGGGGCGCACCGGTGTACCAAAGCGCACGCTTTTAACCGGGCCTTCGGTGTCCACCCAAAGCGTTAATTCCCGGTTTTTTAATGCGTCGAGGTCGATATCGTTAACTTCTTCGAGCGATAATGGTGAATACTGCTCGACTTTT
Organism: Marinagarivorans sp.; assembly: GCA_028281865.1. Taxonomy (GTDB): domain Bacteria; phylum Pseudomonadota; class Gammaproteobacteria; order Pseudomonadales; family Cellvibrionaceae; genus JANQJB01. The sequence goes on from JANQJB010000156.1 coordinate 22,702, forward strand.
ATTTGATTTTTTGTGTCGAATAAACTGAGGCCGGTAACGCGCGGAGTAGTGGACTCCACTTGCTTGATTGTGAACGCGTCAAAATAGATATCTTGCTCTAAAAAGAAAACACGAATTTTGTGTGTGCCTGCTTTCAAGTCTACTTGCTGTACACGTGGCCAAGTGTAGCGCTGAGGTCCGAGAGCAGAAAATTCCAGCTCACCGTAAGACGTGCCGTCGATATAAATACGAACCTTGCGCCGGGTCCCATCGGCTGACAGTCCAAACGACAGGTCGTAAGTGCCATCTGCCAAAGTTATTACATCGTATTCCACCCATTCGCCTGGTTCGGTAAAGCCGATATTACAAGTGCCCAAGGAATTAGCAGTATTGGTGACAAAATCGACTGCGTGATTGTTCGCACAGTCGCCGAGGTTGCCTGGGGAATAATCCACAGCGCGGCTAAAATTCTCCGATTCAACCCGTGCTGGTGAGGTTACGGCATCCACGCTCTGCTCCACTGGTAGTGAATTTTTGGGGTTCCCAGACGAAGAGGAACTTGAACCTTGTGGGTCCGCAGTTCCGGAGCAATTTGCCACGACACAAATTGTTAAGACAGAAAAGACGAATTTCTTAAAAATTGACAAGCTTATTTTAAGTGCCATTAACTTATATTGTCCGAGCTGTGGTGTGCATGTTTTGCCAAATGTGTACGCCAAAATTGGGCCGCCTGTACAATTCCATACGGCCAATATACATACGGTCAATTCATAAGCGGATTGTTTGCTTGAGTAGAGTTTTTGCCAAACTCGCGACTACTGCTACAAATTCTCACTTTCCAATCCGGTTTTGACCCTTGAGTCTAACGAAATATTACAAAGCCTTGAGTCGACGGGCTCGCAACTATTCGGTAAGCTGGGCAACTTTTTGAAATTTTGCTAAATAATCGGCCATTGATGTACAAATTCGCGCGTAAGTTACTGTTTTCCTTAGACCCCGAGCTGAGCCACGAGATAAGCCTTGAACTTATAAGCGCTGCGGAGCGCCTCAACATCATTGGTCCTTTTATGCCGCCGCTTGTTCGCTCGCCTGTTGAGGTCATGGGGCTGAAATTCCCCAATGCAGTGGGTTTGGCTGCCGGCTTGGATAAAAACGGAGACTGTTTTAACGGTCTGGGCAAGCTGGGCTTTGGTTTTGTCGAAATCGGGACAGTTACCCCGAAACCTCAACAGGGAAACCCCAAGCCGCGGCTTTTTCGTTTAATCGATCAGCAAGCAATTATCAACCGCATGGGTTTCAACAATAAAGGCGTTGAGCATCTCGTGGAGCGGGTGAAAAAAGGAAAGCGATTTCCCGGGATATTGGGAATCAATATTGGCAAGAACAAAACCACAGCTGAGCAAGACGCTCTCAATGACTATTTGCTGTGCCTGGACCACGTATATCCTTATGCAGATTATGTGACGATTAATATCTCCTCACCGAATACTCCCGGGTTGCGCGACCTGCAATTTGGGGAGGCATTAGACACTTTGTTAAGCGGCCTCAAACAGCGTCAGCATGCCTTGTCTGATAAATATGAGCGCTATGTGCCGATGGCAGTTAAACTCTCACCCGATACAGACAAAGATGACCTTGTGGCCATAGCGAAGCAGTTGGTTGATAACGCCATTGATGCTGTGGTGGCGACAAATACTACAGTTTCTCGCAATGGCGTTGAAGGCTCAGAGTATGAAGCAGAGGCTGGCGGGCTAAGTGGTATGCCGCTGCAAGCAAAATCGACAGAGACTATTCGGGTTTTGGCTCAAACGCTGCAGGGCAAGATACCTATTATTGGTGTCGGCGGAATTTGTTCGGCTGAGGATGCCTTAGAGAAAGTTGCTGCGGGGGCGAGCCTGGTGCAAATCTACAGTGGATTTATATACCAGGGCCCCGCGTTGATACATTCTATCGCCGAAGCATTAGCGTCGGATAAATAATGGATTTGGATAATATATGATTAATTGCCAATATTTTCCCATAAAATAATTTTTTTTGAACTTAGCTGTTAACTACACGACGCCAAAATTAACACCGAGACAGGGATTGGGACTTGTTTTCAAGACTCGCCGTGAACCCCGGCAAGCCGGTCCGGCCAACAATATTAAATTGTTGTCGTTCGAACTGCGCGCAAAGCAGTGCTTTGCAAACGCTTGTCTCACCCTTGGGGGGCTCGAACGCGCGAATCCAGCGCGCGACGGTCTTGAAAACAAGCCCCAATCCCTGTCTCTCAGAATTTATGGGAAACAAGTCATTAACTGTATTAAAAATTACTTAATTTCTGTGCTTGTGCATGAGGAGTAAATCCGTTCCAATGGTCTGCACGACCTTCGCGCCATCCGTTCATCCAAAGTTCGCGTGCTGCTCGTGTTTCAAATGGACAATAACTCCAAGACCTGCCCGCTACTCCGGCTTGGTAGCCTTTTGAAAATGCGCGTTCTGAATGACTGCGTTTATGGCTTCTCATTATACGGTTCCTCTTTATATCATAAGTGTTTATATCTATAGCGAGTTGGATTGTGTTGATTAAGTTTGGTTTTATCGAATTACCTTTTAATCGAGATGTGTTTTTAAAAACTGTTTTTCAAAAGAGCTTAAATTTTTAAAGCATTGTCGTTTTAAACCCATGTCTCTCTAAAACTATGCTTTTCCCTGCAAGGCCTTAGGTCTGAGTTTTAGAACGATGTCTTAAAAATATTATTAAGGAACGGTTAATTCGATAAGTTTCCGGAGAAAGAAACAGAAGATTCAAATTAACCGTTTAAACCAAACGAGTATGTTGGTAAGCCGCCCTATAAGCGGTTGTACCAGTAAACCAAAAAAAGTACCTCATTGTGAACGAATTAATTATTCTATCCATGAGTACGTTTAGATCGTAAGCTAATTAACAATGTTGTTATTCTTTGCTAGTTGCCCGAAGGGTTTAGAATCGCTGCTTGAGACTGAAAGCGAAGCGTTTGGCTTCGAAATCGAGCGTAAAACGGTAGCGGGTGTTCATTTAAAGGGCGAGCTAAAAGCAGCTTATCGTTTTTGCTTATGGTCGCGTCTGGCAAATCGTTTAATTATGCGTTTGGCACTAGGCAGCGTTCACACGGGTGACGAGGCATACGCACTTGCGCGAACAATTGCTTGGCACGAAATTTTTTCAGTTTCGCACACCTTTGCTGTAGATTTTATTGGCACCAACAAAGGGATTAAGAATAGTCAATTTGGTGCGCGCACAATTAAGGATGCGATCGTCGACAGTTTTCGGGAAAAATTTGGCGAGCGACCTTCAGTAGATTTAAAAGCACCTGCTATTCGTGTTAGTGCACGCTTAAGTAAGAACCAATTATATTTGGGATTGGATTTGGCGGGAGAAAGTTTACATCGTCGCGGATATCGAAAAGAGCAGGGTGCCGCACCGTTAAAAGAAAATCTTGCCGCAGCATTGTTGTTGCGTGCGGATTGGCCCGAGATGGCGGCGCAGGGGAGACCTTTACTCGACCCAATGTGCGGTTCTGGCACGTTGCTAATCGAGGCGGGTCTGTTCGCTGCCAATATTGCACCAGGACTTATGCGAAGGGAGTTTGGTTTTACTCACTGGCACGGGCATGATGAGGTGTTATGGCAGAATCTTGTCGATGAGGCGCTTGACATCAAAAATAACAATCTCGCGCAACAGTTGCCGGAAATTCGTGGTTATGACATCGATGCGCGGTTAATCGAGATAGCCGAGGCTAATATCGAGCGCGCAGGCCTAGGTAAACAGGTCCGGGTTATCGCTAAGCCGCTCAGCGCGTTCAAAAAACCTACACACAAGCAGCTTAACGAGGGCTTGATTATTTGTAATCCTCCTTACGGGGAACGCTTGGGTGATATTGCAAATTTAAAACCGCTTTACAGTGAGCTTGTGGAGGTGAGCAAGCGTGAGTGTCCCGGTTGGACGTTGGGGGTGTTTTCTTCTAACGCTGAATTATTGCAATCCATGCGCTTGCGGTCTGAAAAAAAATATAAGTTTTTCAATGGGGATCTGCCGAGTGAGCTTGCACTTTATACGCTCTTATCTCACGCAGAAAAGGAGATCCCCGAGCGCGCTACAGGTGAAGAGAGTAGCGACCCTCGCGCAGAATTAACCCCTGGTGCCGCGATGGTGTTTAACCGCTTGCGCAAAAATAAAAACCGCCTCAATAATTGGCTAAAGTCATTGGATAGTGATTGTTTTAGGCTCTACGATGCCGATATTCCGGAATATGCGGCGGCGATCGATGTATATGGAAAGCATATCCACGTGCAAGAATATGCTCCGCCAAAATCCGTTGCAGAAGATACTGCAAAAAAGCGTTTTGATGAGATAGTCAGCGCAGTGTGCCATTATTTCGAGTGCGATATTGACCAACTAAGTTGCAAAACAAGAAGAAAAAATAAAGGCAAGCTGCAATACGAAAAAATTGTAAATGCCAGCGACAAAGATTTTTTTAGTGTTTACGAAGCTAAGGCTAAATTTCGCGTTAATATCAAAAGTTATTTAGATTCCGGGCTGTTTTTAGATCACCGGCCTCTGCGTTTGAAATTGGCGGAACAAGCCTTAGGAAAAACTTTTTTGAATTTGTTTTGCTACACAGCGTCAGCAACCGTTCATGTCGCACTCGGAGGAGCTAAAAAAACCGTCAGTGTAGATATGTCAAAGACTTATTTGTCTTGGGCGAGAGAAAACTTTGAACTAAATAGTTTATCGTTAAAAAATCATCGTTTGGTTCAAGAAAATTGCATTGAATGGCTTGCGAGCTGTAGGGAAGGTTTTGATTTGATTTTATTGGACCCGCCGTCGTTTTCAAACTCTAAGCGCATGGAAGGCGTATTAGATATTCAGCGCGATCATATAAGCTTGATTAAGCGTTGCATGGAGTTGCTCAACCCAGAGGGAATACTCTATTTTTCCAATAATTTGCGTAGTTTTAAATTAGACGAACAAATAACACAAAAGTATGCAGTGGCCAATATTACTAAAGAAACAATCGATAAGGATTTTGAGCGCAGCGCGCGTATTCACCAGTGCTTTCAAATACAGCATCTGCCTAAGTAGAAATAACATCAATGAAAAAAACATTTAAAGTCAATAGTCAGTATAAGCCGGCCGGCGATCAACCCTCGGCGATAGCGGCTCTTGCGGAGGGAATAGAAGACGGCTTAGCTCATCAAACATTGTTGGGTGTAACCGGCTCAGGAAAAACCTTTACGATAGCGAATGTCATTGAGCAGTTGCAGCGCCCGGCCATGGTTATGGCTCACAACAAAACCTTGGCTGCGCAGCTGTATGGCGAATTTAAGGAGTTTTTTCCGGATAATGCCGTTGAATATTTTGTTTCCTATTACGATTACTATCAGCCGGAAGCGTATGTTCCCTCATCGGATACGTTTATTGAAAAAGACGCCTCGGTCAATGAGCATATTGAGCAGATGCGCTTATCGGCTACCAAGGCTTTAATGGAGCGTGAAGATGCTTTAGTCATCGCCACGGTTTCAGCTATTTATGGCTTGGGTGACCCCGATTCGTATTTGAAAATGGTATTGCATTTGCGCAGGGGAGACCAAATTGATCAACGTACCATATTGCGGCGCCTAGCTGAAATGCAATATACGCGTAATGATATGGATTTTCATCGTTCGACCTATCGAGCGCGCGGTGAAGTGATCGATATCTTTCCTGCAGATTCAGAAGACAAAGCCTTACGTATCGAATTATTTGATGATGAGATTGAAAAAATTTCGCTATTTGATCCGTTAACGGGTGCAGTTTTAGCTAAATTACCACGTTATACGATATATCCAAAAACTCATTATGTTACGCCGCGAGAAAAAATACTGGCAGCAATTGATGATATTAAAGACGAATTAAAAACTCGTTTGGAACAATTGCGTAGTATCGATAAATTAGTGGAGGCTCAACGGCTGGAACAGCGAGTTAAATACGATTTGGAAATGATGCAGGAGTTAGGTTATTGCACCGGTATCGAAAATTATTCGCGCTTTCTTTCGGGGCGCATTACCGGCGAGCCACCACCCACTTTATTTGATTATTTGCCGGCTAACGCACTTTTAGTGATAGACGAATCGCACGTGACCGTGCCACAAATTGGCGCTATGTATCGTGGCGATAGATCGCGTAAAGAAACCTTGGTCGAGTACGGTTTTCGCTTGCCTTCAGCGCTGGATAATCGCCCGCTGAAATTTGAGGAGTGGGAAGAAAGAGCCCCGCAGACGATATTTGTATCGGCAACTCCTGGCAATTATGAAGGTGAACACGCGGGTGCTGTTGCGGAGCAGGTAGTTCGCCCCACGGGGCTTGTCGACCCAACGGTAGAAGTTCGCCCAGCCGGGACCCAAGTTGACGACTGTTTATCCGAGATTAATCGATGTGCAGCAAAAAACCAAAGGATATTGATCACCGTACTAACCAAGCGTATGGCGGAAGATTTGACGGAATATTTATTCGAACACGGTGTGAGCGTTCGCTATTTACATTCGGATATCGAAACAGTTGAGCGCGTCGAAATCATTCGCGATCTGCGCATGGGTGAATTTGATGTGTTGGTGGGTATTAATTTATTGCGCGAAGGTTTAGATATGCCGGAAGTGGCATTAGTTGCTATATTTGATGCAGACAAAGAAGGTTTTTTGCGCTCCGACCGTTCTTTGATTCAAACAATAGGCCGCGCAGCGAGGAATGTCGACGGACGAGCAATTCTCTACGCAGATAAGATAACCAACTCGATGCAACGCGCAATGGACGAAACTGAGCGCAGACGGGCGAAGCAAATTAAGTTTAACGAAGAGCACGGGATTACACCAAAAAGCATTAATAAGAAAGTCACGGATATTATGGAAGGCGCTCGGATTCCGGGAGCAAAGGTGGGAGGAAGACGGAAAGTTGCAGAAAAAACTGCCGATTATTTAAAGTCTGCAGAAGCAGAGGGGGATATATGGCACAACGTGAAAAATTTAGAAAAGCAGATGTATGAAGCGGCAAAAAATTTGGAGTTTGAGAAAGCGGCGCAGATTCGCGATGCGATTCATCAACTTAAAGAACGCAATGCGTAGTTCATTTTGTGAGATGGATTTGCAAGGCAACGCAAACATTTATATAAAAACAAATAGTTGGATAGCAAAATATGTCATCGTTACCTTCACAATCCAATGATGAGATTTTTTCAAAGGTGTCCGTTGGAATAAGTAGTTGCTTGTTAGGTGAGCGAGTACGTTTTGACGGTGGGCACAAAAATAACGCCTATATTGTGAAAACATTGGGTGAGTTTTTTGAGTTTAAACAATTTTGCCCTGAAGTTGCGATAGGTCTTGGTATCCCCCGCGAAACGATACGTTTGGTTTTACGAGGAGATGAGACTCGCTGTGTTGGTACCAAAAATCCCGAGCTTGATGTCACCGAAAAACTCTTAGATATCGGAGAAGCGCAAAGCCATTGGTTAGCGGAACTCTCCGGTTATATTTTTAAAAAGGATTCCCCTAGCTGCGGTATGGAACGCGTAAAAGTTTATCGCGGCGAAATGCCGGAAAGAAAAGGCGTTGGCCTGTATGCTTCAGTTGTCAAGAAGAACTTTCCACATCTACCTGTGGAAGAAGAGGGGCGCCTGGGTGACGCGCATTTGCGAGAAAATTTTGTTAAACGTGTCTATATCTACGATCGTTGGCGACTTCTGGAAAATTCGAATGCCAAAGCTAAAGGCTATGTTGAATTTCACGCGCAGCATAAATTAATTTACATGAGTCATAGTCAGTCAAAAACTCGCGAACTGGGTCAGTTGGTAGCAAAAATATCTGATGCCACAGTTGAGAGTTTTAAAAAAGACTATATAGCATTAGTAACAAATATTTTAGCAAAGCCTGCAACGCGTAAAAATCATGTAAATGTACTGCAACATATTCAAGGCTATCTTAAACGAGAACTCGATAAAGACGATAAAAAGGAATTAAATGAAACCATTGAACAATATCGTTTGGGTTTGCTTCCACTCATCGTGCCAATCACTATTTTAAAACACCATTTTCGCAAGTGCCCGTCAGAATATATTGAAAATTCCTATTACATGCAGCCTCACCCTAGTGAACTTATGCTTAGAAACGTGCTGTGAGTAGTAAACAAATGGACAAGCAGCCGATCTTATTTTGGTTTCGTAACGACTTACGTTTAAGCGATAACAGTGCACTTAACGCGGCATTGCAAACGGGTCGACCGTTGGTAGTGTTTTATATATATGATAGCAATTTGGGCAGTCGCTGGTCGCGTGGGTCAGCAAGTTTGTGGTGGTTGCACCACAGTTTAAAGTATTTGTCTTCTAAGCTTGATTCGCTCGGCGGTCGATTGTATTTATTTAAAGGTGAGACCACAGCTATTCTTGACGAGCTGATAAAAAAAACAGATGCATCGGCATTATTTTTTGCTCGTCAATACGCGCAGTGGGATCGCCTTTTGGAAGACAAGGTGCAAAAACTTTGCGGTGATTACGCTGTCGACTGTCGACGATTTGCCGGCTATCTTTTGAACGAGCCGGATACGGTACTCAACAAATCGGGCCAGCCTTATAAAGTTTTTACACCCTATTGGCGCGCTGTTTTATCATTTGATATACCACCACCAAAAAACCTAAGCACTGCGAAGCTTTCTAAAGCCTTGGGCGCATTTTCAAAAAAATTGCGAAGTGATAAATTAGCAGAATGGAAATTATTGCCGCGCAAACCTAATTGGGCACGCGGCTTCGATATATGGGTTCCCGGAGAACAGGGCGCCAAAGACCTGCTCTCAGGTTTTGTAAAGCAAAACATTAATCGCTACGAAAAAGAAAGGGATTTTCCTGCGTATGATATGACTTCGCAGCTTTCAGCGCATTTACATTTTGGCGAGCTCTCTCCACGGCAAATATGGGCCAAGGTAAAACAATCGTGCGAGTCTGAGGATATTGCTGCGCCTTATTTAAGACAAATCGTGTGGCGCGAATTTTCTTATCATCTACTCTATTTTTGGCCGTCACTGCTCGATGAGCCATTCAAGGATAAATTTGCTGAGTTTCCGTGGAAAAAAAATAAAAAGTGGTTAATATCTTGGCAAAAGGGATTAACAGGCTTCCCTATTATCGATGCCGGTATGCGGCAATTGTGGGCTATCGGTTGGATGCACAATCGAGTGAGAATGATCGTTGCCTCACTTCTGGTAAAGAATTTAATGATTCCTTGGCAAGAGGGAGAGAGGTGGTTTTGGGATACTCTGGTAGATGCAGACCCTGCTAATAACGCTGCGGGATGGCAGTGGGTTGCCGGGTGTGGTGCCGATGCCGCTCCGTATTTTAGAATCTTTAATCCGGCTCGGCAGTCTTTGAAGTTTGATGCGGAAGGCGATTATATACGCAAGTGGGTTCCAGAATTACGGCAAGTCCCCGATAAATATATACACGAACCGAGCACAATGAATCCAGAGCAGATGGAACAATATAATTGTGTACTCGGATCAGACTACCCCTATCCAATCGTAGATTTGGGTGAGAGCCGTGAAAACGCGCTTGCTGCTTATCATATGCTGAACAAGTAAAGGAAGCTCTGGTTATCTTCAACAATGCAGAGGGCCCTAGGAGGAATTAATGCGAAATTACCTTATTCTTACATTAGCTATAAATCTTTTTTTTGTATCAAATATTCGAGCGGATGTGCCGAAGTGGCATCAACATCCGGGAAATTGGTTTAAAAATGTATTTAGCTCACCGAAAAAGGGAAAGAAGACCCCCGATATTTCGGTAGTTGATATAAATGGAACTTCTTTTAGTTTGCAAGATGCTGAGAGCCAATACGTTTTATTAACTTTTTGGGCATCGTGGTGCTCGTTTTGTAAAAAGGATATACCGGAAATTGAAAAGTTGCGGGATAGCTGGGCTGCACACGATGTGAGTATTTATGCGATAAACGTTCACGACGATGTCGACTCTGCTAAAGAATTTATCGAAACTGCGGATATTCAATTAGAGTTTTTATTCGACGTGGATGGAAAAACGGCAAAAAGATATGCTATTAGCCCTCTGCCGGCTAATTTTTTGATCGAAGCTGAAAACGGGAAAATTATTAAAAAGTGGAAAGGCAGGGGCGATGTGAAAAAAATTGATCGGTTTATTAAATCAATGACTGAGAGCGAATAATAGTTGGAGCGTAAATAAAAGCTAAAAGACAAATAAGAATTTGCGTTGCATTTAGCAGGCTTGTAAATTGGGAAACAGGAGATGTAAGTTTTTGAGTCAGGCTATAGGTTCAAAAACCGTCAATTCAGGGACGAATTGACGGAGCTACAAGGATGTATTTATGTGTTTTTTGAACCTATAGCCTGACTCGAAAACGTTTCGAAGGCACGATAAGTGAATTGCTATCTAATGAAAGGAATCATTACTATCGTATAAATGCTGAGAGACAGGGATTGGGACTTGTTTTCAAGACCGTCGCGCGGGAGACCTCCAAGGAAGGAGGAAATACTGGAAATGCAGGAGCAATTTCCAAGTGCACGCGCGATCGAGCCCCCAGGGATGGGTTAAGGGGGGACGCCTAGTCCGTGTCTTGAAAACAAGTCCCGATTCATGTCTCGGTGGTGATTCATGCGATTGAAGGCTGGCAACATTTACCATTGTATTTAAAATAAAAAATTTTTTACTAAGACTGATGCCAAAAAGGCTGGCCAATAGTGGGCGTGCTTGGACTTGCCGTTTGCCGTTTTTTCATCAGCCCCGCATTATAAGCACAACGCCCTGCATTAATTGCATTGGCAAAACCTAGCGCCATTAACGCAGGTTGCTGTGCTTTTGCCACGGCAGTATTTAATAAGATTGCATCAAAACCTAATTCCATTGCTTCACACGCTTGCGACGGAGCGCCAATGCCGGCATCGACAATCAACGGTGTATTAGTAATGCGGTCTCGCAAAGTCTGTAAGTTGTATTTGTTAAGTAAGCCTTGGCCGGTGCCTATTGGTGACCCCCATGGCATAAGTACTTGGCAACCGACATCAAGTAAGCGCTGATTTAATACCAGGTCGTCAGTAGAGTAGGGGAAAACGTTGAAGCCTTTTTCAATTAATTCTTTTGCCGCTTCAACAAGTCCAAAGGGGTCGGGTTGTAAATTATAGTCGTCACCCACGACTTCCAGTTTTATCCAATTTGTGCGAAAAATTTCGCGCGACATTTCCGCTAGCGTAACCGCCTCTTTTACCGTTTTACATCCAGCGGTATTAGGCAGTAATGTGCAGTCGGTACTTTTTATTGTTTCCCAAATCGTGGCGCCATCTTTTTCTTTAGGATTTTGCCTGCGCAAACCAAGCGTCACAATTTCTGCTTGAGACTGTTCAATGGAAGCGAGCATCAACTGCGGAGAAGTATACTGCGCTGTTCCTAAAAGTAAGCGACTGCGAAAAGTTTTTCCATAAAGTTCTAGGCTATCTTCTTGCATTATCGATTAACCTCCACCAACGGGGCTGACAATATCAAGTTCATCTCCAGCACTTAATATTACCTTTTCATACTGCGAGCGCGGAACAAAACTACCGTTGAGTGCGATGGCAAACTCGTTATTTTCTTCACTCGCAGTTGTGCGCGCAAAACTCGCTAAGAATTGACTTAGGAATTGGCTGAGTTTTAGTTCTTGATTAATTTCAGTAATTTCGTTATTTACGCTAATTTTTATCATATTTTATTTAAAAATTAATTCGTTCACTTCTTGAATGACACTTGGAGCGAGTAAAAAACCGTGTCGATACAGTCCGTTGATGCTAACTAATGGTCGTCCGTCAGCAACAGTGCTGTGCGAGACAAGCGGCAAATTATCGAGCGTGGCAGGCCTTAAATTTGCGTCTATTTCTTGAATACGTGCTTCTGCAAATGCGGGGTTTAGCGTATAGAGGGCACTGCATAATTCCATCATAGACTGCACGCTCACCGGCGAGCGGTCTTCGCTCTCGATTTCGGTTGCGCCAATGATATAGCAGTTGTCGGGTTTTGGCACGACGTAGATTTTGTAGCGCGGATGCATAAGACGAATAGGGTGTTTGAAATTGACTTCTTCAGTTTTTACCCAGAGAACTTCACCGCGCACGCCGCGTACAGAATTGGCAGAGTATTTTGCGCCGACGCCACGACAGTCAATAAAAAGATCAAAGCTATTGAGGTCGCTTGGTACGTAGACACGTTTTGCTGTTGTGGGATTAATTTGGTCTTGCTCAAAATTTAACGCACAATACTCCCGACACTCTCCATCTAACGCATCGATTCGTTTAATCAGCGCCTCTAACAGCGCTCGGTTATCAAGATAGGCCTCGTCCGGTAAGAACAAAGCGCCATCAAACGGACCGGCAAGGTCTGGCTCATATTGTTTGAGCGCTTCCTTACTTAACCAGCTTGTGCGGTTTAATTCGCCGAGGTGAAAATCTAGCTCTTGCCTAAACTGAGATAGCTCATTTTTATCCTGTGGGTGAGCGACAACCAGGCTACCATTATCGCTGTATCCCAGTTGTATAGCAGTTTCGTCTTCTAGTTGTTTTGTCCACTCAGGCCAGATTGCCAGCGAGCGCATACCGTGGTCGTAGATACTTTTATCGGATACCACGACTTCGCTTAACGGAGAAATCATAGCCGCCGCCGTATGAGCCGCGCTTGGCGATCGTTTAATGGAGCCGGCTTCAAATAGACTTACTTGGTGCTTGCGTTCGAGCAGCTGCCAAGCGAGCAGTCGGCCGAGCAATCCCGCGCCGCTGATGGCGATTTTTAAAGGCTTGTGTGTGTTGTACATCAATTTGTTTTGTAAGGTCTTAGGCTTTTAATCTTCTGCTTGCAAAATTTCTACAGTTTTACAAATTAGTTGCCCCTTGGCGAGACGCAGTTTTACTTGCTCATCGAGCGCTGCCTGGGCGCTATCGGTGATGACTTCTCCTTCGGCATTCGTTGCAATAGCATATCCGCGTTGCAAGGTATTGAGTGGGCTTAAGTTATGCAGCAGTTGTTTACGATACTCAAGCGTGCTGCGTGCTTGCTCTAACTTGTAAGTCACGCTCTGGTACAGCGACTGCTGCAAGGCTGCTAATTGCTGCTTAACAAACTCAATACGACTGACAGGGTTTAGCTTGTCCAACGTTTTATGTGCCAACGATAAGCGCGCTTTTTCCTGCTTCAAGCTGGCGTCTATCGCGTTTTTTAAACGAAATTCGAGGTGGTCGAGCCTTTGTGAGCGCTGCCTAAGCAGGGCCATCGGGCTTTGCAGTCGTTTAGCTAAATGTGCAATTTCTTGTTTTTGCTGGCCGATATGCTGCAACACTAGACCACCAAGTTTGAGGCCAAGTTGTCTGACATATTCATGCATGTCGGCTTGATCGGGCACCGCCAATTCCGCAGCGGCAGAGGGTGTAGCGGCCCTAACATCTGCAACGAAGTCAGCGATGGTGAAATCAACCTCGTGGCCAACCGCGCTGATAATGGGGATGTGTGACGCATAGATACTCCGCGCCACGACCTCCTCGTTGAAAGCCCATAAGTCCTCCAGCGAGCCGCCGCCGCGTCCGACAATTAGGAGGTCACAGTTTTGCAGCTCATTGGCAAGTGCGATATTTTCGGCAATCTCACGGGCTGCGCCGTCTCCCTGCACGGCGACGGGAAATAGCAATACCGGTACCATCGGGAAGCGGCGTTGTAGCACATTGAGCATGTCGTGGATCGCAGCCCCGGTCGGAGACGTGATAATTCCAATTCGCTCCGGGATGTAGGGCAGTTCCTGTTTGTATTCGTCGTCAAACAAACCCTCGGCTAATAATTTTGCTTTTAGCTGCTCAAACTGCTGCTGTAAGTCGCCTTTGCCTTGTTGCTCTATGTGCTCAACGATCAATTGGTAGTCGCCGCGCCCTTCATAAAGGCTCACTTGAGCGCGCACAACCACTTTTGAACCGTGGTCAAGTGCGAATTTGACTAGTCGATTGCGCCCCCGAAACATGGCGCAACGCACTTGTGCTGCAGCATCTTTCAATGTGAAGTACCAGTGGCCGGAAGACGGTCTGGCTAAATTGCTGATTTCTCCTGAGATCCAAATCGTGTTGTAGTGGCCCTCTAACAGCGATTTAACACGCCGATTAAGCTCCGTTACGCTCCAAATGTCAGGTTTTGTTTGTGGCTTATTTGTCAAAGTCATTGAAACTATCTGCTTGCAAAAACTAACTATCTCTGAAGATTATCTACTTGCGAATATTAAGGGCTTTGCCGGCTGAAAAGGGGGACTTGGTATTATGTTTCTCGGCTTGCAACGAGAGGACAAAAAAACAAGTTTGCCAGAGCCCAAAGTGTTGTTCCAGAAAAAGTTTTTTTAAAGTTGCAACTTAAAAACAATGCGTTGCACCTAGCGTTATAACGCCGATATTAGCTGCAAGGTATAGTGATCTCAATTCAGTTCGAGAGGCCAGAGCGTTATCGCGTTTACCGTGTGACCGTTTTGTTCTCACCAAGATCGGATTGGATATTCTACGAATTGCTCCTTGCAAGGGTTCAGGGAAGAGCCTCTTTTTGGCACTTATCATACGTCGCTCTCTAGCCCACTCGCTTATTTTTACATCACCTCAGCTGTGTTCACTCAATATCAGGTAGGCTCGGCCATTCATCCGCATTTGTGGATGAAATAAGTAAAAATTGTGGCGCTCAGCCATTCCTCAATTGCTTCACATTTGCTGCAAACTCATGAATTAATCTGAAAATGTAGTCATCGCAAACCAGAGGAAACAACCATGAAACAGTTATTTGCATTTGTTGTGCTCGCATTCGCTTCGGCTTTTTCTTACGCGGGTGAAGGAAAGCTAAGCGAGGAAGAGCGTGCCGAAAAAATTGAAGCCATGAAAGAACGCCGTGCAGAAAAGCGTGAAAAGATGCAAGCACGCCTTTTTGAGCGTCTGGAGCTCGATGAAGCAACTGCTGCACAAGTTAAGGATATTCTTGATGAATCGCACGCCAAACGTGCAGAAATCAGCAAAAGTGCTCACACAGAAATGAAAGCGGTGCATGAGGAAACCAAAGCGGCACTTGCCAACGTACTAACTGAAGAACAGCTTGCAGCGCTTGGTCGTGGCCTTAAGCGCATGAAAATGCACGGTGCAAAAGGGCATCACGGTAAAGGCATGCACGGGAAGGGTCACCATAGCGGTAAAAAAGGCATGAAAAAGCACAAAGGCAAGAAGAACAAGGCTGAAGAGCCGTCAGATGCCGATGCGTAACATTTTTCTACTGTCCTCAACAGTATCTTGAGCAGGCTTTAAGGCCTGCTTTTTTTTGTAGGAAGCTCAGCATTGCTGGGGTTAATCAAAGGTTCCTATATCTTTAATAAAACTGCATCGTGCGGGGCGAGGGAGAGAGATATGACATCTTTCTCGATATTCACCTCATAGCGTGCCCACAAATCTTTAGCTTCTAGGAAAGAATCGAGCTGCGTTTCTGAAAGTGTAAGGCTTACTGAAGCATTTTCGTCGAGCGTATTGAATACGGCGAGATACTCGCAATCGTCTCCAGACGCGCGCCACAGCACAAACCCGCCTTTCTCTCCAACGTAGCGATTTGCACTCGAATATTGATTCACATTTAAGACTTGCTGGTTTTGCAGTAATTTAATGGTTTGCTCGTCAGTATCCGGTAAGTTAGCACCTATCATCAGTGGTGAGCGCGCCATTGACCAGAGCGTCATCAGCGTATGAAGTTCCTCAATATTGAAATTGCTTATGCGCGCTTGACCGCCGGATTCGCCGCGCGGCAAATCGCCGATGGGCAGCATATCGGCGTCTGGCCAATGGCCTTCTTTGATAAAGTCGGCCCAAATGGCACAGCGTTGCATTTGTTTTTTTAACGAGCCCCATTCGTCCCAAAAATCAGCGGAGATGCGCCAGAGATTAGAGTTTTTTCGCAGGTGATTAATGATGGTTGTTTCCGGGCCACCCGGAGACAAACTCAGCAACATATCGCGCCCGCAATTTAAGATAGCCGAACTAATACCTTCAATATCATCGATGCGATAAGGCGAGCCTTCACCGGTAGGGGAGCCATCGCTATTGTTGACTTCATGCCAGGCGTTTAAGTCGTCGGCTTTAATGTAGTCGACGCCCCATTCAGCATAAAGCTCAAAGATGGAATCGTAATAGGTCTGCGCACCCGGTTTGCTGAAGTCCAGTGTCATTAAACTGTTATACCAAGGGCAGCGTTCACGATCGTAGGCAATGTCTTGCGCTTTTAAGTTTGTTCCTTTTACCGGTGTATTTTCTTTATAGGCCGCCATCGGTATTCCGCGCATAATATGGATGCCCAGTTTTAATCCGAGGCTATGAACGTAATCCGCCAAGGGTTTAAAACCTGCACCGTTTGCGGAAGAGGGGAATTTATCAATATCGGGGATTAAACGTCCGTATTCGTCGATGCAATGTGGTCGGTCGAATTGTTTGTATTTGCTGTGATCGGAATCGGGTAGGTACCAACCTAAATCAACCACCACATATTTCCATCCATACTGTTTTAAATTGTCGGCGATAAATTTTGCGTTGGCTTTAACTTCGTCTTCTGTAACGGTTACGCAAAAACAGTCCCAGCTGTTCCAGCCCATTGGAGGTGTTTTGGCGAGGTGAGAGTTAAAAAATTTTGTCATGGTTTATCTCTAGTATTAAAAATTGCGACGTTCAAATTCCTATTATTCGAGCCCGCCCCTGTGGCACTGCTGTATGTGTTTTTCGTTCAAATGCGCCATCCATGGCGCGGTCCCTCGCCTATCCTGGCGCTATTCACTTCAAACACACACACCAATGCCACAGCGGCTACGTGTTTAATTTAAGCTGTCTACTAAAGTAGCAGGATAAAATAAAGCAGCAGGATAAAAAATAAAAAACTCAAATTTTAAAAATAACAGTTGTACATGTGTGGCACTTAGCTTCAGAACTTCAGCGCCCCTTGTAAAAGCTGCTGAAGTTCTGGTGCTCAGTGCAATACGCAGATTTTTTTTACAGCGCTATAGAAAACAAGGCCATAAAACCGAACATCATTACTAAACTTGTTATTGACCAAAAACTAACGCTCTTATACCAGACGCCACCGGCACCTTCGAGCATATTAATTTTCTGCCAATTAAATGTAAGATCGTCTGTGACTTGTTCGGGGCGCGGGTCCGGTGTAAATAGACTGAGAACGGTGCACAACACCATGCATATCGCCCAGTTGACTGCGCCTTGGTTGGCGTAGGGCTCTAAAAATGGATGAGCCATACCTGCTTCAACTAATATCTTAACGCCAATGCCAAATGCGAAACCTGCCAATACGGTAATTAATGCAGCCGTGCCATCGACACGTTTCCAAAAAGCGGCAAGTAGGAATATCGCAGAAAAGGGAGGCGCAAAAAATGTAAACGCGGACTGCACATAAACAAATAAACTTACCTGCATATTACTAATGGCAATCCCAAGTAAAATAGAGCCAACAAGAATGATTGCGGTAATAATGCGGCCAATCACAACCGTAGAATGTTCCGTAGCATCTGGACGGAAAAAGCGCTTGTAAAAATCTATTGTAATAACAGTCGAAGTTGAGGTTAGAACAGCAGAGACGGTAGATTGAATTGCACCAAATAAAGCGGCTAATAAAATTCCTTTTAAGCCAATCGGAATTAACTGCTGAATGAGCGTGACATAAGTCTGGTCGGCAACCTGGCGAACGTCATCAATTTTATCCGCTTCAGCTAAAATTTCGGGCCGCATTGCAAAATAAATTAAACCGGGTACGACAACAATAAAGGGTAGCAGCAACTTCAAAAAGCTAGCGAATACCATACCCATGCGGGCGTTCCACATATCCTTGGCGGCAAATACGCGTTGAATTAAAAACTGATTAATCACCGTATACCACAAACCAATATAGAAGAAACTCAATACCCAATGCGTCCACGGGTTTGTTTGGTGGGTGAGCGGCTGAATAACGGAAAGCCGGTTGTACTCGTCATCTTTAACAATTTCCTGCGAGGTATTTGCAACGGCCTCGGCGTAAATGCCTGATTCCCCCGCGTTGCGGGAAAGCATTTCGGAAAACCCAGAAAAAACGTTGCCGTCTCCAAGATAAGCAAGACCAAACAAGGTAACTGAGCTACCGCCAATTATCATAATAATAATGGTAAGCAGGTCCATCCAAGCGACAGATTTAAGCCCGCCCCAAATAGCCCAAATGCCGGCGGCAAAACCGATTAAAAAGATTGATAGCGCAAGCCCATTTTTTTCTCCACCGACAAAATCGCCGAGATCAATTAATGCTTCGAAGGCTAAACCGCCACCATAAATGACCGGCGCTAAAAAAGCCGTGATATTCGCGATAACGGTTACGAAAGCGAAAAACCAGCGCATGGTTGAATTAAAGCGCTTTTCCAAAAATTCCGGTGCGGTGAATACCTTTGCAGTAAGTAAAAACGGTACAAAAATCCATATCATAAAGGTGAAAGCTATAACGGTACTCCATTCGCCCGTTGCGACGGCGATACCGTAAATAAATGCTGAACCGACTAAGCCGATAAAATGTTCTGTACTAATATTGGCGGCGATATAAGAAGAGCCTACGACATACCACGGCAAGCTTCGCCCCGCCAAAAAATAATCTTCCGAACTCGCTTCGCCCTGTGCTTTAGTGCGACGCCCAGCTAAATAACCTACCAAACTTAAACAAAGAAAATAGGCAATAAAAGTCACCCAGTCGGTGGCCTGAAGGGAAATATTCTCACTCACGATTTGGTCTCTTTTTTTGTTTTTTAATAGCTATAAAAAAACGGCGCTGTTTGAATGTAGCGCCGTTTATTCACTTGGTTATTATTATAAATTCTGATTTTCGATTACACCGCCAAGAATACGATATTTTTCCTCGTAGAGCTTCGCGTAAAAAGCGGCATTTTCTGGATTAGGCTCATAAATATCAGAAAAGCCTGCACCCATGGCTTGTTGCGCAGCGGGTACATCAGGATGAACACCCGCCGCTATAGCGGCAAACATCGCGGCTCCCAGTGCACACGTTTGTTCGGATTTTGCTACTTTAATAGGTTTATTCAAAACATCAGCCATGACTTGCATAACAAAATCAGATTTTTGCGCTACGCCCCCAAGCGCAATAATCTCTTTAATTTCGACGCCCTCATCTTCAAAACGATCTACAATCGCTTTCGACCCGTAACCAGTAGCTTCAACCAAAGCGCGAAAAACGCGCGGCGCGTCAGTGCCTAAATTAATACCGGCAATCGCGCCTTTTACCGCTTGTGTGGCATCGGGCGTGCGACGTCCGTTCATCCAGTCAATGGCAAAAGCGGTAGACGTTTCAGCAGGAATTTTTTTCGCCGCTTCACTTAACTCGGGCAAAACTTTGGCAGCGACTTCATTGGAAATTTTTTCATAGGTCTCTGCATCAATGGCATCGCTATTTTTAAGAATATTTTCAACCGGCCACATCAACAAACGTTGCATCCACGCATAGACATCGCCAAAAGCACTTTGGCCGGCTTCCAAACCGATATACCCCGGCGCTACCGAGCCATCGACTTGACCGCAAATACCCGCGACACATTTATCGCCCAAGTCTTCTGCCGGAACAATCATAATGTCGCAGGTCGACGTACCAATAACACGTGAGAGGGCATAGGGAGTAATTTCTCCACCAACTGCACCCATATGGCAGTCAAAGGCACCAACACCAACAACAACGTCGGTAGAAAGGCCGAGTTTTTGCGCCCACTCAGGTGATAAATTTCCAACGGCTTTATCGCTGGTATAAGTTTCAGAAAATAAACGCTCGCGATAGCCTTTTAATGCAGGTTCAATTGCACATAAATAATCTTCATCGGGAAGGCCACCCCATTCTTCACGCCACATCGCCTTGTGGCCTGCTGAACAACGACTGCGCACCACTTCCGCAGGCTTTTGTTTATCGCACACCAACGCCGGCATCCAATCGCAATGCTCAATAATAGAATAGGCAGCACTTTTTACTGCCTCGCTATCGCGCAACACCTTAGCGGCTTTAGCCCAAAACCATTCAGAGGAATAAATTCCGCCGACATGGCTGGTATAGTCAATTTTCCACTCTTTGGAAATTTTATTAATTTCATCGGCTTCTTTAATGGCCGTGTGATCCTTCCAAAGCACAAACATCGCGTTTGGATCCTCTTGAAATTCAGCAGTTAATGCGAGCGGAATACCTTCTTCATTAACAAAACAGGGCGTACTGCCTGTAGTGTCAAATGACATACCGACAATATGTTTTGCCGAGTCTAAATTTTTCGTTTGTTCAACAACATCTGTAATAATCTTAATTAACACATCAATATAATCTTGCGGATGTTGGCGATATTGATTGATTTCAGGCTTACAGTATTTACCTTCCATCCAACGCGGGTAATAACAAACAGATGTCGCTAGCTCTTCCCCGTTAGCTGTATCGATAAGTACTGCGCGGCCGGAATCCGAACCGTAATCGATACCGAGTACATATTTTTTATCACTCATGGTCTTGCCTCAAAAATTTAATTAAGTTTTAAATGTTGTTATTTAATGATTATTTTTGGCCGTAATAAGCGCCCGGTCCATGCTTACGATTAAAATGTTTTTTTACCAGATGTGGATTCATCGAAATATCGGGATTAAGCATGTGCGCGTAAACACCCATTTTCGCCACTTGCTCTAAAACCACTGAATTATGCACGCAGTCATTGCAATCCTTACCCCAAGCAAAAGGCGCGTGGTTTTTTACCAATACACCGGGAATATGGTCCGGATTAATATCGCGTTGCTTAAACGTATCGACAATAACTTTTCCGGTATTTAACTCGAACTCACCTTCAATTTCGGCCTGCGTCATATCACGTGTACAAGGGATATCACCGGAAAAATAATCCGCTTGCGTTGTTCCAGTAATAGGAATATCGCGACCGGCTTGCGCCCAAGATGCAGCAAAAGCTGAATGCGTGTGCGAAACACTGCCGATATTGGGAAACTCGCGATAAAGCTCAAGGTGTGTCGGCGTATCAGAAGAAGGGCGCAGCGTACCTTCAACAACATTGCCCTCAAGATCAAGAATAACCATATCCTCAGCTTTCATCGTTTCATACGGAACGCCGCTGGGTTTAATGGCGACTAAGCCTTTTTCACGATCAACTCCGCTAACATTTCCCCAAGTAAAAATAACCAAACCATGTTTAACTAAATCTAAATTCGCTTGAAAAACTTCTTGCTTTAATTCTGTTAAAGACACCCCAACCCCCAAAATATTAAATTAATCTGTAGGTTTAGATAAAGCGAGTGGGGAGTAGTAAATCAGACCGTCGTGCACAGGATGTGCACGATCGAGCCCCCAAGGATGGGTTCACGGCGTGTCTGATTTACTACTCCCCAGTTGATTTATCGAGCTACGAAGAACAATTTATGTAAGAAATAAAAAATGCGACCATATTAAGGCCGCACTATAAAAATATAATTATTTATAAAAAACCTCATTCAAACGAATTTCTTTCTTAAATTCGCCGATCTCAGTTTTATCATCAATCATCAACAATTCTAAATTGAGCATTTCCGCAAAATCTTCAATTTGCGCCTTACTCAAAGCCATGGTGAACGCCGAGTGGTGGGCACCGCCAGCATAAATCCAAGCGGCAGCTGAAGTGGCAAAATCGGGCTTCGGCGACCAATAAGCCGCAGCAACAGGAAGCTTAGGCATCGCATTTTCCATCTTTTCAACTTGCAACTCATTGCAAACAAGACGAAAACGATTACCCATATCCATCCAAGCGACATTAAAGCCAATACCCTCAGGCGCAGTAAATAAAGAACGCACAGGATCGTCCTTACCACCAATGCCCAAGCGATGAATCTCAACACGTGGTTTTTGCGCAGCAATAGACTCACACACCTCAAGCATATGCGCACCCAAGACCTTCACGCCGCCATCTTCCATATGGTAAGTGTAATCCTCCATAAACGAAGTGCCGCCCGGAAGACCTTCAGCCATAACCTTAAACGTGCGAACAAGCGCCGCAGTTTTCCAGTCGCCCTCGCCGCCAAAACCATAACCCTGCTTCATCAAACGTTGCACAGCGAAACCCGGTAACTGCTTCATACCGTAAAGGTTTTCAAAGTTAGTCGTAAAAGCCTTATAGCCGCCAGCATCAAGGAAATTCTTTAAACCCTTTTCAATGCGTGCAGAGTAACGAAGAGAATCGTGGCGCTCACCGCCCGATTTAAGTTCCGCTACTACATCATATTCCGCCTCGTATTCCGAGATAAGTGCGTCGATATCCTGCTCACTTACCTCATCCATTGCCTTAACCAAGTCACCTACGCCCCAGGCATCAACCGTAAGACCAAACTGAATTTGCGCCTCAACCTTATCGCCCTCAGTCACCGCGACATTGCGCATATTGTCACCAAAGCGCGCGACCTTAAGCTGCTTCATCTCAGCGACACCCGACGCAACACGCGACCATTCGCCGACTTGAGAAATTACGCTCGCATCCTTCCAATGCCCTGCAACCACCTTGCGCGCTAAACGCAAACGACTGCAGATAAAGCCGTACTCACGACAGCCATGCGCAGCTTGGTTGAGGTTCATATAATTCATGTCAATTTCGTCCCAAGGGATCTCGGTACCGAATTGTGTGTGGAGATGGAGGAAGGGTTTTTGTAGGTTGGAAAGGCCGTTAATCCACATTTTTGAAGGGGAGAAGGTGTGCATCCACGTAATAATGCCGATGCAGTTCTCTGCGTTATTCGCCTCGGAACACATCGCAGAGATCTCGTCCGCCGTTTTAACCGTTGGCTTAAATACGACATTGACCGGAATTTCGGCACTCGTATTAAGGTGCTGAGCAATCTCCTGAGAGTTGGCGGCGACCTGCTCAAGTGTCTTCGGACCGTACAGATGCTGACTGCCGGTCACAAACCATAACTCGTAATTTTTAAGACTCATTTTTGAATACCTGCTACCGAAAAGTGGATCATTTTTGTTTGAAATAACCCCCAATTATACCCTTTCGCTGAACGAATGAGTACAGCCTTGCGGGAGCCACAATACCCTCGAAATTTCAGGGTAATGCTGTAGAATGCCGCGTTCAATCCCCCAATATGGCGTTTTTCGACGCAAATCACGACCTAGAATGGGCAAAAAAATGAATCGACTGACTCTTATAATAATTTTTAGCGTTTTCATGGGTGCTTGTAATAAAAAAGAGGCCGAAAATACCTCCGCCGAGCCTGTTCAGGAAAAAGCCGCCGCTAAGGCGCAGCAAGTTGCGTCACCCACCACTAATAAAATGAATATCTTATTCATTATCGACGAAGACCTCACACGACGTGCGGTATCGGTTTACGGCAGTGAGCAGGTGAAAACCCCGAACTTAGAAGCGCTTGCCAAAGACTCCCTAGTTTTTGAAAACGCCTTTGTTCAATCGCCGATGTGCGGTCCATCACGTGCTGCGTTTTTAAGCGGCCTGCGGCCCTTATCCTCGGGTGTTTTGACCAACCAACATCTTATGAGCGAGAAAACACCAAAATATGCCACGCCTTTTGCGCAGTTACTCAAGCAAAGCGGTGCTTATATGATCAGCTTGGGTAAACTCTACCACGGTCGCGAACAGCCCGAACCGTTAAAAGCATTTGACCGGCTCGAATACAGCCGCATGCCGAAAGACTATCAAGGTATTAGCACCGCTGACGTCAATGCGCCGTGCGAAGGTAAACGTTTTGAATATTCTGCCGACCCTGTTCTTGAAGCGGAGCTTAAAAAACGCAGAATCGCTTACGATAAAGCAATGGAAACGTGGGATATGGCAAACCCAAAATGGTGGTTTGAAGTGGGCATTCCGTATTATGGATTTAACATGCAAATTATCGGTGACAACGGCAAACCCGAATCCTGCGATGTCGATTATAAAAAAGCTGAACTTGCCGCAGAGATGATTCGCGAATTAGGCCAAAACAAAAAACAATTCTTTTTGTCGATTGGTTTTGATAAACCCCATGTTCCTCTCACGGCGCCAAAGGAATATATCGACTTATACGACCCGAGCCAAATAAAACTTGCAGAAGCGAAACCCGAAAACGATAAAAACGTTCCGCCTGCGGCAAAACGCATGGGAGCCTTACCCGATTTATTTACGCAGTGGTTTGACGAAGATTATCCGCAATTGCGCGAAACACCGGAGCGGCAACGACAAGCGGTTGCCGCTTATTATGCCGCTGCCAGTTTTGTCGATAAGCAAGTGGGCACTTTGATGACAGCACTAAAAGAAGCCGGTTTATATGAAAATACAATTATTGTTTTTACAACAGACCATGGATTCCATTTGGGTGAGCATGGTATGTGGAGTAAATATTCAACTTATGATGAAGCGATACGCGTTCCATTTATGGTGCGCATACCCGGCTCAGAAAGTAATGGCAAACGCACGCAAGCAATTGTTGAATTAATGGATATGTTGCCGAGCTTTTTAGAGTTGTGGGATTTACAAGTGCCGGAATATATAGAAGGCACAAGTTTTATTCCTGTTCTACAAAAACCGGAACGCGAATGGAAAAACGCAGCATTTACCACATTTAATTTAGAAGGCGTTTCACAACGCGCGGATATAACCGGACACACGATACGCACTGCGCAATATCGCTATACCGAATGGGGCGACAAAGCGGAATTTGGTAAAGAGCTTTACGATTTTGAAAAAGATCCGCTTGAGCAAAATAATATTGTTGATGATAAGGCTTACGCGAATATTGTTGCTGATTTGCACAAGCGCTTGAAAGAAGGTTGGAAGGGGGCTTTACCTAAGTAGTGCTCTTGATTTATTTGTATGGATTATTGTAGTGTTGCATCAGCTATTTAGGGTATCGGTTCTTATTTGAAGAAGGAAATTAATCGCGGATGAGGTTCCTTTCTTGTAACTGCAGGGTTGGTAGTGGTTTGACTACTAACTTCTTTTCTATAAATGCCAGTTCTGGTCGGCGTTTTTGTCTATTTATTAAGTTAATTGCTTGAATTTTGTGCTTGCGTGGCCTTTGGTGCCGCGTGGGTTCTTGGGGAAATTGAGGGGTTGGTATGAGATTGGGGATTGGGATGGCTAAAATTACGTTTAATTATTTTGTTAAAAAATGCTTAGTGCACACATTAGGTGTTTTCGTTGGTCTGCTTGCGATCCAATTCGCTCAGGCTGCAAAACTTAACGAAAATAATTACCAAGCCTATTTTGGTGATTTTAATAATGATGGCCTGGATGGCGATATCTACTTTTTCAATGCTCCCCTGTTTGTGCTTATTCACGGTGACATTTCGGTTCCACTTATTATTGCTGGCCGGGACGGTTTTGCGTTGTATGAGGGCGGTAATGGCGCACCTGAGGCCCTTACCATTCCCGAAGACGACCTACAAAACTATACTCAAGCTGTTGTTGGCCAAGATGTGTTTTTTGAAGATGTTAACGGTGATGGCGTTGTTGATGTTCGTGTTTTAAGGCCAAATAACAGTGTTGAAATCGTTCTGACTGGCGATACCAATGCTGCTTTTCCCTCTTTATACAGCGGTAATATGCAGGAAGCTCTTTTATACGCTGTGCCGAATTTATCGAGTGCTGCGACGGACCCTGCAAACGATACTTTGACGGGTGATGTTTATTATGGGGCGCTTCGGGGGGAGCATTCGGTGGGTCCAGACGGTTCGTTTAATTATTCGATTCCTATTGAAGTGCCTCCCGGGATTAATGGTATGGAGCCGAATTTGGCCTTAACTTACAGCAGTAACGCAAATGATGGTTACATGGGATGGGGTTGGCGGTTGTCTGCTGGAATTACCACTATTAGTCGGTGCTCCGCCAGCTTAGTTCGAGACGGTTATATCAGTGGGATACATCCGGATGACGATTTTAAGTTTTGCTTAAATGGCGAAAGACTGGTTCACGTTGGTGGTAGTGAATATCGTACTGAAGTCGAGAAGTTTAAAAGAATAACCAGTGTTGGTTCGAATTTACAAAAGCCGTCTTATTGGATTGTTGAGTATCCCAACGGAATAAAGGAATTCGTTGGTCAGAATACAAACGCAGTTAACCTGGACACTCAAGATGACGCGTATAAGTGGAGATTAAATACCAAGATCGACCAATATGGAAATGCCGTTAAATACAATTATAGTAACGATGGGATGGGAGAAGTATTTTTAAATAGTATTCAATACACTGTTACGGCTAATACTTCTGCGGTATATCAAGTTAGCATTCATTATCGAAATAAAACTTCTCCAATTTTGCATTATCAGGTTGGTGAAAAGGAACGTATAGAAAGGCTTATCGATGCAATAGATGTTAGCGCAAATGGTACACCGATAAGGCATTATCATATGTCTTATCAAGAGTCATCAAATTATGAAGACCCGGTTGGGATACAGCGAATAAATGAAATTGCATTATGTCATTCACCCAATGTAGTAAAAGATGACCATTGTCCTTCTATAAAATTTAATTGGAGCGATTATGATAAATCTGAATATTTTAGTAATCCATCACCGGAAGAATATAAGCGTTTCGACGAAGATATTCCCGCGTATTTATATTCTAAGGAATACCCTGTCACACAATCGTCAGGACCCATAGGCCATAGGTCTACTAAGGACCAAGTCGGCTTCTACGGTGTATATCCATTTGTAGATGATTCCGATGACCCAAGTAACACAGAACATGGTAGAACGATAGTTCCAAGGTCTATTCGAGGCGATTTTGATGGCGACGGGTTGATGGAACTAATATTACTTGCCAACACGGGTCAGCGTTTATCTGAATTAAATCAATATTTTACGGGGCCAAGTAGTTTTTCACTTCATCGTGCATATATAAGGGACGACGGCTCTTTTCAGGAGTTGCCATTTGTACCTTACAATAGTTGGGGGCCAGAAATTCCTGCGGTTCCGGCGACTCCCGGTGTGATGGACTTTAATGGAGATGGCATTGATGACTATTATATCAGCGTAAATACTGGAAATGGCTGGTCCTGGGGGAATACGTCTTTTGAGATTACTGTATATCTCGGTAATTCTGATACCCAAGCACTCGAACTTTCAGAAGCTTATTCGATCAGTGCCCCTGGTACCGGATTTTTGTTAAAAGATTTAAATGGTGATGGCCTGGTCGATATATATAGTCCGCATGTTGTTGTAGAAAGTGAATTAGCAGACGGAACTACACAATTATTAGGTGGGGGAATCTACGTTCGGCTTAATAATGGCGGGGGTTTTGATCCAGTTGAAATCTGGGGCAACAGTTCAGATTTTGCGGCCTATTGGTCGGAGATGTTTGTTGACGAAGTCGCAGGAATATTTTCAAGAGTTGTTCACTACCCTAGGTCGCCGGTCGACGTGAACGGCGACGGTTTGCCGGATATTGTAAAATTCTATCCTGGATATGGAGCGGAAGTAGCATTAAATCGAGGGAGCTTAGCGGCAGGTGGGTTTGAATTTCAAGGGAATTGGGGCCTGAATGAAATAACAACTTTTGGCCAGATTATTGAAATGAATGAATCCCCTGTTATGGTGACGATGCCCGCTGTGAAATATGGAGATTTCAATGGCGATGGGATGTCAGATATAGCGGTCGTAGATAAAGACGGTATCTATGTGTCGCTTTCCACCGGTTCAAGCTTTGCTACTCCTGTCTTATGGTCCACAGCATTTAATGTTGAATCTATAAGAGGCAACCCAAATCGCGAATCGAACGCGCCCACTAGGTCTTGGCAATTGGTAGACGTGAACAAAGATGGAAAAACGGATATTGTTTATGAAAACCGAAATAAATTTTACTCTGTGCTCTATTCGACCGGTCACCCGGATTTAGGATTTATTGAAGAAAATAATTTGAACGGTGTAGCGGATTCTAGCAGGCCTGAGTTTCATATTGACCCCACAGGAAATGGAATTCTTGTACCTCACTCCAATGAACAACGAGAACACCCCCAGCATAAACTAGGGCCAGATAAACATAAGATTCTATCGATTGTCGAATCTAACGGCGCTAGTGAACTTACAGTTAACTATGAATATCTTTTTGGAAACAACGAAGTATATGAACAGACATTTAGTTCAACCAATTTATCTGTGGGGCGTTTAACGTCAAGACAGTTTATTGGGGCCGGAAGCCTAGAAAACCCTGAAGTTAGACGACAGTTTGATCCGTCAAACCCTGCTAGTATTCATGGATTCGAGATTGTAAAACAACTTGAGATTAAATTGCTTGGCGAACTTAGTTCGAGTACCTCATATCGATATTATGATTTAAGATCTCATGGGAGAGGATTTGGGAATCTTGGGTTTAAGAAAGTTGACATTACGGAAACTATCCCTGGCCATACTCATAAAATACGTACTATTAATGAGTATTATCAAGAAGTTGCGGACAACGAATCCTACCTTTTAAATACATTAAAGAAATCGACACGTTGTGTGTTTACTGGAGATATCGATGAATGTGGCGCAGGTGCAAAAATTATTTCAGAGCAAAAATCCAATTGGAAGGTTCGTACATTCGCGGCTAATAGCCCTTACTATTTCCCTTATATAGTCGAAAATGAAACAAAAAATTATGAATTAAATTCCACAAGCACTGCGCCTGCCAGCACATCAGTAAAACGTTTTTACAATGATGGAGTCACTAATAGTTGCCCAGGCTTTACCGAAATTAGTGAAGCTGATCGAACAACGGGTGCAATTCACTACGATGATTATGGGACGCCGCTTGATATCACTGAGAAGCATTGTGACACATTTGGTGTAACTTCAACGCGTACAGAAAATACCAATATATTAAATCTCATTAGTGCAAACGGGCCTTGGGTATTAGGTCTTGTTCAAGATCCCTATATTCACACTACTATTTACGATTCGTCAGCGCAGACTACAGATTCTATAACGCGTTATTCAAAATTTGCGTTTGATTCTAACGGGCGTGTCGATACTGAAACGCGCGAGCCTAATGGGTCAGATAATATTTGGCTGAGAAAGGACTTTGATTATAACAATTATGGTTCCGTAGAGAAAATTACTGAAACGGTCAGATCATTCACCAATGATGGTATTAATTATACTGCGCGAGATATTGAATTTAATGAATCATACGCATCAAATGGTGTTCGGACACTAATTACAAAAAATGCACTTGATCACAGTGTAACCGAGGTATTTAATGCTGAATTTGGTTCATTGGATAGCTCGACTGACGCAAATGGTATACCAGTTGTTATGACTTATGATGCGCTAGGTCGTTTAAAAACACAGACAAGTCTAGGCATAACCAGTACTTTTGATTATCGCAAGTGTGACGCTAATTGCTTTGCCTATAATAACGACGCAGCGTGGTATGTGCAGCAAAAAACGACGGGCGCAACCGCAACGCGCACTTATCACGATGCACTGGGTCGTGAAGTGGGCAAGCGCTGGAAAGGTGCTTTTGGTGATTATAATTATGTGGGTACAAAATATAATGACCGTGGTTTAACGGCGTTTACGACAGAACCGTTTCGTAATTCAGCGAATGAGGCGAGCCTGGAAACTGCTTTAACTTATGATGTTTTGGGTCGTGTGACACAGACAAGCTTTCCAAACGGTGGCGTTCAAACGGCTACCTATTCTGTTATTGACGGCGCAGCTTCCGTCACTACAACCGATTCATTAAGCAACTCTAGAGTTCAGCGCTTTGATGCCCTTGGTCGGGAAAAAACAATTCTTGATGCCTTAAATGGTTTGGTTACCTATTGGCATGACGCCCAAGGTAATGTCGAAAAAATCCGTGTTTCTAACAGTGATTTGAGTGATGCGCTTTATCACGAAATTCAATTTGATTTATTAGGTCGTAAAACAAAGTTAATTGACCCTGATATCGGTGAAATTGATTATAACTACAATGCATTCGGTCATTTGGCAACGCAGCTCAATGATGAAGGCGAGCGTATTTGCTATGAATATGATGAGCTGGATCGTAATATTCGTCGCATCGATAATGGAACAACCTCTTGTGGTAGTTCAGCAATACAGACATGGACTTACGATCGCCCAGGTGAACTTGGTTTATTAGCCAGTATTGAAGGCACTGATACCAGCGACCGCGCCCATAAGGAGGTTTACAATTATACCAACGGACGTTTACTGCCGTTCGAAAAAATCAACACGATTGGTGGTGAAGAATTTACCTTAACAACGCATTATGATGATTTTAATCGCGTTAAAGGTATTACTTATCCTACCGGCTTTACCGTAGAAAATTTTTATAATAGTTATGGTGCGCTGACGCAAGCGAAAAATCATCACAATACCTTGCCGCTTTGGGATACTCTAAGTGACGATGCGCGTGGTAATTTAACGGGAATCAACTATGGTAATGGCGCAACAGTAACCTCGGCCTTTAAACCTGATACGGGTTTAATTGAATCGCGCTTGGCGAGTTTAAATAGTACGACCTTACAGCATCATACTTACGATTTCGATACCGAAGGAAATTTACGTCAGCGAAAAGATCTGCGTGTTTCTGGCAATACAATTACACAGAATTTTTGTTATGACCCACTTTACCGCTTAACCGATGCCAATATTAATAGCACATGTAGCGATAATAACGGCAGCTATAGCGGTACTAAGTATGCCTACGATATCCACGGTAATTTAACACGTAAAGATGGGGTAACGGATATTGTATATGGTCAGGCTGCCTCGAATGCCGGCCCTCATGCCATTTCTTCCGCCAATGGAAGTCAATACTTATACGATAATGCAGGCCGTATGATCGGTAGCCCGGGTGAACGGGTGATTGATTATTCCGCTTTTGGTAAGCCGACTTATATGGGCTTAAATTCTGGTTACCAAACACAAATTATTTACGGGGCTTTACAAAAACGTATTGAGCGTCGTGATATTGATAACGGCGTACTCTCAACAACTGTTTACATCGACAAACTTTACGAGCGTATTGATAGCGATGATGGTAGGGAGCATCGCCATTATATGGGCGATTGGGGTGTTCATGTTATTAACAGAAAAGAGGACTCTAATTACAACGTCTATATGACGCGTGATCACATCGGTTCACTTGCAAGTAAATCGGATGATCGTGATTCTAATTCGCCAACCATTAAATTTCATGCGAATGAGCCTTGGGGAAGGAGGCAAGATCAAACCTGGGCAGGTGTAAGTTACGATAAGCTGAATGGCGCAGCATTAAAGGATATGACCTTTGCGACCACACGTGGCTTTACCGATCATGAGCATTTGGATGGTGTTGGGCTTATTCATATGAATGGGCGGGTTTATGATCCGGTCGTGGGGCGGTTTGTGAGTCCGGATCCTTGG
Organism: Marinagarivorans sp.; assembly: GCA_028281865.1. GTDB lineage: Bacteria > Pseudomonadota > Gammaproteobacteria > Pseudomonadales > Cellvibrionaceae > JANQJB01. The sequence continues at coordinate 54,120 of JANQJB010000156.1, forward strand.
ATTCAGGATCCGGAGAATTCGCAGTCGTATAACAGGTATAGTTATGTTTGGAATAATCCGTTGAAATATACGGATCCTACTGGGGAGTTTAGTGTTTTTGGAAGCGTCACTCGTGTTAACGCCATGGATCAAGGGAGCTTGCCCCGCTGGACTGCAAAAGATGCAGCAATTGGAGTAGCTATTCCCGTTGCAACAACAGCAACGGCACTTGGATGTGCTTCGGTAGGTGCTGCCGGTTGCCTCGCCGCACTGAACGCAGCGCTTCTTTCCGATTCATCAGACCCAACCGATCTATTACCCTCAGGGAAGGTTAAGAAACTTACGGAAACTGTCGATAAGATGGCAGATGTAGGTGATCAAGCGAAGAAGGTTGAAAATTTAAAGGCTAACTCTGAGGCTGCTGGAGAAATTGTTGATGCTAAAAAGATACATGATTTGCCAGAAAATTCACTTAAACCAGATGAGGCTAAAGATTTGCAGAAAATTGCTGATAAACATAATACTCAGTTAGACGTCATTGGGAGTAGAGCTGAAGGAAAAGGCCGAAATATTAACGACCAAAGCTTACCAGTTACTGACGGGAAGGGAGGCAAAGGCCCTCGAAGTGATATTGATATCAGAATAAACGGGCAAGCGGAAATCGATTCCAAAGGGCAGCTTTCTAATGATATAAGCAAAGTCGGAAATGGGGCAGGTAGCGTTGCCAGTCAAACTGGGTTGGAATCCAAACCACCC